>CALCCF010000038.1 GCA_937899905.1 uncultured Phycisphaeraceae bacterium
AGCTGCACCTCCGCGGCGATGAGGCCGAGCTCCGCCCCGCCCGCGCGCTCGACCACGGCACTTGCGAGGATGAACCCATGCGTGCTGTAGCTATAACGCTCGCCCGGCTGACCCACCAAGGGCGACTCCGCGAACGTATCCAACGCCAGAATCACACTCTCGAACGGATTTGGCTCGTCGTACATGCGTTGCGTACGAACCACCGGCCCGTTGCGATAGTGCACGATGCCGCCCTGGTGCGACAGCAGTTGCTCCATGGTGATCGGCGCACCCTTGTCCGGAAACTCAGGCACGTACTCGCGGATATCGCGTTGGATGTCAAGCTCGCCCGATTCCACCAACTGCATCGCTGCAATTGCCGTCACAGGCTTGGAGACGGATGCCCACCGGAACAGGGTCTCCGCGTCAACCGGCACGCCGTTCTCGCGATCCGCGAGCCCATAGCCGGCGGTGTACACCACCCGCCCCTCGCGAATCACGCCGACGGCAACACCGACGAGTTCCTGCCGCGCCATTTCCGCGAGCACGGCTTCGTCGACGGCTTCTCGCCAGAGTGGCGCTGCTTCCGCCTTCTCGGCGGCTTTCGTGGGCGCAGGCACCGCGTCCTGTGCCGCGCAAGGCGCGGCCCATGCCGTGGTGGACGCAAGAGCGATCGCGATCCAGCGAGCACGCATGCCCGATGCTACCTCGGCCGCCGGCTCTCGGTCGTCAGGCGTCGCTCCTCGATCCAGATCTGCGGATTCACGCCGTCGCCGCTGTAGCGCAGCAGCTGCATCTGGAAGATGTACGACACTTGCAAGGTGCGCCCAGACTCGGCGACATCCTCGTAGATCTTCGCGTTGAGGATGTACGAGCGGTCGGGCAGCGTGCCTCGGCTGGCCAGCGTCTCGAAGTCCGCCGGCTCGTAGCCGATGGCCTGCCCGCTGTTGACGAACACCTGCATGATGCGGTTCGTCACGCGATCACGATCGATGTTCACCTGGCTGGAGTTATTGACGAACCGATTGACGGCGATGGCTGCCGGCTCGCCCGCGCCGCCGTCGGCCCGGGTGACGTAGTTCGACTGGATCAGGCTCTCGCTGAGCTCGATGGCCGCGCGCTCGATGTCTTGGACGTCGAGCCCGTGTGTGGTCACCTCGGTGCCGCGGGCCTGCTCGCGCGGGCCGAAGGCGTCGGTCTGGCAAGCCGGCAGGGCGAGCAGCATGCCCGCGATGCCCAGTGTGGCGATGGTCTTGGTGGTCATGGTGTGCATCCTCCTGGAAGCGGTGGCTTGGTTACGGGGCGGCGATGATCTCGAGCTCGAAGTCCACGGCCCGATCGTTGGGCGCGACGGTGCTGATACGCGCACGCTCGCCGCCCAGCAGCGCGTAGTCACGGAACTCGTCCATCGGAGAATCGACGGCGAACCCGTCCGCGTCGAACCACTCGAAGCGGTAGCGGATCGCCACGCGGCCGCGGGTCGCGTTGAACAACTCGGCCTCGATCTTCGTGAAGCCGTTGGGCGCGGCGCCCTCGATGAGTCCGATGAGCTGAACGGCCTTGGCGAGGTCTTCGTCCCAGTTCAGCCGGGCATCCTCGATTGGCGTGGGCGTGCCCTCACGCTCGACCTCCTGCGCGGTATTGACGCGTGGCTGCCACGGCGCGCAGCTGGCCATCGCCAGTGCGATCGTGCCAATGACAAGTGGTTTCAACAGGTTCATACTGTCCCTCCGGTTTGGTCTACCTATTGCTGCTCTGGGGCCATTCGGATTGGTGTGGTCGGATCCAGCGGTGAGCTCACGATCAGCGGTGGCGTTCCCGAGCTGACCGAACGCACAACAACGAGCGAAACGCCCTCGGGTTCGACCGGCACGACATAGCTCTGCGCACCGATGAGCAGCGTGATCTCGCCGCCGCTGGGCGCTGGCAACCGGGCGTACTGGACTTCCTTTGGGAGTGTCGCCCACGTGCGCAGATCCGCTTCGTTTGTCGCCGATGCCCAGATGAGCCCGCCGATGATCGCGGCGATGTGCAGTATCGGGTCGACGCGTTCGGCAAACTCGGTCACGCCATACTGCACGCCAACCTTGAACACCGCCGCCGCGATCATCCGCGTGATCAGTCCGGGCAGCTGGGCCTGGAACTCTGCGGCCACGATGCGATCGAGGCTCGCCAGCGGTGCGGTTGTGTACACAGTGTCCGGCGTATCGATCCGCAGCGCGGTCACGGACCGCTCATCGAAGACCAGGTACGGGGCCGCGATCGGCACGACCTGCACCCGATCGCTCACCAGGAACACGGGGATCGACAGCCGAGTCTGGCCGCGGAACGGCGCCAGGCCCGTCTCGAAGAACACGTGGACGAGGTCCGGCGGCTCGACCGCGCCCCGCGAGAGCGCGTCCGCGAGATCGAGGTCTTCACGGACGAACGGATTGTCGGGCGACATGCCCGCGGCTCGGCGAAGCAGGTTGCGCGCAAGGTCGTAGTCGCTCGGGCTCTCGGCGACGCCCATCAGGTACACCGCGCGGAGCGTATCGATATACGGGTTCGCGTAGTCGGCGTACGGCTCGAAGCGCTCAAGGTCGCCGTACTTTTCTTTGGTCTGCGCGTCGAGCCTTGGATCCGAAAGTGTCTGGTCGAACCCCCTGGCCTGCCCGCGCGCGGCGGCCTGGTCTCGGCGCAACCGCTCGGCCCGCTCGCGGTTCTGGGCGATGGCCAGCGACTGCCACCGATCGGCGCGCACGAAGTGCTGGCGGGGCGTCTCGGTATCACCCATCGCAAGCGCATTGAGCGCGCGATAGGCCGCGACAAATTGGCGGTCGTACGCGAAGCCCTCGTAGGCGATCCGATCGGGCGTGCGCGCCATGGCGGACAAACGCTCGCTCGTGCTGATGCCCGGCTTGCGGTCGAGCTCGGCCATCCGAGCCTCGGCCCGGGCGAAGGCGGCGTCACTCTCCCGGAAGTTGCCGATCATCCGCGCCATCGAACCGTGCTCGATGTGGGCGATCACGGTTTGCGGCGAGCCGCCCGCGTGCCGACGGGCGTACGCCCGGCTTCCCTCGGCCGCCCCCTGGAAGTCGCCCTGGCGGAAGGCCTGCTGGATGGGCAGCAACTGGGTCGCGCAGCCGGACGCCAGAGCGGCCAAGGCCAGCAACACCAGAATCCCGAAATGGAATGGCGGGGCACTCATGCTAGTAAGTACTATATTACTCGGATTCGACCCCGGCGGTTTCCAGGGGCCTTAGCCCACCAGCAGGGCGGCAAGCCCGATCAGGCCGGCTCGCAGGTCGATCGGCGTCCGCAGCCGCCGCAGCGGCGAGGTCGCGAGGCCCGAGAACGTCATCCCCAGCACGAAGAGGGCCGATCCCGCGCCCCATTCGCCGAGCAAGAGCCAGAGGGCGAACCCGCCCGCGTAGAGCAGGGCCGAGACCAGCGTCGCCCATCGCCGGCCTGCGAGCACCGCAACGGTGGTCGTCCCGAATCTGGCGTCCGACGGCCGATCGTCGATATCGCTCAGCATGGCGTCCGCCGAGACGAGCAGCGCCACCACGCCAACCGCGATCCAGAGGCCGCCGCGGTCGGGCAGCGCCGCCCAGAGCACCGCGCCCACGAGCGTCGCGTACGCGAGCCCTGTCAGCAGGTTCTTGGCTAGGAGCACGTCCTTTGGCCGGGTGCGTCGGCTGTCGCTCCGCCGCGACCCGTACACGATCACTGCCGCGATGCCCGCCGGCAGGAGCAACTCGAGCCACGCGTTGATCGCGAGCGCGAGCAAGAACGCAACGACGCAAAGCACGGCAGCCAAGACAAGCAGCTTCAATCGATGCCGATCAACCCACGCCTCGCGCTGGGGGTCGGCCATGCGATCCGCGGGATCACGCCACCGGCGCAGCACCTTCGCTCGGTCGAGCACGTGCGCCATCCACGCGATGCTGGTCACGAGCGCGATGGCAAGCAGGCTCGACGACGCACTCGGCGATGCGCCACTGAGGAAGATCGCGACTGCCGTCACGCCCGCGGCGTACACCGCCGAAGGCGTGCAGGCATACTCGAGTACGGCGAGGGTGTGCCGCGGCGAGATGCCTCAGCCCTCCGGCTCGGTCATGCTCCGCGCGTCCAGCAGCTTCTCGAGTTCGTCTTCGGGCAGCACGCCCTTGTCCAGCGCGACCTGGCGGACCGTCTTGCCGCTGGCGTACGCCTCCTTGGCGATCGCCGCCGCGTTGTCGTAGCCGATGACCGGGGCGAGGCTGGTACACATCGCCAGGCTGCCCTCGATCAACGCGGCGCATCGTTCTTCGTCGGGCTCGAGGCCGTCGATGAGGTTGGTGCGGAAGACGTCGGCCCCGTTCGCCAGCAGCTCGATCGAGTCGAGCACGTTGGCGGCCATCATCGGCATCGCCACATTCAGGTCGATCAGGCTGCCGATGCCGCCGAGGCCGCCCATGGTGACCGCCGCGTCGTTGCCCACGACCTGGCAGCACACCATCATCATTGCCTCGCAGATCACCGGGTTGACCTTGCCGGGCATGATGCTCGAGCCAGGCTGCACGGCGGGCAGCTTCAACTCGCCGATGCCGCAGCGCGGGCCGCTGCCCAGCCAGCGCGTGTCGTTGGCGATCTTGCTGAACGAGACCGCGATCGTGCGCAGGTGCCCGCTCGCCTCGACGAACGCGTCCTTGGCGTGCTGCGCCTCGAAGTGGTTCTCGGCCTCGCGGAAGTTACAGCCAGTCGCCTTCTCCAAACGCGAGGCGACGAGCGCGCCAAAACGTGTGTGCGTGTTGATGCCCGTGCCCACGGCCGTACCGCCGAGGGGCAACTCGGCGAGCGTTTCGAGCGCACGCTCCATCCGGGTGATGCCCTGACGGACCTGCCGCGCGTAGCCGCTGAACTCTTGGCCGAGCCGGATTGGCGTTGCATCCTGCAGGTGTGTGCGCCCAATCTTGACGACGTTGTCCCAGGCCTTGGCCTTGGCTTCGAGCGCGCCGGCGAGGCGGTCGAGCGCGGGGATGAGCTGGTCCTTGATCGCCACCGCCGCGGCGATGTGCATGGCGGTGGGGAAGGTGTCGTTGGACGACTGCCCGTAGTTTGCGTGGTCGTTGGGGTGCACGCCGCCGGCATCGAGGTAGGCCTGGTCCTTCGAGCTCCCGATGGGCGCGCCGCGCTCCAGGCATACGAGGTTGGCGATAACCTCGTTGGCGTTCATATTGGTGCTGGTGCCGCTGCCGGTCTGGAAGATGTCCACCGGGAAGTGGCGCTCGAGCCCGCCATGGTCCTTCAGGCCGTCGACGATCGACGCGCAGGCACGCTCGATGGCGGCGGCCCGATCACCGTCAACCAGCCCCAGCTCAGCGTTCGCGGTCGCGCACGCCGACTTCAAGACGCCGTACGCCCGCACGATCGACATGGGCACGGGCCGCCCGCTGATCGGGAAGTTGAGCACCGCGCGCTGGGTGCTCGCGCCGTACAGCACGTCGGCGGGCACCTCCATCGTGCCCATGGAGTCCTTCTCGGTGCGGGTCTTCGAGGCGGTCATCGTGCTCGCGGCCATGTGGGCTCCTGGGGTGGGTGCCGATCGCGTCGGATCGGGTTTTGATTGGAATTCTGGCGTTCTCGGAGGCATTCTATTGGTGTGGCCCCTGTCGGAGCCGATCGCAACCCGGCCGTGGGCGGCTCGTACAGTCTCCCGCCGGCGAGGGACGCCCTCGCGGCCCCGGCCTCCACTCCCCACATGCTCTGGAGCCCCATGATGACCCGCACGCCCAGCTCATTCGTGGCGATCTTTGCCTGCCTCGCCTTGGCGGCCCCGGTGCTCGCGCAGAGCGTGCTGCGACAGGGCGACCGCCGCGACTGGACGCTCGAGTTCAACGTCACCATCCGGGCATGGCAGGACGCCGGCAACCAGCAGCAGCGACGCGGCGCGTCCTTCGACGTCTGGAAGTTCTCCCAGGCGACGGTGGTCGTGCCATGGCCAGAAGACACGAGCCTCAGCCGGGCCAATGAGAATCGCAGCATCGAAGTGACGGTCGACGATCGCGAAGCCACCCCCGCGCGCGCCAAGCCGGAGGTCATCCTGGCCAATCGCCATGCGGACTCGCGATACCTGGGGTACGCCATCGGGGCGAGTTCGGCTCGCGAGATCGGCGTGGTCGCCAAGATGGCGTTGTCCTCCTTCGAGGTGACGCTCGACGATGAGCGGGCCATGGCGATCGAGTGGCCCGACGAAGACTGGCCGTCCGAGGCCAAGAGCGCGCTCGACGAGCAGGTGGGCATCGAGTGGGATCTGGACGGCCGCCCGTACCGGGGGCTCGATCGCGTGTCGGGATCGATCGATCGATTGCTCTCCAACCTTGGCTCCGAACCGCGCAACGTGTCGCCGTACCTCACGGCGAAGTACCTGACAGGCGCGATCTGGGGCCACATGCGATCGCGCAGCGGCAGCGGGCTGAACACGGCGCGCACCGGTGAGATCGAGGGCATCGATGTTTCGGGCGTGGCCGATACGTTCGCGCGCCGCCGGGGCAACGACTTCGAGGTCGCGGCCCTGCTGACCTACGTCTTCCGCCGAGCCGGCCTGCCCGCACGCACCGTCTTCGGCGTCGTGGCCGAGAAGAAGGGACGCGGCGCGAACGAGCTCACGGGCGACAACGACGACGAGGGCGACATCGTCGCCTGGGTCGAGTTCGCCGTGATCGAGCGCGGGCGGACCACCTGGATCCCCGTGCACATCAATGAGATGATGGACTCGACCAGCCGGGCGCCGAACATCAACGACATGGAGGTGCTCCGCAAGCCGTGGGAGGGCTTTGGCACCATCAAGGACAGCCAGTACCTGGTGCCGTTCTCGTTCCACGCGCACCCGCCGCTGTCGGTCAAGGCGTACAACTCGCCGGCGTTCTGGGGCATCTTCGCCGAGCCCAACGAGCCCAGCCGGGCCGAGCAGTCGATGCGGATCAACGTGACCTCCACCCCGGTGACGGCCGACAGCCAGCGCGAGCAGCCCGAGCAACAGCAGACGCCCAGGCGCAGCCGGGGACGCGGCCGGCGCTAGGGCTTTGGCTCGTGCGTCGCCGCCGGTGGCTCGTGCGTTGCCGCCGGGGCCATACGCTGCGGCCATGCAGAGCCCACAGACCGAGTTCATCCCCGCCGATCTGAACGCCGGCGACCGCTACAAGCTGCTCATCGGGATGATCGTGCCCCGGCCGATCGCCTTCGTGTCGACGGTGTCGCCCGAGGGCAAGACGAACCTCGCGCCCTTCAGCTTCTTCTGCGGCGTGGGGAGCGAGCCCATGACGCTGGCGTTCTGCCCGGCCGCCGACGAGCGTGGCCGCGACAAGGACACGATGCGCAACGCGATGATCCCCAACCTCGAAGACCCCGAGCTCGGCGGCACCGGCGAGTTCGTCGTCAACGTCGTGACCGAGGCCATCGCCAGGCAGATGGCCGCCTGCGCCGAGCCGCTGGCCTACGGCGACAGCGAGTACGACCTCAGCGGCCTCCCGCCCATCCCCAGCAGCGTCGTGAAGCCGCCGCGTGTTGCCGAGTGCCCGGCCGCCTTCGAGTGCGTCACGCGTCAGATCGTGCGCACGAACCCCGGCGTGCCGTCGTCGGGGAATCTCGTTCTGGGCGAGGTCGTCCGCGTCCACGCCGTCGATGGGCTGGTCAACGACCGCCACCACACCGACCCGGCGAAGCTCGCCGCCTTCGGCCGCATGGGCGGCGCTGGGTACTGCACGACCAGGGATCGGTTCGAGCTGCCGTGGGGCAAGAAGGCGCTGGAGTAGGGCTCCGCCCGATCGAGCGTGAGGCGGGCCAAGGAACACGCACGAAAAACCACCACCGCGGGCCGGCGTACACACGGCCCGCGGTGGCGTCTCGTGGGGGTCTTTGTAAGTCTGGTTCTTTCGTAGGTTCGTTTCTTATGCCGCGATGCTGTCGGCGTCGGTCGAGACGACCTCGGCCGAGTTGCCGGCGCCGAAGCTGACCAGGAAGACGGCGGGGTTGCCGCGGCCGGTGGTCCGACACATGATTCCAATCCGTCGAAACACGTCGCTCGATCTCGCGCGCCGGCCACCATGACCTCGCGTCGCGTCCCGCTGCACGAGAGGTATCGAGCGGTCCGGGAACCGGCTTGAGTCCGAGTTGTGCAAAACCAAGAAAAAAGTTCGCGGCTCCGCGGACGGGCCCTCACGGGGCGTTTTGTTAGGAATCCAAGAGCACACGATGCCGCCCGGAGCGCCCCACGCGGTGCCCGCGGGCGGCCGCACCGAACACGGACCTCCGTTCCGGGCGGCCCAAACGGAGTTTGGCGCGGCCTGCATGGAGTGTGGCGCGGCCACAACGCGATCCGGCGCGTGCCCGACGGTGCGCGTCTCGGCCGGGAGGCCATCCAGTACGGCCGGGATCCAGGGCGGCGCGGGCGTCTCGCGACGTTGCGCGCCCTTGAAATGGGAACGGCCGGCGCGCGCTCAGTCGAGTGCAGTTCGCGAGCGCTTGCGCTACGCCTTGTCGCCGCGTCCGGGCGCCCAGCCCTGAAGCAGCGCGAGCGCCTGATCGAGCCGCATGATCGGCGGGGTCTCGCGACCGAGGCGGACCTCCGCGAGGCGGTACAGATACGAGCAGCCCCGTCCGATTGGGTCTACCGGGTGGTAGTTGGTCCGGAATCCGTGCACCGATGGGTTGTTTATGTTGATCGACCGACGGGTGTCGAGGTCCCAACGCAGGGCTGGCTCCTTGCGAATGAGCGTCTCGCAGCAGAAGATGCCCAGGTCGGCACCGATAGATTCGGCCCGCTTGGTGAGTTTGAATAACCGGCCGTCTGTGTCGATCGAAACGCGGAGCATCGGATCCTGGCGATCGAGCGCCGTTTGCTCGTCCGAGTGCCAGCGGATCCTTGCCTGGGTCTGGCACCATGGGTGCAAGTCGCGCAGCGAGCGCTTGGTGAACGACAACTCCAGCCCGGTGTCGGCGTACACCAGCTCGCGCAGCATCTCGATGCGATGGTCCTTTACCGACATGAAGAAATCGAAGTACTCGCGTGCCTCGGCCTTCGTCATGCCGTACCGCTCGTCGACGTCGGGCCAGTCTTGCACGGTGTAGGCGGGCATGCGGGCTCCTATCCAGTCCGTTCCACGAGTCATCCGAGCGTGTGCATGCCGGGCACAACCTTCACCAGCCCTTGCGCCCCCGCGTCGCGGCGGATGGCGGCGGCCATGGCCAGCACGCGCGGGACGAACGCGTGTATGGGGATGCGCGTCAAGGCGTCGCGCCCTCGGACAGCCGCTTGGCGCGCGTCCGGGCGTACACGAGAAGCACTCCGGCGTACACCAGTACCACCGCCGCGCCGGCGACGAGCGCGAGGGGCTTGGCATGGGCGGGCACCGGCGTCGGGATGGTGGTGCCCTGCCATCCCCATGGCATCGACCCGGCGAGCACGCTGGCGGTGCCCTCGCCAGTCCCGACCCGGTTGCCCGCGACCATGGCCGTGTCATGCTCGTGTGCCGCCTCGCTCGGGTGTCCGGTCTGGACGAATCCGTTGACGGTCCTTGAAGAGCTGGACATGGTGCGGAGCCGATCGACCGCCTCGCACATCTCCGCGTCGGCCCATGGACGCAGGGCCAGACCCCCGCTGGCGTACAGCGCGGCGATGGCTTGCTCCGCACCGAGTCCGGTCAACGGGGCGGAATTCGAGCCCGCCCCCGTGAGCGACCACGAATCGGTGGCGGGCCGGTAGGCGAGGTCGAGGCTGGGCACGCTCGGGCCGCGGAGCTCGATCGTGACACGGCCATCGGTCGCGTGCACCGCCGAACCGCCCAGCGTGTCGCCTTGGCCGATGATGTCCACCACGTACATGAGCGTGAACGGCGGCTCATCAACGCCCGGAATTCGGCTTGTGGTGCGGAAGATCGTCTCGCCCTCGACACGGCTGGGCTGCAGTCTGAACTCGGCGGTGCGGCGGACGAGTGCGGGCCTGGGGAGTGCCGTGATGGGCGCGGAGTACTGGGGCGCCGGCGTGAGCGCTTCGTATGACGCGCCGTAGGCGAACATGGTCGCGATGAACGACAGCGGTGCGAGCAGGGCACCGACCGTGATCGTCGACGGGGCCGCGCGGGCGATCGTCGCGCGCGAGACGATGCCGCACCGCGCGTAGACGGCCCCGCACTCGCCGCAGTTCGTCGGCAGGCGGACGCCGTCGCCCCAGCGTGCGACCGGGTGGCCGCAGCTCCCGCACACGGGGAGCCCCTGCGCCTCGGCACGACGGATGGCGCGGTGGATGCGGCCGGGGTGCCAGCCCATGAATGCCAGCCACGGCCGCACGACCACGAGGACGCTCGCGACGATCGCGGCGAAGGTCAAGAACGCGCCCAAGCCATAGACGTAGAAGGTCATCGCAGCCAAAGGGTACAGCCCGACCTACTCTGCGACGACCGCGGACTCCCGGCCCCAAGACCCCGTCACGGAGTGACCCTCTATGAAGATCCACGAGTACCAGGCCCGCGACATCCTCAGCCAGGCGGGCGTGCCCGTGCCCCCCGGCGTCACCATCGACAACTACGAGGAGGCCGCCCGCGTCTTCAAGGAGGTCGCCACCGACTGCCGGCCCGAGGACGGCGGCGGCAAGCTGGCCGTCGTCAAGGCCCAGGTCCACGCCGGCGGACGCGGCAAGGCCGGCTTCGTCAAGCTCGTCCGCTCGCCCGAGGAGGCGACCGAGGCCGCCCGCTTCATGCTCTCTAACAAGATGGTCAGTTACCAGACGGGGGCCGAGGGGCTGGAGGTCACCAAGCTGCTGATGGTCGGCGGCGTGGACATCGCCAAGGAGTACTACCTGGCGATCACGACCGACCGCAAGACGCGGCGCCACGTGCTCATCGCCAGCAGCGAGGGCGGCGTCGAGATCGAGAAGGTCGCCGAGGAGAACCCCGGCGCGATCGTCCGCGAGCCGCTGCACCCGCTGCTGGGCCTCCAGGGCTTCCAGGCCCGCAAGGTCGCCTTCGAGCTGGGCTTCAAAGGCAAGCAGGTCGGCCAGGCCGCCAAGATCATGATGGCGCTCGCCAGGACCTTCCTCGACAAGGACTGCACGATCGCCGAGATTAACCCGTTGATCGTCACGCCCGCCAGCGACGACCATCCGGATGGGCAGGTCCTGGCCATCGACGCGAAGTTCAACTTCGACGACAACGCGACCTTCCGCCACAAGGACATCCAGGGGATGTTCGATCCGGCCGAGGAGAACCCAAGCGAGCTGCGCGCCAGCCGGATGGGCCTGAGCTACATCGCGCTGGACGGCAACATCGGCTGCCTGGTCAACGGCGCCGGCCTGGCGATGGCGACGATGGACACCATCGCGCTCGAGGGCGGCACGCCGGCGAACTTCCTGGACGTCGGCGGCTCGGCCAGCGAAGAAGCCGTCACCGAGGCGTTCCGCATCATCCTTGAGGACGATGCCGTGAAGGGCGTCCTGGTGAACATCTTCGGCGGCATCATGGACTGCGCCGTCATCGCCCAGGGCATCGTCAATGCCGCTTCCGAGATCGGCTTCGAGGTGCCGTTAGTTGTCCGGCTCGAAGGCACCAACGTCGAGGCGGGCCGCAAGATCCTCGAAGAGGGCTCGGCCAAGCTCACCACGCTGCAGGCCGCGACCGACCTGGGCGACGCGGCGAAGAAGGTCGCCGCGGCGGTCGCCTGAGGCGTGACCGAACCATTTGCCAAAGTCGATCGAGAAGTGATGCAGCGTCTTGAGCTCGCGCTCGAAGCGGCGCGTGCCGCGGGCGGCGTCACGCTGCAGTTCTTCCAGGGCGACCAGCTCGGTACCGTCACCAAGGGCGACGGCAGCCCCGTCACCGAGGCCGACAAGGGCGCCGAACGCGTGCTGCGCGAGGCCATCGGCGAGGCGTTCCCCAACGATGCGATCCTCGGCGAGGAGTACGGCGAGGCCGAGGGCGCCTCTGGGTATCGCTGGATCCTCGATCCCATCGACGGCACCGTGAGCTTCGTGCACGGCGTGCCGCTGTATGGCACCCTGGTCGGCGTGTACAAGGGCGACGAGCCCGTCGTCGGCGTCGTCCACATGCCCGCGCTCAGCGAGACCGTGTACGCCGCGCGCGATGGCGGCGCGTGGTGGATCCCCGGCCCCGGCCAGGACGCGCGCCCGGCCTTCCTGACCGAGACGCGCGACATCGCCGACGCGCTGCTCGTGACCACCGCTCTTGAGTACTTCGATCCCGAGACCGGCGAGGACGTGTACGCGCGCCTCGCCGACGCCTGCAAGCGCATGCGCGGCTGGAGCGATTGCTACGCCCACGTGCTGCTGGCGACCGGCCGCTGCGACGCGGTGGTCGAGCCGACCATCAAGCCCTGGGACATTTCGCCGATGGCGTGCATCCTGGCCGAGCTCGGCGGGCACCTCACCGACTGGCAGGGCGTGCCGCGGCTCGACGGCGGCGACGCCGTGCTCACCAACGCCCACCTGAAGGACGCCGTGCTGGGCGTGTTCGGGCGGGCCGCACGGGCCTGAAGCCGGCGGGTACCCTTCCCCCGTGAGCGACGAAACCCCCGATGCCAACGGCGTAGAGCAGACCCACCACACCCGGCCGGGCCCGCTGCAGATGATCATGCTGGTGCTTTCCGGGCTGGTGATGATCGGCGGGGTGGCCCTGGGCGTCACCGGCACGCTCGAGGACGAGGCCGCCGTCGAGACCATCCAGCAGCAGCAGGCCGCGGCCGTTGGCGAGCAGGCTGCGGCGGGCACCGATGCCGCGAGCGGCTTCGTCGGCCAGGGCGGCGAGGTAACCTGGCCCGTCCCCGTGCCGGGGCTGCCCGGGAGCGAGGGCGAGGGCGAGACGGCCGAAGGCGAGGCGACCGCGGCCGCCGAGGGTGACGCGGAGGTCACCGACCCCTGGAGCCCGGCGATCTTCCGCATGGGCTTCGGCTTCTTCGTGGGCTTCTCGATGGCCTACGCGCTCAAGGCGTTCGCCAAGATCACCATCGTGTCGGCGGGCGTCTTCTTCCTGCTGCTCTTCGGCCTGCAGTACGCCGGGCTCGTCGAGGTGAAGTGGGCGGCGATGGCCGACCAGTACGACACGCTGCAAGAGTGGCTCAAGGCGCAGCTGGGAGGCTTCCAGGCGTTCGTGACCGGCTACCTTCCGTCGGCCGGGTCCGCGCTCGCGGGCCTGGCCTTGGGCTTCATGCGTAAGTAGGACACTCGGAGAATCCATGAGCGATCCCACGCCATCCGATCCCAACCATCCCGAGCCCGTGATCATCGGCCAGTATCCCACCGAGATCCAAGCCAGCTTCGCGATGAACGCGCTACGCGAGGCCGGTATCCGCTGCGAGATGGTCGGCGGCGCCAGCTCGGGCTTCAAGGCGGAGAGCCCCGGCTATGTGCGCCTTCTCGTGCCCGAGACCGAGGTCGAGAAGGCGCGTCAGATACTGGCCGACTTCGACGCCGAGAAGGCCGACGACGACCCAGTCAACGACCCAGCCGACAACTCGTCCGACAACAAAGACTAATCCAGGCACACCGACACCTTCCCAAGAGAGAGGACTCGAACCATGCCCAACAATGCCCGCCGCCTCGCGGCGACGCTCTCGCTCACGCTGCTCGCGATTCCTTCGACCGGCTGCATCGCCTGGGAGATCCGCGACGAGATGCGGCAGATCAACGCGTCGATGGAAGACGTCAAGGTGCAGCTGGGCACGGTGAACGACGGGCTGACCAAGCTCGAACGCACCAACACGATCCTCTCCGACCTGGACATGAAGCTCACGTCGCTTGAGACCATCAACTCGTCGCTGTCGAGCGTGGACGCGCACCTGGCCTCGCTTCGCAAGACGCTCAACAACATCGACAGCACCATCCCGTTCCTCAGCCTCTCGGGCGACGAAGAGGACGAGGTCATCGAGACCGCCGAGGAAGCGGCCGAGCGTGAGGGTGGAGCTCCATCTTCGCAACCGGAAACCCAGCCGGGCGCAGACCCGGCCGAAGAACCGGCGACCGAGCCCCAGACGCCCGCGGCCGACCCGGGCTAAGAGCGTTAGCCGCCGGGGATGCGGATCGTGTTGAAGTCCCGACGGCTGCCCAGCCGCGCGGGCAGCTCGAGCATCTGGCGTCCGCGACGCAGCGTGAGCACCACCGTGTCGCCCGGCACATAACGGCCGACGACGCGGTATAACTCGTTGAGGTCTCGCGTGCCCTGTCCATTAATCGCGACGATCACGTCACGCTGGCGCACGCCCGCACGCTGCCCGGGTGAGCCACGCACAACTCGCAGCACCGCGAGCCCCTCGCCGCGTTCGCCATCGACGTCGATGCCAAGCGTCGCGGTCGGCGGGTGATTCTGTTCTGGAGCGACCGGGAGCCGCTCGATCCATCGGCGGAAGCTTGTATCGATCTGGTCGATCGTGGCCCCAAACGTGCGCTCGAGCGCCTGGACGCCCGTCCGATCGCGATCCCACGTATCGACGTAGTTCTGGTAGAACTCGCCCAGCTTACCCGCGGCAAAGAGGTACAACATCACGGCGCGGGCGTGCCCGTAGTGCAGCAGCTGGCTCGTGCTCACGAACGTCTGGTCCGGCATCTTCGCGAGCTGCTCGAGCGACCTTAGACCGTTGCCACGGTTCGCCTTCCTGACGATGTTCGTGCGCCACGAAGGGGCGAAGCTCGGCGTTCCGTCAGCACCAACATCCATGTCCTCGACGAGGCACGCCAGCCCCTCGAGTATCCACGTCGCGTGCCGCTGGCCTTCCAGGCTCTGACTGCGGTAGTGCAGCGCGTGGAATACCTCGTGCCGCAGCGTCGCGCCGAGGTCCTTGCACACGAGCTGCTTCTGGTCGTGGTCGTACGTGCCCGCGATCTGACGCGTCGCCGTCCGCGCTGCAACGCCGTGCCGCTGCGCAACCCATCGCCCAAAATCGCGATCAGAAGGCACCACGACGCTCACCCACGGCACCATCGCCTTCTCGGCTTCCACGAGGTTGCCAAACAACTCGGCCACCGCCCACCGGCACGCGACGTCGAGCTCCTGGTGCGCAAGATCGAAGCTCTGCTTGGGTAAGCCAACCGCAAAGCGCAGCCGCAAGAACGCGTCTTCCTCGGTGTGGTACGACCCGCCGAACCGCTGGTGCAACGCCTCGAAGCGCGCCTCGGAGAGCCCCTCCATACGCGCGGCCCACCCGTCGACGATCGCGAGGAATCGATCCGTGGTGCGGATGGCCTCCAGGTCCGGGTCGTGCTTCAGGTGCGCCAGGTCGTCGAAGCCCAGTTCGAGGGCGCGGTCCAGCGCATCGAGCGCTTCCTCGGGGCGATCGAGCCGAGCCAGCGAGCTCGCGATGTTGTAGTGCGGCACGAACGAGTCCGGCTGCCGACGTGCCATCTCCTGGAAGAGCGGCAGCGCCCCCGCGAAGTCGCCCTCCATCGCCAGCGCGTACGCCTGCGTCTCGAGCTGGTCGTTGGACAGCCGGATCTGCTCGTTCTGCGCAAAAGCAGCAACACCGAGCGCGATCGTGAGGAGGACGACCAGCCGTTTCATGGGCGCACGCCCTCCGTTTCGTGTGCGGCTGCCAGCAGCATCGATAGCGCTTCTGGATACGCCTCGCACTCCTGCTCGAACACGCGCGCCGCGAGCGAATCGACGGTATCGCCCGGCAGCACGGGGCAGCGCCGTTGCAGCACGATCGGTCCGGTGTCATACTCGGCGTCGCACAGGTGCACCGTGCAACCGCTCTCGGTCTTTCCGCTCTGGAGTACGGCCGCGTGGACGCGATCGCCGTACATGCCCGGGCCGCCGAAGTCCGGAAGCAACGCTGGATGGATGTTCACGACGCGTCCTTCGAGTGATGGCGGGATGTCGACCTTCTGGAGATAGCCGCAGAGCACGAGCCAGCTCGCACCGTGTTCGTGCATGAGGTGCTCGAGCCGATCCGCTGGGATAACGCCTCGCTCCACGTGCGACGGAATCCCACGTGCTTGCGCTCGCTCGACCCCTACGCACGGGCGTGAGGCGATGGCCGCCGGAATACGCGCGTGCAGACTGCCCGCTTCGATCACGTCAAGCAGATTCAGCAACGTGCGCCCGCCGCCGCTCAGGAGCGCCAGCATTCCGGGTGGCTCGTTGCGTGGGCCGGTGGTCACGGGGGATCCTCTTCGTGGTGCGCGCGATGCCGCGTCAGGCGGTCTCGGGGAGGTGGGCCGTCGCCGGGCTGTGCATCGGCACCGGTCGGCTGTCGGGCCCGATGGCGACCATCGTCAGCTGTGCCTCGGTCACGCGCACGGTCTGGCCCAGTTCGTACCGCTCGGCCTCGACGAGCACCTCGACCGAAACGCTGCTGGTGCCCACTCTCACCGTTCGGGTGAGGCACGTGATCAGATCCCCGACATGAACCGGCTCGCGGAACTCCACGCGATCGACGCTGGCGGTGACCCAGCGGTGAAGCCCATGCCGGCGGGCCTCGACGAAGGCCGCTTGGTCGATGCAGCTGAGGATCACGCCGCCGAAGATGGTCCCATATTGGTTCGTGTCCTTGGGCATGGCCATCACGCGGAGGCCGCACGCCCACTCGCTCGGGACGGACTCGGTCGATGGGGAAGCAGGGAGGTTTTCGCTCACAGCGAACGTTAGGGCCGGGTTCGCTCGTACCATTGGGCATGACACAAGCCCCCGCAACGCAGGCCTGCGGCCCGACCAGCACCACGCTGGAGGTCGCCCCGATGGACGCCCTGATGGAGATGGACTGGGGCGATCTGGTCCGCCGCTATGCCGTGGGCGTCGAGTGGTTCGATCCCAGGCTGTTCCACCTGCCCGACGCGGAGCTGGATACGCCCTTCAAGCCCGAGGCCGGCGCGGGCCAGCTGCCGATCCGCGCCCTCGTGACGCACCTGGCCGATTGCGAGCTGGTCTACCTGCACCGCCTCCGCCGGGCCGTCAGCGAGGACACCCCGATGCTGGGCGTGTTCGACGAGCAGGCCTGCTTCGACGGCCCGCTGTATGGCCGCGGCACGAGGGCCGGGGTGACGACCGCGCCGCCCGTCGCGGGTTCGGTCGCCGTCGTTCACACGTTGCGTCGCTGGGCTTTGGACTGGCTGTTTGACATGGACGAGGCAACCCAGAACCGCGAGGCCATGCACCCCGAACGGGGTTCCATGACGGTTCGCGAGATCCTCGTGTTCGCGACCTGGCACCTCGAGCACCACACGAAGTTCCTCAATGCCAAGATCGAGCACCTCCTGGGACCCATGCCCGAGCCCGGCCCGATGCCCGAAGGCGGCTGCGGCCCGGGGTGCGGGTGCGCTTCGCAGGCCAGCGCGGGCAATGGCAACTCGTAGGCACGTTCAGGCTGTAATCCGTGCGGCGATTGGCGTGGTGCCGGTCGCCGGTCTGGCCTTCGCCGCCGGCTGCCAGCCCGTGGTGATCGGCGAACGACCGAAGAACGACCTGTTCGGCAGGCTCCAGGGCTCGCCCAGCGCTCGTGCCGATCGGGTGTCTCCCGGCGCGCCCGGCGGCGACGCGGCGATTCTGCCTCCGATCCGTCAAGAGCTGCCCGACGGCGAGATCGTGCTGCGGTCTCGCACGGGGCGTGACCTGATGGTCCACATCCAGCGGGCCCTGACATCGCCGGACCGGGAGCTGGAGCGCGAGTTGTTCACCGAGCAGGTGCTCAGCGCGGTGACCTGGAACGAGTTCGAGGAGCGAGGATTCGCACCCGAGGCCGCGTTCGACGAGCTCGTCAGGCGTCGCGAAGATGTTCTCAAGTACTTCAATCGCGTCGGCCCGATGGCCGAGAACAGCCCCCAGGTGCTCATGCGGATGGTCGGCAAGGACACGATCCGCCTGCAACTGACCGGCCTTGCCCGCGAGGACCTGGCCTGGACCTTCATGGACATGGTCTTCGAGGGCGGGAACTGGCGCCTGCGATGGTTCGGGTAGGCCGCTGGACCCGGCTTCCACGCAGCGGCTATCATTGGGGCTCAGGTGGACCACGGGCCCAGCCCGTTGGTTCTGGTGGCATCGATACTCGACAGCAGCGAATCGGAAGGGCCTAGGTCTATGGCAATCGAACCGGCGGTGAAGAAAGAGGTCATTGGCGAGCACGGTCGGCACGAGTCCGACACGGGCAGCCCCGAGGTGCAGATCGCCATCCTCACCAGCCGGATCAAGGAGCTGTCGGGCCACCTGCGTGAGCACCGCCACGACTTCCACAGCCGCCGCGGCCTCATCCTCATGGTCGGCAAGCGCAACCGCCTGCTGCGGTACCTGAGCAGGACCGACAACGACCGCTACAAGGCTCTCATTAAGACCTTGGGCCTGCGCAAGTAAAGAGTTTCGTGCAAAGCCCCGATTGGGGGCTTTGTTGTTTCGAGGCAATTCTGGGGACGGGCCCGGCACACGGGTGCTGGGGAAAGAGGCCGTCCTGTTCGGACAACCCGGGCCAGTCGGAGAGGGGCCAGTGCCCCCAAGGCCCGCATCGTGCGAGGGCCCACGAAGGCCGAAGGAGCAGTCGGCGCGACGCAGTCCGGAAGCTAAACCCATTCTGGACACTGCCTTACGCCCTCTGCCCCTTCTTCTTCTCGACCCTTCAGCCCTCGCGGCCGAGCCGCCCCGTGATGATCGGGGGCCTCGGCGGTTGATCACATTCGGGGCCCGGCCGCGCTCGCGCCATGGGTCCAACTACCCATAGGGGTTCCATACATATGGCAAGCGTGCAGCTTTCTGAGCAAGTCAAGGTCGAGAGGGAGATCGCCGGCCGGACGATGTCTATCGAAACCGGCGTCGTCGCCCGATTGGCCTCCTCGGCCGTCATCCTGCGGTACGGCGGCAGCGCCGTGATGGCCACGGTCGTCCGGGCCAATCCCAGGCCGGGCCTGGACTTCTTCCCGATGCAGGTCGACTACCGCGAGAAGCTGCCGGCGGCGGGCAAGTTCCCCGGCGGCTTCCGCAAGCGTGAGGGCGCTCCCAACGAGAAGGAGATCCTCACGATGCGGATGATCGATCGCCCGATCCGTCCGCTGTTCCCCGATGGCTTCATCGACGAGGTCCAGATCCAGTGCTGGGTCATGAGCCACGACGGTGAGAACGACACCGACGTGCTGGCCTCGGTCGCCGCATCGGCCGCGCTCGCGATCAGCGACGCGCCCTTCGAGGGGCCGATCGCGACCGTTCGCGTCGGCCGCGTGCACACCGATGACGGCCCCGTGCTCGTCGCGAACCCGACGGCTAGCCAGATGGACTACAGCGATCTGGACATGGTGCTCAGCGGCCACTGCGACGGCATCAACATGATCGAGGTCGGCGCCGCCGAGGTCCCGGACGACGACGTGCTCGACGCGATCGAATTCGGCCAGGAGACCATCGGCGACGTGCTCGAGCTCATCGAGGACCTCGTGGCCGAGGTCGGCCAAGAGAAGCGCCTGGGCGACAACATCAACCTGCCCGACGACGACATCGTGCAGGCCGTGGCCAAGGCCGCCAAGACCAAGCTTATGAAGGCCCGGCAGATCCCCGGCAAGCACGATCGTGGTGAGGCCGTCGGCGAGATCCGCAACGAGGTGCTCGACAAGCACTTCCCGATCATCGAGGACGGCACGCCCGGCGAGCACCTGACCAGCGTGAAGCGGCGCGGCATGGCCAAGGAAGCCTTCCGCACGCTCGAGAAGAAGGTCACGCGTCAGCTGCTGGCCGAGAAGGGCCTGCGCGCCGACGGCCGCAAGGCTGCCGAGCTCCGCCCGATCTACGGCGAGGTCGGCTACTTCGAGCGCACTCACGGCTCGGCGCTCTTCCAGCGCGGCGAGACGCAGAGCCTGGTGAGCTGCACGCTGGGCACCGGCAAGGACGCGCAGATCATCGACGGGCTCATGCCCGAGTACAGCAAGAAGTTCACGCTGCACTACAACTTCCCGCCGTTCTGTGTGGGCGAGGCCGGCCGCATCATGGGCCCGGGCCGCCGCGAGATCGGCCACGGCGCGCTCGCCGAGCGCAGCCTGCTGGGCATCCTGCCCGGCCCCGACGAGTTCCCCTACACCATCCGTCTGGTCAGCGACATCACCGAGAGCAACGGCTCGTCGTCGATGGCATCGATCTGCGGTGGCTGCCTCGCGCTCATGGACGCGGGCGTGCCGATCCGCGCAACGTGTGCGGGCATCTCGGTCGGCCGCGTCACCGATGAGAAGGGCAACAACGAGGTCTTCATCACCGACATCCTCGGCGAGGAAGACTTCTTCGGCGATATGGATTTCAAGGTCGCCGGCACGCGTGATGGCATCACGGGCATCCAGCTCGACCTCAAGGCCCGCGGCCTGGTCATCGAGCAGATTGAGGAGATCTTCGATCAGGCCCGCGAGGGTCGCATCCAGATCATCGAGATCATGGAGAAGGTGATCGACGGCCCGCGCGACGACATCAGCCGCTACGCGCCGCGCATCGAGAGCATCAAGATCAATCCCGACAAGATCGGCAAGCTCATCGGCCCCGGTGGCAAGACCATCCGCGGCATCCAGGAGCGTTGGGAAGTGCAGATCGACGTTGCCGAGGACGGCACCGTGTCGGTCGCGTCGACCAACGGCGATGCGCTCGCCGGCGCAATGCAAGAGATCGAGGCGCTCGGCGAGGAGATCAAGGTCGGCTCGGTGTACACCGGCAAGGTGGTCAGCGTGCGCGACTTCGGCGCGTTCATCGAGATCGCTCCGGGCACCGACGGCATGTGCCACATCAGCGAGCTCAAGGATGGCTATGTCGAGAAGGTCACCGACGTGGTGAACGTTGGTGACGAGGTAACCGTGAAGGTCATCCTCGTCGACGACCAGGGCCGCATCAAGCTCAGCCGCAAGCAGGCGCTCCCGCCTGTGGTGCGGGGTGGTGTTGTTGAGTATGATCGCGGCGACCGTGGAGATCGCGGTGGCCGGGGTGAGCG
>CALCCF010000039.1 GCA_937899905.1 uncultured Phycisphaeraceae bacterium
GGCTGTTTCTGTCGCTACGGTTTGAGCAACATGCTCGGCAGTCTTCGTCGCACTCCGCTCTGCTTCCTCCGCGGCGCTCAACATGACGAGCTCGACGGTCTCCTCGGCGATTTCGCCCGCCGTAGTTTTAGCCTGCGATTCAGCGACCTGTTTTGCGAGATTTCGGAGGCCGAGTGCGGTTGTACCAAAGCCCAGCACAAGAGCGATCACGATCACAGCGCTCGCAAACTTGACCGCTCGTCGCGGCAGGATGACGTAATTGGACTCGAGGTGTTTAGTGATACTGTCCAACAGCTCGGGCGATGGCTTGCCAGACTGCTGTACGGCGGTTGTCTCGGGCACTAGAACGGAGGCCGCTGGCTTCTTGGGTGTATCGCTCATAGTGGTGATACGGTAGTGCTATTAAGCATGTCGGTTGTGGGCTAGCAGCAATTTACATGGGCCTTGCTGAAGAGAGGCACGACGGCCGCGTTCCGCGTTGTGCCGGCCTTGCAGAATAACACGGCGATTTTTGCCCGAACCACGGTCGTCGCCTTCCGCATCTTGGCCGCCGCTTTCCATATCAAGACGATGCGCGTCACCATCGCAGCAATTTCTTTGGCCACCTGCGCGATTCCTTTGATGACGGGGGGCGTTTCCTTCCCCACGAAGACTATTTCCTTCATGAAGTAAACGACTCTCGTGCAGACATATTGGACCAAGCGCCCCCGCTGATAGCCCGTGAGGGCCGATCGGCCTGTTCCCGGACGCAGCGCTGGCGCTCGGGCGTCGTTCGGCCGGGCCCAAAACTCCACGCCGCCATCCAACTTCCAATAAAGCGGCCCCCGGATCACCCCGATGCATGATCGGACCGGGCCGCCGTTGGCCCCGGTCGAGTCCATCCAGGCCGACCGCTCGCATGCTGTTCCGCCGGCGACCGGCCGTAACGCAGGAGTGCACCACATGCACGACCTTCGTTCGCAGCCGTCGGCGGCCCGGCTCGTCTGGCACGCCAATGTAAGTACCACCATGCAGACCGGAGCGGACCAATGAGCACTATCCCCCAGAGCAACGACGACGCCCTGACCTGGGTCATCGACCACGTCGCCCAGTGGACCGCCGATCCCGAGGCCATCGGCCTCGATGCCAGCTCCGTGACGGAGCTAGCGGCGCTCGCTTCCACGGCACAGACGCGCCAGCAGACGCGCAACAACACCCGCGATGCGGCACGCGGGGCGACGAACTCGTTCAACAGCTCGGCCGACGCGATGCGCGAGTTTGCCTCGCTCCAGGTCCAGCGCATCCGCACCTTCGCCCGCGGAGCCGCCGAGCCGGCCACCGTCTACGAGGACGCCGGCATCCCCGCCCCCGCCGACCGCTCGCCGACGCCCGCCCCCGGCACGCCCGAGGCCTTCCAGGTGTCGCTGCTGCAGAACGGGGCCATCGAGGTCACCTTCGACTGCCCCAACCCGCCGCGCGTCACCGTGGCCAACTACATCGTCGAGCGTCGCCTGGGTGCGCAGGGCGACTTTGAGTTCCTCATGAGCGCCCTGGAGCGCCGCTTCACCGACGCGACCATCCCGCTGGGCACCAGCCAGGTCGCCTACCGCGTTACCGCCCAGACGGCCACCCGCTTCGGCAACCCCGGGCAGTACGCCGTGCAGTTCGGGGCCGGGAACCAGGTCACCGGCGAGCCGGCCAGCGCGGAGAGCGCTCCGCCGACGACCGACGGCGCCGGGGGCACGGGCGACCTGAAGGCCGCGTAAGCCACCACCGAACCCCACATCACGCCTCACATCACGCGGCGGCGGGGCGGGAGCGCCCGGCCGCCGCGTTGTCGTGCGCGCCCATCACGCCGCGCCGAGCGCCGTGCGCCCGGCTCCCCAGGCCCGCTCACGGGCCGAGGTCGAGCCGCACGCGCTCGCCCAGCGCGGCGATCACCGCTGCCAGCTCGTCAATCAGCAGATCCGGCCCCGCTTCGCCCCGCCACTCGGTCCTCGGTCGCAGCACCGGCTCGCGTTCGAGTGGAAGCTCGTGCAGCGCGGCGAGGCTCGAACGCCTGGCGTCGGGGTGCCGCGACACGTAGATCCGATCGAAGAACACCACGCCCAGCTCATCCTGGGCGCGCACGCGGAAGGCGATCTCGATGCAGCGCTGCTGGCCCACGCGCGGGAAGTCCATTCGCGTGATCCACGCGCTGACATCCGCTGCGCCCTCGGTCACCACGTGCCCGCTCACACCCTGGGCGACGCGTTCGGCCAGACGGAGCCCGATCTGCGCCTGGGCGACGGCCTCTTCGAGTTCGCGGATGCGCTCGCGCTCGGCCCCGTCCGAGCCGGTGATCGCACCGATCACCGAGCCGACGCCGGTGACGAACGCGCCCACCACAACGCCCGGCATGGTAATGAAGATCGTGCCGAGAGGATGCCCACCGCCCGCTTCCATGCTGGCGCCCATGATCTGCAGACCGGGCGAGTCGCCGACCATCATGCCGCCCACCATGCCGCGCAGCGCGCCGCCCCGCGGCACAGGCGCGTCGTCGACAAACGCGAACACCGACGCCCCCGGGTCGATTCGCTCGTGCGAAGGGAGCGGGCGGTCGTATCGGCGAGTCGGCGAGAACGCGACCGTCCCGGGCACACGCGCGAGCTTGCCGCCCTCGGCTCGCTCGGCCTCGATGATCGCCCGGGCGTGCGTGCTCTCGTCGGTCAGCGTGGGCTCGCCGGTCTGGGTGTCCACGTGGATGCTGCCCACGTAGACGATGCTGGCTCCCTCGGGCACGCCGAACTCGATCCGTGGTGCGTCCAGCTGAGGATCGTTGTCAAAGAAGCTCTTGTGCTCGACGAGGCTGACATGCCGCCCCGGCTCGAGCACCTGGTAGTACCAGCCTTGCGCTGAGAGCGCCCTATGGAAGGACCGCGGGAAGGGTCGCGAGCCGTGCACCTTGAATCGGTCCGCGGGGCTCCAGAAGGCAAGACCGAACCGGCTCGGCACGCGCTCGTCGCCCTTGGTGTACCGATAGAGCACGACGGCGGCCTCGCCTCGCGCGATCCGCGATTGCTCCCTCCAGCTCGGGGCGCCCCGGTACGTGCAGGCGGAGGCCGTGGCCAGGAGGCAGGCCAGCAACACCAATGAAATGCAACGCGTGCCAAGCATCCGACGCCACCCCCGGAGCAAGCCTGGGAACGAGGCAGGATCGACCGAGCCATGATACGGCTGCCCATCGGAGGCTGCACGCCGAGTCTACGTGAGCCGCGTGACGAACCACACCGCCCCGATCACCTGACGCCCTGCCCGTCGCGCCGTCGCGAGGCTGGGCGCGTTCCCGCCCAGGATCGTGCCGAACATGGGGAGCGCGGCGTTGGCCGCGTCTCCGGCCACCAGCGTGCGCGCCAGCTCCCGCTGCGCCGCCGCGGCCGAGCGACGGCCCGAGGCCCAGCCGGCCACGCACTCCTCGACGACGAGCCAGCCGTCCATCGCCTGGAAGTCCAGACGCTGCACACACAGCAGGCCGGCCGGTTTCTCCGGCTCATCTTCCAGGGACCAGAACAGCACGCGGCCGTCCTTCGCGCAGTCCTCGATCTCGTCGCGGCCCGACGGGCGGACGTCGCGTTGCAGCGCCGCGTCGCGGTCCTGGAAGGCGTCGTAGCAGTCGGCCTCGAACAGCAGGGCGTCGTCGACCGTCGCGGCTCGCAGCGACACCGCTGGCAGCTCGACCTCCGGGGGGCGTTCCACCATCTCGCCGAGCGTCGCGCCGACGAGGGCCTGATCGACCGCCGCCCGCCACCCCGATGGCAGCGGTGGGGCGTCCGATCCCGCGACCGGGATGCGCACCATCGGCGGTGCGAACGCCGGATACGCCGCCATCGCCGCACGCGCGATCTCGGCCAGCCGATCGCCCGACCACGCCGCCGCGTCCGTCGTCGCCACGAGATCGACGAACGGCCGGTTGCCATCGCCCCCATAGTGCCGGATGCCGCAGAGCGTCTTTGAGTCCGCGACATCGAGCACAACATTCAGGAAGTCACGCGGCGCGCCCACCATCATGCTCGCCGCCCGATTGCCAGCAACCATGCGATCCTCACACCACGCCAGCTGCTCGTCGATCCACTTCGCCCGCGCAGCCCGCACCTCGTCCATCGGCCGCCACCCGCGCACGGCCTCGGGCAGCATGGCCAGGTCGGCTTCCAGCATGGCGTCGCGCACGCTCGGTTCGACGACCAACACTCAGACCACCTCGAACGCGCACCGCAGCCCGAACGCCAGCGCGAACAGCTCGGCCTTGCGCTGGGCGCCCCAGATGTCGGTGCTCACGTCGTCGGGCGCGTCGATGCGGAAGACCGCGGTGTTCGGATGGTCGGCGTTGTGTTCGTGGGGGGCACGCGTCTCGATGTCCACCGTCACGCGCTCGACCACCTGCGTGTGCGTGCGGTCTAGGCCGTCGGCCACGCGCAGCACGCCGGCCAGCCGCCGCACGATCTTGCGGTCGTGCGGGTCGAGCGCCCGGTACGCCTCGTGGCTGCCCTTGGGATGGCTCCGCCGGTGGTACCGCGCCACATTGGCGATCAGCTCGCGCTCGCGCGGCGTGAACCCGTCGAGGTCGCCGTTGGCGATGATGTAGTAGCTGTGCTTGTGGTGCTTGCTGTGGTTCACGAGGTAGCCGATGTCGTGCAGCACGCCCGCGGCTTCGAGGATCGCCCGCGCCTCGCCGTCCATCGCCGTCGCGGCGTCGAGCACCAGCGGGTGCGTCGGGCTCGTCTTCGCCAGTGCCCCGGCGAGCTCGGGCAAACGCTCGGCAAGCTGGTCAAAGATCTCCAGCGACAGCCGTGTGACGTGCTCGCTGTGGGCCGCGTGGTACCGGCACTGCCGGGCGAACCGGCGGATGGCCTCGGACCGCCCGCCGGTCGCGGCTCTGGGCGCACTCGCCTCCGGCGGCACCAGCGACGCGATCGCGCCCTCCGTCTGCGCGTCCATCATGGTCAGCATGAGCCCGTCGCGGATGCCACGATCGTGCACGACCAGCTCGTCGATCTTCAGCGTCTTCATCAACGCTTCGACGATCGCCGCGCCGGGCACGATGATGTCCTGGCGATCCTTGTTGAGCCCCGCCACGCCGCCGCCCTTCGCCAGCGACGAACGCAAGTCCTTCAGCGTCCGCGTCACCTGCTCGCGCGTCAGCCGCTGGCCCTGCACGCTATCGAAGGCCTGGCCCTCCTTGGCGAGCTGGATCGAAGCCAAGGCCGCGTACGTGCCGCCGGTACCAAAGAGCACTGTCGGCTCGACCGCAACGCCGGCGACCGCCGACTCGATCTCGCCCCTGAGAAACTGCCGCATCTCGTCGAAGGCCTTGGTTTCGGTCACGCCCTTCCCGCCGAACATGTCGGCCACGCGCACCGCGCCCAGCTTCAGGCCCACGACCCTCTCGACCACGCCACCATCGCTGAACACGACCTCGGTCGAGCCGCCGCCGATGTCCGCGACCGCGAACGCCAGCCCCTCGATGTCGAACGCCGCCGCGACGCTGGTGTGCGCCAGCCGGCCCTCGTCGTCATGGCCGATGACCTGGACGGCGAGGTTGCTGGTGCGTTTCACGCCCTGCACGAACTCCGAGCCATTGGACGCCTCGCGCACGGCGCTCGTGGCGATGACCCGGATCTCGGCCACGCCATAGCCCAGCGCGAGCTGCTTCATCCGCCCCACGGCGTCGATGGCCGACTCCATCCGATCGGGCGCGATCAGCCCGGTCTCGGCCATGCCGTGCCCCAGCCGCGGCGTGACCTTCTCCTCGTCGAGCACGCGATACCCGCCCTCGTCGTCCCGCTCGGCGATCAGCAGGCGGATCGAGTTGGTGCCCACGTCGATGGCGGCCAAACGCAGCGGGCGCTCGACATCCGGCTTCGCGTTCTCGGGCTGCATGCTCTGGGGAGTGGGGGAGCTATCCATCCGCCAAAACGGTAGCACGTCGCGCAACCCCCATACAATGGCAGCCAACCGTCCCGAATGCCCCAAGGACCACCATGCTCGAACGACTCACCGAAGGCTTCCAATCCGCCCTCCGCAACCTCTCGGGCCAGGGCGCCATCTCCGAGAAGAACGTCCGCGACGCGATGGCCGAGGTCCGAGAGAGCCTGCTCGAGGCCGACGTCGCCCTCGAGGTCGTTGAGCAGTTCTGTGATGAGGTCGTCCAGGATGCGCTAGGCCAGAAGGTCACCGAGAGCGTGAAGCCCGGCGAGGAGATGATCAAGATCGTCCACGACCGGCTCGTGGTCCTGCTCGGCGGCGAGCCGGGCAAGGCGACCGACCCAGGCATCCACCCCGTCAGCCCCGGCCCAACCGTCATCATGATGTGCGGACTGCAAGGCAGCGGCAAGACGACCACCTGCGGCAAGATCGCCGCGTGGCTGCGCAAGAAGGACCTGTCCAGCACGCTCGTCGCCGCCGACCTCCAGCGTCCCGCCGCCGTTGAACAGCTCCAGACCGTGGCGTCGCAGGCCAACGCGATGCCGGGCAGCTCCCCCGTGCAGTTCCACGGCGAGCTCGACCAAATCGGCGCGTATGGCGAGCGTGTGGGCGTTGCCGTCGACGTGTGCAAGCGCGGCTTGAAAGCCGCCAAGCAGAACGGCAGCGACGTCGCCATCCTCGATACGGCTGGCCGCCTGCACGTCAACGACGAGCTCATGGGCGAGCTCAAGAAGGTCAAAGCGGCGTGCAACCCGCACTACATCTTCTTGGTCGTCGATTCCATGACCGGCCAGGACGCCGTGCGTTCTGCCAAATCCTTCCACGAGCAGCTGGGCATCGACGGTGTCATCCTCACCAAGTTCGACAGCGATACCCGCGGAGGCGCAGCGCTCAGCGTGCGTCAGGTCACCGGCGCGCCCGTCCGATTCGTCGGCATGGGCGAGAAGCTCGAAGCCCTTGAGCCCTTCCATCCCGAGCGCTTTGCCGGCCGAATCCTGGGCATGGGCGACGTCGTCTCGCTCGTCGAGAAGGCCCAGGAAGAGGTCTCCGAGGAAGAAGCCGAGAAGCTGCAGAACAAGATGATGCGCGGCGAGATGGGCATGGACGACTTCCTCAAGCAGCTCAAGACCATCCGCAAGCTCGGCCCGATGAAGCAGGTTCTGGGCATGCTGCCCGGCGTCGGGTCCATGCTCAAGGACGTGAACATCGAGGACAAGGAGCTCGACCGCGTCGAGGCCCAGATCCAGTCGATGACGCCCGACGAGCGGAAGAAGCCCAAGCTCATCGATAACGCGCGCAAGCGCCGCATCGCAAAGGGCTCGGGCGTCGACCAGCCCACCGTCAACAAGCTGGTCAAGCAGTTCAACACCATCAACCAGCTCACCAAAGGCATGGCTGATATGAGTGCCCGCGGCAAGATGTCCAAGATGACGAACATGGCCGCGAGCGCGGGCGGTGGGGGTGGCGGCGCCGCGGCGGACATGATGCCCGGGCTGACGCGCCGAAAGCCGACGAAGTCGGGCAAGCCAAAGGGCTTCAAGCAGCGCAAGAAGCGGAAGTGACTTTGGCCTGCTCGTTCCTCCTACGGGCAACCCGAGTCAAACGCGCTCTGGAACGACAGGAAGTCGAACAGCGTCAGATCACCATCGCCGTCGAAGTCCGCTCGGGCATCGCCATCGGCGAACAGCTGCTGGAACTCGAGGAAGTCGAAGAGTGTCAACTCGCCGTCGCCATCGAGGTCGGCCGAGCACGCGGTGACCACCCGTCCTTCGGCCATGATGATCGCGTCGCAAGGCCAGCCGAAAGCGCAGAGGTCATCGCTACCGACCGGATCAGACAGCCCGCACGCATCGGATGCGACGGAAAAGCCTGGGAACGCTGGTGGCTGGGCACCTCCAAGCTGGAAGAAATCGCCGAACTCCCCGCCGGCTAGCTGTCTGAAGTCCGGTGCCGATACCTCATCCATCCGCGATGCCCCCGCTCCGACGACTCCGGAAATTGGGACTGGGACGATCTCGAACGAGGGGAGGCTCGGTTGGCGAAGCGTGATCGTGGTCGAGCTAAGAAACTCACTGTCGGGCGACCGGGGCGCGATCGGTGGACTGTCCGCTGGGATCTGGTACAGGCTGATCGTGATGTCAGCCTCGGGAAGCGTGACCAACACTACGAACTCCACGCCGAACTCGACGGTGTGAATCTCGAGGTCATCGAGCACACCAAAGTCTGAGAGCGTGAAAGCACGGTACCAACGATTGTCGGCCGAAGTCTGAATCGTTCCCGTAGCGCACACGACTCCAGTACCGGAGACCACCACGCCCGCATCGTGGTGCGACAGTCGGACCTGCCCGTGCGCCAGCGAGGCGGCCACGAGCAGGCCCATGCCGGCAGCGGCGGCACCCGTGGGCCGTGCATCAAGGGCGGGGCGGCGAAACGGAGTGGTCATGGTCGGCCTCCATTGCGTGCTTGGTCCGGGCCATTCTAATGGAAGCACAACCCGATCACAAGCCGATTTTCCTAGATTCTCAGAGCATCAAACTCCCGGACCTCGGGCGTGAGACTCCAAACAGAATCTGATCGCGCGACGCCCATCCCCGAGTCCGCACGTACATAAGTTGTGTGGATCTGGACGATCCGGGTATACTGGCCGCCAGAGGAGAGGACCCCATGCGCCCACCGACCACCGCCATGCTCAGCCTTGCGCTCGGGATCCAGGCCCTCGCCCAGGACCAGTACGCCCTGCGCTTCGATATCCAGGACGACACGCTCCTGCCCGGCCAGAGCACCTCCATCACACTCGCCGCCGCCTACGGCAGCAACTGGGCACTGGCCACGGTCGCCACAGAATTGGTCGCCTCCACCGGAAGCGACGGCCTGAGCGACTGGGCCCTGATCGCGCCGCTGGACGGACCGGGCACCACGCCCGGCGCGCTCAGCGCCACCGGCGTCGACGGCATCCTCGCCGGCCAGCTCAACTTCCCGCCCGCGGGGCACTGGGAGCCACAGCCCAACCCCATCCCGTTCTGGACGGCGACCTACACCGCACCAACGGACGTGGCCGCCCCGTTCGACGTGACGCTGTCAACGCTGACCAGCCGCTACGAGGTGTACATCTCGCGCGACGACCCGGTTGGCCGATCCCGCCTGGACGACCTGGTCGAGGGCAGCGCCGTGATCCGCGTCATCCCCGCGCCGGCGAGCGCGCTCGTGCTCGTGGGCCTGCCCGCCATCACCACCCGCCGCCGATCGGGCTAGCCAGAGGGACCACCCATGAAGCCCCTTGCCGCCGCACTGTTCGCCTTCCCCGCGCTTGCACTCGCGCAGGGGGCCGTCATCATCGAGGTCGACGACGACACGCTCCTGCCAGGCCAGAGCACCACCGTCACGCTCTCGGCCCAATGGACCGACTACGCCATGTGCTGTGTCTTCACCGATCTGGTCGCCTCGACGGGCGACGCCGGCTGGAGCGACCTGGCCCTGATCGCGCCGATGGACGGCCCCGGCACCAGCGAGGGCATGCTCGCGCCCCTCGGCGTCGACGACATCATCGCCGGCCAGCTCAACTTCCCTCCCGGCTCGTTCCCGCCCCCTCCCAACCCGCAACCTTTCTGGCGGGCCACCTACACCGCGCCCGATGACGTCATCGCGCCGTTCGACGTCGACCTGACGACCGAGACCAGCCTGTTCGAGGTCTATGTCGAACGCGGCACGCAGGAAACCCGCGATCTCCTGCCCGGCCTGGTCGAGGGCAGCGCCACCATTCGCGTCATCCCAGCGCCGGCGAGCGTGACCGTGCTGGCCCTCGGCCTGATCGCCAATCGCCGCCGCCGTTAGCCGCCGGCGTCGTCGAGCTGGTTCATGTTGACCAGCGCGATGATGCCGCACACGAAACTCACGACGTTGCCGAAGATAATCGAGATCACCTGGATGATCGCGATCGTGTGCGCGTTGGACTTGTGCATCGCGTAGGGCCCCGGCCCCGAGAGCCTGTTGTACATCTTGAGCTCGAAGATGCCCAGGATGATCGCCGGCACAGGGATGATCAGGCACGCGCACCCGATCCCAAGCGTTGCGATACCTAGCACGAGCGCCGAGAACGTGGCGCTCGCCGCATAGATCAGATTGAAGATCCCCGATACGAGCATCGGGATCGCCACGCCATTCGGCTTGTTCATCAAAAACCCCCACGAACCACTGCCGGCCGGGTTGCCGATCTGCCAACCCTACCGCTTCAAGGGCAGGAAGTCCTTCTCCTCGCCCTTCAGCCACGCGTGGAATCGCGGCCAGAAGAACTCGCGAAGCAGGAGCTTGACGCACGCCGCCACCGGGATCGCCAGCAAGAGGCCGTAAATCCCTGCCAAAATGCCGCCCGCCAGCGAGGCGAACAGGATCGTGGGTGTGTCCATGTTGGTCGCCTTGCCCTGAATGGCCGGGGTGAGGAGATAGTCGTCGACCGCTTGGCCTAGGAAATACACGGCCACGGGAGCGCCGAGGGTCCACCACCACGAGCCCTGAAACGCGAACCACCCGCTGTTGTCGATCGCCAGCGCGATGATCGTCACTGGGATACCGAGCAGCGCCACATACGGCACGATGCTCAGGATGCCCACGAGCGGCCCGAAGATAAGCGGCGCCGGCACACCGATGATCCAGTACAGGATCGTGAAGATCACGCTCTGGATGATCGCGATCGTGATTCGGCCGCGCACGAACCCGGCGACCACCGCATCCATCTGCTTGAGCAAGTCGACGATCCGATCTCGGTGTTCATGCGGTAAGACCTCGAAGCCGAAGCCGCGCACCTTCGCGTAGCCGGTCGAGAGGAAGAAGAAGAAGAAGCCGGTCAGGAACAAGCCGAACAGCAGCATGCCGATCGAGGTGACAGTCGCGAGCCCGGTGGCGATGGTGATGCGTCCGCTCTGGACCGCCGCCTCGGTCATCGCCGCCGCATTGCCGCGTACGATGCCTAGGACCCAGTCCACGAGCTGGACCGCCGAGCTCGCCGAGGCCTCTGATGGATCGAGGTCGAGCGTCAGGCGACGCAGGTACTCGTGCACGATGGGCTTGAGCACGTCGGGCAAGCCCTCGAACGCCACCGATGCGGCATTCGCTTGCGACGTGACCACGCGCTCGCCAGACGGCAGCGGATTCGGATCGAGCTCCTCTCCGACATCGGCGAGTTCGCCCACGCCATCGTCGATCGGCTCACCGACGCTAACCGTTCCATCGGGTTCCGATGCCGTCGTGTCGCCCTCGACTCGCTCGTAGAACTGGAGGGTGTAGCTCGGTGGCTCCGCTTCACCATCTACGGCTCGATCGAGGTCGAAGTGCGGAACGACCGAACCGGCGTTGTCTCGTGCGTAGCCCGTCACGATCGAGAAGCGATCGATCTGCGCCTTGGTCGTATCAGCGATGCCCACCGCCTGCACGACCGCGAACGCCGTCGCCAGTGTCACGGGCACCACGACGAGGAACACCACGGCCGCAAGGATGCCCGCTACAGCACCCTGCCGCGTGAAGTGCTTACTCCGCTCGACACGCTGCACAACAGGCTCGAGCAGATACGCGAGCAGAAGCGCCAGCAACAGTGGCACCGTCACCGTTCGGAGCACGTACCCCAGGTACAGCAGCCCAAACACCGCGAGCAATAGCAGCACATCGCGGATCGGTAGGATCTGCCAAAGGTGCCGCCCGTACCACGGCTGGCGGCCCGACGATTGAGCGTCGCCGGCCTCGTCCCCACGAGCGTCGTCAGCCAAGCTCACCGTTCCCGCTCTGGTCCGAGCCGCCGCCGCAGTCCGCGAGGCTGTCCGTGGGCCGATCGAACGCCTCGTCGAAGTCGTATACGCCGCGGAAGTCGTCCATCGAGTCGTTCTCGCTGGTGCGTAGAAGACCCGCATCGACCATGGCGTACACGATCTTGCCAAAGTCCTCGGTGCTGCGCACGCCCCATCCTCGCAAGACGGTCGGCGCCAGAAGGCCGTACTTCTCCATGGCCAGCGAGCGAAGACCCATGCACAATTGCTGACCGCTCACGTGGTGGCCGACCATCTCGGGTGTCTCGACCTCGTCGTCGACGTGCGAGTCCATGTCAAACAGCGATCCGATCAGCTCAGAGGCCATCGAACCCGGGTGCTCTTCGCTCGGGGACTCATCCCGGTGGATCACCGCGCTGGCTTCCAACTGCTCAATGGTGTGCCGCAGGCCCTCTTGCACAAAGCGAAACGCCTCGGGCGCAAACGGCGCCGAGGCCCGCATCTTCTCCCAAGCGCTCGTGTCGGTCATGGCCTTCTTCACCCGCCCTTCGGCGGCTCCTGCCCCGCGACAACCGCCGCACGGAACTGACGCGGAGCAAATGCTATTCGGCACTGCCGAGGATATCGGCTACCCGCACGCAATCCCGACAATACCAAACACGTTCCGATCTTGCGGCTTTTCGCATCAAAGTCGCCTCAGACAGCCCGCGGAAACGGCTTGCTTAGGCTCGCGCTCCCCTCCACACCAAACCGCAGTGGTGCGCTAACCCAGGGCTCACCCGCGCGATCGATCCCGATCCGCGGGCCGACCAGCACCTCGTCAGGCCCATCCCCGGGCTCCAGCCAAAGGTCCTCGCCACGCTTCGCTCGCGTGAGCAGATCGACCCCATCCCACGCCCTGTCCAATCCCATGGCCGCGCACAAGCGCGCTGGCCCCGCGCCGATCTTGGCTTCCGCCAGTGTGCGCGCCGCCTTCGCGTTTGAGAGTCGCAGCGATTCCATCCGCTCCACACCCTCGATCGGCTCGATCGCCCGCAGTAGCACCGCCTGCGGATCGCCCTCATTAGCGCACGAGACGTTCATGCACCAATGCATGCCATACGTGAAGTACACGTACGCCGTCCCCGCGCGCGCATACATCGACTCGTTCCGCGCCGTTCGCCGCCCCCCAAACGAATGGCTCGCCGCATCCTCAACGCCCGCATACGCCTCGGTCTCCACGATCCGGCCGCGAAGCACGTCACCGCCACTCAACCGCCTACACAGGAACCAGCCGAGCAGGCATTGGGCTGCTCCTCTTGCCGAGCCGCGAAGGTCGTCAAGGCACTGATCGTGATGCACTGTCTTTCGATCGTCGCTGCCCACGCCGCACTAAGGACAGCCGGCAACGAAGGCTTGCTGGAACGCCTGGAAATCGAGCACCGTGAATGCACCATCGCCGTCAAGGTCCGCTGCGGTCTCGCCCATCTCGAGTGCATTGAAGAATGCCAGGTAGTCGAAGATTGTAAGTTCTCCATCGGCATCGAAGTCGGCCTCGCACCCGCAACGCAGCCGGATGAGGTTCGGCGAGACGATATCATCAACGCCGGTGAATCCTCCTGCGATCCACAGTTCGCCATTGGCGACTTGTATCTCACGAACATCTAGTGAGGTACTCAGGAAACGATCACCGAATTCGAACCACCGGTCCCCTTCCCATCGCGAAAGCCCGGAGCTTCCACCGCCCCAGCTTCCGACGTACACTTGGCCTTTGTACCACGCAAACGTGCCCCATCGGCCGTCGATCGGATCCGTGAAGTACTCCCAGCGGTTGTCTTCGAGGCGCATCACTCGTTTGGTCCCCCGGCTCGGGTTGCTGGCAAGGACGTATAGGCTCCCATCGCGTTCGGCGATCTCTAACGGCGAGTGGTCAAGGCCGTCCGTTCCAAGCTCCCGCCAACGTCCCACCGACTCGTCCCAGTAGGCGATCCGGTGGATACCTCCGTCCGGATAGTCGCCCTCAAGCGTCGTCCCGCATAACACCAGGCGATCCTCGAAGACGATGGCATCTGTCGCCGTTCCCGACAATCGACCGTCGCCGAATTGCTCCCAGTTCGTGCCGTTCCAGCGAGCGACGGTCACCACGGGTTCGTCATAGTTGCTGCTGAACGCGCCGACCGCAAGGAGATCGTCCCCGTATCTCAGGATCCGGTTCACGTTGTTGTTCAGCCCACGATCCATCGGCACCCACCGGCCATCCTCAACCATCGTCACGCACGTGGACCATCGGTCGCCATCGCCAACGAACCGGCCGCCGATGTAGAGCCGATCGCCCTCGGCCAGGGTGGTGTACACCTGGCTCAAGAGCACATCTGCCGATCCGTCGTCGACGACGGGCGAGAAGGTGGTTCCGTCGTAACGAGCGACCAGCGAGACCCTTCCGACATCAGGAAACAAGCCAAAACTGCCGATCAGTAGGGCGTCTCCATCAACACCAAGATGCAAGATGCCGCCGGGAACACTCTTTGTGCCTAGCACGTGCCACGTATCCTCACGATGCACCATCACGTTGTCGCCCGGCTGCTGTTGGTGGATGAGCGAAGATCCTCCTACAACAACGCGGCCGCCGGCCGAGTGCAAGTGGAATCCGCTGTCGGCCTCGATGTTGCGAAATCGCCGCCAGGATCCGCCATCCAACTCGATGATCGCGTCACTATCTGTTGCGAACAATCGCGCCACCACGAGCCGGCCATCGATGCTCGCAAGCGCGTACACGCGGTCGCCAGGCGGCAAAGCGATCTCGTTCCACGCACCATCCCGAAAGACGGCTAGTGCTCCTTGGCTATCGCGTCCTTCGCCTCCGAGATACAACTCGCCATCGTGCAGGACCATGGCGCGCACCGAAGACCAGTCTGGCGCGTTGGGGAAGATGGTCCATTCAAGACCGTCCCATGTTGCCATGCGCGATACCGGATCGCCGTCCTCCAATCTGAAGATGCCATACGCGTACAGCAACTCGCCATCGCTCACCACGAACTCGGATGAGGCAAGAAACGCGTCACCCAGCGGCTGCCAGCGTCCATCAACGAGAGCCGACGTGTTCAGAAAATCCACGGCGGGGCCCGGGGCCGGCCCCCAACCACCAGCAACGATGAGTTGTCCCTGATGCACAACAAGTGGGCCAGCTGGAAAAGCGCCACCAGCCACCGGGATCCAGTTGCTGCCGTTCCACGCGTGCACGGCAACTTCACGATCAAAGACCTTAGCGGAGGCATACAAGGTGCCGCCAAACTCGACCAGAGAGACGACCCGTTCTTCGTCAAAGCGTGGGCGGCCGACATCAATGCCGTTGCCCATTGGGTGCCACTGGTCACCATCCCATCGGGCAACGTTCGCGGCCAAGTCGTCTCCCGCGGCAATGAAACTACCGCCGACGATCAGTTGCTCGCCGAGTGGCCCTGGACCGTCCGGATCCCAATACGTTGATGTCCACACGATACCTGCGGTGCCGGCCAGGCCCCGGACAGAATCAAACTCCGGATCGCATTGCGCTCCTGCCGGAGCATCGATCACCGATAGCCCCAGGATCACAGCCACGGATGCCCAGACTCGCATATCGAGCCCCCTTTCGATGTACGGAGGGTATACGCAATCAGCTTACCTTCGGTTTTCAAACGGCAAAGCCCCCCGCCGCAGTCCGCGAGTTCCTCGGCTTAGGCGATGCCCCACACCTACTCGGGGCGGACTGCGGCCAGCAACTTGGACGCTATCGAAGCGTCCCTAGCCACGCATCCTCCACCCCCTCAAACGCCCGCGCCGATCCATCGAACATCACCGCGTGGCAGCGCCCGCGCGCGCGACCGCCGTGCCAAAACCCCAGGCGCTGCGCGACGTGATCGGTCTGCCGGAAGTCGATCACGCTCGCCGTCCGTGTCGCCGGCGGCAGATCGGGCCCGCGTGGTGTCGGCGCAGAGTCCACGAGAAGCGGCATCTCCGAAGGAAGCTCAACAAAGTCGAAACGCATAAACGTCGGCCGTGCGTCGTAGTCGCCGCGGTCCCCATCGAGTCCTGCCAGCCCCGTCGCATTCATCGCGTATGTCCGCCGCATGCGCTCGCTCGTTTGCGCCTGGCACGCCGGGCACACAAGTACGCTGTCTTCCTCGTAGATCTCGCCGGGGTTCGAGCCCGCACGATCGGCACCGCCCTTGGCCTCGGTCTGAACGACGAGCGCCCAATTCGGCGCGCTGCCATAGGGCTGGCCGATCGCCGGTCCGAAACCGTCATACGTGTCGGCATATTGCGAGCAGATCAGGTGCGCCTGGCGGAGGTTCGACAGGCACACCGCCGACCGACCCGCGTCCCGAGCGCCCGCGAGCACCGGCAGCAGCACCCCGAGCAAGACCGCGATAATCGCGATAACCACCAAGACTTCGATGAGCGTGAAACCGCGGCGCACGGTGTAGTGTATGTGAGACGACGACAGCACTACATGCCCGTGACAGCACTTGGGGGTTCTCACAATGCACGCCAGCCGGCTCCGTATTCACGCAGTGGTTCTCTCCACCGCCCTCGTTGCCTGCATTTCGGCGGTCGCGACTGCCCAGCCCGCTCCGGGTCGCGGCGATGCCGCGCCGCCGATCTCCATCGATGCCTTGACCAACGCCTCGCTTGGGGACCAAGCAAACTGGCGCGCGTGGGCCGAGGGGACGACCGTGATCGAGTTCTGGGGCACGTGGTGCGCACCGTGCGTCGCCGCTATCCCACACCTCAATGAATTACACGATTACTTCGCCCCCAAGGGCGTCAACTTCCTCAGTGTCACCTTCGAGGAACCCGCGATCACCGACACGTTCCAGGAGCGCAAGAAGCTCCACACCTGGATCGGCCACGACATGGACCGGTCGATGGTGGAGGACTACGGCGTCCGAAGCTGGCCCACGACCTTCGTCGTGCGCGATGGTGTGATCGTTGCGCGGACGCACCCCAACCAGCTCTCAAAGGACCGGCTCGCGGCGCTCGTCGAGGGTCGGCCCGATCCACTGCAGCCCAAGCCCGCGGCGGAGACCGAAGCAGAGAAGGACCTCGGCGCCGACGGACGGCCGGTCATCTCCGGCGGCGTGAGGCCGGGCATCGATCCGTTCACACCGATTGAGGACCAGCCCGCCGTCCAGGTCATCGTGAGGCCCGCCGGCGACTACTCGACAACCACGTCCAGCGGCATGGCAATGACGGCGTTGGGTGCCGACGTAGCCAACATCGTGCGCATGACCCACACACTGAGTGGATATGCCATGGAGGTCGACCCCGCGGTCCCCGACCAGAAGTATGACGTCATCTATCGCATCCCGCGCGAGCAGTACCCTGCGCTCATGTCCTCCGTGCGCGAGCTCATCCTGGTTGGTCTCGGCGTGCGGCTCGAGACAGAGAATCGCGAGGTTGATGCCTACGAGCTGCGCGTCGCCGAAACGGGCCTGAAGCTGCAGGACTCGGGGATGGGGCGGCAGATGGGCATCAGCTCGCAGACGACCGAGTCGGCGACCACCATCATCAGCTCGAGTGGCAAGATGGCCACCCTCGCCGCCTTCATCTCGAGCAATGTGGGCGCTCCCGTCCTCAACCGCACCGATCACGAGGGCTTCCTCTTCCTCGATCTCGAATTGCCCAGAGACAAGGGCGAGCTTTCCAAGATGCTCCGCCAAGAGGCAGGCCTCGTCCTCGTACCTACGAAGCACGAGATCGAGTTCACGACCATTGTGCCAGCGCAGTAACTACGACCGCCGCTTCCGCCGCATCGCGCGGATCTCCGCCAGCCTCTTCGCCATTGCTCCCTCTTCGCCGGTATCGCCGGGCTCGTAGTACCGCTTCTCCACGCCCAGGTAGTCCTGGCCGGTTACTCCGCCCTCGGCGTTGTGGCTGTACTCGTACGACTCGCCACCGGCCTTCTTCGTGCGCACACCGGTGGCGGTGTCGGTCGTGAGCGGCGAGCTGTTCGGATCACGAAGATACACCGGCACCGGAACGGTCCGGCCCTCGCGCACGTCCTTGAGCGCCGAGTCGATCGCAACATATGAACGGTTGCTCTTGGGTGCGAGCGCAAGGTAGCACGCGCAGTGGCCCAGCGTGATGCGCGCCTCGGGCATGCCGATGCGTTCGACAAGTTCCCACGCCGAGGCGGCGACCGTGATCGCGCGTGGGTCCGCGTTGCCGATGTCCTCGCTCGCCAGGATCGCCAGCCTGCGCGCAATGAACCGTGGGTCCTCGCCGCCCTCGAGCATGCGCGCGATCCAGTAGCATGCGGCGTCTGGGTCGCTGCCGCGGATGCTCTTGATCATCGCCGAGGCCGAGTCGTAGTGCTCGTCATCGCCGTAGACCGCCGCCTTCTGCTGGATGGAATCCTCAGCAGTCTGGCGATCGATCACGATGGGCTGGTCGGCCGACTCCGAACTGAGCACGGCGACCTCGAGCGCGGTCAGCGCGCGACGGGCGTCACCATCGCACTTGGCGGCCCATACGCCCAGCGCGTCATCTTGCGCCTCGATGCGCACCTTGCCAAAGCCGCGCTCGTCGTCCGTAATCGCGCGCCGAAGGACGGTCGTGATCTCGTCCTCGGTCAGTGGCTCGAGCCGGAACAGCGTGCTGCGGCTCACCAGCGCGGCGTTGCAGGCAAACAGCGGGTTCTCCGTGGTCGCGCCGATAAGCGTGAGCACGCCCTGCTCGACATCTTCCAGCAGTACGTCCTGCTGGCTGCGCGAAAAGCGGTGGACCTCATCGAGGAAGAGCACCGTGCCGGGACCGCCGTCTTCGAGCCTGGCACGCGCGACCTCGGCGATCTCTCGGATGCGCTTCACGCCGATCGACGCGGCGTTGGCGGCCTCGAAGTGCCTGTTGCTGAAGCCGGCAATGAGACCCGCTAGCGTGGTCTTGCCAGTGCCGGGCGGCCCATGCAGGATCAGGCTCGTCAGCGTGTCGGCCTCGAGCATGCGCCGGAGCAGTTTGCCGGGGGCAAGGATGTGCGACTGGCCGACGACCTCGTCGATGGACCGGGGGCGCATCCGAGCCGCCAACGGCTCGGCCCGCCGGCGTCGCTTCTCGCGTTCTGCACCGAACAGGTTGCTCATTGCCGATGGTACGAGGAGGTCGCCTGTGCGCCAAAAGGCGTACTCGTGGTCGAACGCGAACCTAATGGGTGCTAACCTGTAGCCCTCATGCCCGAATGGCTTCCCTGGATCATCCTCGCCCTGCTGCTCTGGCTGGGGTTGGCGTTGCTCGCCGACCTGCTGCTGGAGGGGCCGCGGGGGGATGATGTCGTGGGGAATGCGGCATACCGCACAATCCGGCTGTACGTCCGGCTGCGGCACACGCCGGTGATTTCGGGATCCGAGCATCTCGCCGATGCCGATGATGGGCCGCTGATCGTGGTGGCGAACCACGCGTCAGGGGTCGATCCGCTGCTGATCCAGGCGGTGCTGCCGTTCGAGCCGCGGTGGATGATGGCGATCGACATGCGGCATCCGCTGGGCGAGTGGTTGTGGCGGTTTGGCAAGATCATCTTCGTCGATCGGAGCAGTCGCGACCCGGTGGGCGTGCGAGACGCGATCCGCCACCTTGGCGATGGCGGTGTGCTCGGGTTGTTTCCCGAGGGCGGGATCGAGCGCCGGCCGCAAACGCTCAAGCCGTTCCAGCCGGGTGTCGGTTTGCTGGTGCGCCGGAGCGGGGCGCGCGTGCTGCCGATCGTGATCGAGGGCGCGGCCATGGCCCCGACCGCGTGGGGCGCGCTGTTGCGGCGCAGTCGGCCGACGATCCGGATCATGCCCGTGATCGCCTATGAGCGTTTGGTGCCAGCCGGGGAGGTAGCAGCCGACCTTCAGGCCCGGTATGAGGCGTGGACGGGGTGGGGCGTCGAGGAAGCCTAAGTTCAGCCAAGCGGCAGATGCTTGGCGACCGTCTCGTGCAGTCGCTCGCCGTCGAGGTGGGTGAAGATCTCTGTTGTCGCAAGGCTGGCGTGGCCCAGCATCTCCTGGACGACGCGGAGGTCGGCGCCGCCGGTCATCAGGTGCGTGGCGAAGCTGTGCCGGAGCATGTGGGGGTGGATGCCCTTGAGCCCCGCGCTCGTCGCCCAGCGCCGGACGATGACCCAGACCGCCGTGCGCTCGAGCGGCCGGCCGGTGCGCGAGAGGAAGAGGCGGCCCTGGTGGTGGTTGGCCTTGCGCGCGAGCTCGGGCCGGCACTCGGTGCGGTAGCGTGCGATCCAGTGGACGGCTGGCATGCCCATGGGCACGACGCGTTCCTTGTTGCCCTTGCCGCGGACGCGCAGGATTGCGACGTCCCGAACGGGGTCGTCGTCGGCGAGGTCGCAGACTTCCGAGGCGCGCACGCCGCAGGCGTACATGAGCTCGAGCATGGCGCGGTCGCGCAGCCAGAGTGGCGGGCCCTTGGCGTGGGCCGGGGCGTGTGGGGCCTCGATGAGCGACTGGATCTGGGACGGCGAGAGCGTCTTGGGCAGTCGTCGCCAGCGCGCCGGGCGCAGCAATGGCTCGGTTGGGTCTTCTTCGAGCGCACCGCGCGCATTGAGCCAGCGGCAGTATGCGCGGATCGCGGCGAGGTGGCGTGCGAGGCTGGCGTGGTTCACGCCGCGCTCACTGGTGAGCCGTCCGAGGTGGTCTGCCAGGCTGCGCGGCTCGATGGTGCTCGGGTCGGCGATGCCGTGTGCGGTGAGGTCTTGGGCGAGGTCGCGCAGGTCTCGGGCGTAGGCGAGGCGTGTGTTGTGGCTCAGGCCACACTCCACGCGGAGGAACGTGAGGAACGCGCGCAGCTGACGCTGGTGGGCGTCGGGCAGCTCGTCCAGGCCCGGGATGTCGTGCGGGGATTGCGGCACTGTGCAGGTATCGGCAGGGTTGGCCGTGCGCATAGCAAAAGGCCCGCCCCGAGATTGGGGCGGGCCTTGAAGGTGCTTTCACCAGTCCCGGCTAGCTGGTATCGCTAGCCGGTGTCGTCAGCTGGGGGGCCTTAGCCCAGAAGCTGGAGGACGGACTGGGGCTGGCTGTTGGCCAGCGAGAGGATGTTCGTCGACGACGAGACCAGGATCTGGCTGCGGGTCAGGGCAGCGGTCTCGGCGGCGAAGTCGGTGTCACGGATGACCGAGTCGGCCGCTCGGGTGTTCTCAACCGAGATGGCCAGGCTTCGGATGGTGGCGCCAACGGTGTTCTTCTGGAAGGCACCGAGGCGGCCGCGGAGGCTCGAGACCTGCTCGATGGCCTCGGAGACAACATCCTGGGCACCCGACAGGTCATCGCCGTCGGCCAGGTTCAGGCTCTTGCCCGAGGCGAGGTCGCCCAGGAAGCCGTTGTCGGAGTTACCCAGGTTGCGGACGGCGACGTTGGAGATGCCCAACGAGACCTTGCCGGCGATGTCGACCTGACCAGCGAGCTGGAAGTCGGCACCACCGCCGGTGACCTGGAGGGTCGGCTGGCCGGCGCTGGCCTCGACGGCGCCGAGGGTCTGCGAGGCGGCGGTCGCGAGGGTCAGCTCAACATCGAGGAAGTCGGTGTTGATCCGAAGGTCCTTGCCGTCGGCAACCGCGCGGACACCGTTGATGGTGCCGGCGACGTCCTGGCCGAGGTCGCGGATCTCGTTGGTGGCGGCGGCGAAGGTGCTCGTCGCGGTGGTCTCGGCGGTGCCGAAATCGTCGGCTTCCAGATCGAAGATACCGATGCCCGTACCGGTGATGCCGGCGTCGTCGAGCACGCGGACGGAGACGAACTCGTCCGAACCGAAGTCCTCGCTGGCCAGCACGATACCGGTGCCCGAGACCGTGGCGGTCACGCCGGTGACATCACTGAACTGGTTGATGGCGCCTGCGACATCGGCAACGGCCGTGGTGGAGCTGAAGCTGAACTCACGGCTGCCGAGGCGGCCGGCCACCTCGATACGGAAGTCATCGCCGCTGCCACCGAGATCGAGGGTGGCGCCGGTGGACAGGAAGAAACCGGCCTGCTGGGCGGACTGGGTGACGAGAACGTCGACATCGAGCGTCGCGCTCTCGAACTTCGCACCGTTGACCTTGAAGTCGGTGACCTCGCTGGCAACGTTCTGGGCGCGGTAGTCGAAGCTGCCGTTGAGGAGCTTGGTGCCCTGGAAGCTGGTGGCCGACGCGATGCGGTCGATGGTCTGGAGGATCGAGTCAACCTGCTGCTGGTTGGCCGACTTTTCCTGCTCGCTCAGACCGGCCTGGTTGGCGGTCGTGGTCAGCAGACCCTGGAGCTCGTTGAGGAGGTTGGAAACTTCCTGGAGACCACCCTCGGCGATGTTCACGACCTGGTCGGCGCGCTCGGCGTTGCCGATGGCGGCGGTCAGGGCGGTGGCCTCGGCCCGGAGGTTCTCCGAAGCGATGAGGCCGGCCGGGTCGTCCTTACCGCGGTTGATGCGGGTACCGGTCGACAGACGCTCGAGCGACTGGCTCAGGTTGGTGTTGTTCAGGCCGAGCACACGCTGGGCGAGAAGCGACTGCACGTTGGTGTTGATGCGACTCATTTGCGAGATCCTCCGTGAACCCGGACTCCGTGGGTTGTGTCCGGCGTCCAACCGCGGGGGTCAAGCGTCCCCGCCTCGTTCGCCCGAGTGGCGCTGGCGTCCATACCAGGGCCTCGCTCGTGCTTGGTGGGGGGATCGACGGAACCGGAGGGGCGATTTAGTCCAACTTGGCAATCTGGAGAAAATCGAGCGCAGACGACCACGAGCCCGGTTTTGACCGAGCTCGTGATCGAATTTTGTTAGGTTTTTCGCCCCAAGTCGTCGGGGCGGTCTGGTTTAGCCGAGGAGCTGGAGGACGTTCTGGGACTGCTGGTTGGCCAGGCTGAGGACGGTTGTGCCCGAGCTGGCCAGGATCTGGGCCCTGGTCAGGAGGCTGGTCTCGGCGGCGAAGTCGGCGTCCCGGATGATCGACTCGCTGGCGGTGAGGTTCTCAACGGCCAGTGAGAGCGAACGGATGTTGGTCTGGAGGGTGTTTCGCTCGAAGGCGCCCAGGCGGCCTCGCACGATGGTGATCTCGTCGATCGAGGTGTCCGCGATCCGGCTGGCCGCGGTGAAGTTGCCGCGGTCCTTGCTCGCGGCGAGGCTGTTCTCTCGGCCGGTCTTGAGCGACTCGAGGAACTCGAGCGACCCCTCGACGATCGTGCCACCCAGTCGGGTGGCCGCCACCGAATTGACGCCGATGTTCACCTGCTGCTGGGCGACCACTTCCGAGCCGAGCTGGAAGAGCGAGCCGCCGCCGGTGATGTTGAAGGTCGACGTCGTGCCGGCACTGGTGGCAAAGTCCGCGGTGAGGGTCATCTCGAGCGAGAGCTGGGTGCTCGCGGTCGAGACGTTGAGGCCGTCGCCGCTTGCGAGTGCACCGTTGATGATCGCTTCGACGTCGCGGCCGCCGTCGCGTACGGCTGTGAGCAGATCGGTGCCGACACTGCCCCACGGGAACGGGTCGTTGATATCGATCGGCAGGCTGTCCTCGAACTTGTAGGTCTCCCAGACGCCACCGGTCGGCGGAGCGGCCAGTCGTTCTACGGAGACGAATGAGCGTGAGCCGTACCCCTCGCTGCGGAACACGAGGCCGCTGGTCGCCGCGCCATTGATGAGTTCTGCGACAACGCCGGTCGAGGGCGTGAGTCGATTGACGGCATCGACGACATCGTTGAACGTCTGGCCGCTCGTGAACTCGAGGCTGACCACGCCGTCGGGGCCGCGAACCTCGAGGACGACGGTCGAGAGGATGGTGCCGTTGAGGGGATCGCCCGGGGTGGGAAGATCGCCACGCACGTAGAGGCCACCCTGCTGCGCGGAGTTGAGGATCTCGACGTTGACGTCGAGCGCGTCGTCTTGTGAGAAGCTCGCCGCACGGACGTTGGTCTTGGCGATCGCCGAGAGCGCGATGCCCGAGGTCTGGTATCCGAGCGAACCGTCGAGCAGCTTCAGGTCGCCGAAGGACGCGGTGTCGGCGATTCGAGTGATCGAATCGATGGCCGAGTCGATCTGGGCCTGGTTGGCCGCGATCTCCTCGTCGGAGAAGGCACCGGTGTTCGCCGCCTCGACAACGAGTGCCTTGATGGAGTTGAGCAGCTCGTTGATCTCGGTCAGCGAGCCTTCCGTGGTCGCGATGACCGCCGAAGCGCGCTCGGCGTTCTTGATGCCTTGCTCTGCGCCGCGGATGTTCGAGCGCAGGCGCTCGGAGATAATGAGGCCGGCGGGATCGTCCTTGCCTCGGTTGATGCGCAGGCCGGTCGAGAGCCGTTCCAGCCGGACATCGAGTTCACGATTGGTCTTCGTGAGATTCGATCGAGCGATCATGCTGGGCACGTTGGTATTGATGCGAGTCATCGCGATCCTCCGTGAGCCGAAGCCGCACTCCGTCGCGGCCTGGTGGAACTACTCGAAGCGCCCTTTCGTGCGGCGCCGGGCTTTCGCGCCCTAATCAGGTCGAAGCCCTTCTGCGTGCGTTGTTGCCGTTCAGCGGCGTGCGCGGTGCGCGTTCGCTGGCGGCCTGTCCGTTGTCCGTGGTTGGTGTGGCCGCACCGTTGATGCGCCCGGCTGGGCTGAGCCCCGCCTTGCGTCCGGGCCTGATCGCCGAATTGAGGGCGTTGAACTCCGTGCCCTGGGTCTCGGCGGCCTTGCGGTTCTCGGCCTTGATGGCGTCGTACACCTCCTTGCGGTGTACGGCTACTTGTGGTGGGGCGTTGATCCCGAGTCGGACCTTGTCGCCCCGGATATCGACGATGGTGATTTCCACCGCATCGCCGATCATGATCGTTTCGTCGCGTTGCCTTGACAGCACCAGCATCCGTGCGCTCCGTGAAACCCCCGCGGGGGTCGCCCTTGTGGCTGTGTCCGTTCATCGCCACATGCGGTCAGGCCGTCGCGGCCTGCTTCTCCTCGATGCCGACCTGCATCAGCGTGTGGCGTGTGGACCACCGCTTGTCGGCGAGCACGAGTTGCTGTCCAGACAGGTTGAGCGTGTTGATGAGCAAAGGGCCCTGGAGGTTGGCGGTGAGCATCTCGCCGACCTTGTTCACGATCACGAAGACCTGGGCGTCCTCGATCTTGTCGATGTTCAGGCTCTCGGCCTGCTCGGCGCGGATCGGCACTTCGTAATCCTTGAAGAAGCGCGCCGGATCGGTCACGACGAAGGCGAGCGCGGGTTCATCGAGGGATTGGAGCCAGAAGAAGCAGGCCTCGTCCCCGGGCTCGAGCAGGCAGTATCGCCTGTGGTCTGGGAAGCCCAGCAGGCCCTGGGGAAAGGTGATGACCTTGTCGTCGGCGATATCCACCACGCCGAATCTGGTCGTCTTGACTTGCATGCCGTAATCCTCCGGCCGGGCTTTCGCCCGCGTGTGTCCCGTATGTGAACCCTGTGTGCGAATCTTCGAGTCTGAGTCGTTGGGTATGAGTCGTTGAATCCGATCACCCCAGGGCGCTTACCCCAGGAAGTCGAGCAGTGATTGCTGGCGGCTGGTCGCGGTGACCTGGAGAGCCGCCTGGAGCTGGACCTGCAGCTGGCTGAGTTGGACGGCCGCTTCGGCGAAGTCGGTGTCCTGGAGCTGGCTGCGTGTTGCCTCGTCTAGAAGCACGATGTCCTCCCGCAGATCGGCGGCGTCTTGCACACGCTGTGCGTTGCCGCCCACGATGGCCCGGGTTTGTGCGATCTCGCTCAGCCGGGCTTCCACTCCCTCCCCCGCAAAGCCGATGCCAGTTTCGTCGTCGTTGAGGAGCGCTTGGCGCAGATCCAGCAGATCGCTGAAGATATTGCGCACGCGCACCTGCGCGACGTCCTCACCGATGATCGTGCCGCCGGCGGGGTCGAAGGTGGACTCGCTGAGCCCAAGGTCTCGCAGCGCCGGCGAAGAGTTGAGTTGCTCGACCTGCATGATGCCGCCGACCGCGCCGCCTTGCTGGAGGCTCAGCCCGCCGGGCCCGAACTCGACGACACCAGATCGGAACTCGCCGGGCACATCGATGCCCGCGTCGGCCGCCGCTTGGTTGATGCGCGTCGCGATTGCCGCGGTAGTGGTCAGGTCCTCGGGTCGCAGATCGACGTCGAAGGTTCGGCCGTCTCCAAGCGTGATGCGAAAGTCGGTGTTGCGGTCGGTGGTGACCTCGCCGGTGACAGGGTCGGCCTGGCCGTCGACGATGCGTACGCCACGGCCGTCGTTGAGGCTCTCGACCGGTGTTTCGGCGGCAAAGCTGCGGATGCCGAGCCGCTGGGCGGTCTGGAAGTTGCCCTGGACTTCCTCGACGCTCAGACCGTTGCCGACGGCGACGGCGAGATCGCTGATGAGGTCGATCGTTCCCGTTTCGGGATCGAGCTCGACGCGAACGGCCAGGCCGGTGGCCTCGACGGCGTTGCGTACGTCTTGCAGCGTTTCAGCCTGGCTGAGATCGACGAGCTCGGTCTGGCCACCGTTTCGGATGCGGATCTGGCCCAACGGGAGGTCGTCCATGTCGGCGATGGGGCTGAGCCAGGAAAGCCGGGGGTTGAGGTCGGCACCATCGCCGTTCGTGGCGGTGAACCCGGCAACGTCGGCCAGGCCGAGGTCTGTTGCGGTGGTGCCCTGGGCGATGTCGGCGATGGTGAGGCCGGGGATCGGACCGTCCTGATCGGCCGCGAGCAGGTCGATGCGCAGGGACCGCGCCTCGAAGCGCACGCCCTGCGGGCCGAGATATGTCCGCTCGGTCCGGTCTTCGATGCGTCGGATGCCAGCCTCGATGGCGTCGGCGATGTCGCCGGCGGTGTCGGAGCCAGAAAGGCTGACGGTTTCGGTCTCGCCGTCGATGTTGAGCAAGAGATCGCCCAGCTCGATGCCCTGGCCGCGGGCGCCGCGGAGGTCGGAAATCGGCGTGTCATCGGTCACGGGCGGGCGGATCTCGGCGAATCCGCGCACGCGGGCCGATGTGCCGCCGAGCGGGCTGCCCGGACCGAGCGTGAGTGGGACGTCGACGCCCGGGCCGAGGTCGATGCGTAGGCCTCCGCCATCGGCGCCGAAGCTGTACCCGCCGAGCATCTCGGTGACGGGCTGGATGCTCGGGCTATCGCCGCCGAACATGTGGCCGACGTTGCTCTTGCGGTTCGCGGCCTCGAACGCCTTGGCGATCAGGCTGTCGACGGTGACGGAGGCCGCGGCGCGGTCGTCGGCATTAAACGTGGAGTTGATGTACTCGAGCGCGATGCTCTTGGCCTGTAGCGCCGCGTCCTGGGCGTCGCCGAGTGCTCCATCGAGCGAGTCAAGCGCGGTGGTGGCGGTGTTGAAGTTGCGGAGCCACTGGCCGGAGCGCTCGAGTGACTGATTGATCGTGGATATGGCCGATGCGCGAACGGGATCGTCGCTGACACGGTTGATATCTCGGCCGGTGGCCAGGCGGTTCTGGACCTCGAACAGCGAGACATTGCCGCGGTTGATGCGGTCGAGCTGGACCTGTGCCAAGAAGAGATTGGGTGCTCTGGAGAGTCCGGCTGGGATGCTGGTCATGTCGTGGTCTCCTTCGGCCAGGCTGGTCTCGACGCGGGACGGCTTAGAAGATGGCCAGGAGTTCCTGCTGGAGCTGGTCGACGGTGGCGATGAACCGGGCGGCGCCCTGGTAGGCCTGCTGGTATGTCACGAGGTTGATCGCTTCCTCGTCGAGGCTGACTCCGCTGACGGCGGCGCGCTGGGCCTCGATCGATTCGCGGACGACGGCGGAGGCCTCGGCGTTCGTGATCGCGGCGTCGGTCTGCGCGCCGATGTTGCCGGCGACGGAGGTCCAGAACGTGTTGAAGCCGCGACCGCCCAGGGCCTCGAAGCCGAGGTCTTGCAGGTTGGCCATATCGAGTGCGGCGGCGTTCTCGCGGAACTCACCGTCAACGCCGATGCGGCCGACCTGAAGCAGGCTGGGGTCGGCCGCCAGGTCGGCGCGGACGGCGATGTCGTCGGCGCTCGAGCCCTCGAAGAACGCGTTCATGCCGATGGCGCCGAGCAGGCCGCTGGAATCCTCGCTGAAGGAGAAGCTCGCACCGCCCTCGCCGCGGACGCGGAGGCGGCCGTCGGGCGTGAAGTCGGCGTTCAGCCCTTCAACCGAGTCGAGCGCCTGGCGGATGGCTTCGAGCGAGGTGTCGTTGAGCGTGCCGGCGCTGCCGTCGTCGGCGAGGCCGTCGAGGTCGACGGTGATGCGCGTGGCCTCGTTGGTGGTCGATCCCGGCGCCTGCACGTGCACCAGGAATGAGCCGTTGGTGATCTCGAAGGGCAGGTCGGCCGTGCTGGGGTTGGTGGGGCTGTTGATGGGCAGAAGGCGATCGTCGGGCGGCATGCGCAGCTGGCTGGTCGCCTCGCGGAGGCCGTCGGGACCCGTAGCGGTCGCATGGATCTTGTTGGCTTGGAAGATGAGCTCGGCGGCGAGCTGATCCAGTTGATCGATGGTGCCACCGACGGCGTTGTCGCGGGCGGCGATCAGCGCGCCGCCCTGGCCCGAGCGTACCGGCAGCTGCGTGCCATCGGCGCGGACTCGCAGGGCGATCTCGACGCGGCCGTCGACCGATTGGCGGTTGAGTTCGATGCCACGACTCTGGCCGGCGAGGACCATCGGCGTGCTGCCGACATAGATGTCGGTGGCCCCCGAGGCGCGCTCGACGGTGTCGATGTCGATCAGGCCGGCGAGCTCTTCGAGCACCCGGTCTCGCTGGTCTTGCAGGCTCGCGGTGTCGCCGCCGGCGACCTGGGCGCGGGTGACGTTCTGGTTGATGGACGCGACCTGCTCGAGCAGGTCGTCGACGCGGGGCACGAGGTCGTCCAGCAGGGCCTCGGTTTGCACGCGCTGCTGCACGAGGTCGTCGCGCATGCGTTGGATCGAGCTGACCAGCGTCTGCGCCTGTTGGACAACGACGCCGTCGTTGGCGACGAGCGTGGAGCGATCGCTCCAGGCGCCGAAGAAGCTGGTCAGTTGCGTGGTCAGCCCGGTGTCCGAGAGCTCGCCGAGGGTTGCCTCCAGGTTGCTGAGCGACTGGAGCGTCTGGTTGGCCTCGCGCTCGCGTGCGATCTGTCCGCGCAGTCGCGCGACCACGGCCTCGTCGATGACGCGCGAGAGCGACTCGGGGCCTACCCCATTGCCCGGCTGGAAACGCGCGGACGGATCGGCGCTCTCCAGCGGGCTGAGCAGGAGCGATCGCCGGGCGTATCCGGGCGTGGCGACGTTGGCCATGTTGTTGCCGGTGACCTGCACGCCGAGCTGGCTGGCGGTCAAGGCAGACTGGCCGATGCGGAGAGCGCTGGTCAGGCCCATGGCTGGCTCCTTGCGTGTGTCGTGTGCTCAGGAGACAAGGTCGACCCCCCGTGGCGACTGGCCGGTCGCGAGCGAACCGGAGGCGGCGTATAGACCGGCATGGTTGAGCTTGGCCATGACCTGGCGGGCAAGGCCGTCGAGGTGGGCCATGACGCCGGCGGCGGCGGTATGGACGACGCGTTGCTCGCGCTGGCAGGCGAGTATGGCGTGGCGTGCCGCGTCCGCGGCGTCGCGCAACGCATCGCCACGATTCGTGTCGTGTGCGGAGAGCGCCTTGGTGATGTCCGAGAGCGACGCCGAGCCCGGCAGGCCGAGCGTCTGGGCCAGCGCGGTGGCGTGCTGGCGGCGCGCGAGTTCGGCATCGGCGAGCGCGCGGCCTGCGTCGCGTTGCTGTGCGGTGATACCGGCGACGGCTTCGGTCGCCATCATGCCGATGGCCTTGCGTTGCTCACGGGCGAGCGTGCCGAGGCTGGTGTTCGCTTCGGCGATGTCTGTAAGTGCGGCGGTGAGGCCGTCGGCGGCGGAGTTGCGCTCGGTCATGCCAGCACTCCCTGGGTACGAGTCGCGGTCGCTTGGGCCGAAACGGTTCGGCCCGATCCGGCGGATCGCATGGCCTCGAGCTGTGCGCTGCGTTCGGAGAGATCGGACTCGATGCGTTCGACAAGCGGGAAGCTCGACGCGCGGACGATCTGCTTGCTAAGGACCTGGTCCATGAGCTCGCCGAACTGACGCTCGGCTGGCCCGGGTGCGAAGGGCTCTGCCGCGTTGTTGGTCTCGCGGAGCTGTGCCAGCAGCGGCTGGACGAAGGCCATAGAAACGAAGTCCTCCGCGGCCTTGCGTGCGGACGCCGTGCTCGGGTCTCGCCCCTGATCTCGCGCGATGACCGAAGAGAAGTCCCGCTGGCGCTGGAGCATGGTCGGCGATGCGAGGCTGGTTGTGGTGGCGATGGCGTTCACTTGCCTATTGCTCCTCGATGAAGTCGGCGTGGAGCGAGCCGGTCTTGTGCATCATGGCGAGTAAGTCGATCTGGTCTCGTACAGGCACGTCGAGCGCGCGCAAGGCGGCCAGCAGATCGCTGAGCTTGGCTTGCTCGCTGGCGGAGACGGTGGAGGCGATGTCTGCCCAGCGTTCTTGGGTCGTGACGGGGTTCTCTGGCGTCGCGGGCAGTGCCGGCTGCGTTACGGTGAACTGCAGTCGCTCGTGGGAGACGCCCACCGGGCTGATGTCGACATCGGCCGTCGCGACGATGGCGCCGGTACGCCGATTCACGATCACGCGTGCGGGGAGGCTGAGCAGGTCGGGGTCTCGCACGCGGCGCGAGAGGATGAACTTGACGAACGCGACCATCGAGCCGCGGTCGGCCTCGGGTACGGTGATGCGCACGATTCGATCGTCGAGCGCCTCGGCGACGGGTGGCAGGTCGGGCTGGTCGGTGTTGTAGTACGCCTCGTTCAGCGTGGATGCGACAAGGTCGGTGGCGGCGTGTCCGGCGTAGCGCGTGCGAACTTTGAGCTCGAATACCGGGCCGACGTCCTGGGTGATGATGTCGCGTACGAGCTCGAGCCCGCCGGGCACGCGCCCGACCTGTGGCGAGGTGGCGTCATCGATGACGACGGCGCCCTCGGCGAACGCGTGCACGCCGTCCCCGGGCAGGTGGCCGCGGATGGGCGCGATGAGCAGGCGGCCGCCCTCAAGGCTCGAGGCGGCGAGGGCGGGTGTGATTTGTGCGTCGAAGCGGTCACCGACGCGCCCGCCGGTATTCGGAATCTCGGCGGTGACCCAGACGAGTGCGGCGCTACGAGACTGTTCGAGCTGGGCGGGATCGCTGATCGGGATGCCCTGGTTGCGCAGGGCGGCGACAAGCGGCTCGGTCGTAGCGCTGAGGCCGGCTTCGTCGCCGGTGCCATTGAGGCCCGTAACCAGGCCGACGCCGATGAGGCGGGAAGTCGTCGCGTTGGCGAAGTCGACCATCTCACGGATGTCGAGCTCGGCTCGGCGTTGCAGACCCCGGCCGGTCGAGCCGTCGAACACCTGCGCGAGCGCAGGCGAGGCAAGCAGTATGAGGCACAGGATGGCGAGTGTAGTCGATCGCATGGTGTTCTGGTGCTTGCTCTGGACTAGAAGGGCAGGAGCCATTCGACGAAGCGCGTCAGCGGGCCCTTGGTTGCGGCTTCACTGACGTCGCCGGTGTGCTCGACGATGAGCCTTAGGTCGGCGAGCTGGTTGCTCTGGATGGTGTTCTGCTCGGTCACGTCCTCGGTGCGGCACATGCCGCTGAGGATGAACGTCTTGGTTTCCTCGTCGGTGGAGGTGAAGCGCCGTGCCTCGAGCACGAGGACGCCGTTGGGCTTCACATCGATGACGGTGGCGGTGATGCGATCGATGATGCGATCGGTGCGCTCGTATTCGCCCTCGCCGGAGAATTCGCGCTCGGCGGCGTACCGCAGCAGTTCGAGGTCGCTGATGCTGCTGTTTTCGAGCCGCAGGTCGAGGAGTTCCTCGATGCTCAGTGTGGCGCCGAGCGTCGCGGAGCCGTCGGCTTCCTTCGTGGTCTCGAGCGTTTGCTCGGACTCTTGGGTGGAGCTCTCGTTGACGATGATCGTGATCAGGTCGTGGCGTTGGTAGGTGCGCGGCTCGGGCGGGCGTACGGCGAAGAGTGAGACGCCATAGAGGGTTTCGGCCGGGTCGGCGTCGGTGGGGGCCGGGTTGGGCTGGCGCGAGAGCTGGGCGTGCGCGGGCACGATGAGCAGTGTGAAGGCCGTAGCGATCGCGAAGAGGGTCTTCATCGGGTAGGGGCTCCGGCGATGGCGACGGCGCTGCCCGCACTCTCGATGCGCGCATCGAAGCGCAGGCGGTCGCGTCGGCTTGGGGCCACGGACTCGAATTCGATGGTCTCGCCGACGCGGCCGTCCTTGAGGGCCCGGGCCAGCAGCGAGGCGGTGACCGTGGGGGTGATGATGCGGACCTGCACCCGGTCGCCACGCTTGACGGCGATGCTCGAGTGGACGTCGGCGTCGCGGACGATGCTCCCGGCCTTCAGCGTCATCGCGGCCTCGCGGCCGAGTATGGAAGTGGGGTCGGCGGGCGTGTCGGTGGCGTCGGTCCACTGCCGTTCGGTGCGGAAGTCGCCCTCGTTGACGATGCGGCGACGGGGAACGTCTCGCGTGAGCACCGCGACGTCTCGGCGGATGCGTACGACGGCGCGGGCCTGGCCTTCAACGACGGCATTGGCCCGGTCGTCATAAAGCGTGATGGTGAGCCACATACGGTCGGAGCGGCCGGCGTCGTCGAGGTGTGGGAGGAGGCCGGCCGTAGGATGGTCGAGCAGGCCTTCGGATGCTTCGACCCAGCGGACCTCGATGTCTCGCGGGGCAACCTTGAAGCGGCGCGCGATGTGGTGCTCGGCTAGCTCGCGAACGGTGCCCGGGGTGGCCGGTGCGTCGAGCACGCGTTTGGGGCTTTCGGTCGCGTCCGCAGTTGGTGTCTCGGAGAGGGTGCGAACGTATGCCGGACCGCCGCGGAGCTGGATGGCGCCCCACATGGGGTTCGCCGATTCGAGCGCGGTGCGCACGGCCTGCGCGTCGATCTTGCGCCAGCCGGCGGGGTCGGGCCGTGCTGCCGAGGTGTCGATCGGCGTTTCGGCCAAGCGTTCGGCCTCTTCGCCCTTGAGGTGCGCAATATCGCCGAGGGTGAGTTCTTGGCCAGCCTGGGCGAGGATCGTCGAGCGCAGCGTGATGGTGGCGGTCTCGCCGGAGCCGAGCGCGACGGTGGCGCAGACGAGGGTTGCCAGGATGGTCTCGATGGTGCGCACGGGGAACCTCCGGCGGACCATCCTCAACTGGCGTGCCAAACGGATGGCGAGCCAGCTTCGCGCTCCTGTTAGACCTGCGCTTACCGGCGGAGCTGGGCGATGGTGGACAGCGCCTCGTCGGCGGTCCGGATGGACTGGCTGTTCATCTCGAAGGCGCGCTGCGTTCGGATGAGCTCGATGAGCTCGCGCGTGGGATCGACGTTGCTCGACTCGAGCATGTTCTGGCGGATGCCGCCGCGGTTGTCCTCCAACGGGTTGCCCTCCTGGGGCGTGCCGCTGGCGACGGTCTCAGCGAAGAGGTTGGCGCCCAGCTGCTTGAGGCCAGCGGGGTTGATGAAGTTGGCCAGCTCCAGCTGGCCGACGGGCGTGAGGGTCTCTGAGCCCGGCTGGCGGACGAGCACCTGGCCGTCGGCGGACACCTGGATCGGGCGGATGGCATCGGTCGGGATCGTGATCGACGGCTCGAGACGACGGCCCTCGCTGTTGGCAAGGACGATGTCGCCGTCGGCGTTCAAGGCGAAGTTGCCGGCGCGGGTGTAGGCCACGCCGCCCGGTGCGACGCTGTCCTCGACGGAGACCTTGAAGAAGCCGTCGCCCTCGATGAAGAAGTCCAGGTCGTTGCCCGTTGTGACGGGGGCGCCCTGGGCGAAGCTGACCTGGGTGCCGCTGACCTTGACGCCCAGGCCGACGTAGAGGCCGGTGGGGCGCTGGTCTCCGGTTGCGGTCTCGACGCCGGGCTGCTCGCGTTCGACGTAGAGCAGGTCCTGGAAGTTGGCGCGGCTGGCCTTGAAGCCCTCGGTGTTCACGTTGGCCAGGTTGTTGGCCACGACATCGAGCTTGGTGGAGAGGGCGCTAAGGCCCGAGGCGGCGGATTGGAGTGCGATAGCGGCCATGCCGGTGGTCTCTCTTTAGCTTGGGGCTTCGTGGAACGTGGTCGCTTAGCCGACTCGGGCGAAGGTGTTGATGGCTTGATCGAGGAGCTGGTCGTGGTATCGCATCATGCGGGAGTTGCCATTGACGGACTGCCCCGCACGAGTGACGTCCATCATGGCGCGGATGGGATCGACGGCCGAGCCTTCGACCATGCCCTGGTGCACGCGGACGCCGGTGGCCAGCGGCTGGGTGTTGGCCTCGGCGAGCAGCTGCGGCGGCGCGGCGTAGAGCCCCTCGCCCAGCTTCTGGAGTTGGTCGGTGCTTGGGAGTGAGGCGACGGCGATCTGGGCGAGCTGGTTGCCATCCACGTCGTACATCGCGCCCTGGTGGTCGATGGTGACGGGCCCGGGCGGCAGCTGGATGGGTGAGCCGCCCGGGCTGAGTACGGGCAGCCCGCTCACGCTCTGAACGAGGCGGCCGAGGTCATCGCGCGTCAGGCGGCCGTCACGCGAGAGACGCGTCTCGGCACCCTTGGCCGTTTGCACGCTGATCATGAAGAAGCCGTCGCCTTCGATGGCGAGGTCGAGGTCGTTGCCGGTGGACTCAAGCGGGCCCTGGTTGAAGCTGATTCGCTTGGGGCCCGCCAGCACGCCCGCGCCGAGCTGCTCGAGCAGCGGGTCGCTGGGCATGAAGCCCAGGTTGTCCTCCTGGCGAACGGGCAGGCGGCTCTGGGTCGTGGCGCTGTCGGGCTTGAAGCCCACGGTGTTCACGTTGGCCAGGTTGGCGGCCAGCACGTCGGTGCGGTACATGGCGACCATGGCGCCCGAGGCGGCGATGCGCATGCCCTGCTGCATTCAGTTGGCCTCCCCTGGGTTGGGCCGAAGGCTCACCCATTCATCGGCGAATGGCTGGGGCGCTTGGTCGTGAGCCGCGACCAGCTGGAGCAGGCCCAGGGCCTGGCCGGCGATCTCGCCGCGACGCATCATCTCCCGCGTGCTCGCGCCTTGGGCGACGCGTCGCACGAGGTGGCTGGTGGGTGCCGCGGGGCTCTGATAGCGCATGGACTGCCTCCGTGCGGGCGCTCCGAAGGCCCGCGCTCGGATACACTCAAGCCGCATGCCAACGGGTGGCCCCTGGATTTCGGTGGGAGGCTGTTTGGTTGGGAAGGCTCGCCGCCTTAGCTCAGTTGGTAGAGCAGCGGTTTTGTAAACCGCAGGTCGTCGGTTCGAGTCCGACAGGCGGCTTTTTGGGATGCCCTGGCTGCGCGGGCGTGGCGCAGCTCCTGCGCTGATGCAAACGACCGCACAGGCCACACCTGACCCAACGAGCGATACCGCGAGCCGGGCGGCCGATGACGCTGGGCCGGGCGTGCTGTTCGATGGGCTGTGCGTCTTCTGCGATGGCTCCATGCGGCTACTGATGAAGATCGACCGGCGGGGTGTGCTGAGGTACGCGCCGTTGCAGTCTGATGCCGGCCGTGCGTTGATCCAGGCCTACGGCGTGCCCGACTCGGTGGACTCGGTGGTGCTTGTCGACCGCGGCCGAGCCCTCGTACACAGCGCGGCGGCGCTGGGCATCACGCGGCGGCTGGGCCTGCCATGGTCGCTGGCGATGGTGTTCTGGGTGGTGCCGACGCCGATCCGGGACTGGGCGTATCGGTTGTTCGCAAGGCACCGTTACCGGATGTTCGGACGGCGCGAGTCGTGCCGGGTTCCATCGGCAGAGCAACGGGGGCGTGTGCTGGGAAGCGTGGAGGACGCCGGCGGCTTGCTGACTGCGGCCCGAACCGGATCGGGGTGATCCGGCCGGGCGGTGTGCGTCGTATAGGATTGTGGAGACCCGAAGAGGAGACCGAACGATGCCCTACTACACCAAGCTCGGTAGTCTGCCCAAGAAGCGGCACACCCAGTTCCGTCGCCCCGATGGCAAGCTGTACTCCGAAGAGCTCTTCGGCACCGAGGGGTTCGTCGGCCCGACGAGCACGATGTACCACATCCACCCGCCTACCCAGGTGACGGGCTGGAAGAACCTCTACTCGACCAAGCCCGAGTACGTCGAGGTCGACACGATGCGGATGCGGCACCTGCGCACCGCCGGCGCGCACACGCCGCCCAAGGGCGACAGCGTCACCGGACGCATCGTGCTCTTCGGCAACGGCGACGTCGAGATGAGCGTGTGCAACCCCGCCGAGCAGATGGGGTACCACTTCAAGAACGGCCAGGGCGACGAGTGCCTGTTCGTGCACTTCGGCAGCGGGACCGTGCGCACATTCATGGGCACGCTGAAGTTCGGCCCCAAGGACTACATCGTGATCCCCAAGGGCATCATCTACCACATGGAATGGGACGAGCGTCCTGAGGCCGGTGGAGATGAGGACAGCTTCGGTGGGCACAGCAAGGCCGAGATGCCCTTTGGCAAGTACGTCGGCTTCGAGACCGCCAACGGCAGCCACATCTTGCCCCCGCCGCGATACATGTCCAAGCAGACGAGCCAGTTCCTCGAGCACGCGCCGTACTGCGAGCGTGACCTCGTGATCCCTGTCGCCAACGACGAGCACCCGCTGTACACCGATGAGCTCGGCGAATACGAAGTCCGCATCAAGGCGCGCGACACCGTGCATTCGTACGTCTACAGCTACCACCCATGCGACATCGTCGGTTGGGACGGCTGCTACTACCCCTACATCTTCAACATCGACGACTTCGCGCCGATCACCGGGCAGCTGCACATGCCCCCGCCGATCCATCAGACGTTCGAGGGGCACAACTTCGTGATCTGCTCGTTCTGCCCGCGCGCCCTGGACTTCCATCCCGAGGCGATCCCTGTGCCGTACAACCACAGCAACCTGGACAGCGACGAGATCCTGTACTACGTCGAGGGCAACTACAAGGCCCGGCGCGGCATCGAGCAGGGCTCGATCACGCTGCACCCCCAGGGCATCCCGCACGGGCCGCACCCTGGCACCGTCGAGAAGAGCCTGGGCGCAAAGTGGACGGACGAGCTCGCGGTCATGTGCGACACGTTCCGACCGATGTACCCGACCAAGGCGGCGCTCGGCATGGACGACCACGCCTACCCGGCGTCGTGGATCGACGCGCCCGCGCCTGACGCGACCACGAATGGACACGCGAACGGCGCCGCTTCGGCCGGTGCGCCGGCCGCTGGTGCGAGGCTCGATTCGTGATGCGCTCGATGCTGGCCCTTGTGGTGTTGCTCGGGTGCGCAGCGGCAACGCTCGCCCAAGGTGACGCTCCGACTGCCAGTGATCGGATCACCGAGTTGGAAGCCGAGGTCGAGGCCTTACGCAAAGAGCGCGATGCCTTGCGTGTGCGACTAGCCGAAGCGATCGAGATACTCCGCAACCTCGGGTATGCAGCGCCCGAGCCCGTGCTGGCCGAGCCGAGCGATCCGATGGCGTCGCCTCTCGCGGCGATGCGAACGCTCAGGCAGCGCGCGAGGCTCGAGCTCAAGCCGCTGGCCCGCGACACGGCGGAAGCGCGGCAGGCCTACCAGCGGGCTGCGAAGGCCTGGGTGCAGACCATGAACGACGGCTTGCGCGGCGAGCGCCAGTGGCTCGTGCGTGCGATACGGGTGGACCTGCCGACGAGCGGCTCGGCCGCGGCGCGGGCTCGCGCCGAATTGCAGCTTTTCGACGCTGCGTCAGGGGCTCCGCTGTCCATGCCGATGCAGGTCGGCGTACCCAGCCGCGTGGGTCGACGCATGGCCGAGGCGGGCCCGAACGTCGGCTGGACGGCGCACGTCAGGATCGTGCCGAGCATCCGGCATAATCCCGATCGGCTGGAGCGGGGACCGTTCGATCACCCGCCGTTCTTGGCTGTTGAGGTCGAGGGCGATGTTGGCGTCGAGTGGCTGCGATTCGAGGAGGCCGAGGTCCCGAGCGGGTTCTTCCCACCACTACGCGATGCGGATGCGTTGGTGGCACCAAGCGGGGCATCGGTGGATTCGGGTGATCGGAGCCCGGCCCGGCAGCCACGTTAGCGGTGCGTTTGTTGATCGAGATCGCGGCGGTAGGGCTCGGCGGCGCGATCGGTGCGTCGCTTCGTTACGGCGCAGGCCGGGCGTTGCACGCGTCGCTCCGGGAGCACTCGCTCGCCTTGCCGGCCGCCACTCTGCTGGTAAACGTCATTGGATGCTTCGCGATCGGGGCGGTGTTGCCCTGGCTGCTTGCGCGGGAAGCCGACGGCGCGGCCGGCCATCTGCGGCTGTTGCTGGTTGTTGGATTACTCGGCGGGCTCACGACGTACAGCGCGTTCGGCTTCGAGGCGATCGCGCTCTGGCGTGAAGGCCGCGGCACGATCGCGATCGGCTATGTCGCGCTGCACCTTGTGCTTGGGCTTGCCGCGGTGGGGGTGGGCGTGCTCATCGGCGAACGTGTGATCACCTAAACGAGCCCCTCGCGCAAGCGCGGGGATTTGGCGTGCGTCTGTCTGTTCCCCTCGCTTGCGCGAGGGGCTCGTCCGTTACTTCGGCTTCTTATAGAGCGGGTTCGGACGCACCTCGGCGTCGAGCTCGGCCCGGCCCGAGTCGATCGTGACCTTCGTGCCCGACTCGTTCAGGGCGCGGTCGATGAAGCCCATGGCGATTGGCATGCCGAGCGTGGGGCTCGTGCAGCCGCTCGTGATGATGCCCACCTCGTTGCCGTCGGCCTTGATGGGCATGCCCTGGCGGGGCGTGCGCTTGCCCTCGATGACGAAGGCCGCGAGCGTGCGCGGCGGCCCGCCCTCGTCGCGTGTGCGCTTGAGGGCTTCCTGCCCGATGAAGGGCTCGGGCATGTCGCCCTCGTCCTTGTCGAGCTTGATCGCGAAATCGATGCCGCAGCCAAGCGCGTTGATTTCCTCGCCAAGCTCGTGCCCATACAGCGGCATGCCGGCCTCGAGGCGCAGGGTGTCGCGAGCACCCAGGCCCGCGAGCTTCACGTCGCTCTGCTCGGCCTTGAGATCGACGTCCTTGAACAAGAGCTTCAACGCCATGTCGATGATGCTTGATGGAAGGATGACCTCGACGCCGTCCTCGCCCGTGTAACCGGTGCGCGAGACCAGCAGCTTCGCGATCAGCAGGTTCTTCATCGTGAAGCGGTACCGCTTGAGCGTGGGCACCTCGGTGCTGATGCGGCCCACGAGATCCATGACCTTGGGACCCTGGATCGCGACCATCGCGGTCTTCATCGTTTGGTCTTCGAGCTTGACGACCAGGTCTTCGGCGGCGATGACGCTCTTGAAGTGCTCGACGATCTTCTCTCGGTTCGACGCGTTGACGACGACGAGGAAGTCGGTGTCGTCCTGGCGGTAGACGAGCACGTCGTCCTTCACGCCGCCATTCTCGTTGCAGACCAGGCCGTAACGGCACTGGCCCTGCTGCATGTCGCTGATGCGGCGCGTGCACACGCGGCCGAGCAGGCGGCGCGCGTGGCGGCCGGTGACCTTCAGGCGACCCATGTGCGAGACATCGAACATGCCGCCGCTCGTGCGGACCTGCGTGTGCTCGTCCTGGATGGAGCCATAGCTGATGGGCATGTCCCAGCCGGCGAAGTCGACCATCTTGCCGCCATGTTCGAGGTGGAGCTTGTGGAGCGGGGTCTTGAGCACGGCTGGCCTCCTTCGGGGCTCTCCGACGCGGCTGGTTCGCGTTCGAGGGCCCAAGGATAGCGACCGTGACCGCCGGCTACAGCCCACGCAGGGGGGAATCGGCAGGCAGCGGCCAGGGGGCGTTGTCCAGCAGCCGGGTCTGGCCGAGGCGGCATGTGATAACCGCGCGCCATTGGCCGTCGGCGGGCGTGGAAGCCGGGTCGATGCGATGGAGCGTGCGAGCATCGCGGATCGTGGCGTACTCGATGTCGAGGCCCGAGAGTGTGTCGCGCATGGCGGCCTCTGCTTCGCCCGCGGTGGCCGCCGAGGATGCGGCAAGGAGCGCGCGGGGGATCGAGCGGGCGGCGGTGCGTTCGGCCTTGCTGAGGAATCGGTTTCGGCTGCTGAGCGCAAGTCCGTCCGTGTCGCGCACGGTCGGGCCACCGATGATCTCGATGCCGGAGTGAGTCTGCTTTGCGAGTGCGCGGGCGAGCTGGAGCTGCTGCCAGTCCTTCTCGCCGAAGACGGCGGCGGCGGGCTTCGTGAGGTCAAACAGGCGGTCGAGCACCTTGGTGACGCCGACGAAGTGGCCGGGCCGGTACTCGTCCTCAAGTCCCTTGTCGTGCGCGACGTCGGGGACCGGCGGGCCCGGCGCATCGAGGCCTTGCGGGTAGACCATATCGACGGTGGGGGCGATGACGGCCCTCGCACCTGCGGCTCTGCACTTGGCGGCGTCGTCTTCGAGCACGCGGGGGTAGCGCTCGAAGTCGTGGGCCTCGTCGAATTGGGTGGGATTCACGAACACGGTGACGACGCAGCCGGCGGCAAGGTCTCGGGCGGATGCCTCATGGGCGGCCTGATGGATCAGCGCCTCGTGGCCCGTGTGGAGTGCGCCCATGGTGGGCACGAGGACGCCGCCGGGATGTGTCCCGATTTCGGCCTGGTAGTCTCGGAGTTCTTGGGCCGATTGAATGAGCCGCATGGCGCAGCGTTCGGCGGCTAGCACTCGCAGTCAAGCGGTTTGCCTACCTAGCGATTGGATTCCCAGTCGCGGATCTCGGCACTGTCGGGCTTGGGCATCAGCTCGATATCGACGAGGTACAGGCCCTCTTCGGCATAGTCGCACGAGATGACCCGGCCGGCGAGGATGATCGGCTTGTCGTCGATGAGGTGGACGGCGACCAGCAGGATGGTCTTCGCGTAGCACATGCGGCGGGTGCGGATGCTCATGCTCGAGCGGTTGACGGACGTCGCCCGGGCCGACCAGGTCGTCACGGGTCGCAAACGCTCGTCGAGCTCTGCAACGTCGAGTTCGGCATCGAAGTGGTGGAAGGTGGGGGGCGCCTGCTCGTCGACACCCTCGCCGGCGGGCGGTGGGGGGTCGAAGTCTGAGGAGGGCTCGGGGAGTGGCTCGGGGTCGGATAGGGGTGCCGGCGCGGGCGCCGGTTCAGGAGTGATCGCCGGCTGGCCCGCCTCGGTCGGCATAGCCGTCGTGGGCTTGACCTTCGGCGGAGGCGGGACGGCGCCCCACTGGTCCCATACGCTCACGCCGGGATCGATCCAGGCGAACGGATCCCCCTGGCTGGCGTGCTGTGTGGGCGAATCGGCCATGTATCGTGCATCGGCCAGTCGGCGACGCCTCGCGAGGTCGGTGGAGATTTTCGGTCTCAACGGTTTGGTTACAGGACGCACGACGAGATGAATGTGAGCATGCCGCCCTGGATCGCCCGGCTGAGGGCCGTGGTGGATGCCTCGGCCCTGGAAGGGTTGGAGCCCCATGGGTTCACGGATGAGAGCGGCAATCGGCGGGCCGTCGATGTGCCACTCATTGCGTGGTTGGTCGGCCAGCGGTTCGAACTCGATGCGCCGCTGAGTATCGACCTCGCGCTCTGGTCTGTGCTTGCGCGAGGCAGTGGCGATGTCAGTGCGGACTGGGCCGAACACGGCCCTTTGCAGGACGCCGAAGCGCCTAGCCGGGGTGAAGTTGCTATCGAGGTCTGGACGGAGCGCGAGCTGTCGGCGATCCAGGCGCTATGGACGCTGGGTGTCGAGCGTGGCAAGCGAGCTTGGTGTGATCGGGCCGAGCTGGCGGCGCGGTGGTGCGTAGAGGAGTTGCAGCCCGACAATGCGACGGCTCACCCGTGGGGGGTCAACGTCTTCGCGACGCTCGCGGGCGGCGGAGACATCGAGGCCGAGCTCTACGCACAAACACTGGTCCACAACTGCCAAGTCGGAACGGGCCGGCCTGGGCGGTTCGCGAATCTCGTGCTCTTGGCTTCGCTGCGCTCGCTCGAAGCTGCGGATCGCTGACCGGATCAGGCCGGCTGGGTGCGCTTTCGTGGGCTGCGGATCCAGCGCTTGACGATGTTTGAAACTTCCTTGGGCGCGTCGGTCTCGTCCGGGCGCGGGCCGAGGGCGACGCGTCGCGCGATGGCGGCGGCGCAAAGCCCCATGAACATCGGCTGGGGCGTGAGCGGCCGGCTCGTGAGCTCGGGGTGGAACTGGGCCGCGAGGAAGAAGGGGTGGGTCGGCTCTGAGGCCTCGTCATCGCCTCCGGGTTGGGTCAGCTCGAGCATCTGCATGATGGGCTGCGTCGGGTGACGCCCGCTGAAGACCAAGCCGGCGTCGGTCAGCCGATCGATAAATTCGGGCTCCACTTCGTAGCGGTGGCGGAAGCGTTCGCGGATGCTCGCGTGTCCCGAGAAGAGGAAGCTCGCCAGCGAGTCGGGCGTAAGCGTCACGTCCTGGGCACCAAGTCGCATCGATCCGCCGAGGCCCTCGATCTTCTTCTGCTCGGGCAGCTCGCTGATGACGGTGTTTGCCGAGTCGGGGTCGAATTCGGTCGAGGCAGCGTCGCCCAGCCCCAGCACGTTGCGGGCGTACTCGATGACGGCGACCTGGAAGCCCAGGCAGATGCCCAAGTAGGGCAGGCCGTTCTCTCGGCAGTGCTTGACGACGGCGAGTTTGCCGTCGACGCCGCGGGCGCCGAAGCCGCCGGGCACGATCACCGCGTCGATGTCGGCCAATTCCGCTGCGACACGCTCCTCGGTGAGGTCGGTTGTGTCGAAGCGCTCGACGGTGATGCGGGCGTTGAGGTTGGCCGCGCAGTGTTCGATGGTCTTGTCGATCGAGGCGTAGGCGTCGCCCAAGTCGGTGTACTTACCGGCGAGCCCGACCCGAATGGCGTGCTGGGGTGGGCTGGTGAGGCCGCCGACGAACGAGGTCCAGCGTTCGCGTTCGCGATCTTCCTGGCCCATGTCGACGCGGTCGTGCAGGTCGAGCACGGAGAGGATCTCACGGTCGAGCCCGTCCCGACGCATCTCCTCGGGGATGAGGTAGATGCTTTCGCGATCGTGCATGCTGAAGACACGCCGAAGCGGCACATTCGAGTACATGGCGATCTTCTGCATCGCCTGGCCGGTCACCGGGTTGTCGCAGCGGCAGGCGATCATGTGCGGCTGGATGCCCGCTTCCATGAGGCGCTGGATGCCGAGCTGGGCGGCCTTTGACTTCTGTTCGCCGAGGACCTTGGCCTCGATGACATAGGTCAGTGCCACGAAACAAACCGAGCGCGGGCCTTCTTCAAAGGCGAGTTCGCGGAGGGCCTCGATGTAGAAGCCGTTCTCGTAGTCGCCCACGGTGCCACCGACCTCGACGAACACGACGTCTGCCGGGCGACCCTGGCCGTCGCCGTACATGGCGAGTTCTCGGAGCTTGCGCTTCACCTCGCCGGTGACGTGTGGGATCATCTGGACGTCGCGGCCGAGGTAATCGCCCAAGCGCTCACGCTCGAGTACCTCGCTGAAGATGCGGCCCGAGGTCGTGAAGTTTCGGCGGCTGAGGTTCTGGGCGAGCATGCGCTCGTAGGTCCCCAGGTCCATGTCACACTCGGTGCCGTCGTCGAGAACGAACACCTCGCCGTGGCGGTAGGGGTTCAGCGTGCCCGAGTCGATGTTCAGGTAGCCCTCCATCTTGATGGGGGCGACGGTGAGGCCCTTGTCCTTGAGCAGCTTCGCGCCGCTGGCCGCGAAGATGCCCTTGCCCAATCCGCTCATGACGGTGCCCAGCACCGCGACGTACTTGGTGCGGCCGCGGCGATATCCGGGGGGGACGGGCGAGTAGAACTCGGTGGTCAGCGAGCCCTCGGCGGCCTGGACCAAGAGCTCATCGGCGCGGCGGCGGCGGGCGTCCTCACCCATCGAGCGATCAGGCACAGGACCACCAGCCGGGGAGTCAGGGCCTCCTACCGGCATGGGCCAGTCTTCTGATGATGCGTCGTGGGCGTGCTTCGAGATTCGTTGGTCGGGCACCAGAGAGGATAGGCCGACTTTTGGCGTTGGGTCAGGCGCGGGCCCTATCGTCCTTGAAGCGCTCGACGAACGCCGCATATTGCTCGGGCGTGTCGATGCCCTGGTGCGAGCAGCGCCGAACGGCGACGGCGATGGGCAGGCCGTGCTCGAGCCAGCGGAGTTGCTCGAGCTTCTCGCACTCTTCGAGGGGGGTTGGTGGGAGCTTGGCATACTCGCGGAGCGAGTACGCGGTGTACGCGTAGATCCCGACATGCCTAAAGCGCGCCGTTTCGTTGGCGGAGTCTCTATCGAACGGAATCGAGGCCCTCGAAAAATACAACGCACGCCCGATGCTGAGGCTTGGTTGCGTGAGGTCTGCGATAAACTGCATGAGGCCTGTGACGACCTTGACGAGATTGGGATCGGCGACGTCTTCGTCATCGATGAAGGGCGTCGCTACTGTGCCAAGCCTTCGCTCGTGACCAAAGCCCGAGAGCTCGGAGAGTTCCTTTGTCGCGAGCGAGAAGAGCGCGATCAAGGCACTGTCGATCGTCTCGGGCTCGATCTCCGGCTCGTCTCCCTGGACATTGATGATGTAGTGCCGATCTTTGAGCCTCAAGTTTTGGGCGGCTTCGGCTAGGCGGCTCGTGCCGTTCTCGTGCTCGGCGCTCGTCATGACGGCGTCAAAACCGTGGTCTTCAACGGCCTTGCGAACGTCGTGGCTATCGGTTGCGACCACCACGTTGGATACGAGTTCAGCCTTCTTCGCCTGCTCGCACACGTGGACGACCATGGGCTTGCCGGTGTCGCTGGCGAGGGGCTTGCCGGGGAAGCGCGTGGAGCCCATGCGGGCGGGGATGATGGCGATGGCCTTTGGTAGACCCTTCACCGGTCAGCTCTGCCGAAGCTCGGCGATCAGCTTCTTGATCGCGTCACGCTTCTGGCGGATCTCTTTGAAGCTGATGTTCTTGATGGCGATGCTTGAGGCGATCTTGTCGGCCTCGACGACGGCGTCGAGTTCGCGGTGGTCGGTTGCCTTGGTCAGCAGCGCGTCCATGAGGCCGTAGTTGATCTCCATGCCGGTGTCGTCGCTGTCGCGGCCGTGGGCGTCGAGGGCCTGGCGGAACGTCGTGACGGCCTCATCGCCCCATTGCATCGCGAGGAATGACTGGGCCAGCATGTGGAGCGTCCTAACGCGGAGCTTGGGCTCCCCCTGCGCCTGCTGGAGGTTCGCGATGGCGTCCTCGTACTGCCCCTGGTCGAAGTACCGGCGGCCCAGTTCGTACTTGAGCTGGTTGTCGGTTGGATAGGCCTCGACGCGGGCGGCGTAGACCTTGGTCTCGGCCTCGAGCACGTCCTTGCGAGCGCTCTCGAGTTCTTGCTGGGCGTTCGCGTCGGCTGGGTTGTCGGCCGCCTTCTTCTCGAGGGCCATGAGTTTGCGGCGCCACGCACGCATCTTGATGTCGTCAGCCGCTTGGCGGAAGCGGAACTCCTGGGTGAGCTGGTAGGCCTTCTTGTAGTGCTCGTAGGCCTCCTTCTCGTCGCGAGGGGTGCCGCGCTCGAGGAGGCGCTTGGCGAGCGCGTTGATGGTGGGTGGGTCTTCTGGTCGCTCCTCGAGGTCGGCCCGGGCGCGCTCGATGAGACGCTCGATCGTGCCCTCGTCCTTTGAGATGGCCTCTTCGTCCTGGAGTTGCTTCTGCTTTGCAGCGTCGCGGATGTTCTTGCGGAATCCGCCTTCTTGGCCGACGTCGTCGTAGCCGCCCTGGCTCATCGTCGCCTGCGCTGAGAAGTTCTTGACGAGGTTGGCAAGGTCGGAGTCGGCGGGGTTGAGTTGGACGGCGATCGTGCCGCATTCCACGGCGTCGTTGTACGCGCCGACATCGCCGAAGAGCTTCATGAGCTTCTTGAACGTAAGGTGGCTGGGACGCTTGGCCTGCTTGGCGAGGCCCATCGCGCGCTCAAGGCACCAGTACGCGGGCTCGTCGAGTCCGGCGTTGCTGGCTGCCTCGCCAGCACGCAGTGCGGCGTCGGCGTCGGTCAGCTTGCCGCCCCAGTTCAGCAGCGCCGCGAGGTACTTGTCCACGGGGGTCTTGACCTGGAGGTCGACCTTGGGCTTTTTCTTGGGGTTGGCCGCGTTGAACGCCTGGGCGGACGTAAAGAAGGCCTCCAGCCCGGTCATGCTGCTGGCGTCGAGGCGCAAGCCGCTCAGCCAGAGGTTCATCGCGTACTCGTAGTTGGTCGTCTCGTGCGCGGTGCGCGCGTGCTCGAAGAAGCGTGCGGCACCTTCGGGGTTGAAGCTCGGGCCGGGTTCGGCGCCCTTGCCGCCGCCTTTGCCACCACCCTTACCAGCGCCGTCCTTCCCGGTGCCATCTTTGGCCGAGCCGCCCTTGCCCTTCTTGCCCTTGCCGGCGTCGTCCTTCGGCCCGTTGTCGTTGGGCTTCGGATCGGGCTCCTTGGCACCGTTGGACTCGGGAGTCCCCTGGGCTTCCTTCTTCTTCTTGCCGCCAAAGATCGCCAAAGTTCCTGCTCCCGTCTGGTGGAAACACCGCTGGAAGGACCGCGGCCGAGATTCTAGCGGTGGCATCGAGCCTTGCCCGACGCGAGCACAATATCATTCGGGCGATGCCCGAGCACGCCCAGAGCACCAGCCACCAACCAAGCGGCCCCGATGCGGTCGATCCGTCCGGGCTCTTCCTTCGGCTGCACCCTGACACCATCTTGCGGGTAAAGGCCGAGCCAGTTGGGACGATCACCGACAACGTCCGTGAAGTTGCCCAACGGATGCTCGAGATCATGCACCTAGAGGAAGGCATCGGGCTGGCGGCCCCGCAAGTGGGACTGCCTTGGCGGATGTTCGTGTGCCGGTTGCCGGCGGATCCCTCCGCGGATGCCTCCGTTGGGCCGGGGCTGGATGGTTTCGTGTCCGATACGGACGGGAAGCCGCTGGTGTGCGTGGATCCGGTGCTGAAGCCCGCCGGCGATCTGGAGCCATTCGAGGAGGGCTGCCTCAGCCTGCCGGACATCCGCGGGCAGGTCAATCGCCCGACGCTCGTCGCGATGGAGGCGACGGCGCTCGACGGCCAGCGATACACCGTGCAGGCCGCGGGCCTGCTGGCTCGGTGCATCCAGCACGAGGTGGACCACCTAGACGGCGTGTTGATCATCGACAAGTTCGGGCAGCTCGACCGGCTGCGGACGCGGTCGGCGGTACGTCGGCTGGAGCGCAAGGCTCGCTAATCCCACGAACTCGGGCAGGGAGGCCCAGGCATGCGAGTTGTGTACTTCGGCTCTGGGGCGTTCGGCGTGCCGACACTCCGTGCGTTAGCCGAGCGGCACGAGGTGCTCGCGGTTGTGACCCAGCCAGATCGGCCCGCCGGCCGAGGCAAGGGACTCAGCCCAACACCCATCGCGGCCGACGCAGAGTCGCGCC
>CALCCF010000040.1 GCA_937899905.1 uncultured Phycisphaeraceae bacterium
ATGTCTGCACGGCCGGCGACCACGACGCGCTCTTCACGATCCAGTCGGCATCCACGCCCTTCACGTTCGGACACGCGCTGCACGTGCACGGCCGCGAACGCGTGCTCAACCGGGTCGGCGTTGAGCCGACGGGCGACGCGTTTAACTCGATCATCAAGCTCGATGCGGCCAACCGGCCGCACAACCCGTGTGTCAACAGCGGCGCGATCGCGGTGACGAGCCTCCTGCACGAAGCGGGCGCCACCGAGGGCGTCAAGAACCTGCTGGAGTGCTTCAACCGCTTTGCCGGCCGCTCGCTGAGCGTCGATCTGCCCGTATTCACGAGCGAGCGAAACCACGGGCACCGCAACCGTGCGATCGCCTACCTCATGCTCCACTTCGGGATGATTGAGGGCCGCGTCGACGCCATCCTCGACCTGTACTTCCAGCAGTGCGCCATCCAGGTGAACTGCGCCGACCTTGCGACCATGGCCGCCACGCTGGCCAATGGGGGTACGAACCCTGTCACGGGCGAGCAGGCCATGGACGGCGCGTACGTGCGTGACGTGCTCACCGTCATGCAGACCTGCGGTATGTACGACTACTCCGGGCGCTGGGCCTACACGGTCGGCTTGCCGGCCAAGAGCGGGATCTCCGGCGGCATCCTGGCGGTGCTTCCGGGCAAGATGGGCATCGCCTGCTACTCGCCGCTCGTCGACGCCTACGGCCACAGCGTGCGCGGCGTGCGTGTGTTCGAGGACCTGTCCACCGAGTTCGGGCTGCACCTCTTCGACGCCGCCCGCGGGCCGATGTCCGCGGCTCATGACGAAGCATTCAAGAAGCGCAATGACGAGCCAGCGCCTGCTGCTTTAAGCGAGACCCCAACGGCATACACGCCCGATCGAGGGCGTGCTCCGGAACACTCGGATGCGAAAGACTGACGATTAGCTGGCTTCGGCGCGGGGGTGGGCCTTGTCGTAGGCCTCACGAAGGCGCTGGCCGCTCAGGTGGGTGTACACCTGCGTGGTACTCAGCGACTGGTGGCCCAGCAACGCCTGGACGCTGCGCAGATCAGCGCCGTTGTCCAGCAGGTGCGTCGCAAAGGTGTGCCGCAGCGTGTGCGGGCTGATCGACGAATCGAGGCCAACCAGGCCCAGGTACTTGTCAAGCTTGCGGCGAACCGAGCGGCTGCTCAGGCGCTTGCCGTGCTTGTTGATGAACAGCGGGGTCTTGTCGGCCTCGCCCTTGAGCACGCTGGCGAACCGCGGATCGGTGCGCAGCCGCTCGACGTAGCGGCCCATGGTGTCCATGGCGCGCTGGCCTAGCGGCACGAGGCGGTCCTTGTTGCCCTTGCCCTTCACACGCAGCACCTTCTGCTCGAAGTCGACGTCGGCAAAGGTCAGGCCCACGAGCTCGCTCACGCGCAGCCCCGTGGAGTACAGCGTCTGCAGGATGGCGCGGTCGCGCGTGCCCAGTACGTCTTTCTCGTCGGGGGCGCTGAGGAGCTGCTCGACCTGCTCGATGGTGATGGCCTTGGGCAGGCGCTTAGTCTGCCGCGGCGTGCGGATGGCGACCATCGGGTTGCCATTGGAGAACTTGTTGCGGGCGGCCCACTTGAAGAACGACCGCAGCGTCGCGATCTTGCGCGCCAGCGTGGCGGCCGAGTACTGGTGGGCGTCCAGGTGCTCGAGGAAGCCACGGATCAGGTCCGTGTCGGCCTCGCAAATGGCGTCGGTGATCGTGGAGTCGCCGCCCTTCTGGCCGGCGGCGCGGCGGTCGTAGGCCGCCTGCTCTGCTGACTCGTCGGGCTGGCGTTGCAGGTGCTCGACCAGGAACTCAACGAACTGCTTCAGGTCGGCCCCATAGCACCGCGCGGTGTAGGGGCTGAACTGACGCTCGTCGGTCAGGTAGCGGCTGAACGCATCGGTGAGCGGCAATGCCGTCATAACTGCACTCCTTCGCGAAGCCCACTACGGGCCCCCGTCGGCTTGTCGCGAGGTCCGACTCGCATGCCCGACGCATGAGATATCGGCCACTTGCGAAGCCCAGTTTCCTTCCCGTTCGTGTTTCTGGACGAAAAAGTTGCTTGGAAAATTTTTGGGTTATCCACCGCCAGGGCTCCCCAGCGGGGCAGCAGCCGGGGCGCCGGCGGCACGATCTCGCGCCAGCCGCACCCATTCGCGCTGGAGCAGCTGCCCAACGGCCTCAAACGTCACGAATCGCTCATAATCGGGCATGCTCTTGAGATACCGCTCCCACCCCAGAGCCGACACGGCATCGCGGCGGCCTTCGGCGTATCGACGCACCCGCATGCGGACGTCGTGATCGCGGCCATCGAGCACCATGACCACCGAGCTGGCCGGGCCGCGACCCGCGGCGGCCTGAGTGCCGAAGTAGTCGTACTCGGTGGGCTGCTCACGCAGCTGCCTCGCGTCGATGTCGAAGTCCGCCCCACCGCCGGCCTGCTCCAGGGCCCCGGGCCGGGCGTAGAGGGCGATCGAGAGGCCCACGATCGGCGCGAAGGGGTCATACGCGGTGATGCTGCCGACCAGCAGCCCGTCGGCGCCGAGCGCCAGGGCGAGGCGATCCAGATCGGCCGGGGTCTCCGGCCGAGCCATCTCCATAGCTCGCATGGCGTCGAGCGTGCGATTCAGAGGCAGCGAGCGCAGGCCCCGCGTTTGGGTGATGGTGGCCGACAGCGTGTCGCTGATCGCGAACTCGTCGACGGCGGTCGTGCCGCTCTCGTTGAGCAGCGGGACCACGGCCCAGATGGGCTCGGCAGGCGTGCTGGCGTAGGGCGAGATCAGCTGCTGGGGCGGTGTGAGCGGGTCGGGCTTGGCACACCCGCTCAAGCACACCATCAGGAGGACACACAACACGCCAAGACCGGCAGTCCGCATCCACCATTGTTGCACCAAAGCACAACGCCCGGAGTTACCGGGCGTTGGAACGGGACGAGTTTCGGCTTGGGGGCTTACTGGCCGTCGGGGACGGTCGTGAAGGCCTGGCCACCGCTGCTGGACGTCGAGGGGTCCTCGCCGGTGGCGGCCAGAATGGCGCTGTTGGCGCTCATCGACCAGACGTTGTCCACACCGCCGCGGTCGGAGATGTAGAAGATCTGGTTGTCCGGGCCCCAGGTGGGCAGCAGGTTGACGGCGTTGTCGTCGGTCAGCTCAACCAGGGCGGTGCCGTCCTGGGCGACCATCCAGAGCTGGGCCGAGGCCGGACGGGTTTCTTCCATCTGGGCCCACTGCGTGGGGTTGGGGACGGTGGCGAAGGTGATCCACTTGCCGTCCTTGCTCCACGAGGGGTTGATGCACGCGGCGTAGGGGCTTGACGCCACCTGCGTCTGGTTGCTGGCATAGAAGCCGCTGAAGTCCAGGCTCCAGACCGTGAACGCGCGATCGCCGCGCTTCTTGCTGACCTGATAGAGGATGCGCTCGCCCTTGCCGTCGCTGCTGTTGCCAGCCACCGGCGACCACTGCGGGAAGAGGCCATAGGTCAGGAACTTGCTGACGCCGGGGTTGCCGACCTCGGTGACCCAGATCTCCCACTTGCCGCTGACCTCGCCGAGGCGGCTGAAGGCCAGGTACTTGCCGTCGGGGCTCCAGCTGGGGTGCAGCTCGTGGCTGCTCTCGGTGGTGATCTGCACGGCCTTGCCACCCTTGGTGGGCATGACGAACAGGTCCCAGTTGCCCGAGCGGTTGCTCGAGAAGGCCACGCGCTTGCCATCGGGGCTGAACTTGGGCATCACGTCGTTGCCCTCGCTCTTGGTCAGGCGGGTGATGACGCGGCTGTCGACCGGCTTGATGAAGATGTCGCTGGTCTGGCTGTGCTGCGTGCTGGCGAAGGTGATGAAGTCGCCGTCGGGCGAGACATCGGGATCGAAGTCGGCACCCTCGACGCTGAAGCTCATCTGGGCCAGGTTCGAGCCGCCGATGCGGTCGGGATCGAGCGCGACCAGGCCGGCCTTGTCGGTGAAGACCTCGCCGTAGAAGCCGTGGACGGCGTCGGTGGGCTGGAACTGCGGCGGGGTCTTGGGCGAGAGGCTCAGCTGCTGGCCGGGGTTTGGCGCGCCGCTGGTGCGGTGGAAGCCCTGGGGGTCATCGGCGGTCAGGCCGATGGCGTAGGGGTCGATCGGCTGGGCCGTCGACGGCGCGCGCTGGCTGCCGTAGCCCGATGAGGCTACGGGCTGGCGGTACAGGCTCGGGCCGGTCTGGATCTGGCGCTGCGAGACCTTCGCGGTGCCCTGCCCATCGCCGGAGGCGATCGTGCCGGTGCCGCTGCTGGTGGTGCAGGCGGTGGTGAGGCCGGCGACCGCGATCAACGCCGCGGCGGCCAGGACGGTCGTGCTCGTGCTGCTGTGCATCATCTGATCAGAACTCCATCCCTGGGACACGGACCCGTGGATTGCGATGCGGGCAAAGGCCCGCCGACACCCCCTGACGCGCGTCAGGGCCGGGTGTCTGCCTTCGAGCGGGTCGGGCCGAACGTCCGGTCACACCGCCCATGCCGGTTGTTTCGGCGCAACGCGAAACGGACTGAAGCCAATCGAGCCCCGGCGACCGCAATTGACAATCGCGCCTCTGGAGCTGGGAGTTATGGGCCTCAAGTGCAAAATGGGCCCGCGTGCGGACGCGGGCCCATCGGGTGCTGCGTGTGAGTACGTGCGATCCGCCGCGGGTCAGACCCGGGCGTGGGAGTCGGCGCTTCGCCCCACAATCGCGGGGGTCTCGCCCTTGCGGACCCACGGCACGTCGCGACGCTGCTCGGTGTGGTTCAGGCGATCAAGGTAGTGCCGAAGTTGGGGCTCTTCGAATCTCTCGAGGAATGCCGGCGAAGCCGAGCGGTTGATGGTGATGATGCGATCGACGACCTGCTCCCGGGTCAATCGCGTTGCAGTTCCAGGCGAGCGGACCTCCGCCATCTCGCACGACGATGGCCTCATAGCCAGGTCGCGCATGATTCGCTTCTCCAGAGATTCCCCTACGTGGCCTGCCGTGGCCGGGTATGGAACCCCTCGTTGGCCCGCAGTTTTCGGTCCTTTCCGCGCTGCCTATCCAGATTTTGGCGGGGCACTGGCGCGGGTTGTGCGCCCCTAAACTGCAGCATGCTGCGCTTCGGCCCAAGGTCTGGTGGTGGCTGGCAGGTGACCTCACAAGGTGGTGAGCTCCGCTGGCCAGTGTGGACCGGCAACATTTTTTCGCACACGCCCATGCCCGGCACCGGGCACACGGTCGTCGCGTGGTCTGGCTGGTTCGACGAAGACGCCCAGCCCGAGTCGGGCGTGTTCCACCATGACCCGCGAACCTGGGCCGGCGAGGGCTGGGACCACCTCGAAGCGAGGCTCGACGAGGTGCTGCCCCAGTTCGAGGCCGCCGACGCCCGGCTGCTCCTGCGGCCACACGTCCGCCACGTGGTTTCCGACGCCCCATCGATCCGCAAGGTGCTCGAGCGTTTCGATAGCCCGGCGCTGGGCATCTTCTTCGAGCCCGCGGCCATGCTGACGGCGGCCATGGTGGACGACGCCTCGGACCACCTCACCCGGCTGATCGAGGCCGTGCTCCAGGGCCCGATCGGCCCGGACCGGGTGCAGGCCTTCTTTCTCACCGGAGCCGAGCGACCAGCTCGCGGCGAGGTGTACCCCGAGCACGACGACCTGCTGGTTCCCGCACCAATGACCCGGGGCGCCATCGGCTACCACGACCTGTTGGGGGTGCTCCGGGCAACGGGGCCGTATCCCTGGCCGATCGTGCTGTACGACGAGGACGTGGACGCGCAGCTCGATATGCTGCGCCAGGCCGGCGTCCTACCGTCCGAGCCCGCCCAGGCCTAGCGCCAATACGAAGGATTGGAACCACACCCCATGTCCAAAGCGCCCACGCTCGACCATCCGAACTTCAAGGCCGTCAAGGAGGCCTTCCCGGGCGCGAAGCTCGGCGGCACCGAGTTCCGCGGGCAGTCGAGCCTGCTCGTCGAGCCCAAGGACGCGCACGCGATCCTTGAATACTTCAAGAACACCCTGGGCTATGACTTCCTGGCCGACCTTGGCGGCGTGGACTATCTGAACTACCCCGACGAGAAGCCGGGGCGATTCGCGGTGATCTACAACCTGACGAACACGAAGACCGAGGACCGCTTCTTCGTGAAGACCTACGTCGACCCGACGCTGCCCACCGACGGCATTGAAAAAGATCCCGGCTTGGTCGTCGACAGCGTGTGCGACATTTGGCCCGGCGCCGAGTGGCCCGAGCGCGAGGTGTTCGACATGTACGGCATCCGCTTCAACAACCACCCCGACCTGCGCCGCATCCTGACGTGGAAGGACTATCCGGGCCACCCGCTGCGCAAGGACTACCCCGTCCGCGGCCGCGGCGAGCGCGAGAGCTACAAGATCGTCGATCGCAGCGATGCGTGAGAGACTCTCACGGGTTCACGTCATCATAAGTGAGCCGTGGGACTTCCAAACCGAAAACCCGGATCCGTACCGCAACGGGCTTCTCACAGTTGTCAACGAGAAGTACGCCATCGTTGATTTTGTCGAGCACTATCGAGTGGGCGACACGCGCCACGATGCGATGGTCTGCATTTCTCGCCAAACTGACGCCGGATTCCGCGGTGGCTTGCTCCGATTCTACTTGCAGACGCGTATTGCCAGACCACTCGATTGTGGTTACGGCCCGCTCTAACAAAAAGATCGTGAGGCCTTGATCGAGGATCTTCGAGAGCCTGAATGGCGACTCACGCCAGCGTATCGCGGTTCGCTTCACGCTGGGTGGCGACGAACGCCGGATTAGAAGATCGCCCACGCCGCGACGACGATCGCGAGCACGACTCCGACAACGATCGCCCATACCGGCGTGCCCATCCGCGGGCCGCAGCTGGGGCCGACGCTGGACAGGCAGTTCCCGCAGACGGTCGCGTCGTCGTAGAGCTCGGTGCCGCAGCGCCAGCAGCTCTGGGTGACGCCGCCGAAGCGGTCGAGATCATCGTCGCTGGGGCCCTCGTCGAAGGCGTCGGTGGCGGGCGAGCGATTGACGACATCGCCCCGCCGAGCGGCGGCCCGCTTGGCAATCATCGAATCGGGCATGTCGTCCAGGGGACCGCTCGGGCCGCTCATAGCCAAATGGTAAGGCTTCCCCCTCTTCCCCCGCCAGAAACGACAGGCTGGAGGGGCTTCTCCCAACAACATCAGGCGGGCCAGACGGGCGCGGGGCGGTTGGTCATCTCCGGGCCCATGCGTCGATAGTCTGGATCTTGGGCGCGGTGCACGCGCCGCGCGATGCCATCGGCAAGGAGGACGACCATGGCCGACCAGCCCACACTGACCATGCGCCAGCGGACGGCCATTGGCGTGCCGCCGCTGCTGCTCCGCCTTGCCCTGGCCGTCACGTTCATCTGGGCGGGGTACGCGAAGATCTTCGGCACGTTCGAGGTGACCGAAGACAACCGCGCGGCCCTCGTCGCCGCGGGCGTGATCTCCGACGGATCGACCGACCCGGTGGTGCCGGCCGATCCCGAGGGCGACACCGAGCAGCCCGAGCCGCCGGCGGAGGACCCCGCCGAGGCAACCGAGGAAACAACCGTGGAGACCACGGCCGATCCAGGCGGTGAAGGAGAGACGACCACCGAGCCGGAAGAGACCACGACCTCGCCTGTAGAGCCCGCCCAAGGTGAGCCCGACCCCGGCGAAGAGCCCGGGTTCGCCTCGCTCGCCGGCGACGGGCGGGTGACCCTGGTCTCCCAGAGCACAGAGCCGCAACGCGTGCGCAACTACAACGGCTTGGCAATGTTGATGTATGGCGCCGGCAACCCGCAGCCGGTCGAAGCCGATGGCGAGACCACGACGCCGATGGCGCTCGTGCCCTCGACCTTCGCCTCCCCGCCGTGGCCGACGCGTCTGGCGTTGCTAGCGGCGGTCACCGAGCTCGTCGCGGGCGTCGGGTTGCTCATCGGCCTGCTCACACGCGTGGGCGGTCTGAGCGTCGCGGGCGTCATGGCGGTCGCGATGTGGCTTACGCAGATCGGCCCCGCGCTGCAGAGCGGCAACACCTGGCTCGGCTTCCTGCCGCTGAACGATCCCTGGAACATCGCGACCTACTCGACGTTCCTGTGGCAGCTCGCACTCATGGCGGCCGGGCTGGCGCTCGTCTTCTCGGGCCCGGGCACGCTGTCGCTGGACCGCTTCCTCTTCGGACGAGGCGGCAGAGACGACGAGGACTAACCCGTACGGCTTCCGAATCTGGGGAACTCTTCACGATTCGAAAGCGAAGGTCTCCTGTGGCAGGCCCTATCCTGGGCCTCGCTGAACACCGGGAGGCCTCCCCATGCCGGCAACCGATACCTCCGCCCTGCGTGAAGCCACGATCCTCATCGTCGATGATGATCGGGACATCCTCCTTGCGATGGAGACGGCCTTCAAGGCCGAGGGTGCCATCACGCACACGGCCGGCGACGGCAACACCGCCATCGAGCTCACGCTCGAAGCCAAGCCCGACCTGGTCGTGCTCGACATGATGCTGCCGGCCCGCTCGGGCTTCCTGGCGCTCGAGAAGATCAAGGGCAACGACGACAGCCCATTGGTGATCATGGTGACCGCCAACGACGGCAACCGGCATCAGGCGTACGCCCAATCGCTGGGGGTCGATGGGTACCTCATCAAGCCCGTGCCGCTCGGCCAACTCATGGAGACGGCCGCGGAGCTGCTCTCGAGTCGGGGCGAGGGGGCCTGATCGCCATGCCCAAGCGCCAGATCGTAATCGTGTCTTCCGAGCCCGCCGACGAGGGGCTCCCCCCGCTGGGCACCATGGACGAGGTGGCCGCCGCCCTGGCGGACTTCAACACGGCCACCGACGGCTCGCCCAGGAGCGCCAGCGCCGGAACCGTGGTGCTCCACGGCCCGGGTTTGGTCGTCGAGCTGCCGATGGGCCTCGATCGTGTCACCCAGGGCCTCGTGACCCTCGTCGATGAGGACGTCGCGTGGCCCGTGCTCATGAAGCTGGTGAAGAGCCTGCCCTGGAAGCTGCTGGACCTGGAAACGGGCCGAAGCTTCGGCTGATTCCTCAATTTCAGTGCGAGACCGGGTTTACGGGGCGAGAACCGCCTGCGACTTGGTCCGCTGTTGTGTGAGACTGGGTGGTCCCTGCGGCTTAGGCAAGCCACAAGAGGACATTTCCTGGTTCGTCAAGGAAAATTCTTAGAAAATCTTGCCTTTTGCGGCACTTTTTGCCCAGAAGGGGACACGACCGCGTCACCTTTCGGGTATTCTGGAAGGCCGGCGGCAGCAAACGCCGGTTCGTAGAAGTTTGTGCACATTCTTTTAGGAGAGACAAGATGACCAAGATCACCGCTGTTGTTGGCCTGCTGGCCGTGGCCGGTATCGCCTCGGCCCAGGTTTCCTCGGGCTCGTTCACCCCGGACGCCACCGACGATTACGAGAGCTACCCCGGCGGTCGCGCTCCGATCACCAGCCTGTTTAGCGGCACCGTTCCCGTCGTTGCTGGCGCTGTTGATCACCGCTCGATCGACGCCGGCGACTGGTTCGACTTCCGCACCCCGGGCGGCCCCCTGGCCCCCACCTCGGGCACGAAGTTCGGCACGCTGTTCGGCTTCGGTGACATCACCCTCGACTTCACCGGTCTGGGTGGCATCTTCGGCTTCAGCGGCTTCGCCAGCGCCGCCGGCGTCGGCGACGACGTCCTGACGTTCTTCGACATGGGCGGCAGCCAGATCGGTCAGGAGACCATCGTCGGCGGCTTCGGCCCGGGCGACGGCTCCTTCGAGGGCTTCAGCTACGTCTCGACCGTCGCCATCGGTTCGGTCCGCCTCGAGGGTCGCGAGACCGGTTACGACGACCTCAGCTACACCACCATCCCGGCTCCGGCCTCCCTGGCCGCTCTGGCCGGCCTTGGCGTCTTCGCCAGCCGCCGCCGTCGCGCCTAATCGCGTCCGGTTCATCAAATCTGCTTTGACTTTCGGCACGCCCCCGCTCGCGCGGGGGCGTGCTTTTTGCTAGGCCTCGTGGTTCCTCCCTAAACTGCTCCCGTGAACAGCCTCCTCGAAGCGCTCGCGAACTGGAAGCCCTTTACCGCGCTGGTGGTCGGCGACTTCATGCTCGACCAGCAGCTCTACGGCGACGCCGATCGCCTGAGTGCCGATGCGCCGGTGCCGGTCCTTCGTGTCACGCGCCAGGAAGCCATGCCCGGCGGCGCGGGCAACCTCGCCGAAGATCTCATCGCGCTGGGCGGGCGCGTGCGTGTGTTCGGTGTCACCGGACGGGACGCCGAGGGCGCGCTGCTTCGCGAGAGCCTCGAGACCGCGGGCGTCGAGACTTCGGGGCTGATCGAAGACGAATCGCGTCCTACCACGGTCAAGCGGAACCTGATCGGCCTCGCCCAGCACCGACATCCGCAGAAGATGTTCCGTGTCGACTTCGAGTCTCGCGATGCGCTGTCGAAGCCGACGGCCGAGCGGCTGCTTGCCGCCCTGGACGCCTCGCTGGTTGATGCCGACGTGCTGTGCCTGGAGGACTACGACAAGGGCGTGTGCGATCCGGCGTTGTGCGAGGCCGTCGTGGCGCTCGCCCGCAAGCACGGCGTGCCGCTGCTCGTTGATCCGGCCTCACGCGACGACTTTACCCGGTATCGCGGTTGCACCTCGATCACGCCAAACCGAAGCGAGGCCGAACGCGCGACCGGGCGGCGGCATGCGATGACGTCTCCCGAGCAGCGAGAGACCCTCGCCCGTGAGCTGGCCGGCACGCTGGAGTGCGAGGCGGTGGTTCTCACGCTGGACAAGGACGGCGCGCTGCTGCTGGAGCACGATGTCGATCCGGTCTCCATCCCCACCGTGGCACGCGACGTGTACGACGTGACGGGCGCGGGCGACATGATGCTCGCCGGGCTGGCCGCGGCGCGGGCCAACGGATTGTCGTGGCCGGACGCGGTTCGCCTGGCCAACGCGGCCGCGGGGCTGGAGGTCCAGATCTTCGGCGTCAAGCCCATCCCGCTTGCCGATGTGCATCGCGAATTGCTACGGCAGTCGGGCCGATTGACAGGCAAGCTGCGCACGGTTGACGAGCTGCGCACCGAGCTTGCCGCGGTCCGGCAGAACGGCGGCGATGTCGTGTTCACCAACGGCTGCTTCGATGTCTTGCACGCCGGGCACGTGTCCCTGCTCGAACGATCGGCCAAGCTGGGCGACTTCCTCGTGGTCGGCTTGAACAGCGACGACTCGGTGCGCCGCCTGAAGGGTGCCGATCGCCCGGTGCATACGGCGATCGATCGCGCACGCGTGCTTGGTGCGCTCGAGCCCGTTGATGCGGTGGTCGTGTTTGAGGAGGACACGCCGATACACCTCATCGAGGCGTTGGTACCCGAGGTCCTCGTGAAGGGTGCCGATTACGCGGGCAAGGAGGTGGTCGGCCAGGACGTGGTCGAGCGAGCCGGCGGCCGCGTCGAGCTCATCGATCTCGTACAAGGCCTGAGCACCACCAACGCGCTCTCGCGGCTCGAGGCCGGCTCGTGAGCACGACCGCGACCCGCGAGCACGTGGCGATCGTGCACCCCTGGGTTGTGGACGCCTTGCTGACCGGCAAGAAGACCATCGAGAGCCGCTTTTCCCGCGATCGGCGCCCGCCGTTCGATCGCGTTGCCAGAGGTGATGTGGTGTATTTCAGGGTCACGGGCGGTGGATACGCCGCTCGCGCTGTGGTCGCCAAGGTCGAATGCCACGAGTCGCTGACACCCGAGAAGGTCTTGCAGATCGAGTCCGACCTGAGATCCAGCATCGGCGGCGAAGACGAGTACTGGCTAGCCGCACGATCGGCGAGGTGCGCCACGCTGGTACACCTTGGCCAGTGCGTCGGCATCGAGGCCGGGCCGAAGCTGGATCGGCAGCCCGGTGACCGCCGAGCGTGGTTCGTGCTCGAGTAGCTCGTGCTCGGGTAGTTCATGCCAGTTTCGTTCGTGCCGGTTCGTTCGTGCTGGGTTCGGCCGGCCGCCGTACACTCGCTCCCGATGGAAGCGCATGGGGCGGTACAGAGCCTTGCCTTGGCCCTTGGCATCGGGGCACTGATCACGGTCGCGAGCGATCGCCTGCGGCAGCCGCCGATCCTGTTTCTGCTCATCGTTGGGTTCGTGCTGGGCGTCGAAGGCCTGGGGCTGGTCAACGGTGATTACCTGGGCACGAGCGGCTTGCTCGCCATCGTGTCGGTCTCGGTAGGCCTGCTCGTGTTCGAGGGTGGGCTCGGGCTCGACCGAGGGACCATTGCGCGCGCACCGGGTGCCGTGCGTGGCTTGCTCACAATCGGCGTGATCGTCAGTTGGGTCGCCACCGCGCTGCTCGGCAGATATCTGCTCGAGCTCCCATGGGACTTGTCGATCTTGCTCGGATCGATGCTGATCGTCACCGGACCCACGGTGATCCAGCCGATCCTGCGGCGCACGCCCATGAAGCCGGGTCTGCACTCGACGCTGATGGCCGAGGGCATCCTCATCGACCCCATCGGCGTCGTCGCGGCGGTGTCGACGCTCGAGATCGTGCGCCTGACCATTGAGCAACCGGGATCGGCTGGGCCGCTGGCCATCGGCGGGCAGTTCATCGTGCCCGCGATCACCGGCGTCGGGCTTGGCATCATGGCGGGGTACTTGGCCGCCCGAACTCTGCAAACCCTGAGTGCGAACAACCGCGCCGATACGCAGACGCTCGTGCTGGTCGGCCTATCGGCGTGCATGATCTCGTTCGGGTTCTCCGAGGCGGTCGCCAGCGAAGCAGGACTGGTCGCGGCGACGATCTGCGGGCTCGTGCTGGCAAACATGGCGCGCGTTGGTGCCGAGCAGATGCGCCGCTTCAAGGAAACCACGGCCGTCATGCTCGTGGGCGCACTCTTCATCCTGCTCGCGTCGCGCGTTGACCTCGAACGGCTCGCCGATGTCGAGATCCAGGACATCGTCTTCGTCGCGTGCATCGTGTTCGTCGTGCGTCCGCTGGCCGTCGCGGCGGGCACGATCCGTACCGGACTGAGCTTCCGCGAGCGCTTGTACGCCGCGTTGATCGCGCCGCGCGGCATCGTGGCGATTTCGCTGGGCGCCATCGTTGCCATCGAGTTAGCGCGAACGGCCGCGCTCGTCGTCGACACGAGGCCCACCCTCGCCGCCGACGCCGAACGCCTCGAGACACTGGTGATCCTGGTCATCGTCACGACCGTCACGCTCGCGGGCCTTACCGCCGGACCGCTCGCGACGCTGCTCCGAGTGCGTGCGGGCCGGCCCAACGGTGTCATCATCGTCGGCGGAAACCGGCTGGGGCGCGATCTGGCGGCGCACCTGCGAGCCCTCAACGTGCCCGCGAAGCTCGTAGATACGAACGCCGCGAATATCACCGCGGCGGCGAGTTCGGGCATCACCACGCACATGGGCAGCGCGACGGACACACGCTGGATGGATCAGGAGGTTGCCTCGACCGGGTATGGCAATGTGCTGAGCCTCTCGGACAACGATGAGGTGGATGGTGCGGTGTCGCGCTGGGCGTCGCAGCGTTTCGGCAGCCGGCACGTGCTGCGCTGGCGGCGCGAGAAGCCGCTCGCGCCCGCACGGGGGACGCCGGTTGTCGGCACGGCGATGAAGTGGGGCCGGCCGCTGCGGCACCTGCTGTTCCAGATGGACACCGGACTCGCGCGGTGCGCCACGTGGGAGGAGGCCAAGCCGGGCGCGATCCCGATCCTGGCGGTCGATGGCGAGGGCCAGGTTCACATGGTCGACGATGGCGAGACGGCCAGCGCCTTCGACGGGAGCCCGCCGGAGGGCGTCCGATTCATCGGGGTTGAGATCGGCCCAGCACCCAAAGCCGCAGCCGAGTGACCGGATCCGAGCACCGCAATGAAAACGCGGGCGAGGCTTGACGACCCCGCCTGCGTGCGTTCGATGAGCGTGTGTTTCGGTGCGGCTTACCAGCCGCCGCGACCGCCACCACCGCCGCCACCTCGGCGATCTCCGCCGTAGCCGCCACCGCCTCCACCACGGCCGCCGCCGAATCCACCACCGCCACCTCCGGCGTTGGCGCGCGGACGCGCCTCGTTGACCGTCAGCGGCCGGCCTTCCAGCGGCGTGCCGTGCAGGTTCTCGATGGCCTTGCGGCCGTCCTCTTCTTCCATCTCGATGAAGCCGAAGCCACGGCTCCGCCCCGTCTCACGATCCATCACCACGCTGGCCGAACTCACCTGGCCAAACTGGGTGAAGAGCTCGCCGAGCTCGTCGTCGTTGGTGCCATACGGCAGGTTTCCGACATAAATCCGCATCACGGTCCTGATTCCTTCTCACAAGTCGTGCCCGGGGCTATCTATGCGAACCGGCCACCCCGCCCCGAGCCCGGCGGCGGCCGACGATTACGGGCTATCCCGTATTCTCACGTGATTGTACCATCTCATTCGACCCCGGACGAGGCGGCCCAGCCCGCACAAGCCTCGCTATGGCCCGGCCGCCACGTGGTTTGCGGAGGGCCGGTCGTGTTGACGGCCATCACCATGGTCGATATCCTTGAGGCCGCTGCGGGTGTAGCTCAGCGGTAGAGCGTCACGTTGCCAACGTGAATGTCGACGGTTCGAATCCGTTCACCCGCTTTCTTCCTGACGAAAAAACCGCCCTTGAAGGGCGGTTTTTTCGTGGGTCGATTGGGCTGCTTGATTACGGACAACCGGCGTCAAACTCGGCCTGGAACGCAAGGAAGTCGAACAGCGTCAGCCGGCCGTCGCCGTCGAAGTCGGCCTGAGGATCGCCCAGGCCGAAGAGACCCGAGAACGCGAGGAAGTCGAAGACCGTCAGCGCACCGTCGCCGTCGAGATCGGCCCTGCACACGTCGCAGTCTGCGGCCACCGGGTCGAACCTGACGATGCCCAGGCCCGGCTCGTCGGCCCCGTCGTAGATCCTGGACGCGATGGCAACGGGCACGGTCGTGCCCCAGCACACGCCGGTGGCGTCGATGTCGGCGGGACCCGCGTGGTAGATGTCGTCGCCCAGCTCGGCGGTGTTGTTGGAGAACGTGTTCGTCGAGCCGTCCGAGCCCGCGAATCTGAATGTCGATGGATCATCGACGAGTTCGTTTGTGTACACCGCCCCACCGAGTCGGGCAATGTTGTCCCGGAACGAGTTTCGCTCGAACGAGACGTCGGCCGCGCTGCGCACATCGATCAAGCCGATGGCACCACCGGCGCCTCCCGTCACGTTTGCGCTGAATCGATTGTCGGCGAAGCGGACGTCCCCACCCTCGCTGAAGAAACGGACGGCTCCGGCATCGGTTACGGACGTGTTGCCAATAAAGTCGCAGTCTTCAACATCCACGCTCCCAAAGAAGAGGCTCATAGCACCACCTTGCACCGCCCGGTTCTCGCGGAAGATGTTGCGGCGAAGCAAGAGCGTCGCACCAGCTCCCGCGAATCCCAAGTACCCCGCGGCGGCCTGATCCGCGGTGTTCTCTGCAAACACGCTGTCTTCGATGACGGTGACCCGTCCAGTCATGGCCACGGCCCCGCCGCTCCGGCCGGCATGATTCTCCGAGAACTCGCAGCGACTGATTGTGAGACTACCTGCGGTGCCACCAGAGATCGCACCGCCTCTCGACGCAGCGATGTTCCCCACGAAGACACTATCTGACACGACGATGTCGCCACTAGTTGTCAATTGCAGGCCGAAACCTTCGTCAAGTGTCGAGCCATCGACGCCATTGAACAAGAACCAACATCGATCGATCCGTATCGTCTCCGTATCGTCCAGTGACAGTGCGACGATGTTCGCCCCTTGGTAGTTGTACCTGAAACTACACTCGACAAGCTGATGGCCGGTACCGCCTTCAATGACTAGACCAAAGCCGGAAGACTCGAAGACCTCGAGACCGTCGGCTCGGAGGGACTTGGGCGTCGCTACGTCACGCAATTCGACGCGCACCGCGGAACCCAGAGGCACCGCCGGTCCCGCAATCGTCGTCGAGTCCAGATACGCCACCGCGCCGCGCATCACAACAGGTTCATTCGCACGATCGATCCGACACGACCGCAGGATCGAGCCGCTCACGAACTCACCGCCGGGGTCGAACTGTGGCTCGATGGTGGTCTCGCGAAACTCAATGCCACCCCATGGCTCATCTCGAACCCGAGAGTCGAAGAAGATGGTCTGCCCCGATATGCCGAGCACCTGCAGCGTTCCAGAGTCACCGGTGTTCACTCCTCCCACGATGAGTTTTGTCCCGGCCCGGCCTTGTACCGTGACCCCGGCTTCGATGGTTAACGTGGCTCCGCCGGCGACCTCGATGTCGTCGTCCAAGACATATGGGCTGCCGTCAACCGTCCAGACGGTGTCCGTGTCAATACGCCCGGAGACCGGGGTCTCGGCCCAGGCAACTCGCAACTGCACGAGCAGGATGAGGATGCAGACTGTGACGCGCGTCATTGAAACCCCCTGTCCAGCCGAGCCGTGTATTGCTGCTCGTGCTTCGAAGGCCCACGATCTGGCATTCACTCGCGAACCACGACTCGGATTGCGCAAAGAAGCCCCGGTTTGTACCGGGGCTTGAGCAAGAGGTTGCTTGAAAGTCTGTCTTACGGGCAGCCGGCGTCAAACTCGGCCTGGAACGCCAGGAAGTCGAAGAGCGTCAGCCGGCCGTCGCCGTCGAAGTCGGCCTGAGGATCGCCCAGGCCGAAGAGACCCGAGAACGCGAGGAAGTCGAAGACCGTCAGCGCACCGTCGCCGTCGAGATCGGCCCTGCACACGTCGCAGTCTGCGGCCACCGGGTCGAACCTGACGATGCCCAGGCCCGGCTCGTCGGCCCCGTCGTAGATCCTGGACGCGATGGCAACGGGCACGGTCGTGCCCCAGCACACGCCGGTGGCGTCGATGTCGACGGGACCCGCGTGGTAGATGTCGTCGCCCAGCTCGGCGGTGTTGCTCGCGAACGTGTTCACGAGCCCGCCGCGCTCAGCGAAGCTGAAGACCGTGTCATCGCCGCTCGCGTCTGTCGTGTATACCGCGCCGCCGAGCCTGGCAATATTGCCCGCGAACGTGTTGCCCACGATGTCGACACCATCGCGTGCCTGGATGCCGTCGAAGCTGATCGCGCCGCCGGATCCGCCCGTCGAGTTGTCGAGGAATCGATTGGAATCGAGCGTGACCGGATTGGACGACAGGAACCGAATCGCGCCGCCATCGATCGTGGAAGCATTGGAAGTGAATTCGCTCTGCTCGATTCTGGGCGACAGGTCTCTCACAAACATAGCACCGCCATACGGCGACTCATTCCCCGTGAATCGACTGTTGTTCACGAAGAGTTCCTGGCGATCACTCCCAAGACTAAACACGGCCCCACCCGCACCTACCGCAACGTTCTCAACAAACACGCAGTCATCGATCGTCATCGAGTCCGACTCGATTTCGATGGCACCTCCGATATGGCCGGCTTGGTTTCTATCGAACTCGCACCCTTGGAGAACAAGAGTCTCTGCGTACCCCCAGATGGCTCCTCCATTACTATCCGCTTGGTTGGCCAAAAACACGCACTCCAAGAGTTCCGCATCGCCAAATGTAACGAGTAGCAGCCCTCCTCCGTTCGAGGGCGTCGTGCCGCTCGTGCCATTCCCAACAAACTCGCAACGCTCAAGGCGGATTGTCATCCGATCATCGTCGCGGGACGGCGACAATATGTACGCGCCCTGTGTATTGCCGTTGAATGCGCTGTCTGCGATCTGGTGGCCGGTACCGCCATCGATGTATACGCCGAATCCGCGCGAGTCCCTGACTTCAAGCCCGTCGGCGCGGAAGGTCTTTAGAGTCTGCGCATCACGCAGTTCGACGCGCACACCGGCTCCAAACGGCAAGGATGGACCAATGACCGTGGTCGACGCCAAGTAGGCGACCGCGCCCTGCATTACGATGGGCTCCTCGCACCGCTCTACCCGACAGAAGCTCAGGATGGAGCCGCTGACGTACTCGCCATCGGGCCCAAACTGTGGCTCGATGGTGGTCTCGCGAAACAGGATTCCGCCCCAGGGTTCATCGCGCACACGCGCGTCGAATCGGATGCCCTGCCCGAGCCGGCCGAGCGCGACGAGCGCCCCTGTGTCACCAGCGTCCTCACCTCCGACAACCAGCCCCGCACCGGCCCGGCCCTGCACAAGGACGCCCGCTTCGATGGTGAGCGTTGCCCCGCCGACAACCTCAACATCGCCACTTATGACGTACGGGCTGCCGTCGACCGTCCATATCGAGTCCGTGTCGATCGGTCCGAACACGGCTGTTTCGGCCCAGGTTACGCTCCCGAACGCCATGAGCAGCAAGAACACGAACGTGCCTCGAGACATGCGAGCCTCCCATCTAATTGGCAGGGCTGTACTCCCTTGGTTCTGCGATCAATGTACCAGAATTGGTGTTCCGATGCAAGAGCAGGATCTCAGCATTGGAACAACGGCGAGCGTGAGGGTTCCAATTCTCCGCGATGGGATCGACGGTGTTGCCCACAGATTTCGACCGTACAGGTACCCGATCGAAAAACGCGAACCCTCTCGGGTTCGCGTTAGCTGCGGAATCGGTTGTTTCTCGGCCGCGTCAGCGAGCGCGGCGGCGGCTGACCGCCACCATGCCGAGGCCGGCCATCGCCAGGGCGGCGCCGCCGGGAAGCGGCACGGCGATGAACAGGAAGTCCTGGGTGCCGTTCACGCCGTTGCCGGCCGAGTCGGTCGTGAGCCAGCCGCGACCAACGAAGCCGCCGAAGCCCGGGAAGCGGTGCTGGTCGGCGAGGAACTTGAAGTCCTTGGCCTTCATGTCGGTCCGCTGGAACAGGTTGAAGGTCGTGCCCTCGGCCAGGTCGGTGTTGCCGGTCAGCGCGACGAGCGAGCCGAAGCCCACGTCGTCCTTGCTGGCGGTCCAGCCGTTGGCCTCGGTGCCGATGCCGAAGTCGAAGGTGAAGTTCAGCGAGTACAGGCCCTCGCCGAAGCCGAAGGTGTCGCCGTTGGCCTCACCGCCGTACACCTTGCCGAAGATGTTGATCTGGTCGGCCACACCGTCATCGGTGAGGTCGAGGATTCGGATCGACATGCCGGCGCCACCCTCCTCGAAGGAGAAGGTGGTGGTTCCACCCACGCCGCCCATGTCGGCCAGAAGGTTGTCCATCCGCAGGCCGTAGCCGGGAGGGGCCTTGGCGGCGTCGGGGTGGTCACCCAGGCGGGACTGGTACAGGACCACGGGGTCCGCGAAGGCGGCCGTCGCGAGGGTTGCCCCCGCCAAGCCGCACAAGACTGCAACGTTGCGCATCGCTCTTCTCTCCATTCTCTCTCGCCAATCGAGAACAACAAGCGGAGATCCCCTCACAGGATCCGCCGCAAGAAGTCAAAATACTGATCCATCACGACCGACGGACGTCGGCGTGCGATTCGAGGATATCCCAAGTGGGGTTTCATTCCAGTGTTCGTGCGCACAAGTTTTGTGTTTCCTGCGACGCTCGGGCACCCCATCGGACCGCCCGCTTACCCACTCTTACTAGCTCGCCGAGAGTTCCAGGCCGGCCAGGTCCCAAAACGCGACGGGTGCAGCCGGGGAGCGTCCCGTGCCGACATCCTGGGGGACCGAACCAAACGCCCCCAAACTGGTACCATCGCCCGTGGCTGACGCCCCTTCCACCCCCCCGCAGGCACCCCCAGCCACGACGCCGGCTCGCTCCGAACGGATCGATCCGACGCTCTACCTCCATCCCGCCACGCTGGCCCGCCTTGGCAGCCTGGAGCTGCGGGCCAAGATGATCGTCGAGGGGGTCATGAGCGGGGCCCACCGCTCGCCATACCAGGGCCAGTCCGTCGAGTTTGCCCAGCACCGCCCCTACGTCGCCGGCGACGACCTGCGCCACCTGGACTGGAAGGTCTACGGCCGCAGCGACAAGCTCTACCTAAAGCAGTACCAGCAAGAAACCAACCTCGACCTGGTGGTGCTCGTCGACGCATCGGGGTCGATGTCCTTCGGCAGCCGACCGTTCGCCGAGGCGGCCGCCAGCGGCGAGGCGATCGGGCCGAGCGGCCAGGGCAACTGGCGCAAGATCGACCACGCCACCGCGCTCGCGGCGGCGCTGAGCTACGTCACGCTCCGGCAGGGCGATCGCGCGGGCCTGTATACGTTTGCCGACGGCATCCTCGGCGGCGTCGAGCGATCGAGCAGCCAGGGCAGCTGGCGACGCATCGTGTCGGCCCTCGCGCAGGCGCCGGTGGATGGCGCCGCCGATTTTGCGCGCGTGTTCGATCAGGTGCTCGGCAAGCTCACGAACCGCTGCCTGATCGTCGTGCTGAGCGACTTCTTCGCCGACCCCAACGTTCTCGAGGCCGCATGGGCCCGCGCGAAGCACCGCGGCCACGACGCCATCGCGTTCCAGGTGCTCGACCAGTCTGAAATCGACTTCGCCTTCAAGGACCCCGCGCCATTCGAGGGACTCGAGGGAGAGGGCAAGTTGCGCATCGATCCGCGCGCGCTCCGGCCCGCGTACGTCGAGGCCATGGCCGACCACACCCGCGCCGTCGACCGCGGGCTGCGCCGCGTCGGCTTCGACTTCCACCGCCTCAGCACGCACGACTGGCTGGGGCCGCCGCTGGCCGCGTACGCCGCGAGGCGTGAGAGCCTGCTGAAGCGGAGCAAGATGGGATGACGGTGCAATGAGCTTCGTTAACCCACTCATCCTGGCAGCCGGCCTCGCGGCCATCGCCATCCCCATCGCGATCCATCTGCTCATGCGCAGGCGGCGCAAGCCCACGCCGTGGGCGGCCATGCGTTTCCTTCAAGAGGCCATCCGTAAGCGGCGCCGGCGATTGCAACTCGAGCGGCTACTGCTGCTCGCCGTGCGTTGCCTGCTGGTCGCCGCGATCGCGTTGGCGCTCGGACGTCCCATCGTGCGCGGGCTCACGGGCGATACGCCCTTCGGCTCGTCGGCGGTCACCCTCGCCATCGTCATCGACGACTCGATCGCCTCTGGTGCGCCCGATGGAGTTGGTGCGGTGGCCCTCGATCGGCACCGAGAGATGGCGCTCGACCTGCTCGAATCCTTGCGGCCCGAGCGCGGCGACCGCGCGATGCTCATCCCGTTGTCGGGCCCGCTCGCCAGCGATGCCGATCTCTCCGAAGCCAGCGCGCCGCAGCCAACGAGCGATCTTGGCGCGGTCGGACGGCTCGTCGAGATGATGACACCAACGGAGGCCGCAGCGGATCTTTCCGGTGCGCTCGCGTTGGTCGCCGATCGCGTTCGCGCCGAGGGCGCGAGCGATGCGGTCGATGGTCGTTGGGCGGTCGCCGTGCTGGCCGATGCCGTGGAAGGCGTGGTGCCCGATCGCGGCGAGTCGAGTGATGTTCCGGCGGGATCGGGTGATGGCGGCGGTGTTGACGTTGCACGGCTGACCGTTCTCGCGAGCGACCCCGGCTTGTTCCAGCAGGGGGCGCTGAGCGACGTTGGGCTGGCGGCGATCACGCCGGTACGCCCGGTGCTGGTTGTCGGACAGGGCGAAGCCGTGGCGTTGAGCGCGCCGGCACGACTCACAATCGGGCGCTCGGGCGAGGGCCTGGACAGCGAGGCCCGCGTTGGCGTTCGCATGCGATTCGTTGACGACTCCGGGCCCGGACCGTGGGCCGAAGCCTCAACGCGTCTGCGCGCCGGTGAGCCCACCGGTTCGGTCGTGCTCGAGGCGCCGATCATCGGACGCCCGCGCGGCTTGGCGTACCTCGAGGCCGAACTCGCGCCGGGGACTGCCGATGCCGGGCCTGCCGGCAACGACTCGGCCGTCGCCGTCGTCGCGCTGCGCAGGCAGCTCACCGCCGCGATCATCGATGCCGTCGATCCGCTCGGAACGCAGTCGGCCGGGCTCGACCCCGAGAATGCCAGCGGCTGGCTCCGCGCCGCCCTCGCGCCCGAGGCTATTGGTGATGCCGACCCGCTCGCCGATATCGCGGCCATCCGGCTCGATCCGTCCGTAGTCGACGCACCACGCCTGGCGCGTATCGATGTGGCGTTCGTGCTCGCGCCCGGAGAGCTACGCGTGAGCGGGTGGCGTGCGCTCGCCGAGTTCGCGCAGAACGGCGGCCTTGTCATCGTGTTCCCCGATGTGACTCGATCCCTTGCGGCCTGGGCCGATGCGTTCACCCAGGCTTTCGCACTGCCATGGTCGATCGGACCGGAAGCCGTGGAAGAGACACGACCGCTCGCTATCACTCGCGGGCCGAGCGATGACCCGCTTGGGGTTCTGCAGTTGATCGAGGGTGAACTGGAGTCGCTGCTGCGACCCGTAACCGTGTCGCGTCGCCTACCGTTGGCGCGAGGTGACGGTGAGCCCGCATCGCTGCTGTCTCTGGCCGATGGCTCGCCCGCCGCTCTCGCCGCTCGGCCGGGAGGCGCCAGTAGTAGTGATGGCTTAGTCGTTGTGTTCGCGATGCCCTTGGCGGCGAGTTGGACCGACCTGCCCGCGCGGCCCGCCATTGTTCCGGTGGTCCAGGAGCTCGCACGCGCGGGCGTTGGGCGCGCGAGTGGCGCGCAGGGCGCGCGGGCCGGAGCAAGCCCAGACGCGCCGACCGGCAGCGTGCAGCTTCGCCCGGGATGGACGCTCGGCGCGGGCGGCTCGATCGCGCCGGTTCGTGTCGATCAAGAAGGCCGTGCCGCCCGGCCGCTGCGTCGCGCCGGCCCTTGGCTCGCGCTCGATGGCTCGGGCCGGGCGTCGGGGCTCGTCGCCGTCACGCCCGCGCACGAGGGCGCGGCCCGCGGCGGCGTCGAACGTGAGGGCTTCCGCGCGGCGATCGCTTCGGGCCTCGGTGGTCTTGGCGATGCCGCGGGCGACGTCGAAGCGGTGACGTGGCTCGACCGGCCCGACGGCGCACTGGCCGATGCCGTGCGGCCTACCGATGCGTTGGCCGCGAGCGAGCCGAGCCTTGCGCTCGGAGCGATACTGCTCGGCATTGCGCTCGCCTTGGCCGCGTTGGAAGCCGTGCTTGCTCGGCAATTCAGCCATGCCCAGGTCAGCGCTGCACAAGCCTCGGGCGTTGCCACAAGCCGGGAGGCGGCCTGAATGGAGTTGCTGAGCAACCTGCTGACGACCGCTCCCGACGGCGTGCTCAGCCGGCTCTTCGCGTTGCGCGAGCTGGGCTTTGGCCAGGACGGCGTGACACTGGGTTTCGATCGCCCGCTGCCGGCATGGGGTTGGCTTTGCGTCTTCGTCGCGTGCGCGGCGCTCGGCTGGTGGGGATATCGAAGGCTCGAGGGCCCGCGAGCTGCGCGTGTCTCGCTCGCTGGGGTACGCGGGCTGACGCTCTTGTTGCTCGTCGTGCTCGTGTGTGGGCCGAGGCTCGAGCGCACGAACGAGCGGTTGGAACCGGATTGGGTCGTCGTGCTCGTCGATCGGTCGGTGTCGATGCGCGTGGCGGATGCCCCGATTGCTTCGGACGGCGCTGGCCGTGCAACCCGTGACGATCAGGCCCGGGCCATCCTCGAACGCCACGCGCCCATGTTTACCGCACTCGCCGAGGACCGCGAGGTGGTCTGGCTCGGTTTCGACTCGGCCGCGTTTGATCTGCGTGCCGGTGGAGCGTCACAAGAAGGGGGGCCTCCGGAACTCCCGCTCGCAGAGGGTCGGCGCACGGCACTGGGCGCATCTCTGACTCGCGCACTCACGCGCGCCGCGGCGCACCCGCTGTCGGCCGTCGTGATCATCAGCGACGGCCGATCGTTCGACGAGCCTTCGACGGCCGCCATGCGTCGGCTGGTCGGGGAGCGTGTTCCCGTGCACGTTGTGCCACTGGGCTCTCCGCAAGCCGCCAGTGATGTCGCGATCGTGCGGGCCGTCGCGCCAGAGGCCGCGTTCGCGCGAGACCAGGTGCCCGTACGTGTGCGCCTCGATCGACGCGGCCCCGAAACGGGCTCTTCGGGCACGCTCGTCCTCGAAGATCGCGGTACCGGGCAGGTTCTCGACGAGACTCGGCTGGACGCGGGCGACCCGCGCTGGCAGGGTGACGAAGCGGACGCCACGCTGGTCGCTCAGGAGCTCGAAGCGGGCGAGGCCGACTGGGTCGTGCGTTTCGTGCCCGACGCCGCCGACCTGCTGCCCGAGAACGACACCGCCAACCTACGCGTGCGGGTTGTTGATCGGCCGCTGCGTGTCCTGCTGATCGACGGCACGCCACGCTGGGAGCGCCGATACCTCACCAGCATGCTGCTTCGCGAGCCAAGCGTGCGCTCCAGCTCGCTGCTGCTGGCCGCGCGGCGGAGCTTCATCGAAGAGGGCAACGTCACCATCGGCTTCCCACCGACGACCGACGAGGGCTGGGCCGAGTACGACGTGGTCATCATGGGCGATGTCCGCGCGGGACTCTTCAGCGCCGAGCAGCTCGACCAGCTGCGCGAGCACGTCGCCAGTCGCGGCGCGGGGCTGCTGTGGATCGGCGGCATGGGCCACACGCCCGCGAGCTGGCGCGGCACGCCGCTGGAAGACCTCCTTCCGTTCAGGCTCGACCAAGGCACGGGTGTCGCGAGCACGAGCAACCCGGTGGTCATCGATCGCACCGTCGCCGGCGAGCGCCTCGGCATGCTGCGGCTCGACGAGTCACTCGGCGAGTGGCCGGAGTACCTGAGCGATCCGCAGACCGGCTGGAATCGGCTGTGGTGGTCGCAGCGCATCGACGACGCGGCCCTGAAGCCGACCGCCGAGGTGCTCGCCGAGTTCGTCGCTGCCGAGGGCGCTAGCGCGCGTTCGCCAGCGGTGCTGACGATGCCGTACGGTGCGGGCCGCGTGGTGTACGTCGCGACCGACGAAATCTGGCGTTACCGCTACGGGCGGGGCGAGCCGCTGTTCGAGCGGTTCTATCTTCCTCTGGTGCGCATGCAGGCGCGTGGTCGATTGGCGCGAACGGGCGCAGAAGCGGCGCTCTCGGTCTCGCCGAGACCGGTATTGGTCGAGCGTGCCGCGCGCGTGGAGGTCCGCCTGCTCGATCAGTCCCTCGTCGACCAGCGGCTGCCGGCGGTGCGCGTTTCGGTCCGTCGGCTCGGCGATGCGTCGCAGGTCGCGCCTGCCCAGGCCATCACGCTTGGCATCGAGGACACCGGCGCGAGGCGCGCGCTCTCGCAGGGCTACGCCGCGTCGTGGCTCCCCACCGAACCGGGGACGTACGAGGTCGTCGTCGATGAGCCGCTGCTAGCCCCGCTCGGGTTGCGGCAAGAGGTCGAGGTCGTCGCCGACAGCGACGAGCTGCGAGACCCGATGGCCGACCACGCATTGCTGGCTTCGCTCGCCGATCGGACGGACGGACGAGTGCTGGACATCAATACGTTGGAAGACCTTCCGACGCTGCTGCCGCGTCGTGAGGTCGTGCTCGCCGGCCAGCCGCAGCTCGAGCCGCTGTGGGACCGGCCTGTCGTGCTCGTGATCCTACTGGTGCTGCTCGCGGCCGAGTGGGTGGGCCGTCGGCTCATCCGGTTGATCTGACCCCGTCGGCTGGTTCTAGCATTTCGGCGATTCCCATGGAGGTGGAACGATGAACAACGTGCAACGTGCGCTGGTTGTGTGCCTCGGCTTTGCACTGATTGCGACGCCGAGCCTCGCGCAAACGGGCGGGCAGCCCAGCGCCGAGCGTTTGGAACAAGCCAAGGCCATGCGCGATCGCGCGGTGGCTTACCTCATTGGCCAGCAGGACGAGGCAACCGGCGGCTGGAGCGTGCGCGAGGGCGGGCCCAACCTGCCAGCGATCACCGCACTGGTGCTCCTGGGCATGACAGCCGACGATCGCATCGCCACAAGCAACCCCGATGCGGCCCGCGCTATGGATCGTGCGTACGAGTACGTCCTCTCATGGCAGCAGGGCGACGGCGGCGTGTACGACCGTATCCTGCCGCAGTACAACACGGCTCTCTCGCTTGCAGCCTTCAAGCGGCTGGGCACCCCTGAAGCAGAGGACGCCGCACGGCGGGCGCTCGCGTTCCTTCGAACCTTGCAGTACAGCGAGGACAACCCGAACCCCGAGTTGCAGGTCCCTCGATCGCACCCGTTCTACGGCGGCATCGGCTATGGCGGCAGCGGACGGCCCGACAACAGCAACATGCACATGTTCATGTGGGCCTTACAGGAGGCGGGCGTACCCAGCGACGACCCGGCCGTGCAGCGGGCATTGGTGTTCCTGCAGCGCACGCAGATGGACGACCGCGTGAACGACATGCCGTACGCCGAGGGCTCGCGGCAGGGCGGGTTTATTTACGCGACGAGCCCAAGCGGCGATCAGCTCGGCGTCGGCGAGAGCAAGGCGGGGATGATCGAGGAAACCCTCAGCGACGGCACGACCGCGAGTCGCCTTCGTGCGTATGGCTCGATCACGTACGCGGGGTTCAAGAGCTACGTGTACGCCGATCTGCCACGCGACGACGTGCGCGTGACCGCCGCCCGCAAGTGGATCGGCGAGAACTACACGCTCACAGAAAACCCGGGAATCGGCACCGACGGGTACTACTACTTCATCCTGACACTCTCTCGAGCGCTCGACGCGTTTGGCGAGCCCTCGCTGGAGATCACCACCACCGACGGCTCGACATACCCGACCAACTGGGCCGACGACCTGATCGAGCAGCTCGCCACCATGCAGAACGACGACGGCTCGTTCCGCTCGGTCGATGATCGCTGGATGGAGGACAACCCGGTGCTGATCACGGCGTACTCGCTGGTGGCGCTGGGTGAGGTGATCGATTGATGGCGCCTAGGTCGTAGCGATGGCCGTGCGTTGCTCGTCGAGCACTCGATGCACATCCTGTATGCAGATCGACCCCTCACCCACGGCGCTCGCCACGCGCTTTACACTGCCGGAACGCACGTCACCGGCTGCAAAGACTCCAGGCAAGCTCGTCTCAAGCGGATGCGGAGGTCGTTGCAAGGGCCACGGCGTTTCAGATCCACTGTCCCGATTGATCGCACCGCCCGTGCACACGAATCCTCGCTCATCGAGTTCGAGCGTGCCGCGCAACCAATCGGTGTTCGCGATCGCACCGATCATGAGGAACACGTGACGGATCGGCTTGCTCGTTGACTCATCCCCACACCGCCAGCTGACCGACTCGAGCCAAGCATCGCCCGCTAGCGACTCCAACGATGTCTCGGTGAGCAGGTTGATCCGATCCGAGGATCGGATTCGTTGCAGCAGATAGTCGCTCATGCTGCTCGCTGGGCTCTTCCCGCGGATGAGCATGTGCACGCGCTTGGCGTGGCCCGCTAGAAAGATCGCGGCTTGGCCGGCGGAGTTACCGCCACCGACGACCACGACATCTTCCCCACCGCACAGGTCCGCCTCGACCGAAGTCGCGGCGAAGTGGATCCCGTTGTTCTCGAAGCGCTCCGAGCCTTCGAGTGACAGCCGGCGCCATCGTGCACCGCTGGCGATAACCACACTCCGCGTGCGGATCGGTGGCCCCTGATCGAGCTTGAGCTCGTAGCCTCCCCCATCGCTCTTGCACGGCTCGAGGGATGTGACGCGTCGAGGTAGCGTGAGCCGGACGCCAAACTTCTGGGCCTGCACCTGCGCGCGATTGGCGAGCTCTTGGCCGCTCAAACCAACAGGAAAGCCCAGGTAGTTCTCGATCCTGCTGCTGCTTCCGGCCTGGCCACCCGGCGCCTCGGATTCGATCACGATCGTCGACAGCCCCTCGCTGCCGGCGTAGGTTGCCGCGGCGAGACCGGCTGGCCCCGCACCGATCACGGTCACGTCGTACACGTGAGAGTGTTTGGGAGCCTCGGTCAATCCCAAACACTCGGCGAGCTTCGCACGATCGGGACGTCGCAAGAGCGAACCATCGGGGCAAATCGCAACCGGTAGATCATCCATGTCGATCGGTGGATTGAGTCGCGACTCGACCAGGCCGTCCGCTATGACTTCATCAAATCGCAGCACGCGAACCGGGTGGGCATTTCGTCGAAGGAACCGCTCCAGTTCGAGCATGCCCGAAGTCGTCTTGTCTCCGATGAGCGTCACGGCGCCCTGCGCGTGATCAACTAAGCCCAACCTTCGCAGGATAAAGGCACGGAGCACGATGTTCCCGATGTCGGGCTCGGCTGTCATGAGCCGAGCGAATCGATCGCGCGGCACGCGGATGATGCTCGGCTTCTCGCCCTCGCCGTCGACTACGACACGGCCGCTCACCAAGATCTTGCGATCACTGAACAGATCGAGTTCGCCAGTAAAGCCACCTTCTTTGTGAATGTGCACGACCTCAGGCTCGGCAGCGTCGGGCGGGCCGTGGAAGATCTCGACACGGCCCTTGAGGATGACAAAGAAGTCGACGGATCGCTGCCCTTGCTCGAAGAGCAACTCGCCGTTCGCCAACTCTTGGATACTCCCGAAGCTCTCGATGCGTTCGAGATGCTCGTCGCTCAAGCGCGGGAAGGCGTGTCGGTCGTCTCGTGTGGCCGACTCGGGCGGAGACGAGGGAGTCCTGTGTGGAGTAGGCATATTGAATCGTATGTTTGGCTCGGTTTGAACCAGTGAAGCCGAACTCAATCCACCTTCTTGCCCCAACCCAGCCAGCTCCCACAATCCAGATAGAACGAAGCCAGAAATCACCCGCCGCCCGCTCTCACGGGCGGCGGGGCTGGGTAAGAATCACGCACCTGCCGACTCCGCTTCCGAGCGGAGCAGACGGGTCATCTGGTCGCCCAGGCTTCCCTGGCCCGAGCCGATGACGAACGTGGTCTTCGCGCCCTTCAGGATCTCCTGGAGGGCCTCGAGCTCACGCAGGCGCGAGAGCTGCGGGTTGTCGGCCAGCAGCTTGGCGGTGTTCGCCTGGCTGCGGACCGCCGCGGTCTCCTCGCGACGGCGGATGAGGTTGGCCTCGGCCTGCTTCTGGGCGACGATGACCTCGTTCAAGATCACCTTCATGTCGCCGGGAAGGATCACATCCCGCAGGCCGACGCCCGAGACCGTGACACCGAACTCGGCCGCACGGGCCGAGAGGCGGTTTCGGATCTGCGAGCCCACCTCGTCCTTGGTCGAGAGCAACTGCTCGAGCGTTCGGCCACCAACCGCGGTTCGCAGTTCGAGCTGCGCCTCTCGGTAGAGCGACTGCTCCCAGTCGCCCACCTCGGTCACCGCTCGCACCGCGTCGGTCACGCGATGGGTCACCACCAGGTTCATGCGTAGCGTCACCTTGTCGGCCGTCATGATCTCCTGGCCCTGGATGTCGGCCACCTGCTCGCGCAGGTCGACGCTCTTCCAGGTGATGCTCGCGCCGCCCTTCCAGTACACGAAGAGGCCGGGGCCGAGCTCGTCGACCAGCTCACCGTCGCGATAGAGCATGACGCGCTCGTGGCTGTCCACGCGCAGGCCGCCAAGCAGGCTGGATCCCCCCGGATACGCGAGGATGGCCTCGATCTTCGGGTGGGTGAACCGGACCTCGTCGACGCTGTACCGCTCGACCTCGACCGTCGCCGGCGCACTCCAGAAGGCGTGCAGCCCGCTGGAAAGGATTGCGCCCAGACGCCCGTCGATCCAGACGAGCGCACGCTCGTCGTCCTTGAGGTCGACGATCGTCAGGCGGGACGCCAGGCGTTGGTCGCTCACGAGTGCACGGAGTCGCTCGTGCGAGAAGCGCGGCCGGAGCGTGTCGACCACTTCGATGTGGTCGCGCCGGCTCCAAGGCCAAACGTTGGGCACCCGGTACACGCCGGGCTCGAGCACGCGATAGAGGTCGCCGTGGCGGAACCACAGGCCGAGCTCGAGCGTGCGGACGCGAATGGTCTTCAGCATAGCTGCAGCTCCTTTCCGTGCTGCGGTGCGAGAACTCAGGAACAACTCCATCCCTGAAAGCCGCAGACGCACGACGGGGAATGGCAAGCCAAGAGAGTCCCGATCCACAAGCGAGCCCGCGTTGGCGGCGGGGTCGGGCTTGAGACATCCCAGGGAGCGTGCTGCGCCCGGAGGCAATCGCGATCGCGTCCAAACCTCAAGGGAGTGAATCGTGATCGCGTTTGACAATGGGCCGCCGCGCTGTGGGGCGTCGGTATCCGCTCGACCGCTGGCCGCCGAGGCGGTCTCTTGCGTCCGCGAGCGATGCAGTGCATCGCGCCGCGTCGGCAAGAGCGCCCGGGCGTGGTGGGTGGTCCCCTGGCTTCCGTGTAGCTCCAGATCTTCATCTGGCGGGTTCTGAACCCGGGGGGAGTCGAACCCCCATGGCGTTTAAGCCAAGCCGTGGGGCGATGCCGGACTCGAACCGGCGACACCGGAGTTGTAGCTCCGTGCTCTAACCAATTGAGCTAATCGCAAACCGAACGCCACCGGCAGAACCCGTAGTCTCGAAACACGCCGAACCGAGTCGGGAGCGCGTCGCCGGACGATGGCATACGGCAAAGGACGCAAAGGGAGTCGAACCCTCCCGCCGCGCATCACGTACGCGGGCCGCCCACCCGGGGCGTCCGTAGGACCGTCGTGCGTCTGCGGATGTCAGAGAGCCAAGAGGGCAATGCGCCCCCACTCACGAAACAAACGAATTCGAGTCAATGGGCCGGGCAGGACTCGAACCTGCGGTGTTCACCACGTGGGTACCCGGTTTACAGCCGGGGTGCGTCGCCGCTTGCATACCGACCCGCAACGAAACTCTGCTGCAATGACCCCGGCAGGATTCGAACCTGCACTGCGCGGATTCTGAATCCGCTGCCTCTGCCAGTTGGGCTACGGGGCCCCTTGTGATGTCCTCGCGTTGCGAGCGCACCGATCGCGCCCACGGTTGCGAGAACCGAACCACGCACGACAGCCGTGCCCCCATCCCGCGGGAACGCGATCATCATCAGATTACCACACCGGCCCCGGAAGGGAACTCGCCGCCGACGGCCCGACCTGATTTGGAAGGGGAGGCGTCGGCTCGCGGGTTCCGCTGCCGACGCCGGGCGTTTAGCCAGACGTTCTCGGCAGCATCCCATCTTCGACCAGCAGGCCGAACCGCAGGCTGGCAAGATACCACGCATCACGCGGCGACTTACGCATGCCGTTCAGGGTCAGGATGGAGTGCTGCAACGTCATAATGCCGGGAGTTTTCCACAGGAATCGCTTGTTGTCAAGCGCGAGCAACAAAAACTGACAACTTGATCCCGTGTCGCAAGAGCAGTCCGGATCACGTCATCTGCGCTACACTTGGGTGCATTCGCGGGTGTAGCTCAATGGTAGAGCGTCAGCCTTCCAAGCTGAATGTCGACGGTTCGAGTCCGTTCACCCGCTTTCGACGACCTGGCCATTTCGCCCCGGCCTCGCATACACAACATGGGTCACCACAGGTCGACCTTCCACACCAAGCCCCAGCGACTGGCCATTGTCGGACGCTGCACGCGCACCGTGACCGGGAAGCCGGGAACGAGTCGCTCATCTGTGTCGAGGAGCTCGATTCTTAGGCGTACCGGGCGATCGTCAGGGTCGGCCGAGTACTGCTGTGAGGCTTGAAGACCGAGCGATGAGTCATGCTGGCCGTACGGCTCGATGAACGCAACGCGTCCTTGGAGTGGTAACGCCGGATCGTCAACGACCACCTGGACAAGCGTGCCGAGCCCGAGATGTTCGAGGTCGCCGTACCGGACCGATGCCACCACCGACAGTTCGGTCGGATCCAGCACGGAGACAATGGGATTGCCAACGCGCACGGAAGTGCCCGGACCGGCGTGCCAGTGCACGACTCGGCAATCGAAGGGCGCGCGGATGGTTGCGGCGTCGATGTCCGACTGGATCTGCTGAACCAGGTGCATCGATGCGCGGTGCTGGGCACGGAGCACGCCCAGCTCGGACCGCCGAGCCTCCAGGGCGGCCAGCTCCGCTTCCACGGCGTCGCGCGCAAACCGAGCCTGGGCCACCTCGGACTCGGCCTCTTCGAGCATCACGATTGCAAGCTCGTTGGCGTACACGGCCTTGTCCACTTCTCGCGCAGAGCCAGCGCTCCCGGCGAGCGCCTGCTTCTGGCGTTCAAGCTCTCGCGCGGTCCACCCCGCGTGGGTCTCGGCGCGCGACTTGCGATGGACCGAGGCCGTGTGCGTGGCTTCGACTTCCGCGAGCCTCACGTTGAGCAGGCGCTGCGCGTGTTGCAAACCAAGAGTCTCGGCCTCGATGCGCGCGCCGGCCGCTTCCGCCTTCGCGTGCGCACGCGCGAGCTTTGCCTCGTGCTCGCAGCTCTCCATGGTCGCGAGCACCGCTCCACGCTCGTAGCAACCGCCCAACTCGGCGAGGCGGGTACTAACGACGCCGTCGTATCGGACACCCAGCTCCACAGTCTGCCCATCCACGACCGCGTCATGAATGAGCAACGGGCCGTACGCCACGACGCCCCAGTTGAACAAGGCATAGCCGAGACCGGCCGCAACAACCCCCGCACACAGCACCCGCTTTAGCATCGTGCTGAGCCGTCTACCGATCCCCTGGAGAGAGCCCGGGTGGCCCAAACGGGTGAATTCGTCTGATTCCATTGGCTTTCCAGCGTGCAGAGTCGTTGCCATCACGATGTCCTTACACAAGGGTTTTGGGAAGGTGGGGTTGTCTGGTCGATGAGCGGCGATTCGCGCATCCAGCGTGCCGATGTCAGCAGGCTCAGCGACGCCGCCACGAGCACGGAGCCGCAGAGCGCGACGAAGAACGCGTCATCCCCGGCACGGAGCGACCGTGCGAACAGGACGCCGGACAGCGTGAACGTTGTGGCCAGCACAAGCCCTAGAGCCATCCTGCGCCCGCCCACGCGTTCCGCATCGTTGGCCAGGAGCCCTGGGAGCGTCATGCTGACGAGCGCGAACGCGCCGTATCCCAGAGGATCGGGCGGCATGCCCACGATGGAACCGCGCACCAGCGTCCAGATCCACGAGAGCGTCGCGGCCACCAGCAGCATCGCGGCGAACTTCCTCCGGCCAAACACGATCGCCCTTGGCATGAGCCCCCGCACAACGATCGCGTGTGTGAGCCACGCGATCACACCAAGCGTGATCAACTCGAACGGAGACGTCGAGAGCATCGCGATGTAGGCGGCACCGACAAATCCGCCCGCGCGTATGCCGTAGCGGTCCGACAACGCCACCGATGCCAGAACGCTCAGGAGCACCGCGAGGGGCAGCCACGACGTCTCGAAGGCAAACAGCTCCGCCGTCTCGCGATGCGCCGGTGTCAGCGCCACACCCGCAAGGGCATACGTCACGATGGCGAGTCCAACGGTCAGGCTCGACACGCTGAACGCGGTGTTGCGCGCACCTTGAGTCGCCACGTCGTGCGCGAGCAGCCCCGGCACGATGAAGCCGATGCCTACGAGCACGTCGCTCGCGACGGACGTCCCGGCCGTGCCCTGCCCACCAGGCCCGGTGTGCAACGCCATGCTCACAAGGATCGCGACTGGCATAAGCGCGAGGAAGCGAGTCTTCCCGGTCATCACTACGAACCGCGGCATGGCGATGTAGACGACGCCGTAGGTCAGGGCCGCCGTCAGCAGCGTGACGCCGAGCGCCTGCGGGCTATCGAAGTGCAGCGCCAGGTACGCGGGCGTGATGATGCTGCCACACGACAGGTGCCAGCGGTCGTAGAGCCACACCGACAGGCCGATGCCCAGGATGAATGCCAGCCGCGCGACGTCGGGCGGCAGCGGGACCATGCCAGCATCAACCAGCATGCCACTCCCCTTCGAAGACCTGCAGCAGCGCGGACGCCTGCGCCGAGTGGATGTTGGCCAATCCAAGCAAGAGCACGTGCTCGGTCGGCTGCTCGGCGACGAGCAAGGCAAGCAGCCGGCCGAGAGACAGCTCTCGCTGCTCCCCGGCGAGCACCAGCCGATCGCGCGAGATCCCGTGCTGCGACTGCAGGCGTTTGGCCAGTACGTGCTCGTACGCCCCGAGCAGGGCGATCCGATCGAGCCCAAGCTCCGTCGCCGCGATGTCCGCAAACTGCGTTGCCCGCTGCTCTCGATCGGCTCGGTTGTTGAGGATGCCAACGACGGTGGTGTCGACCGTACGATGCCTCGACAGCGCATCGACCGCGGCGACCACGCTCTCACGATCGTTGACGGCGAAGAGGTTCGCCCACGTCACCCGCTTGCCGAGCATTTCGAAGGACCGCAGTCGAAGCACGCCCGGATCGGGGGCGGCGCTCTGCATGCCACGGATCGCGGCCTCTCGGTCGATGCCCAGCAGCTCGGCGATGGCCAGGCCGATCGCGATGTTGTCCTTGAACGCGAAGTACGAGAACCCCTTCACGTCGGCATCCGACACGGCCTGCGGGGTTGCAACCAGGATCTCCGTTCCGCGAGCTTCGGCCTCGCGACGCATGACGCCGAGGATCTCGGGATCCTCTTCGGCCGTCACGAGCGTGCCGTTCGTGGGGCAGGTGTTCATGAGCGATCGCGCGATTTCGGGCCTGGTTTCGCCCATCACATCCTGGTGGTCTTCTCGTACATTGGTGATGACGCCGATGGTGGAACGCACGATGCGGTGCTCCGAGGTGTGTTGGTTGTTTGGCTTGAGGGCCATGCACTCGATCACGAGCGCCCCGGTGGTGGGCGAGGCGTGCGCACCAATGACCTCGATCTGCTCGAGGATGGTCGGTGCGCCCCGGCGGCGGATCGGATGCTCGCTCGCATCCGGAGCGATCACCGCGGCGGCGGTTCCCGTGCACTTGGCCACGGTCTCGATACCCGCCTCGCGGAGCATACCGGCGACGATTCGGGTTACCGTCGACTTCCCACGCGTGCCATTGACGTGGATCCGCACCGGGATCGAGGCGATCAGCCGCTCGTGGCGAACCGCCTCGCGACGCCACAGGCGCCACACGATGACCACTACGGCAAGAGCCGGGAAGAGCAGTAGTTCCGAGTCCACGGTCCCTCCGGCAACTCCCCCCCGACGCGCTTGTGGGCCTTGCCGACAACCCCATCGCGGAAACGAGCGCGCTCACCGGACACGCCGCGGTAGAATTTCTTGGTTCGAGTTTTCGGGCGTTGGGTCGCGATCTCTGCCGTACCGAAACCCTTGGGAACTCCCGTCCGAAACGTACGGTGTTGGGGTGAGACACAGCGCCAAGTGCGAGGCTTTGCGGTGAGCACAGAACCCCAGCCAACACGTGCAGCCGAGACCAACCTCACACCCGAGTTGCTCGACCAGCTGATGCCCGTCGTGTACGACGAGCTCCGCGAACTCGCCGAGCGCACGCTCGGGGAGAAGGCCCGATCGCTTACGCTCCAGCCGACCGCGCTGGTGCACGAGGCGTTCCTGAAGCTCGGCGATGAGCGCAACGGGTGGTCGAGCCGGGCCAACTTCGTCATCGCCGCTTCGGTCGCGATGCGACGCGTGATGCTCGACCACGTACGCGCGCGCAACGCCCAGAAGCGTGGCGGCGGCCGTCGTGCGGATGTCGATGTGGTGACGGTCGCCGTGGATGATCGTGCCGTCGACGTTCTTGTACTCGAGGAAGCCATGAAGCAGCTCGAGCAGCACGACCCAGATGCCGCCCAGGTCGCGCAGCTGCGCGTGTATGCCGGGCTGACGATGCAAGAGATCGCCGCCGCAACCGATGTCAGCGAGAAGACCGTCCAGCGCCGGTGGAGATTCGCGCGGGCATGGCTCATCGCAGCGATCGGGGACGGCCAGTGACAACGCCCGGCCCGTCCATTCAGGAGCTGTTCGAGTTGCTCGTCGCCGCACCAGCAGACGAGCGCGAGGAGCGCATCAGCACGAGCACCCTCCCCGAAGACGACAAGCAGACCCTGCGCCGGATGCTCCGCGTTGACGACCGGCTCGGCGATGCCGCCGACCAACCAAGCCGTCGCCACCCCTGGCCCGGCGACGTTGTCGGCGAGTACCGATTGATCGCGCCCATCGGCAGCGGCGGCATGGGCAACGTCTGGCGTGCACACTCGCTATCGGCACCCGAACTGATGGTCGCCGTCAAGTTTGCCAACTGGACGAACAAGCAGCACGCAGAGTCCGCGCAGCGCCTCCGGCAAGAGGGCAGCATCCTTGCCGCCATCCGCCACCCGGGCGTGGTGTCCCTGGTCGGCCGGGGCGAGACCGACGCGGGCCGACCGTACATCGTCCTCGAAGAACTGCTCGGTCCGACGCTCGACGAGTTCCTGGAGCGCAGCCAGCACACCGCGTGGGACATCGCGCACATCATGCTCCGGCTTTGCGAGGCGGCCTCTTCCGCGCACGTGGCGGGGGTCATCCACCGCGACATCAAGCCGTCGAACATCATCGTCGCCGCGGGGAGCACGCCGGTGCTCGTCGACTTCGGAGCCGCCGCCATCGTCCCCAGCGCGGCCATCGCCTCAGACCGGATCACGCAAGGCGCATCGCCGATGACCCCGGCGTTCGCGAGCCCCGAGCAATCACGCGGCGAGTTAGCCACCCCCGCGACAGACGTCTACGCCCTTGGTCTCATCATGCGGCTCGCGTTGAAAGCCGTTCATGACCCGACTTCCGGCCCCGCTGCTGTCCTCCAGGCTGTCGCGGCGCGCGCATGCAGCGACGATCCCGCCGCTCGTTACCCGAACGCCAAAGTGCTCGCCGACGACCTTGCCGCCGGCTTGCGAAACCATGCACCGTCTCCAATCACGTCAGGCAAGAGCGGAAAGCGATCCGCACGCATTGCCGCAACCACACTGGCCATCGGCCTTGCCATCGGCACGGTGACGGGGTCGATGGTCTTGCCTTCTGGGACCCTCTTTGGGTTCGGTGATCAACACCTCGAATTCGAGTCGATCGGCGATGGCCTCGATGAACTCGCCGAGGCAAGCTCCGAGCAGGACCACGACACGCTGTTCCGCTTGATCGTGGACACGCCCTGGGTCGAGATCGAGAGCGGCCCCGAAGAACGCCTGGAAGTCGCTCGCCTCCAGCTTGAAGCCGGAGCAATCGACGCGGCGATGCGCGGGCTCGAAGCGATCGAAGCCGAGGAACTCGAACCCACGCTTCAGCTCGAGCGGGACTGGCTCGTCGCGCGGGCCGACGCCAGCCTCGGGTATCAACCCGAGCCGCAAGCCGTGCAGCGGATGCTCCGCGACGCCATCGAATCGGAAGAGGAAGCAACCGAGCGAGCGATCGTGCTACACGGCGTTGCCTCGGGCGACGCAAGCGACCTCCAGCGATGGCTCGAGTGGGATGAGCCAACTCTCGCAGAACCGTGGGAACCCGATACCGAGACGCTCGTGGCACTGCTCTCACTCACGAACCGACTCACGCTCGCAGAGATGATCGAACCGCTCTCGGATGAACTGCTCGATGAGATCGAAGAGCGAATCGGAACGGCGCTCGATGGTGAAGACATCCTCGAAACGCACGAGTCGCTGGTCCACCTGCGTGGTCTCGCCCATCTCCGCACGGCTCGGATGCTGACTGCCATCCGTGATGGCGGTCGCGAGATCGTGGTTAATGACTGGCTAGCCCTGCTCGACGCCTCCGCAGAACACCCGGCGGACCTCGTGCTGACACATTGCCTGACACTCCACCACATCGCGAACGGCGGAGCGGTCCCGCTGTTTCCGTTCGAAGGCGACGAGTTCAACGTGGCGGTGCGGAGCGCCATCTCCCGATCGCTCGAGCTCGTCACCGGCGACGGCCTTGACGATAGCGACGTCCTGGCCGACCTGCTCCGAGAAGAAGCGATCTTCACCGATCGCATCGGGATCTCCGACGAGCGCATCGTGGAGATCCGCCGGCTCGTCACCGGTCTCGAGGATGAAGGCATGTGGACTCCCCGGCTCCCGTGATCCATCGCAGCCACTCGCATTACCCGAACGCTCAAAGGCACTGGCCCCCGACCGCGTAGCATGGCACGGCGGCCGTTCTGTCCGGCCGCATCGGCCAACGCACTCCGCGTAGGGACACCGTGGACCCATCGGCACTCACCCAGAACCTGCTCTCGCCGCCGATCCTGTTCTTCGGGCTTGGCCTGATCGCCGCGTTCATCCGCTCCGACCTGAGCATCCCGCAAGCCGTCGCCAAGGCACTGTCGATCTACCTGCTCGTCGCCATCGGGTTCCACGGCGGCTACGAGTTGCAGCGCAGCGGGCTCGACGCAGCGGTCATCGCGACCCTCGCCGTCGCAACACTCTCCAGCCTGCTGCTCCCCGTGCTCGGCTTCCTCATCCTGCGCACGAAGCTCAGCCCGGAGAACGCCGCCGGCATCGCCGCGTGCTACGGCTCGGTCAGCGCCGTGACGTTCATCACCGCCGTCGGCTTCCTCGAGCGCGCGGGCACCGAGTACGGCGGGCACCTCATCGCGGCGATGGCGCTGATGGAATCGCCGGCCATCGTCACCGGAATCGTGCTCGCCTCGCTCGCGCGTCGCTCGAAGCAGGATGCGCCGAGCCAACGCCCGGGCTGGCGCACCATGGCGCACGAATCGCTCGCGAACAGCGCGATCGTCCTGCTTCTCGGCAGCCTGATCATCGGCTACCTCACCGGCGACTCCGGTTGGGCCACGATGAAGCCGCTGGTGAAAGACCCGTTCCAGGCGGTGCTCTGCCTGTTCCTGCTCGATATGGGGCTGCTGGCAGCCCGGCGTCTGGGAGACCTGCGGCGCTCGGGCCTGTTCCTCGTCGCCTTCGCGCTCATCGCGCCGCCCCTGCAGGCGGGCCTCGGCATCGTCGCCGCCCGCGCGCTCGGGCTGGGCGAGGGCGACGCGTTGCTGCTTGCGGTCCTGTTCGGCAGCGCGAGCTACATCGCCGCACCGGCCGCGCTGCGACTCGCCTTGCCCAACGCCAACCCGAGCCTGTTCGTGCCCCTGAGCCTGGGCGTGACCTTCCCGTTCAACATCATCGTGGGCATCCCGCTGTACGCGATGGCGATCAACATGTGGTGGACCTGATGCAGCACGAATCAGAGTCGGGCATGCGCCCAGTGAAAAGACTCGAGATTGTCGTCGACTCGCTCCACCTCGATCGGCTGCTGAACCAGCTGCGCAAAGCCGGAGCGACCGGGTACACCGTACTGCACAACGCCTCGGGCTTCGGTGCCAGCGGTACGCAGCGTGGCGATGATGTCAGCGGAGTCTCGGTCAATGCCTGCGTGCTGGTCGCTGTACCGCCCGATATCGCCGAAGCCGTCATCGAAGCGGCACGCGCCACGCTCCGCTCCTATGGCGGCGTATGTCTTGTCTCGGACGTCCAGTGGCTCGAATATTGACGTACGGCCTGTTTGCTAGCCAAACAGGCCCATCTGCCCACTCGCGTCCGGCTTCACGAAGTGCGCGCTCGACAGCCCGCGGATGTCACGGTTGATCCCGTATCGTCGAGTGAACACGTCGAAATTCTGCCTGATCTGGCGGGCGATCGGGCCATCGCCACGCCCGCGATTCCGGCTCGCATCGTACAGCTTTCCACCGCGGCTCTGGCGGATGAGCGACTCGACCTTCCGCGCACGATCGGGATGCACGTTGCGCTGCAGCCAGTCGAGGAACAAGTCCTTCACCTGGTACGGCAACCTCAGCAGCACCCAGCTCACACGCCGTGCGCCCGCATCGGCGACGGCTTCCAGGATCTGCGGCACTTCCGAATCCGTCAGCCCCGGAATCACCGGCGCGATGTTCACCGACACCGGCACGCCCGCGGCGACCAACTCCCTGATCGTGCGCAGCCGCGCACGGGGGTCGGACGCCCTGGGCTCGAGCGCCCGGGCCAGCTCGGAGTCGAGCGTCACGATGGTGACGGTGACTCGCCCCGCATGGTGCGCACCCAGTCTCTGCCAGAGATCGATGTCACGTAGCACCATCGCGCTCTTGGTCATGGTGCTCACCGGCTGGTTGCACTCGGCCATGACCTCAAGGCACTGTCGTGCCACGCGCATCTCGTGCTCGATGGGTTGGTACACATCGGTGATCGCCGACATCACGATCGGCTCGCCCTTCCAGCGGCGCGACGCGAGTTCCTTCTTGAGTAACTTCGGCGCGTCGGGCTTGGCGATGAGCTTGGTCTCGAAGTCCAATCCACAGCTGAAGCCCAAATACTCGTGATACGGCCGCGCGAAGCAGTAGATGCAGCCGTGCTCGCAGCCGCGATACGGGTTGAGCGTCCACTCGAATGGCACGTCGCTGGTGGGCGTCACCCGGTTGATGACGCTCTTCGTGCGATCCTCGTAGACGCGGCGTTCGACCCTAACCGGGCGGCCGCCTTCGCCCTCGGCCTCACGCTCGACCCACTGCCGATCGAGCTCCTCGCCCAGCACGTGCAGGCGGACATCCTCGAATCGATTGCCCGGGTTCAGCCCGGCGCCGCGGCGATGGGCAGGCCCAGTGGGCAGCGCGTCGCGATAGGCGGGCTCGGCATCTTGCATACCAAACAATATGCAAACATATTAAGACGGTCAATCGCCCGAGAGCTCGTGCCAGAGTTCTACCAGCCGATCGGCGACCCGATCGGTCGTCAGGTGCTCAACCTCGACAATCCGATCAGCCAGCGCCCGGTACACCGCGTCCCGCTGGTCGTACAGGCCGGCGATCTCGTCGGCGGGGTGCTCGCCGGTGATCGAAGGCCGGTCGCCGACCTCCCGGCGCAACCGCTCGGCGAGCGCTGCGGGCGGCGCGTGCAGGTATACCGGGCCGAGCACGACGCCCGCCTCGATGCCCTGCGTCAGCACACGCCTCGCCTCGGGAAACGCGGCCGTCCCACCGCCGAGCGCGAGCACTCCATGACGCCGGACCGCGAGCGCGTGCTGCAGCGCGTCGGTCTCTCCCGCGCGAAAGCCGCGCTCCCCAACGGCTTCCCAGGCATCGCCCACGGTCTTGTACGAACTCCCACCCAGATCGGAAATGGTCAGATCATCGAGATCGGTGAAGCGCAGGCCGAGCCGCTCGGCAGCGAGTTCGCCGGCCGAGGTCTTCCCGCTCGCACGCAATCCCATCAGTACCAGATGCCTGCCGGCAAACTCCGGCGGCTTGGCCACGGCGCCCTACTCCTTGGCGCGGGCCAGGTAGCGGCCGTCGTCAGTCGCCACGCGGATCTTCTCGCCCACCGTGATAAACGGCGGCACGCGTGTCTTCAGCCCGGTCTCGCACTCCGCTTCCTTGAGCTGGTTCGTCGCGGTGGCGCCCTTGATGGCCGGCGTCGTATCGGTCACTTCCAGCTCGACAGCCGCGGGCATCTCCAGGCTTAGCGGGTTCTCCTCGTAGACGAGCACCGTGCACACCGTGTTGGGCGCGAGGTACATGAGCGCATCGCCCAGGACCTCGGGCGCGAGGATGACCTGGTCGAACGTCTCGCTGTCCATGAAGGTCGCGCCGCTCTGGTCGCTAAAGAGGTACTCCATGTCGCGGCGATCGATCGGGGCGCTCTCGACGACGTCGCCGCCGGTGTAGCGCTTGTCGATGTGCAGGCCGCTGGCCACGTCCTTCATCTTGACCTGGTAGTACGCCGGGCCCTTGCCGGGCTTGGTGTGGTCGACCTTGACGACGATGTAGACCTTGCCATCGACTTGGAGGGCGTTGCCCTGGCGGATCTCGTTGGCCTTCATGCTGCGATTCCCATCCTCGTGTTGATCCCACGCCCAGTCCCGGCCGTACGAACGTCGGTCGGCGGGCATGATGACTTCGGCTTGTGCCGCCCGTCCCGCGGGGCCGATGGTAGGCTGGGGCCCACAGGCACCACCCACGATCGACCCCCGAACCCCCGGGCTACAGGACACTTACTGGCTCCATGAGCGACCCCCAGGACACCCCACCAGCCGGCCCCGGTGGCCCGCGAAAGCAGGCCGAGGCCATGGGGCGGCGTGTCGGCGGCGGGCTGAGCTGGCTCATGGTCGCCACGGTGGTCGTCAAGGCCTTCAGCCTGGTCAACATCGCAGTCCTGGGCATCCTGCTCGCAGAGGAGGACTTCGGCGTCTTCGCCACCGCCATCGGCGTCGCGGCGCTGGTCAACGTGCTCCGCGACGGCGGCGTGCGCCGGATCCTTATTCAGAAGGGCATGCATCGCTACGACGGGCTTATCGGGCCGATCTACGCCTGGACGCTCATGCTCAATCTCATCGCCGCCGTCGTGCTCTGCGCACTCGGTCCGGTGATGGCGTGGATCCACGGCGACGACCAGTACGTCATGGTCATGGTCACGATCGGGCTCGCGGCGGCCATCTACGGGCCCGGCATGATCTACCGCGCGACACTCTCCATGCAGTACCGCTACAAGGCCGTCGCGGCACTAAACGCGACGAGCGCGCTCGTGAACTACATCGCGATGATCACCCTCGCGATCGGCGGAGCAGGACCGCTGACCTTTACCTGGGCCATGGTGGTCGTCGCCGCATACGACTGGGCTTTCGGCTACGCGCTGACGCGCCAGCCCCTGATCCGCTTCAGCCCGCGCACCCGGCTCTGGCCCGCGATCTGGGCACGCACACGCTGGCTCATACTCGGAGCGATGGCGCTCGCGCTGCTCCGCCAGGGCGACTTCCTCGTGCTCGGCTTCATCCTCGATCCGGCGATGATCGGCATCTACGCGTTCGCCTACATGATCAGCTCGCAGGTACTCACGGTCCTGGCCGCGTCGCTGCAACAGGTGCTCATGCCGACCATGAGCAGCTTCCAGCACGATCGCACACGGCACTCCCGAGCCGTGCTGCGCGTGTGCGGCTCGCTCACGCTCGTCGCCGCCGTGTTCTCAGGCGGGATCGCCGTCGTGTTCGATCCGCTCCAAGAGCTGATCTGGGGCGGCAAATGGCTCGCGGCCGTACCGGCGGTGCAGGCGCTCGCGTTGTGCTTCGCCCTTCGCCTGCTCGTCGCCGTGCAAGAGTCGGCGCTATCCAGCACCGGCCGATTCCAAACGCAGTTCCAGGCGCTGCTCATCCAGGGCATCGGCATGGTCATCGTCGCCGCCATCGGCGGCATGCTGTTCCCCAGGCAGCCCCACCTCATCGCGATGGGCGTCGGCTTGTGGTTCGTGGTCGGGATCACGGGCGTCACGGCATGGAGCCTCAAGAAGGCCGGCGTCCCGATAATCGACTTCCTCGTCACCGTGCTCCGACCGTGGGGCGCCCTGACCGTACTGGCCATGCTGGTGATCCTCGTCGACCTCTGGCTGCACAACCTGGGCATGCGCCATGCCCTCGAGTCCGCACGCGCCGGCGAACCGAGCACCCTCGACACCATGCTCCGGTTCGTTATTTCCGGGTTCGCGTTCACGCTCGCCGCGGCGGTGCTGGTGCGCTTCGCCATGCCGCAGACCCTGAGCGACATGCTCTCGATCACGCCACCGCGCATCGCCCGACTGGCCCGGCCGATCCTGCGTCTGCGGCCCGATCGCCAACCCGAGTCGGAGTAAACTCATCCCATGGACGAGCCGCGGTACTTCTTCATCACCGGCACCGGCCGGTCGGGCACCACGCTGCTCCAGTCCATGCTGTCGCGCGGCCAGGGCGTCTTCATCCCCGAAGAAACGCACTTCATGAGCCTGCTCTGGCACCACCGCAAACGGCTCGGCCCGCTCCAGAGCGACGCGGGATGGTCGGCCGCCAAGGCCGCGATCGCCAAGCGCAGCGCCTTCGCGGACATCTCCTTCGAGCAGGAGCGCTTCGATGCCCTGGCCGAAGCCGGGCCAAGGCACTACGCGACACTGCTGTCCGCGTGGCTCAAGTCCGCGGCCCACACGGCCCAAGAGAGCGGCCAGCCCGTGCCCACGGTCCTTGGCGAGAAGAGCCCCAGCCACAGCAGCTACGTGCTCGAATTGCTCGCCATGATGCCCGGCTCGCGCGTCATCCACATCGTGCGAGACCCCAGAGACGTCGCCGTGAGCCAGCGCGAGGCCTGGAACGGGCCCCCAATGTCGGCAGCGGTCCGTTGGCGGCTCGACCAGGAGCGAAACGCCGACCTCGAAGCCCTCGTTTCGCCCGAGCGATACACGACGATCCGCTACGAAGACCTCGTGAGCGATCCCGAGCCGCACCTCCGCCGCGCGTGCGAGGTGCTGCCCATCGAGTTCCGCCCCGACATGCTCGAGCCACACAAGCGAAAGAACAAGGGATACGCCGACCACGAGACCCACAAGCAGCGCACGCTCGAGCCCATCACGGGCTCTCGGATCGGCCGTTACCGCGGCAAGCTCAGCACGACCGCCATCGCCGCCATCGAACGCGTCTGCGGCCCACAGATGCAGCGCCTGGGCTACGAGCTCGAATCCCTCGCGTGGCCACCATCCAGCCTTGCCGCGGCGGCGCTGTCCGTCCCCATGATCTGGCGGAAGACCATCAGGCGCGCGCCCGCGGCCGGCATCAGCCGCCGTGCCTCGGCCGGCGCGAGCGGCGAAGACTAAACCACCCGGAATACTCGGGCACTCAATGTTCTTATTTTATTTGGGTTCTGGCCCGCCACGATCGATGACGGTCGCGTCTCGCGTGCGGGCTACACTCAGGGCTCGCTTCGGGCCGATGGCCTGGGTTTCGCAGAGTCTCGGCCGGCAACACGCCCGCCACCGCAGGAGGATCCACCGCTCGTATGGCTAAACAAGACGACAAATTCACGATGGAAGCCATCGTCGTCGAGGCGCTACCCAACGCCATGTTCAAGGTACGCCTGCCAAACGAGCAGCAGACCGAGATCCTCGCCTACGTCTCCGGCAAGATGCGCAAGCACTACATCCGCATCACGCCCGGCGACACCGTGACCGTCGAGATGTCCCCCTACGACCTCACCAAGGGACGCATCACCTTCCGCGGCCGGTAACAACCGGGCCAACCGTGCATCATCTCGCGTAGCGGCGCGGTATCGTTCTCCAGAATCCGGAGGACGACATGAACCTGCACGCCCGCTCCACGCTCGCACTGCTCTTCGCCATCCTCGTGCCGACGTGCGCGCTCTTTGCCCAGGCAAGCGATGACACGCCAGCGACGATCGAGCGCTTCACTGGCTACGCCCAGCCCTACGAACTCCACCACCCCGTGCTCCGACTCCCATACCCGCGATGGGTCCCGGAGTATCCCTCCCAACTCGAAGTCGAGGATCTCGCCAAGGAACTGGGGCGTGCCGAGGTTCTACGTGATTTCCTCCTGCAAGACGACCCGCTCTTCCCAGACGAGCCCCAGCGACCACGCATCTGGAACCTCCAGGGCCGCGAGTACGACTTGCGCTACAGCCACAATGACGAGCGCATGCGCGGCTTCATCGCCGAGCCCGCCGGCGGCGAGTCGCTCGGCACCGTGCTCATTGTGCATCAATGGACAGGCTTGGGCGACGAAGAGAAGGAACGCGCGCGCATGCTCGCCAAGCTCGGCTACGTCGCCTTCGCCATCGACATGTACGGCGACGGCGTCCGCGCCGAGAACAACGACGAGGCCGCCGAGCTCGCCGGCAAGTACTACGCCGATCGCCAGCTCATGCGCGGCCGCGTCGAGGCCGCCATCGACGCGCTCCGCGAGAACGATAAGAACACCGAGACCCTCGCCGCCATCGGCTACTGCTTCGGCGGCACCGTCGTGCTCGAGTGCGCCCGCCACGGCTTCGACCTCGACGCCGTCGTCAGCTTCCACGGCGGCCTGAGCTTCGAGAGCGCCCCACGCCGCGGTCAAGTCACCGCTTCAGTACTGGTCTGTAACGGCTACGACGACCCGCTGGTCAGCATCGAGGACCGCAACGAGTTCAAGCGCGAGATGGCCAACGCCGACGCCGACTTCGTCTTCATCGACTATGCCGGCGCCGTCCACAGCTTCACGAGCAAGGCCGCCGGCCCGATGGAGCCCGGCAAGGTCGCCGCGTACAACGAAACCGCCGACAAGCGCTCATGGGCGGCCATGCGGCGGTTCTTCGAAGACACCTTGCGGTAGCGATCGCGTCGACGTCAGGTCGGCATCAGGCCGAGGCCCGCTGGATGGCCTCGTTCTCCTGGCTCAGCCGCTCGAACTCGTACATCAGAGTCTCCACCGGCTTCTCATTGCTCGTCACCGCTTCTGACTCCGCGCGGAATCTCTCGAGCAAGTCCTCGATCGACGACCGACTGGTTAAGCGATCCATGTTGAGCACGCCCATGCTCCATGACTCGGCTACGCGCTTCTCGGCTCGCTGGTAGTACAAGACGCTCGGTCGCACGTGCCGCGAGTCCGTTGCGATCCTGCCATAGGTCTTCGCGAGCGCATCGCGCGAGCCCTCGAGCAGTTGGAGGAAGCATCCGTTGTTGTAGAGCAGGACGCCGGTAACGTCATTGGTCCGGTTGTTCTTCACCGCCGCCGTCTGGATCGCGTGCAGTTCCTGATCGACCATCGGTCGACTGCTGACGCTGACATACACCAGTTGGAAGATTTGCGAGCTACCCATACCGCGACCATCGACCAAGCAGCACGCGCTCTGCACACCGATCCAACCAAATACTCCACAATTTAGGGGATGAGGTTTCCCAGCGTCCGAGTAGTGTTATTGATAACTCCCGATCGCGCCAAAGGCCCGCGCACACCAAGAGCCCGCGTGGCGGGCGAACTCGAAACCAGGTGGCGTGGGGCCGGATTACGCGGCTTGCAGGCGGTCAACCGCCGACTCGAACGCCCGCATCATCCGGCCGGCGCGCTCGCTCGGCTGAACGTCTCTGCCCGCCTGATCAACCACGTCGACCATATCGAACAGATCGAAGTCATCCCCAGGCGACTCGTAGTTGATCACACCGACGCTCCAAGTCTCGAACGAGCGGCTGGCGATCGGCTCGGATCGAACGATCGTGACCATCTCGTGGCGAACATCGACGCAGTTTCGGCTCACTGTGTTCTGGATGGCCCCGCGCTCGCCCTCGAGCACCTGCATGAAGTACCCACCGCCTATGAGCAGCATGCCGCCAACATCGGCCTTCTCGTTGTTCGTGCTCGCCACGTCCTGGATCTTCAGCAGGACTTCATCGGTAAGGGGAACCCGGCTTCGGCTTACGCAGATGACACGATGTAGCGGCTGGCTTTGCTCACTCATGATACGAGGAGCATCGTCAACTCTGGGAACCCCCTGAAGTAAATGTGAAATCAATGATTCCCCGATCCAAACCTGGGATTCCACTGGGTGGTCTGCAGTCCGCCTGTCGATTAAAC
>CALCCF010000041.1 GCA_937899905.1 uncultured Phycisphaeraceae bacterium
CCATCCCGGTGCACCTGTTGACTGTTGAGGCGTTCGAGGTGTACCTGAGCCAGTAGGCCGAGGGGGGCGAGCTCGCCGTTCACATCTCGAATGAGTACCTGGATCTGGAGCCCGTGGTCGCCACCGCGGCCGAGCGGCTTGGCCTGTTCGCCATGATGCGCGTCGACCAGCGGACACCCCAAGACAGCCTCGAGACCGGCCGGTACGCCAGCACGTGGGTGATGCTCTCTCGCGAGCCCGATGACCTGACCCCCCTCCGCCAGCGTGCGTTGTGGAGAACACCGGTCGCGCGCGAGGGTTTCCGCCTCTGGACAGACGATCGCAGCAACATCCTCTCGGTTTTGGGTGCGCCGCCGCAGCAATAGTGTCGATACCATGGCCGATGGCGATGCTTGAGTACCAGACCGCCGGCGAGAGCCATGGACCGGGGATGATCACGATCGTGACCGGCATGCCCGCTGGCGTCCCGATCGATAAGGACCTGATCAACGCCGAGCTTGCCAGGCGCCAAGGTGGATATGGCCGCGGCGGCCGGCAACGCATCGAGACCGATCGCGTCGAATTCCTCAGCGGCGTACGCCTTGGCCACACGTTGGGTTCGCCGATCACCATGCGCGTTGTCAACAAGGACTCGCGTATGGACGACGTCGAGCGCACGCCGCCGGTGTATCGGCCGCGCCCCGGCCACGCTGACCTCTCGGGCTCGTTAAAGTGGCTCACCACAGACTGCCGGGGCACGCTCGAGCGCGCGAGCGCACGCGAGACGGCGGCCCGTGTCGCGGCGGGCGCACTTGCGCGCGGATTCTTGCAGCTCTTCGGCATCGAGGTCTTTGGCTTCGTGCGCCGGGTCGGCTCCGAATCGACCGATGCGATCGTCGGCACTGAGAACTGGCAAGAGCTGAAGACTGCGCGCGATGCCAGCGAGACGTATTGCCCGGATGCCGATGCGACGCAGCGGCAGATCGCCGTCATCCGCCAGGCCAAGATCGACAAGGACACGGCCGGCGGCTTGTGCGAGGTCCATGTCTTCGGCGTGCCGCCCGGGCTGGGCAGTTGCGTGGATTGGCGGTCCAAGCTTGACGCCCGAATCGCCTTTGCCGTAATGAGCATCCAGGCGTTCAAGAGCGTCGAGATAGGCATGGGGCGTCGAGTGGCCGAGCTTCCGGGCTCACAGGTCCATGACCCGATCCACTTCGATCGTGCGCGCGCCGACGAGCCTGGGCTCGGCTTTGTGCGTACGAGCAACAACGCCGGCGGCCTTGAGGGCGGCATGACGAACGGCCAGCCAGTTGTCGTCACGGGAGCAATGAAGCCCATATCCACGTTGCTTCGCGGGCTGCCCTCGGTCGACCTGAATACAAAGGAAGCCGAGCAGAGCGATTACGAGCGAAGCGATGTCTGTGCCGTTTCCGCGGCCAGCGTGGTCATGGAGAACATGGTGGCATTCGAGATCGCCAGGGCGTTCCTCGAGAAGACCGGCGGAGACTCTCTGGCCGAAGTGCAGGCGCACCACGACGCGTACATGCAACTGGTTCGCGTCCTGCCCCTGGATGCGCCCATCACGACGATCGCCAAGGACTGATTGGGATCACGCGGCCTCGCTCGCATCGAGCTGGCGCATGATCGCTTCCCACGCGGCGGCGTCCACGTCGTAGTGGCGTTGCAAGGCGGATGTGAGCTGCTCGGTCTCGCACAGCGCGAGCGTGCACTCGGCGCCGAAGGTTGAAGAGGCGAAGCGCAGTGCCCTGGGTAGCTGCTCGCGCGTGGTGCATAAGACCAGCGAGCGGCCGGCGTACCGGATCGGGATCATGGCAAATTGTGCCGCCTGGCGACCGCTTAGCACGCAGAGCACGTGCTCGGCGATGTCAAGCGTCGAGGGGTCGACCCACTCGGCGATCTCGCCATACTGCTCGGCCCAAACCGCTTCGATCTCGTGCTGGGAGACGTCGAACATGCTCTCGGCGAGCTCACCGAACGGGCGGTTGGTGCCGCGTTGGGCGCGCAGCACCTCTTCGCGCTGCGTGTCGCTGAGTACACCCCGATCGACGAGGATCTGTCCCATGGGCTTGGACATACCGAATCCCTCCACCACGGCGTGGACCACGTCCGCGTTGAGGGAGCATCGGCGTCGCGGTGCCAACACACCCGCTCAGCGGGCCGTATTCGGTAGGGCGGCACTCTTTGTGGCGAGGCGATCGGCCCGACTGGCACAGGCGGACCTCGCTGGGCTTATTCGGACGACTCGTCCGCCGGCTCGATCGTGGACACCAGGCCCTTGGAACGCAGGCGATCCCGGTAGAACTCCGCACGCTCCTTATGGGTCGTGAGCACCTGAGCAGCCCCGCGCATGTGGGCCTCGAGCATGATCCGGGCGGCCGGCTTGTACGCGAGCGGCGTCAGGTCGACGAGCGTTTCAAAAACATAGACCATGTCGTGCACATCGTCGTTGTGCAAGAGCACACGGAACGGCGGCAGTGTGTCGCTGGTCGGGTCGACTTGCGGATCGGTCGCTGGGCGTGTGTCTGTGGTAGCCATGTCAGAAGAGAGTGTACCCAGGGCCCGATCTATTTGCCCACACAGAAGCTGGCGAAGATGCGACCCAGCACCTCGTCGGGATGCACACGGCCGCCGAGCTCTCCCAGGAGGTCGAGCGCAAGGCGCATCTCAGCGGCGATGATCTCGCCGCCGATTGGTGGTCCCGAGGCCGGATCCGATTCGATCGCCGCGCGTGCGCGCGAGACTGACGCGCTCGCTTGGTCGGCAAGATCTCGGTGGCGCGGTATCAAGCCGGCGCCAACATCGCGGTTCGAAGACTCGATCGCCTCGGCCAGTTCGAGCTTCAGCGTTTCTATGTTGAGCCCCGTCTTTGTACTGACCTCGAGGCATCCATCGGCGCGAGACTCGGGCGAATCGGCCTTCGTTCGCAGGCGGATCGTGTTGTCGCCGCCCGCGATCGAGCCGAACTGCGCATCCGGGTCGCACTGCAGCACGACGTCGGCCCGATCGAGCGCGTCGTCGATGACCGCCTGCACGCTGGCACGCTCGGCAGCATCGAGGCTGTCTGGCAAACCGGGCAAGTCGACCAGGTCGAAGCTCACGGCGCCAATCCGAGGATGCTCCAGCGTGAGTGGCTCGACGATCGCGTCGCGGGTGGCGTGTTCCATCGAGGAGACCACGGCGCGTGTGCGTCCGAGTAGGGTGTTGAAGAGGCTTGTCTTGCCGGCGTTCGGCTCGCCGGCGAGGACCACCATCGGGCGTGCTGCGGCGTGCTCGCGACCGCGCCTGCCGAGCGACTCGGATTCGAGCGATACGAGTAACGAGTCCAGCCGATTGCGCAGATCGCCGGCGCTGATCGGCACGACGTGCTCCTCCTCGGCGAAGTCCGCAGCGGCCTCAACGAGCGCGAGCGCCGAGGCAAGCTCGTCGACCATGCTCGCGTAGCGTCTGCCCGACTCGCCATGAAGCAGGCCGTGTGAGGCGCGTAGCTGCTGTTCGTTGGCGGCCGCGATCGTCGCGGCGACACCCTCGGCCTGTTCGAGGGTGAGCCGACCGTTGAGGTACGCTCGGGCGGTGAACTCTCCGGCCTCGGCGTGGCGCACGCCCGGGAACGCCAGCATCGCGCGCACGATCGCATCGACGACCGTGGGCGATCCTGGCGGGAGCAACTCGATGGTGTCCTCACCCGTGTACGTGTTGGCGCCCGGCATGCTGACAGCAAGTGTTGGAATCACGCCGATCGGCAGTCCCAGGCGGATGGGGTAGACGCCGCGGGTGCGTTCTATAGAGCCTTCGGAGAGCGCGTCTATGGCTTCGTACGCCGCGGTCCCGCTCAGACGCACGACGGCGCGCGGGCCGGGGGCCATGGGCGTGGCCGGCGCGACGATGGTCGACGTGGTGTCCATGGGCCGAGACTAGGGACGGCGGCCCCTGCGCCGATTCTCGGTCTTCTTCCGGCGTGCGCCCAGAGCGCCACTCGTCGGGCCCTTGACCGGTCCTTGGCCGCGCGCGGCCTGCATCATCTGCTGGCGTTGCTCGGCCCGTTCCATCATGCGCTGCATGAAGGTCTTCTTGCCCGGATCGCGCTGCTTGGGGGTGAGCAGGTCGTTCTTGTCGATGTGCGCCCTGATATAGCGCATCTCGACGATGCCGAGCACCGAATTGGCGATGAAGTACACCGCCAGGCCGCTCGGCGCGTTGTACATGAAGATCGGGAACATAACCACCAGCATGACCTTCATGATCTTCTGCTGGGTCTGCTGCTCGGGCGTCATGGTGGCGCTGGGCGGCGGCATCATGTACTTCTGCTGGATGAAGAACACCACGCCCAGAACGAGCGGCAGGATGTTGAACGAGGTGATCGTGCCCATGAGCGGAAGCTGGAATTGCAGCGCCGCGGGTAGAGAGATCGCGCTATCCGGCTTTGCGAGGTCGGCCAGGAAGGGCCAGCCTCCGATTTGCTGGAACACGCCGAAGAAGGCGGGCTGGTGTCGCAGCTCGATGGCAAAGTAGAGCGAGGCGTACAGGGCGATCCAGATCGGCGTCTGCAGGAACATGGGCAGGCAGCCCAGCATGCCGGCGGGGTTGATGCCTTCTTCGCGCCAGAGCTTGGCCATCTCGGCCTGCATGCGCTTCGGGTCGCCCTTGTACTTCTCTTGGATGACCTTCTGCTTGGGCGCCATCTGCTGCATCTGGTGGCTGAAGCGCTGGACGCGGATCTGGCTCCACTTGGTCACCGGGTGCAGGATCGTTCGGACGATGAGCACGAGGATGATGATCGCCAGTGCCCAGTCGAACGCGACGTAGTCGTGGATGATGTGCAGCAGCCAGACCAGGATGTGCGCGAGCCAAGGGAACGTGCAGACGGCGCACGGGCCGCCGAAGTTGTACTGCACGAGCTGACGCAGCATGACCGCGGCGGCCGAGGGGTTGGCCGTGATAAGCCCGCGATCGAGTGGGCCGCTATAGATGCCGAGCGTGTGGGATGTTGAGCCGCTGGCTGGCAGGTCGTACCGCGGGCTTGTGAGTTGCAGGCCCAGGATGTAGTTCGGGCTCTCGGTGCGTGCCGATGGGTCGAGCAGAACGCGAGAGACGCGCTCGACGTTGGAGAGCAGAGGGGCCACGCCCGGCGTTGGGTCGCCGTCGGCGACGGCGTGCACGGCGGTCCCGAAGTAACGGTTGGTCAGCCCTGTCCACGCGAGCTGGAGGCCCTGTTCATTGACCTTGGCATCGGGCCACAGTTCCATGCTCGTGGAGTAGAGCCCCGTGCTCGGATCGCGCTTGCCGGCAACCTGGGTGCTCGTCTTCATGCGGTCACCGCCGACCACGAAGTGGGGTGATCCGGGTTCGACATGGCCGAAGCGCACGCGCCGCTTGTCTCCGCCATAGCCCTGGCTCTCTTGGTAGAGCTGGGCGGGCCCGAACGTGATCCACCGGATGCTCATTGCTTCGCCGGTCAGGTTCTGTGCGCTGTGCACAAGCTTGAAGTCGTGGCTTGAGCCATCCGCCTGGTAGTGACGCTCGAGGCGGACAACGGGCGTGCCGTCGGCGGTGGCGATGGTGGCCTGGAATCGACCCGGCTCGACCTGCGCCCACGCGGGTTGCGCGACGCCCTCGTCGTCCGTTGCCGTGTACACGCCGACGGTTTGGCCGTTGATCTTGACGGTGACGGCCGCGAACGGCACGATGCTGATCGAGCCGCCGCTCACGGTCGGGAGGGTCCAGCGTTGCTGGGCGGGGACGGGCTCGGCCGAGCCCAAGCGTTGGTTGTAGCCCGCCAGCGCGATGCGCTCGATGCCTGCGCCGCGCTGGGAGAAGGTGATCTCCAGCGCGTCGGTCGCGGGATCGACGCCGCCGATGCGGGAGTATGGCTGGCTGGCTGAGTCGCCGGTGACTGGCAGGACACGAAGCTGCTGGCCGATGGCAGCGCTCTCCGTCGGCCGTGTGCCGGCTGGGGCGGGATCGGCCGGAGGGTCTTGCTGCGTCGGCTCGGATGCGACATCGCCCGGAACGGTCTCCGGATCGCCGGAATCCTGCGTTTCGGGCTCAGTCGCTGGAGCCTCGACCGGGCCTTGCTGTTGCTGTTCGGGCTGGTCCTGCGATTGGGCCTGTTGCTCGGCCGGCTGCGCGGACTCACCCGTTGCGGGAGCCTGGGGCGAGGAGCCGCCGCTTTGCAGAAGGGGCATCGCGATCAGAAGGCCGAGGCCGACGAGGATCGCCAGGGGCAGGATGATGCGGAGGATGCTCTTTTGTGGTGCAGCCATGGGTGTGTCGGGATGGTACTCGCTCGATGCCGACGGGCGGCTTACTGGCCGCTAAAGAGGCGATCGCCGAGATAGTCGTCGAGTTCGGCGATCGCCTTAATCTTGTTGGCGGTGTCCTGTATGTCGTACTCGACGCGGTAGAACTCGACGCGGTCCTCATGGAGCACGGCGTAGCACGCTCGCGGGTCGCCGTCGCGCGGCTGGCCGACGGAGCCGACGTTGATGACGACCTTCTCGTCCTCACGCAGCTTAAACCCGCCGTCACCGATCTCATCGGTGGGGTAGAAGTCGGGCTCGTCGGTAAAGACGCCCGGCACGTGGGTGTGGCCCACGACGCACGCGCCCTCGAACCGCTCGAAGATCGCCTCGAGCTTCTCCGGGGCGTCGCGGACGTCCTTGTCAAAGATGTACTCGTTGATCGGGCGCCTCGGCGAGCCGTGGACGGCCAGCAGCGGGAACTTGAGCGGAGAGTCGGCGTCCGCGACTCGAACACGCAGCCGGCCGAGGAAGCTGTAGCGCTCGGTGCGTTTGGCCTCGTCGGGCTCCGCGTCGAACTGCTCTCGTGTCCAGTACGCGGCCGAGGCGGCCATCGGGTTGAAGTTCGTGGGCTCGTAGAGGACGGCGAAGTCGTGGTTGCCCATCAGCGACCACGCGCACTTCTCGCGGATCAGATCGACGCACGCGAGCGGCTCGGGCCCGTAGCCGACGATATCGCCCAGGCACACGACGCGATCGACGCCGCGGCTCTCGATGTCGGCGAGCACGGCGCGCAACGCCGTCGCGTTCCCGTGCATGTCGCTGATGACTGCGGTCGGCAAAGAACAACCCCTCCACGGGCGGCGCCCGCTGGTTTAGGCCATCGCGATCCACGCCTGGAGCGCGATGGTCGGGAGTGTACGGAAGCGATCTGCCCAAGGCCATCCCCGCACGCAACGAGGCCCGATTGGATGGCGAGGCGTCGCCTGCCAGAACGGCGGGTGATTGGGCGTAGCGTGCTCGGCCTTCCAGCCGATATGGGCTCGGAGACGGTGCGATGACGCCTCGCTTGGGCCCCGCGTGGGCATGGAGCGAGCCAAAAGCGGCCCAGTATGGCCCGCTGGTTGCAGCCAGACCCCTCATGGGCCGATAGGTAGCCCGTGAGACCGCCCCGCGGCCGTCCGCTTGGCTCCGGCCGACGCCGGTCGCGATTCCCAGAACTCCCGGTCGGCCCGATGGCCGGCTGCTAGAGAGGAGAAGGACAGCCCATGCCCGCATCGGCCGTTTCCTACCAACGCACGCGTGAGATGACCATCGACGAGCTGTTGCTCGAGAATCGGGTGGTGTTCCTGATCGGGGAGATCAACTTCGCTTCGGCGGCCCGAGTGATGATGCAGATGCTGTACCTCGAGGACCAGAAGCGCGGCCAGCAGATCAACTTCTACATCAACAGCCCCGGCGGCGCAGTCGACGACACGCTGGCGATATACGACACCATGCAGTTCCTCTCGAGCCCCGTGGCGACGTACTGCATCGGCCGGGCGTACTCGGGCGGCGCGGTGCTGCTGACGGCTGGCGAGAAGGGCAAGCGATACATCCTGCCGCACGCCAAGGTCATGATCCACCAGCCTTACGGCGGTATTACAGGTCAGGCTGAGGACATCCGCCTGCAGGCCGAGCAGATCATCAAGAGCAAGCAGTCGCTCAATGAGATCCTCGCGAGCCATACTGGCCAGAACGTCGACCAGATCCGCGCCGACAGCGAACGAGACAAGTACTTCAGCGCCGAGGAGGCCAAGGCCTACGGCATTGTGGACGAGGTGCTCCAGCACACGAAGAACGCCGGCTGAGCCGGTTGTTCCCAGGACCCTCTTTCCACACCTAGGCCAGAGTCACGACCCCAAGCCGGAGAGAATCGCCCATGAGCGTTGAATCGAACTACCTGGTGCCCATCGTCATCGAGAAGACCGGCCGCGGCGAGCGGTCGTACGACATCTACTCGCGTCTGCTCAAGGACAGGATCATCTTCTTGAGTGGGCCGGTGATGGACGACATGGCCAACCTGATCGTGGCCCAGCTGCTGTTCCTCGCCAACGAGGATCCCGAGAGCGATGTGCACTTGTACGTCAACTCGCCCGGCGGTAGCGTGACCAGCGGTCTTGGCATCATCGACACGATGAACTTCATCCAGCCCAGCGTCTGCACGTACATCATCGGGCAGGCGTCGAGCATGGGCTCGGTCATCGCCGCGAGCGGCACCAAGGGCAAGCGATACTCCCTGCGCAACAGCCGCAACCTGATGCACCAGCCGCTCATCGGCGGCGTGATGGAAGGCCAGGCCACCGATCTGGAGATCGAGGCCAAGGAGATCATCCGCCTACGCGAGCGGCTGTACCAGATCTACTCGGATGCGACCGGGCAGAGCACCGACAAGATCGAGGCCGATTGCGATCGCAACCTCTGGCTGGACGACCAAGAGATGCTCAAGTACGGGCTGATCGACCAGGTGCTTGAGAACATGCCTCGAGTTGTCGGTCACGAGAGCGACGACGCGTAAGCGGAGACCTACTCCACCTGAGTTTTACAGCAGGCCGGGCGATCCGCCCGGCTCTTTCGTGCGCTTATGCAGAGGATCATGATGGGCGGATGTCACCCACGATGTGTGCCTCGACGCGCTCGAGCTCGGCGGCGAACATCGAGTCTTCCTTGATCAGGTCGGCGATCTTGTTGGCACCGTGCATGATCGTCGTGTGGTCGCGGCCGCCAAGGTAGCCGCCGATCTCCTCGAGCGAGTGCCGCGTGTGCTTGCGGGCCAGATACATGACCACCTGCCGCGGCCGGGCGATCGATCGAGTCTTTTTCTTGGCTTGGAGGTCGGCGAGCTTCACGCCGTAGAACGCGATCGCCGCATCGAGCACGGCCTGCATCGTGGCGCTGGTGAGGGCGTCTTCCTGCTCGGGCGGGGCGATGGTCTGGTTGGCAAGCTCGAGATCGATCCCGCCGCCATCAACCGAGGCCCGGATCTGCAAGTTCGTGATAGCACCCTCCAGCTCGCGGATGTTGGAGTCGATGCAACTCGCCACGTGCTCGGCGACGCCCTCGCCCAGATCGAGCCCACGCAACCGGGCCTTGGTCTTCACGATGGCGATGCGTGTCTCGTAGTCGGGCGCTTCGACGGAGGAGACCAAGCCCCACTTAAAGCGGCTCACGAGGCGGTCTTCGAGGTCGGGGATGTCCTCGGGCGGGGCATCCGAGCTGAGCACGATCTGGCGATTGGTCTGGTACAGCGCGTTGAAGGTGTGGAAGAACTCTTCCTGCGTGCGGTCGCGCTTGGCGAGGAAGTGGACGTCGTCGATCACCAGCATGTCGACCTGGCGGAACTCGTTTCGGAAGTCGCTCATGCGGCCGGCCTGCACCGCCTCCATGAACTGGTTCGTGAACTCGTCGCACGAGACATAATCGATGAACCAGTTGGGGTGCGCTGCCTGCAAGTGGATGCAGATCGCCTGGAGCAGGTGCGTCTTACCTAGACCGACGTCGCCGTGGATGAACAGCGGGTTGTAGCGTCGGCCTGGCTCTTCGGCGATGGCCTTCGCGGCCGCGTGGGCCAGCCGGTTGCCCGGGCCGATGATGAAGTTCTCGAAGGTGTTGTCGGGGTTGATCGCCAGCTGCCGCGCGACGCGCGGGGGGCCGTCTGACGAGCCGCCCAGCCCGACGAAGCGGATGTTCACGATGCGGCCGCTGACGGCGCTGGCCGTCTCGCTGAATATACGCCCGCACTCTCGCTGGAGATATCCCCGCTGGACATCTTCGGCGCACCCGATGGTCAGCCAACCCGAGTTGAGCGACAGCGGCTGGAGCTGCTCGAACCACACTCGCACGAGGGTGGGGTGCTCCGCCTGGACGCTCTCAAGGGTCTTCGCCCACAGCCGTGCGGCCTCGTTGTCGCGGTCGTGGCCGTGTCCCAATTCGGATGCCGCGGTTTGTGACACTGCCGATACCCCCAACGCTCTGGGCCACACACCAGTTTTGGTCTGGACGCGCAGGCAGAACCGGACAAGTCACGGCTCGTCAGGGGAGGGACGTGGGCCGATGTCTGGGATGCCTGCCGTCCGACCGGACGCGATCGGAAGGTACCGCGATCGGCTGGACGTGTCAACCGACCGCATCGCTGGCAATGGCCTCACGTGCCTGCTGAGCCCGCGTCGGCCGCCTCGGCGTGCGCAACTTGCCTGTCGTACTCCTGCCGATTCGCTCGGTGGTCCATCAGGACGCGCACTCGGGCAAGGTCTTCTGGGCTAAGCCGATCTGCAAGCGCCTGGCGAACATCACCCAGTTGCGTGCGGCGAGAGATATGACCGAGCACAAGCGTCTGGCACTCCAGCAGCGGCAGCCACTCGGCTAGATCGTCCACGTGCATGTGCATGCCGATGCGGCTGCGCTTGTGGTGGCCCTTCTCGAAGAAGGTGCACTCGGAAATGACGACGCGGGCGGCCCGGATGTCCGACCGCAGCAGGTGCGAGCCCGGGAGGGTGTCCCCGGTGTAGGCCACCAGGGGCACCTCGAAGCTGCGCGTGATTTCCGTGCCGCGCTTCTTGAGCTCGACGAGCTTCTCCTGGGGGAGCCCGACGAACTCGTCCTTGAGCTTCGTGCGGCGTTCGTACGCGACGAATCCCATGGACGGGGCGGTGTGCTCGGTGTGGAAGCCACGGATGAAGTGGTTTGGCTTGAGCGGATGGCTCTGTCCGTCCTCAAGCGGGTAGAGCTCGAAGGGCGTGCGCTGGCGTTCGAGGCCGACGTAGCCCTCAAGCATGCGGCGGATGTCGCCCTCGATGCGCGCATCGCAGGCGATGGCGCCGGTGCCCATTCCCTGGAACTGGCGCTGCGACAGGTAGTATGCGAGGCCGCCGACGTGGTCCATATGGCCGTGGCTGAGCGCGCAAAGCGGCGAGGCCAGCATGGCCCTGGGGCACGCGCCCATGTCGAATACAACGTCGAGTTCGGGGACCTGGATCGAAGTCGCCTCACCGGCGATCGAGATGCCCTGGATGCGGTATGGCGGCGAATAGATGAAGCCCAGGGAGGGCTCGCGCGGCGGGGGCTTAGGGAGCATTTCGGACAACCTCGGCCCGAGCGAACGGGCGGGAAAGGCGCGGCGGCGGCCGATGGGCCGACGGGCGCTGGGTTTGTGGTGCGGCTTGAGCGTAGGCGGAGTCGCTCTGCACCGGCATCGCGTACGCTGGAGCATGACCACGACCGAGCCCAATGAGCCCGGCCAAACCGAGCCAACGGATGCGAACGAGGTTGCGGACGCCGCGGACCATGCGAAGGCGGCCGAGCCCGAGCAAGGCTCCGGCAAGAAGCCCGCGACGGCCGCTGATCGCGCATTCACGATCGGGCTGGCCCTGTACGCCGCGGTGCTGGGCTGTGGGCTGCTGCTGCGGTCGCTGCCCGATGCCCTGGCCGGTTGGCTGATCGAGAACGTCTACGACGGGCCGTACCGGCTCGCCTCGATCGGCGTGGCGACCGTCGGCGGCGTGCTGCTGTCCCTAGGCATCGTCGGGTCGATCGGTCGCGACCGACTGCACGAGTGGGTGGGCATCATGCGGAGCCTCGGGCCGGCAGGCGTGCTCGGCGTGCTGTGGACCGCGATGCCACCGATCGGCGGGTTGCTCCTGCTGGCCAACATCGGTGCCATCTCGGCGTGGCTGCAGGACCACCAGATCATGGGGGTGGTGCTGTACACGGTGATCTTCATCTTCAGCGCGGGGTTTGGCGCGCTGCCGACGTACTCGCAGGCCATCCTGGGTGGCTGGGCGTTCGGCCCCGTCACGGGATTTGCCGCGGCTTGGGTCGGCTTCGTGGGTGCGTCGGTCATCGGCTTCTACATCGCCCGCACGGTGTCGCGCGATCGTGTCGAGAAGGTCATCGCGGGCAACGACAAGGCTGAAGCGATCCGCCAAGCGCTCGTCGGACACGGCTTGGCGCGCACGACGCTTGTGGTCACGCTCTTGCGTATCCCACCCAACTCGCCTTTTGCGCTCACGAACCTGGTGATGTCGACGACCGGTGTCGCGCGCGTGCCGTTTGTCATCGGGACGGCCCTTGGCATGGCCCCGCGCACGCTCGCGGCTGTCTTGCTCGCGGCGGCTGGGGCGAGCCGAGGCGATGACATCGTTCAGGTGCTTGCCAAGGACCCGCTGATCGCGATCATCGGCATCGCGATCACGTTCGTCGTGCTCGGCATCATCGGGTTCATCGCGAAGCGCGCGCTCGAGAAGTTGTCGGCCGGGCCGATGAAGCCCGAGCAGGGAACCGCCACGACCAGTTCGGATTAGGGCAGGCCGCGCAGGGCCTTGATGATGTCTTCGCCGATGTCGCCGCGTGAGCCGGTGATGGTGGTGGAGCTTGTCGCGTCGTGCTCATCGGGCGCGATCCAGTAGATGGCGTCGACCTCGCCCGAGTTCTTGATCCACTGGCCGAGCTTCTGCCCGCCCGAGGCCGTGCGCGGGTCGGCCATGCCGAGGTGGCGACGGAGCTTGGCGAGTTGGTCGGTGATGTACTCGACCTCGCTGTCCGCGGCGTTGTGGGCGTCCAGGACGTTCACGCCGGCGGCCCGGAGCGCGGCCAGACGGTGCTCAAGGCGGGCCCGGGCCTCGAGCGAGAGGCCCTTGGCATCGAGGACGACCAAGAGGGTGCCCTCAACGCCACCCTGGGCGGCCGCGGTGTGGCGGATCGCCTCTCGGAGATCGCTGGCGAGTTGGAGCGGGGACTCCGCATCGAACGAGAGGGTGGGGGCCGCCGCGGGTGCGGGCACCTCGGGCGCGGAGATCATCTGGCGCTGCCCTTCGTGACGATCACCCAGCACGGCGAAGCGGAGCGTGAGCAAACCGGCGGCGATGGCCGGCAGGACCACGAGGATGATGGCCAACCCGATGCCGAAGCGCGTGCCAACGGGGCCGGTGGGCGGGCGGCCCTTGAGGCCCTTCCGGCGCTGGTGCGCGCGGCGGCGGCGATCATGGGCGCGCGTGCGCGCGGCGGAGACCTGCTCGCGAGCGGAACGATGGGGGCGCAGCTCCTTGGGCGTGCTGGCATTCACGAAAGCCGGCGCCGGCGCGCCGACATCGACGGGGACCTCCGGCGCGGGCTTGGGTGCACCGCCGCCGATGCCGAAGCTGCCGGTCCACCAGTTGAGCACCTTGATGCGCGGCGACTTGGGGGTCTCGGGCTGCTTATCTTCCTCGGGCAGCGGTGGGGGGCTCGCCTTGGGCGTCGCGGCGTGCGCCACATGGGCGACCTCGGGAGCCTTTGCGTTCTCGGGTTGCGGATCGGACTCCATGGCCTGCTGGACGGCGTCGCCCTCGCCCATGCTGGGCAGCTGCGCGGGCTTGACGGCGAACATGTCCTCGGACCTAAGCACGTAGTCAAGGTCCATGAGCATCTCACCGGCCGAGCGGTAGCGCTTGTCGTAGTCGGCCATGGCCCGGCGAACGATCCAGCGGATGGCCTCGGGGCACGGCTGGCTGATCCGGCTGAGCCCGCCGTGCGCGGGGAAGCTGTTCTCGACCATCGAGTAGAGCACGGCACCGGCGGCGTATACGTCGAAGCGTTCGCCGTCGACCTCATTGACCTTCACGCCGCGGAGGGCCATGCGGACCATTTCCGGATCGCGGAAGTACTCGGTGCCGTGCGTCGTCAGCGTCATGGCCGAGCGCAGGTGCGTGATGAGGCCGAAGTCGACCAGACGTGCGCGGTTGCCGTCGACGATGATGTTGTCGGGCTTGACGTCCTTGTGCCACAGTCCGCCGGCGTGGTACGCGGCGAGCGTGTCCAGCAGGTCTCGGCCGTAGCCCAGCGCGGTCCGCAGGTCGCGCTGGCTCAGGCCCTGGCCGCCGGTCATGGCGTGCATCTGCTGGGTCACGCGCGTCAGCGAGTCGCCCGGTGCGTACCGCATGACGTAGTAAAAGCGCTCGTCGTTGAGCTCGTGCTCGAGCACCAAGCCCATCTTGCGGGCCGACTCGAGGCTGCGGCTCTCGCGGACGATCTGCGGGAGGCTCGACCCCTCGCTCAGGTGGAACGACTTGATGACGACGTGCTCGACCTCGCCCTGGCCCTGGCGTAGGAACGCGCCACGCTTGCGCTCGTCGGGCGTGGCGATGTAGAGCTTGCCACCTGAGCCGCCGCCGGGCAGCGAGCCGGTGATCTCGTAGCCTTCGAACGCGCCGACGCGACGCCGGGGCTTGTCCGGCCCCGGGGCCGCCGCGACGATGTCCGGCAGCCGGCGCTCGAGGCCCTCGGTGAGCGGGGTGAGGAAGAGCAGGCGGGCGGGGTGGCCGATCGCTAGGCGATAGAGCGCCGCGCCAAACGTTCGGACCTCGTCGGCCACGCCTCGGCCGAAGTGCCCAGCGGCCGACCAGCGGCCGATGACGATGTTGGCCACGACGAGCAGGCTGAGGATCGGGACGGTGATCACGATGCCGACGAGGCGCAGGGCGTCGCCGACCATGCCGATGATGAACGCGCCCAGCCGCTTGATGATGAACGCGAACGCCTTGACGGCGTACACGATGATGACGATCGCTGCGGGCATGAGCAGCAGGATGGCCAGGATCACGAGCAGCGGGGTGGTCATCGGAGCCTCCTAGCTCACCGGTGGGGAGGTGTACCGGTCAGCCTTCCAGAGCGGCCTGTTCGTCCTTCCTCCTGAGTTCGGCCTGCCGGTGGTAGATCTCGGCGATGGCCTCGTCGAACAGGTCGTCGTCCGCTTTTGTCGGATTGAGGTCCAACCCGTTTCGCGCCGCTTCGTCGAGTTCATCGTCCGTGAAGCTGAATTGCTGGACCATGGCCCGCGAACGCAACCGGACCATGTCTCGGACCTTGGCCAGGCGCCGGCTGACCGTGGGCTCGCTGACGCCCAACTGGGCGGCAACGTCTCGTCCACTCATGCCGTCCAGGACGCGCATGCGGTAGATCGAAAAATCGACGAACTCGGCCTCGTGCTCGACGGACCGCAGGGCGGCCTCAATCTTGGCACGGAAAACGGCGGCCTCGTACTCGGCGTCGGCGCCGATGCTGGTGGGCACGGTGGCCCAGCGTTCGTCCAGGGCGACGGCCTTCTTGCCCGAGCCGCGCTTCTGGGCCATCCGGCGGTCGATCTCGTCACCAAGGACGTGCTTGGCGATCGCGAGAAGCCAGGTGCTGAAGCGGGCCCCGCGGCTGGGGTCGTAGCGGTCGATCGAGCCGCTCAGGGCGGCCAGGGTCTCCTGGGAGAGGTCGCGGACGGTCTCGACGCCGATGCGGCCCTTGCCCCAGCGGGTGAGCTGGGTGCGGACGACCGGGCCGAAGGTTTCCCACAGCTCGAACCAGGCGGCCTCGTCGTTGTTCCTGAGTCGCCCGATAAAGCTTGTGGTGACAGCGTTGAGCATCCGCGATTCCCCTGGGTCCTCATCGAAGGGGGCCGAACGCGAGTGGCGGCCCCGGGTCATTATGACGCGCTTGTGGCCCGGATGGTGCAGAAAGCGGGCCTAAACGCTCCTCTGTCAGGTTCTTGGGACTTTGTGGCCGTGACTTGCCCTTGCTTGAGGTCGTGGGGGCGGTTTTGCGGCGGGTTGTGAAATCGGCAGGGGCGGCTTCCCAACAACGGGTCAGACGAGCGTGCGGCCCACGAAGGGAAGGGCCGACACTCGCCGGCGGACGCCTGAGAGGGGATGCAAGCCCCGGGCCGAAGCCGAAACAGGACTCTTTAAGGAGGTCGGCTCATGCCTTTGGTCAAGACCATCATTCGCGTCGGCGTCATCGGGACCCTCGTGGGCGGCGGCCTGGTCGCCGTTGCCGGCCCCGAGCGTGTTGGCGCGGCACTCTCGCAGGCTCGGGACACCGTGAACGACGCCATCGATCGCAACATCGATGACCCGGTGAAGATGCGGGCCCAGCTCCGCAAGCTCGAGGCCCAGTATCCCGAGCGCATCACCCGCGTTCGCCAGGACCTGGCCACGCTGGACACGCAGACCGCCGAATACGAGCGTGAGCTAAACGTCGCCCAGCGCGTCGTCGAGCTCGCCGAGGCCGACCTCGAGGCCATGCACGGCCTGTTCACTCGGGCCGAGAACGCCCGCGCCCAGGCTGGTCACGGCGCCATCGTCCGCGTCAGCTTCAACGGCACCAAGATGGACCTGAGCGACGCGCAGGCCAGGGCCACGCAGATCGCCAAGACGCGTGACGCGTACCAGCTCGAGGCCCAGTCGATCGCCCGCGACATCGACCTGCTCGGCAAGCAGCGTGATCGCTTGAACGATCTGCTGGCCAAGCTCGAGAGCGAGCGGACCCAGTTCCAGAGCGAGCTGTGGCGCCTCAACCAGCAGATCGACGCGATCGCCCGCAACGACCGCATGATCGAGATGATGGAGGCGCGCCAGGCAACGCTGGACGAGCTCGGACCGTACAAGGCCCACAGCATCGATCAGGTGAAGGACCGCCTCGCCCAGGTGCGTGCCCAACAGGAGCAGAAGCTCGAGAGCCTGGCTTCGGGCGAGAAGGAGTTGAGCTACGAAGAGCGTGCGAAGCTGAGCATCGGTGGCCAGGATGCGACCACTCGCATCGACCGCGTCATCGAGATCGCGCCGCAGATCATCGAGATTCCCGAGATCGAGACGGATCGCCCGCTGGCGGACGGCGTGCTCTGAATCACGAATCGGATCTGGAACGAAGCGAACGAGCCCCTCGCGCGAGCGAGGGGTTTTGTTTTTGTGGATCCGGTGCCCCCTCGCTTAGGCGAGGGATCCGTGATTGAGGCCCTAGAGCTCGGGCGCGAAGCCGCGGCGCATGGTGTTCTCGCAGCTCGCTCTGGGCTCGACGAACTGGAGCAGGTAGTCCACGCCGCCGGCCTTGCTGCCCACGCCCGACATGCCGAAGCCGCCGAAGGGCTGGCGGGCGACGAGGGCCCCGGTGATGCCGCGGTTGATGTAGAGGTTGCCGACCCGGAAGTCCCGCTTGGCCTTGGCGATGTGCGTTGGCTTGCGCGTGAACACGCCGCCGGTGAGCTTGTAAGGGTGGTCGTTGGCGATCTTGAGCGCCTCGTCATACGTCTTGGCGTGCATGATGGCCAGGACCGGGCCGAAGACCTCCTGGCGCGCCAGCGTCTTGTCGGGGGTCACGCCGCTGAAGATGTGCGGCGTGATGTAGGGCTTGCCGACGCGCTCGGCGAGACCCTCGGGGACGTCCATGGCGAGCTCGAGCTTGAGGCCTTCCTGCGTTGCTGTGTCGATGTGACGCCGCATGTTGCTGGCGGCTTCTTCATCGATGACCGGGCCGACGTCGGTGCCGGGCTCCATGGGGTCGCCGATGACCAGCGAGTTGGTGCTGGCGACGAGTCGTCGGATGAAGGTCCGCGTGTGCTCGCCGCCGGGGGCTTGCGGGTCGACGACGATGCAGCGACTGCAGGCGCTGCACTTCTGGCCTTGGAAGCCGAAGGCGCTCAGGCGTGTGCCGAGGACTGCTTCGTCAAGATCGGCGCTGCTGTCGACGATGATGGCGTTCTTGCCGCCCATCTCGCAGACGACCTTCTTGACGTGGTGCTGCTCTTCGGGTGTCACGCCGGCGGCTTGGATGATGTCGAGCCCGACGGCCTTGCTGCCCGTGAACGCGAGGAGGGCCACGCGCGGGTCCCGCACGAGGGCGGCGCCGGTGGTCTCGCCGGGGGCGGGGCAGAAGTGCAGCGCCTCGGCGTGCGTGTGCCCGAACTCGGCGCGCATGGCGTCGGCGAGGATATCGAACCAGACCCTCGCGATGCCGGGTGTTTGCTCGGCGGGCTTTAAGATGACGGCGTTCCCCGTGACCAGCGCGGCCGAGGTCATGCCGCAGGCGATGGCGAGGGGGAAGTTCCAGGGCGCGATGACGACCGCGACGCCTCGGGGTTGGTACCAGGTCTCGTCGAGCTCGCCGATGAAGCGGCCCAGGCGTTGGCGCTCGAACAGGCGGACGGCCTCGCGGGCGTAATACTCGCAGAAGTCGATGGCTTCGGCGACGTCGGCGTCGGCGTTGCGCCAGTCCTTGCCGTTTTCCTTGATGATGATGCCGCTGAGCTGGTCGCGGCGCTCACGCATGGCTTGTGCGGCGCGCACGAGGACGTTGGCCCGCTTCACCGGATCGGCATCGCGCCACCCGAGGAACGCGCGCTCTGCGGCGTCGATCATCGCGGTGGCCTGCTCGGGCGTGTGGTCGTTGGCAACGCTCGGCACACTCGCGGTCTCGATGGCGGCCGCGAATCTGTCGCGCTGGGCCTGCTCGGCAAAGTCGCGCATCGGCTCGGTGGCGAAGGCCTTGCCGTCGCCGACGTCGGGGTGGGACACGCTGAGCTTGTGCCGCTCGGCCGCGAGCCTGTAGAGATCGTCGGCCTTGTCCTCGTCGCCGGGCTTGGGCGCGGGCTGGGCGAGGAGCGAGCCGGCGTCGGCCTCGTCGAGGAAGCCGGCCTTGAGCCAGCTCTCGTTGCTGGTGTTCTCGAGCAGTCGTCGCACGAGGTAGGCCATGCCGGGGATCATCTCGCCCACGGGCACGTACTCGCGGATGCGCAGGCCCATGTCGGAGGCGGCGTGCTTGAGCTGGTCGGCCATGCCGTGGAGCATCTGGAGCTCGATGGCGGTGCGCGGCAGCTTCTTGCTGTCGAGGTATGCGAGCGCCGCCGCGACCGAGCGGACGTTGTGCGAGCCGAGCGCAAGCTTGACCCCGCCTCGGCCGGGCTCGAGCGCTGTCGGGCCGATGCCTTCGGCCTCAGGGGCCGTGGGGCAGGCGTCGATGAACACCTTGCACATGTCTTCAAAGCACTGGTCGGTCTGCCACTTGGTGTTCCAAACGGGGCAGGGCCAGCCTTCTTGCTCGGCGTGGATGGTCTCGCTGTCCCAGTACGCGCCCTTGACGAGACGCACGGTGACGATGCGGCCTGTGCGCTTGGCCCACTCGCTGACGCGGTGCGCATCGCTCACGCCGCTCTTGAGGTACGCCTGCATCGCAAGGCCGGCCTGGAAGTCGACGGCCTCGCAGCAGCGGAAGAACAGCTCGAGGGTGAGGTCCTTGAGCGCGAAGTGCTCCATGTCGAAGTTGACGAACACGCCCTTGTCGCGGGCGCGTTCGAGGATCGGCACGATCCTGGACATCAGGTCGGCGATGGCGCCCTCGGTGTCGATAGGGTCGGCCTTGGCGCTCAGCGAGCTGATCTTGATCGAGACGTTCGTGCGCGGAATGGCACCCAGGTGGTCGCGTTCGAGCTGGGTGTTGGGCTTCCAGCCGCTGACGCTCTCGGGCAGGTTCTCAACGAGATCGAGGTACTTTGCCTTGTAGTCCTCGGCTTCGTCATCGCTGACGCAGGCTTCACCGAGCAGGTCGACGCTGAAGGCGATGCCGTCCTTCCAGAGCTTCTCGAGGCCGGGCAGCGCGCTCTTGGCGTCGGTGCCGGCGATGAACTTCTTGCCCATGCCCTCGATCTGCCCGGAGATCGTCTTGGTCATCAGCCCCTTGGCGAGGCTGCCGGCCTTGAGGCCCAGGTCCATGCCGGGGGGCATGGTGACGTGTTCCTGGTCGAGGTAGTCGACGAGGTGCTCGTGCACCATGTCGCTGGTGGTGAGCACAGGGAAGGTATCGACGAAGCGGAACATCTCGACCTTGAACCCGTGGTCGCGCATCGACCAGTCCATGAGCTTGTCGGAGTAGAAGCTCTTGCTCAGCAAGCCGGCCTTGTGCTTGCGGGCCCGGTCGAGCATGTCGCGGCCGATGGTGTCGATCTGCGGGTTTAGGGGGTTGGGCGCCACGGTTGTGCGGCGTGGTGCGGGCCGACCATTGGGGGCTGGCGATCCCGACGCGGGCGAGGGGTGGGGGACCACCACGGTGCGCGTCGGGGCGGTCGTAGGTCGGGCGGGCTTGCGGCTGAAGATGGGCATGGTCGCGTGGTGTCCTAACGCGCGAGAGCGCGGGGTGCGAGCGGATCACGGATTATACAGGGGCACGCCCCGGGCCTTCATGCCGTCCGAGGGTTGGCGGCATCGAGGCGTTCGCACGCGACGTACGATCCCGCAGTGCCACCTACCGAAGACCAGCCCGCTGCCCATCCAAACACGGTCCAGACTGAAGCCCCGGCCGTGCTCACGGTCGGGGTGTTCGACGGCGTCCATCTGGGGCATCGGGCCCTGATCGAGCGAGCATCAGCCATCGCCGAGCGGCACTCGGGTGGGGCGCGTGTTGTGGCCCTGGCGTTCGATCCCGCGCCAGCGGCCGCCCTGGCACCGGGCAGCGAGCCGCCGCGGCTGACGACCTTTGAGGACCGGGCCGACCTTCTCCTCGATGCCGGCGCGGACGAGGTGTTGCGGCTGACGCCGACGCGCGAGCTTTTGGGGCTGTCGCCCGAGGCATTCGTCGACGAAGTGCTCGTGCCGCTGCGACCGCTGGCCGTCGTCGAGGGGCCGGACTTCTGCTTCGGGGCGAGGCGGGCGGGCGACGTTGGCACGCTCGCGGAACTAGGCCGGTCGCGGGGCTTTGGCGTTGATGTGGTCGGGCCAGTCGAGGTCGATCTCGATGACCAGACGGTGGTGCCGGCGCGGAGCACGCGCGTGCGGTGGCTGCTGGAGCGCGGCCGCGTCGCCGACGCGGGTCGCGTGCTCGGGCGGGCGTACGAGCTGGCGGGCGAGGTTATGCGCGGCGACCAGCGTGGGCGGACGATCGGCTTCCCAACCGCGAACGTTGCCGTTGAGACGATGGCGCCTGGAGATGGTGTCTACGCATGCTTTGCGACGCTCGCCGATGGCGAGGTGATTCCCGCAGCTGTCAATGTCGGTGAGCGGCCGACATTCGACGGCCTCGAACGGCGTGTCGAAGTCCACCTGTTGGGCTATGGGCGGGCCGGCAGCGATCCTGAATATGGCTGGCCTTTGCGGCTGGCGTTTGTCTCGAGGCTGCGCGACCAGGTTCGTTTCGGATCGATTGAAGCTCTCAAATCCCAGCTCGATCGCGATGTTGCGCGGGCGGCCGATGTTCTGGGGACGACCAGACCCGCATGGATGCAGGAGCGTGTGACCGCATGAGCAGCGCGATGGAAAGCGCCGTGTACGAATCGACCGTCGGGCCCGATGAGCTTGCCGAGTGGCTGCGCGGCACGAAGCGGCTGCTACTGGTCACGCACGTACGACCCGATGGCGACGCGGTGGGCAGCACGCTCTCGATCGCGAGGTGCGCTGCACAGATCGGTATTGAGGTCGGCCTGGCGTATGCCGGAGAACTACCGCCTTGGATGGGCGAGATTCTCGGTGACACACCGTGGGTGCACCTCGACGCGGGCGATCCGCCGCCGCTGTTCGATAAGTGCCTGATCTGCGATACGGGCGCGTGGGGGCAGCTCGAGCCGTATAAGCCGTGGATCGCGGGCAAGACCGACACAGTGGCGATCCTCGATCACCATCGCAGCGGCTCGCCGGAGATCTCCGAGACGCGTTGGGTCGACAGCGAGTCGGCCGCGGCGTGCGAGATGAGCGCGCAGATCTGCACGCGGCTGCTGGGTGTTGATTCAGTATCGAAGCTGCCGCTCGACGTCGCCGTGCCACTCATGCTCGGGCTCGGGACGGACACGGGTTGGTTCCGCCATCCGAGCGTCACGCCGCACGTGCTCCGTCTGGCGGCGGACTTGGTTGAGGCAGGGGCCGAGCATCCCAAGCTCGTGAAGATGACGATGCTTAGCGATCCGCCGCAGCGGCTCAAGCTGCTGTCGAAGGCGATGGCGTCGCTGAGCCTGCACGAGGATGTCGGCGTGGCGGTGATGAAGGTATCTGCGGAAGATCTGAGCAGCATCGGCGCGAGCCCGGGCATGACCAGCGGCTTCGCCGATCCGGCGCTGGCCGTTCGGAGCATCAAGGTGGCGGCGGTGCTCGTTGAGCTGCCGCCCGATGGCGCGGGGCGGTCGTTGGTCAAGATCAGCCTGCGGAGCAAGATCGATGGGCCGGACGTGGCCAAGATCGCCGGCCAATTTGGTGGCGGTGGCCATATTCGTGCGGCGGGGGCGCGCAGCGAGTTGGGGTTGGACGGCACCGAGAAGAAGCTCCTCGAATTGCTCTCGCAGAGCGCCGAGTCGTGAGCGAGCGGGGGCCGCAGCGAGCGAAGCCCGGGCCGCCGCGATGGCAGGACGTCGCCGGCGATCCGAAAGTACGCCCGGGCAAGCGTCCGCCGATGCGGCCGATGACGACCACGCTCTGGGCGTACCCGAGCCAGCACTACGACGGCGCGAAGACCGTCCAGGGCGACAAAACGTATACGGGCGGCACGCCGAGTTGGGTGATCTGGCAGCTTCTCACTCGGTACACACGCGAGGGCGACACCGTGCTCGACCCGATGTGCGGCGGCGGGACCACGCTGGACGTGTGCGCCGACATTGGTCGCGTTGGTGTGGGCTACGACCTTGTGCCGAGCCGGCCCGACATCAAGCAGAGCGACGCCCGCGGCCTCCCAATGAAGGACGACTCGGCGGATTTCGTGTTTCTTGATCCGCCGTACTCGACCCACATCGATTACAGCAACCACCCCGATTGCATCGGCAAGCTCGATTCGAGCGAGGCGGCGTACTACGAGGCGATGGCGGGCGTTTTCGACGAGGTGTACCGCGTGCTCCGCGATCGGCGGTACATGGCCGTGTACATCAGCGACTCGTGGCGGAAACAAAGGGGTGTGGCTGGTGGCGTGTTCATGCCCATAGGTTTCGAGCTCTTCGCGATGCTCCGCGAGAACTTTCGACCGATCGATGTCGTTTGCGTCGTGCGCCGAAACTCGAAGCTTCGCCAGGGCAATCGACACATGGCGGCGGCGAAGGACAACTTCTTTATTCGGGGGTTTAACTACCTCTTGATCTTCAAGAAGGAAGAGGCGTGATCGACGAACCGAAGGAGGACGCGGTCACACGCCTGATGCGTTGGTACGCGAGTCAGTGCGACGGTGAGTGGGAGCACGAGTACGGGCTTGGCATTGAGTCGATGGACAACCCTGGTTGGATCGTGCGGATCGACCTGGCCTACACAGGAGTCGAGCCCGCGGCTATCGAGACGCTTTCGAAGCATCGGAGCGAGCACGATTGGATTGAGTGCTCCATCAAATCCGGGTGCGCGTTCACGCCAGATGGGGAAGGCCTTGCCCATTTCGTCGGAATGGGCGGCCTGCATAATCTTGCAGAGATCATCGAGTACTTCCTTCAGCACACGTACAGCTCGTAGCAGAAGTGAGCGGGGCTCTGAATGGATAAGCCGGTGTTCGTCGCGTCGATTCCCAAGGCCGGGACGTACTTGATGGCGGCCATTCTGGGGGAGATGGGGCTGCGCGACCTCCAGCGCCACGTGTATCCCGACGCGTACCACGACTGCGCGCAAACCTTCTACAAGGACGGCAACAAGGGGCTGCCGACTGAGGTGCGGCGTCCGATCGAGAAGTTCGCCGAGGACGCTGGGCCGGGGGGGTTGCGGTCGGCACGTGCACTGCGGCCGACGCGAGCGGCAGGCGCTGCGAGGCTGCAACGTGGTATTCCTCGTGCGTGAGCTGCGTGAGGTCACGATCTCAGCGATGCGATTCCAAGCGCAGACCGGTCGAGATACGGACCGGTGGACCACGATCGAAGATCCGGCAGAAAAGCTGCTTGCCTACCTCGAAAAGTACGACACCGTTCTCGAGCGTGCACGGCACATGGTGGATTGGCGATGGCACGCGAGCGTCATGCTCGATTTTCGGGAGCTTCGCCGGCCCACGGTGATCGAGCGGCTCGCGGGCTGGCTGGGTGCTCCCATCGAGGATGCTGGCGCCATCGTTCAGCGAGCGCAGTCGCGAGAGACGCTCACCAAGGTGCCCGCCGCGACGACAGGCTATTGATCAAACGCGGCCGAGCGACTATTCATCGAAAGAGGCGGGCCAGACCTCAACCATGCCTTCGGATACGACGACTCGGCAGCAGCACGAGGCATTGCTCTGGCGGGCTCCGCTTCAGAAGCCGGGGTCATGTAACGTTCGGACGATCTTGGTGTCCAAGACATCGCGGGCGTCGACGCGTCGCGAGCGCATCGCTTCTATCGACATCCTTCGTTGAAGGCGTTCTGGAACTCGAGGAAATCGAAGATCGTCAGCTGCCCGTCGTAGTCGTAGTCGGCGGAAAGATCGCCGGTATCAAAGGCGTTCTGGAAGGACAAGAAGTCCAGGAAGTTGATGTTTCCCGAGCGGTTAAAGTCGCCTCGGCACGCTAGGCCCAGGCCTTGAGGCGTAGGCGTGGTGCCTCGGTACGTCCGAATTGGCCGGCCCGTGTCGGGATTGAGGATGTGGACGATGCCCGGGATCTCGGTTAGCACGAGGTTGCCGTCGACGTCGAACGCGAGCCCGCGCGGCACGTTGTCCATCAGGATGCCCGTGTCCAAAAATCCGACCACGAAGCCCGTCGATGGATCGATGCGGATGAGATCGGGCGTGGTTCCGCCGCCTGCCGAGGTGATCGCAAGGAACCGGTCCTCGTCGGGGCAATAGTCCATGCCGTAGATGACCGGAGAGCGCGGGGCGCCCGGAACACGCGTCACGGCGCCGGTGGTCAGGCTGACGGTGCCCAGCCGGTTGAGATCGTCGAACCCATAGAGCCGACCGCCCGGGCCGAAGCTGAGCGAGCCGTCGATGCCCAAGCCCGGCCCGATGTATGTCGCCCGGCCAGTGCGTGGGTCGACGGAGGACAGCCCGCGATCGCCCGACGGGGAGTTGTTCTGCACGTAGATCGCGCCGCGGCCGCTGACGGCCATGGACACCGGCGTCAGGAAGCGCGTGGGGCTTGGGTTCAGCGGGCCGATCACGTACTTGGTGCGGCCCGTGTCGCTATCCCACAGATACAGGTTGTCCGAGCCGGCGTCGACCGCCCACATCTCGTCGGCCACCGCCAAGGTTGCCACGCCGATGGCCGTGACGCTCGTGATGAACGAGACGTTCACCCTGAGAATCTTGTCTAGCTTGCCCATAAAGCCCCCTCTCGCGCGAGGTCGCACTCGTGTCCGTTGAGGGTACTCGAAAAGGACGGGGCCACCAAATGAATTTCTCAGCCACACCCCGCGTCGAACGCGTTCTGGAACGCCAGGAAGTCGAACAGCGTGAGGCTGCCGTCGCCGTCGAAGTCTGCGGTGGGGTCGCCGGCGTCGAAGAGGTTCTGGAATTCGAGGAAGTCGAAGAGCGTGAGTACGCCGTCGCCGTCAAGGTCGGCCGCGCACGGCGCGGCTCCGCGTCCATAGATCACCACGCCCGCGCCGCGGCCCTCCGTTCCATCACGAAGCCCATCGGGCGCGCCGAGCACGACATCCGGCCGGCCATCCGCATTGAAGTCCCCACCAGTTGAGAGCGAGGTGCCCATCCGACTGTCCACGATTCCTTGGATTCGAACGATGCTGTCGGCGCTCGTCTCTCCAAGACTGACCGTGGCGTCGAACGGCGTCTCTCGGCCATACACGATGAATGCAGCACCCCTTCCCGCAAGGTATCCGCCGCAGTAATAGCACCCGTAGTAGTAGCCCTGGAACGGCGCGCCAACGACGAGGTCCTCAAACCCGTCTCCGTTCACATCGCTCCCTCCGGCGACCGCTGTTCCGGTGCGCTCGTACACAGAGGCACCGGTGATACGGAAGCCATCACTCCCATCGAGATCCGCGAGCGCGATCTCGGGCGGGAAGCCAACCTCGCGACCGAAGCCCACGTACGCGTATCCCTCATACAGCAGGCCACCGCTCGGGGATCCGATCGCCACGTCATCGATGCCGTCGCCGTTGAGGTCGCCCGCCGCGGACACCGCCGCTCCGGTTTGGTCATACGGATTGGCTCCACGAATCGCAAAGCCGTTCGTGCCGTCCAATTGAGCCGTAGAGATGCTCGTGGGGAACGCATCGCGTCGCCCGAGTATGACGTACGCGGTTCCGTCCGCAACCGTGCCATCCCGAACGCCGTACGTCGCGCCGACCACCGCGTCGTCGACTCCGTCGCCGTTGACATCGCCCGCGGCAGCCACCGAGTATCCGAGGCGACCATCGACTTCGCTCGCAGACAGTGCGAAGCCGTTGTCCCCGTCCAGCTCGGCAAGGGAGACTACCGGATCAAAGCCGTCACGCGAGCCAAACACAACGTATGCGGCGCCAACGGAGCGATCGGGGCCATCGACGAGCACCGCGCCGATGATCACGTCGTCCACGCCATCATCGTTCAGGTCGCCGACGCCGGCAACCGCGCTTCCACTGAGATCTCCTTCGCTCACACCCTGGATGCGGAATCCGTTGGTGCCATCGAGGTCGTCCGGGCTGAGTACGGCGGGAAAGCCGTCGCGCCGGCCGAAGACAACGTAGCTCTCGCCCGAATCAACGCCCGCCACATCGGCTCTCGGCGCACCGATGAGGATGTCGTCGATGCCGTCTCCGTTGACATCGCCCGCACCGCTTACTCTGCCAAGCTGATCGTCAGCAGCCGCTCCACGAATGGTGAATCCGTTTGCGCCGTTGAGTCCGATGACCGATGCCGCGATGGGAGTCCTGCCTGCAACGCCGAAGACGACGTAGGCCTCACCCGAGCGGGCCACGCCGCCGGCATCAACACGATCGGCGCCGAAGACGACGTCATCCACACCATCCGCATTCACATCGCCGGCGATCGCAACGCTCCCACCGAGGCCGCCGAGGACCTGCCGGCCCACGATCTGCCACGCCGTGCCCGAGGATTGCAGGCTCGCGAAGGTCTGGGAGCTTGCCCAGGGCTCTGCGAGCGGATCACCCTGTGCCATCGCCGCCACCGGCAGCCCTGCCGAGACGATCAGCACCACGCCACGCTCACCCAAACCTGCCCGCATCTCGCGCCTCCACCACTGTTTCGTAACTCGCTGCCTCATTCGAATACGTTGCCAGAATTGACCCGGTTGTTCACGGTCTTTCCTCGCGGCTTCACGAATCGCCTCAGCCGCAGCCCGCGTCGAACGCGTTCTGGAATGCCAAGAAGTCGAACAGCGTGAGGCTACCGTCGCCGTCGAAGTCGGCGAGGGGGTCGCCGGCGTCGAAGAGGTTCTGGAATGCCAGGAAGTCGAAGAGCGTGAGTTCGCCATCGCCGTCGAGGTCTGCAGGGCATGCGGGCGCACGCCCGAAGACGACGTACCCGTTGTTTATCTGGTTGTAGCCCTTGAACATCATGTCATCGATGCCGTCGCCGTTGATATCCGTTCCACCCGCGACCTGCGTTCCGAAGTAGATACCGTCGGCATTCCCGTCAAACCGAATTGCCGACTGACCATCGGGGTTCGTGAGATCGATGACGGGGTCGAACCCGTCGCCACGCCCGAAGACGACGTAGGCGGCACCCCGCCCGTAGTCGAAGTACCCTCCGACGCGAGTGGTGCCACGGGATTCTGCGCCGATGAGCACGTCGCCGAACCCATCGCCATTGACATCGCCCGCGAATCGCACCGTGCTGCCACTCTGGCCGTTGTCGCCATCGACACGCACGCCATCGGTCCCGTCGAGCGTCGACACGTCCAGACGCTCTGGAAAACCGTCGGTTCGACCGAAGACGATGAACGACCGGCCACCGGACAGCAGTGGTGGAATGGCAGAGCCGGCGGAACGCGATGAGACGACGAGGTCGTCGACACCATCGCCGTTGACGTCGCCGCCGATCGCGTGGATCGGTCCGAGCGGTACACCAGGCCCGCCCTCGATCACGAAGCCGTCCGCACCGTCGATGTCATCGGTGTCCAGGTCGGCCTCGAAGACGCCATCGGCCCGGCCATAGAGAGCCCACGCCACGCCGTCGCGCAGCGAGCCAAAGAGCACGTCGTCGACGCCGTCGCCATTTACATCGCCGCCATCGGTCACCGAGCGCGAGAACCACCCCATCTGCTGGTTCTCAATCTGACCATTGAATCGGAACCCGTTCGTTCCGTCGAGGTCGCTCCCCGAGACAACGGCGGGGAACGGATCGGTGCCGCCAAAAAAGATGTACGCCCGGCCCGCATCGACGCGACCGTCGACGTCCTCCCATCTCGCGAAGACGCCGATGTCATTGGTCCCGTCGCCATTCAGGTCTCCGACGGTAGCGACGATGGCGCCGAAGCCTGCTCGACCAACAACCTGATCGCTGGCGATGGGTTCGAGCAGGAAGCCGTTGGAACCGTCGAGGTCGCGAAGGTCGACCACCGATGGGAAGCCGCCAGACGCCGCGTCGCGCCCAAAGACCACGTAGGCCCTGCCGTGCCAGTCCGCGCCCGGTTCGCCCGAGCCATACCCGCCCCGCCCGGGAGCGCCGATGACCATATCGTCCAGGCCGTCGCCGTTGACATCACCCGCGCCCGCGGGTGCGACGAGGCCGTCAAACGCGATGAAGCTCTCGAGTCGGAACCCGTCCGTTCCGTCGAGGTCATCGAGGATAACGGGGTTGGCAAACCCGTCGGCGCTGCCGAAGATGACGAACGCGACGCCGGCCTTCTCGGGGCCTGGCCCGGAGTATGGCACATCACCGACCGCGATGTCGCCAAATCCGTCACCGTTGATGTCGCCGATCAGTTCGATGACGTTCGTACCGACGTCCCGGCCTCCAAAGCGAAAGCCGGTGACGCCGTCCGTGAGGGTGTCGATGGTGCTGATCGCCTCGAACGGTTCGCGCAGTGGGTCGCCCTGGGCCATCGCCGCCATCGGCAATCCGGCCGCCACGATCAGAATCGCTGCGTGGTTCGTATTCCGATCTCGCACCGCGAGCCTCCTCTTCCCTTGGACCAGACTAATCTTGTAGACGGACGACTTGAACACGATGCCGCGTTCATGTGGGTTTCTTCAGTCTTCACATCCTCGCTACGGGCGGCCCGTATCGAAGGCGTTCTGGAAGGCGAGGAAGTCGAAGAGTGTGAGACTGCCGTCGCCGTCGAAGTCGGCGAGGGGGTCGCCGGCGTCGAAGAGGTTCTGGAAGGCGAGGAAGTCAAAGAGCGTGAGTTCGCCATCGCCGTCGAGGTCGGCGACGCAAGGGACCGACCGACCGAAGATGACGTGGGCGCTCCCGGTCCTCGATGTGGCGAAGGGCTGGCCGACCACCATGTCATTGCGTCCGTCGCCGTTCACATCGCCCGCGCTATCGACGGACCAGCCGCTCTGTCCCGAACCGGAGCCGATGACGACGAAGCCACGCGTTCCCTCGATGGTGTCGAGGCTGAGCTGGTCGTCGAAGCCGTCGGAGCGTCCGTAGATGACGTAGGTAGCGCCCTTGCCGAACCGGCCGTAGCAGCCGCTTCCGTACCTGACGCACCTCCAGCCGAACAGGCGAGCACCAACGATGACGTCGTCGAGCCCATCGCCGTTGACGTCGCCGGCCGGGCCGACGGAGCTCCCGCTTTGGATCGCCTCGGAGCGAGCCTCGATGCGGAAGCCCCGATCGCCAGTGAGTTCTGAGGCAGAGATGGCCGCATCGAATGGGCCGGCCTTGCCGAACATCACAAATGAACGGCCGCGTTGGTAGTACTCGTAGTACGAGCCCTGTCGGACCGAGCTCGCGATGATGTCGTCAAATCCATCGCCGTTTACATCGCCGGCTGATGCGACTGCGTGGCCGAGGCCTCGGCCGAAGGACGGGTTGATACGGAAGCCATCAGAGCCATCGAGGCTGCTGAGTTGCACCTGCGGGCTAAAGCTCCCTGAGCGACCGAAGATGACATCCACGCCGCCCTGATCAACGCCGCGGCCCAGGATCATGTCTGGGATGCCGTCGCCGTTGATATCGCCCGCGCTTGCGACGGCATCGGTCGAGCGGCTGAGGTTCGATGCGTCGGGGATGATGAACCCGGTCTCGCCATCGAGTTCGTTCTGGTCGACGACGGCGGGAAACCCGTCTTCGCGTCCGAACACCACGTACGCCCGGCCTCGCCCCGGTTCGCCGATCATGACGTCGCTAGTTCCATCACCGTTGACATCGCCGACGCCGGCCACCGACCAACCAAATTGGGCACGCTCGGTCTCGCTCCGCATCCGGAAACCGTCGGAGCCATCCAGTGCGGTCAGGTCGACCTCTTCGGGGAAGCCGTCGGCCCTTCCGAACAGGACATAGACCTCGCCAGCGGAGGCACCGGGGCCGTAAGGAACAACTGGATTGCCGAAAATCACGTCATCGATGCCATCGCCGTTGACGTCTCCGGCTGGTGCGACGGAAGGAGAGACGAAGGACGCACCCGTGCTGCGACTAATGGCCGCGAAGCCCTGATCTCCCAGAACATCGACCACGGATCGAGTCTGGGACACTGCTTCGCGACTGCCATAAACGATGAACACCCGGGACAAGTCGTACCCACCCGTGCCCGACCCGGATATGGCCGTGACGGCGAGGTCATCGATGCCGTCGGCGTTGATGTCACCGACGCCCGCGACGTCCGAGCCGACGAAGTCCCGATCGAGCGTTCCGACGATGGCGAATCCGCTCTGGCCATCCAGTTCCGTGAGATCCCATCGTGCCGGGAACGGCTCGGTGAGCGGGTCGCCCTGGCCCATCGCCGCCACCGGCCAACCGGCCGCCGCCACAAGCACCGTCACGCCCAACGCCGCCGCTCGCTCGTTGTTCCGTCCGCGCATCGCGCACCTCCATCGCATTGTCATCTACCGACTCTGCGAATAAATTACCAGAAACGGCGCGGGTTGTCAAGGTGTTTTTATCGGGTCTTCGCGAATCTTCTTAGCCGCAGCCCGCGTCGAAGGCGTTCTGGAAGGCCAAGAAGTCGAACAGCGTGAGTCGGCCGTCGCCGTCGAAGTCGGCAACGGGGTCGCCGGCGTCGAACAGGTTCTGGAACTCAAGGAAGTCGAACAGGGTGAGGCGGCCATCGCCGTCGAGGTCTGCTTGGCACGCCGCGCCTCGGCCGTAGACGATGTACGCCGCGCCGGTGAAGTCGAAGGGCGTGGGCGAGACGCCCGGGGCACCGATGACGAGGTCGCGGCGTCCATCACCGTTGATGTCTGTTGGCATGGTGTTGCTGCCGGCCACGCCGGTACGCAGGATGTGACCCGTGCCCGGTGCATCGAAGTATGCGCCCCTGCCTTCGGCCGCGAGTTCATCGGGCTCCAACTCGGGGTCGAATGGTCCGGCCGAAGCCACATCGCGCCCCAGCAGCAGGAACGCGTCGCTCTCGCCGGGCATCGCGATGATCAGATCATCGAGGCCGTCATCTGTGACGTCTCCTGCGGCGCTGACGGTGAACCCGGCCATCGCGCGCTGTGACGGGCCGCTGAGGACGAAGCCATCATCGATGCTGAGGCTGTCAAGGGCCATCGACGCGGGGAACGACGAACCCGAAGCTCGCCCGAAGACGACGTACACGCGGCCATGATCGGTGCCGGGCCAAGACGTGGATCCGTACCGAGTGTGGCTCGCGCCCGGAGCGCCGAATGCGAGGTCCGCGATGCCGTCGCCGTTGAGGTCTCCCGCGCCACAGACCGATGCGCCAAGGCGCGCGTCGAAGTTCGTGATGTCGAGCGCGAATCCCCGTGTGCCGTCGAGCGTGGAGAGTTGCAGCTCGTCTGAGAACGGATCTCCGGCGCCTCGTCCGAAGACCACGTGCGCCCGGCCGCCGTTCACGGAGTAGCACTCGTACGGATCGCCCCCATAGCAATACTGCTGCCGGTTGGCCCCGCTCGAACCGATGGCGATGTCATTGAACCCATCACCATTGATGTCGCCGACGCCGGCGACCGAGCGACCCGCCCGATCGAACGAATCGGCACCGACGATCCTCAGTCCCTCGTCGGGCGGCAGGGTGTCCAGCTCAAGTTCGGCGGGGAAGCCGCCGACGCGCCCGAAGACCACGTACACCGCGCCAGGAGATCCAAACGGCCGTCCACCCAGGTTGTTCGGAGAGCCGAGCGCGAGGTCATCGATGCCATCGCCGTTCACATCTCCGAGTCCGGCGACGCTCGCGCCGACCTGTGCGCAGTGCGTTCCGCTGCTAATGGGCTGGCACACGTCGGGAATCTGGAAGCCCGCTACGCCGTCGAGATCCTCGACAACGAGCCGATCCGGGAACGCCTCACCGCCGCCCGAAACATCACGCCCGAAGATGACGGCGGCGCCACCCATGCCGGACGACGAGTACTGGTGCGTGCCCGAGTCGCCGATCACCAGGTCGTCGAGCCCGTCGCCGTTGATGTCGCCCGCGGCCGAAACCGCGTAGCCCATCGGCCGCTCCGGATCGATCGATCCGATGCGGAATCCGTCCGAGCCATCGAGTGACGCCAGGTCGATGTCGGCATCGAGCCCGCCAACGCGCCCGAAGACGACGTAGGCCTCGCCGCCGCGGCGGAACCGGCGGTAGCCCTCGCTCGCGAGCGCGCCGATGGCGACGTCCGCGAGGCCATCGCCGTTGAGGTCGCCCGCGATGGCCACCGAGAATCCGAGCTTCTCGAATTCACTGAGCCCTAACGCGGAAGCGCCGAGCGAGCCATCGCCACCGGCGGCCGACGAGAGCGTTTCCAGGTCGAGCCGTTCGGGGAAGGGCTGGGCCAGCGGGTCGCCCTGGGCCAGAGCCGGTCCGGTCGCGATCGCGAGGCCGGAAACGGCGAGGAGTGTGCGGGTCTGAGACGGCGTCGATCCGTGGCGTGGCATGGCGGTCCCCCTGCAGCCCATAGTCTACCGGAGGAGGGCGGGCGTCCCAAGGGCATTTTGGGGGTGGAGGCCCGGACCCGCGGCGCGCGAAACGGCGATCCCGTCCATCGCGGTTTCCGGGATCACGTGGATCGATAAGGGGCCGCCCTAGCACCCGGCGTCGAAGGCGTTCTGGAAGGCGAGGAAGTCGAAGAGGGTGAGGGCGCCGTCGCCGTCGAAGTCGGCAACCGCGACACCAACGGGCCAGAGCCCGGCGTCTCGCACCACCTTGGGTGCGAAGATCTCGATGGGGTCGCAGTCCTTGGCGAGCGTGATTGCAGGAAGGGCGACGGCGAGTGCTGCTCCAGCGAGGCGGGTGGCGGGCATCTCGGGGCTCCTCTGGGCCGCACCATACCAGCAACCGACGGTTCGTGCAAGAGGAACCCAAGCGGCGAGGCATTCACCGGATCGACGAGGGCACGCATCGCCGCTCTCTGGGAGGCACCGGCGGCCCGCGTGGCCACCAACCGAGTTTCGCAGGACATCAGCCAAGCCCACCGCGCCACTATGGAGGCCCCCGATGCCATCACCGCGTCCTTACTTGCCCTCACCGAAGCCCCCGAAACGATCACCGGCGCAACGGACGAAGCCACCGCGGGCTTCCGCGGCATCATCGGAGCCTTCCATGCAACCACCGAAGAGCGCGCGCGCTCGATTCTTCGGACCTTGCGGGCGTTCTCGGACGCCGGACGCGCACGGGTTGCGCGATCGGCGGCATTCGGCGTCGAGTTCGGCCTCGGATTGAACCCCTGCGCTCATAGCCCGGACATCGCATCTGGCCATCTCACGCCGTCGAGGCAATCTTGGTTTTCGGATTGGGGGTCCGACATCGCCGTGTCAGGAGTTCGCGTCGTCACGGTCTGCGGCCTCGCCGCCCACCGATGCGGTGGCGTCCACCTTGAACCAGCGGCCGAAGCGGACGCAGACCTTCGCGGATCCGCGGATGCTTGCGATGAGGGTGTCAGTTGCCGAATCAGCAAGCTGCTTTACCGCTGTGGACAGGTCGTCGAGTGCGCCCAGATGGATCTGTGTCCGGCTCGCCTTCCAGCCGTCGGGTGACTCGATCTTCGCGCGATCGATGCGAGTGCGTACCCGCTCGTCCGCTTCGGGCATCACCCTGTCGGCGATCTGTCGGATGTCTCGCGATCGTGTTGTTGGCGTGGTCGGCTCGGGCGGATGCTCGGCGGCCTTGGCATCGAGACCGAGTTCCTCTAGCCGACGCCTCAGATGATACTCGATCGACTTGAGCCGGCGAATCTCCTCGGCGTCGGCGGGCGATGTGCCGTCGGCGTTGTCCTTCGGACCGAGCCGGAATTCGTTGAATTCGCCGGGCTCGGCGTCGTCGCGCGGTGGGTCGCCGGGAGGGTGCTCGCTCATGGCGCACCCCCGGTCGTCGCGGGCTCCGGCTCATCTGCGTCGATGGGCGACTCGTCCTCGACAAACTCGGGCGCCGTCGAGGCGTCGTCCAGGATGCGCAGCCCGTTGCCGCCCATAGCGACATGGAGCGCGCTCATCTCGGCGAATAGGGCCACGACATGCTGGTTGAATTCCCGGGACTCTCGCTTTTTCAGGCCTGGTGGTGTGCGGATCTCGGCCTTCAGGGCGTACTCCCCCTCCGAGGGTGGTGGGTCTGCCGGCCAGCCCACTGGCGCGCCATCAGGCCACAGCGGGCCGAAGAATTGGGGAGGCCAATTGATATCTTTGCTCCGACCGTGTTCGGCGAAGAGCAACTCATAGTCTTGACGTATTCCGTGACACACAGCTTTCTCGAAACCAGACTCGCCACGGTCCGCAAATCTTGCAGCGTCACCAGCAGAATACACGGCTCCTCGCATGGCGTCACGCAGAGTCTCAGGATGCCAGTCTGTGTTCTTTAGTACGCGTTTCTCTACAGCATGAGGGTTCGCGTTTCCTTGTCGCTCAATCTCGTGTGACGCTGAGTAAACTGCAATGAGTCCCTTAGCGACAAATGACACAGCTTCAATGGCAGACCCAATCAGATCGTCATTGCTATGGGCATAGGTTCCGGGAAACTGTTCGGCGTGTTCAATGGCCCTCTCGGCCCAATTAATGTGTTCTTCTGGTACCTCGCTCCACACAGAACTGAAAAGCGGTTGTAATCGCCTTCCACAGCGGGCGGCCAATGCCACCTGCGCGGCAACAGGCAACCGTTCTAATTCATCCGAGGTGGGGAGTTGTTGTCGGTCCATCTATAAATTCTAGTCGCAGTCGTCGCACTTAATTGTGCCCCGGCAGCGGGAACCCGCCACACAACTGCCGCACTTCTTCACGCACGGCCGACGCCTCGGCGTCGAGCTCGGCCTCGCCCTTGAGCCCTGCGGTCAGCACGCGGTCGATGAAGGCGGCGACCTGGCGCATCTCGGCCTCGCCGAAGCCGCGGGTCGTCACGGCGCACGCGCCCAGGCGGATGCCGCTGGTGACCTTCGGCGGGCGCGGGTCCTGGGGCACGCCGTTCTTGTTGCAGATCAGGCCGCCCCGCTCGAGCCAGACCTCCGCGTCGGCGCCGGTGAGCTCGGCGTCCTTCGTACGCAGGTCGACCAGCATGACGTGGTTGTCGGTGCCGCCGCTGGTGATGCGGTAGCCGTGCTCGACCAGCGCGGCGGCGAGCGTCCGCGCGTTGGCGACGACCTGCTGCACGTAGGCCCTGAACTCGGGCTTGAGCGCCTCGCCGAACGCGACGGCCTTGGCGGTGACGATGTGCATGAGCGGGCCGCCCTGCGTGCCGGGGAAGACGGCGCGGTTGAGCTTCTTGATCATGTCCTCTTCGTTCGTGAGGATCAGGCCGCCGCGGGGGCCGCGGAGCGATTTGTGCGTGGTCGTCGTCACGAGGTGCGCGTGGGGAAACGGCGACGGGTGCGCCCCGCCGGCGACCAGCCCGGCGATGTGCGCGATGTCGGCGAAGAGCAGCGCGCCGACCTCGTCGGCGATCTCGCGGAACCGCTTGAAGTCGATGACGCGCGGGTAGGCCGAGTACCCGCACATGAGGACCTTGGGCTTGTGCTCGCGGCAAACCTCGGCGACCTTGTCATAGTCGATCTGCTCGAACTCCGGGTGGCTCTCGTCATAGTGCAGCGGGTAGTGCACGGGGTTGAACCACTTGCCGCTCATGTTGACCTTCAGCCCGTGGCTCAGGTGCCCGCCGTCGGCGAGCACGAGCGAGGCGAAAGTGTCGCCGGGCTTGAGCAGCGCGAGGAACGCGGCGGCGTTGGCCTGCGCGCCCGAGTGGGGCTGCACGTTGGCGTAGTTGCAGCCGAAGAGTTCCTTGGCCCGGTCGATCGCCAACTGCTCGACGGCGTCGTGGTGCACGCAGCCGCCGTAGTAGCGGGCGCTCGGATAGCCCTCGGCGTACTTGTTGGTCATGCACGAGCCCGCGGCGGCCATGACCGCCGGCGACGCGTGGTTCTCGCTGGCGATCAGCTCGATGGTCGTGGCCTGCCGCTCGGCCTCGGCGTCGAGGATGGCGGCGACATCGGGATCCTGGCCGCGGATGAGATCGACGCCGGCGTCATGAACGGAGTGCTGGGCTGTGGTCATGGCCCAGTATAGGTTTGGGGGCTCTACAGTGGCCCCATGGCCGACCACGCCGGGACCATCCCCAAGACCAACTCCAAGGCGGAGGCGAACACCCGCCACGAGGTCCGCAACTGGATCGGTGGCGAGGCCCGGGTGGCGGCCGGCACGATCGAGAACACCGACCCGGCGACCGGCGCGGCGATCGGCCCCGTGCCCGATAGTGCTCCTGACGATGTCGATGTGGCGGTGGCAACCGCGACCGCGGCATTCGAGGGCTGGGCCGGCCTCTCGGGCGAAGACCGCGGTGCCATGCTGCACGACCTGGCCGACGCCGTCGAGGCCGACCTCGACCGCTTCGCCCACGCCGAGTGCGTCGACAGCGGCAAGCCGATCGCCGTCGCGCGGTCGATCGACATCCCCCGGTCGGTGCGCAACCTCCGGTTCTTCGCCGCCGCCGCGAGCCAGTACGCCAGCGAGAGCCACGACGTCCCCAGGCAGATGCTGGGCTACACGCTCCGCCAGCCCAAGGGCGTGGTGGGGGCCATCAGCCCGTGGAACCTGCCGCTGTATTTGTTGACGTGGAAGATCGCGCCGGCGCTCGCGGCCGGCTGCACCGTGGTCGCCAAGCCGAGCGAGCTCACACCGACGACCGCGAGCATGCTGGGCGAGAAGGCCGGCGAGGCCCTGCCGCCGGGCGTGCTCAACATCGTGCATGGCCGTGGGGAGCCTGCGGGTGCCAGCATCGTGACGCACCCGGGCGTTGCCGCGATCACGTTCACCGGCTCGACCAAGGTCGGCCGCTGGATCGGCGAGACCTGCGGCCGCGACCTCAAGCCCTGCTCGCTCGAGCTCGGCGGCAAGAACCCGTTCGTTGTGTTCGATGACGCCGACATCGCGAAGGTCTCAGAGCATATCGCGCGGGCGGCGTTCAGCAACCAGGGACAGATCTGCCTGTGCGGCTCTCGCGTGCTCGTGCAGGCCGGCGTGTACGACGCGGTTGTCGAGCGGCTCATCGCGGATGCCAAGGCACTCGTGCCCGGTGATCCGCTCGAACCCGAGACTCGTTTCGGTGCGCTCGTAAGCCACGACCATCGGGACAAGGTCGCCGGCTACGTCGAGCGGGCTGTCGCCGATGGTGCTCGCGTGCTCGCTGGCGGTGGGGTGCCCGAGACGTTGCCCGATCGCGTGAGACAAGGCGCCTTCTACCTGCCCACCGTGCTCAATCACGTTCGCCAGGACTGCGCGATCATCCAAGAAGAGGTCTTCGGTCCCGTGTGCACGGTGCAGAAGTTCGAGACCGAGGCCGAGGCGATCGAACTGGCCAATGGCACGCCCTACGGCCTCGCCGCGAGCGTGTGGACGGAGAGCCTGACGCGAGCCCACCGCGTGAGCGCCGCCCTCGAAAGCGGCATCGTGTGGGTCAACTGCTGGATGCTCCGCGACCTGCGCACACCCTTTGGCGGCGTCAAGCAGAGCGGCGTGGGGCGTGAGGGCGGCTGGGAGGCGATGCGGTTCTTCACCGAGCCGAAGAGCGTCACGATCAATCTGGGAGAGTGAGCCGTGTCTGATCAGATATCAACTGATGCCGCACCCAAGCCCGTCGGTGCGTATCCGCATGCACGACGAGTGGGCGATCTGCTCTTCTGCTCCGGCGTGGGCCCGCGGGCCCCTGGCGAGAACACCGTGCCCGGCGTCACCCTCGACGCGAACGGCGTGATGACCGACTACGACTTCGAGGCGCAATGACGGGCGTGTTTTGCCAACATCCGGGCGGTCGTCGAGGCGGGTGGTGCCCGGTTCGAGGACATCGTCGATGTGCAGGTCTACCTGACCGACCTGCCGCGAGACTTCGCGACCTTCAACGCGCTGTGGAAGGACTACTTCGCCGGCGAGGGCAAGCCAAACCCGTGCCGCACGACCATCGAGATCAGCCGCCTGCCCCAGGGCGGCAACGCCCCGATCGCGGTCGAACTCAAGGTGGTCGCCCACATCACCGGCGCGTGACGCCGGATTCGCGCCGACCTACCTTCAAGCGTGCCCAAGACTCGGACGACAGCCCCGGCCCAGCAGACGGCCCACCAGCGGACCCGCCGCGACCACGCGAGCGAGGTTGCCGAGGACTACGTCGAAGCGGTGGCGGATCTGATCGATCGATCCGGCGAGTGCCGCGTTCGTGATCTCGCCGAGCGTTTCGGGGTCAGCCACGTGACCGTCGTTCGGACGGTGGGACGCCTGCAGGCCGACGGGCTGGTGACGACCGAGCCCTACAAGCCCATCGGGCTGACCGCGAAGGGGCGCCGCCTCGCCAAGGCCTGCCGGGAGCGTCACGAGACGGTGTATCGGTTCCTGCTGGCCATCGGCGTACCCGCGAAGGTGGCCGCGGTCGACGCCGAGGGCCTGGAGCACCACGTCAGCAAGGCGACGCTGGACCGCTTCAGAGCGATAACGAGCAGATCTGGCAATTCTTAAATCTAACCCGGGCGGCTGTCTCACGTTGGCGTGCGTACGATCGATGAAAAATGTAGCTTTGGCTACTGATTTGGTGTGGCCCGGATCCTCGAAGGAGTACCCATGACTCGTGTCCTGCTCTGTCTCGGTGCGTTGTGCCTGCTCTCTCTGGCCTGCTGCGGTTCCTCTGAGCCCGCGAGCGACGAGCGGCCCGCGACATCGTCCGACGGGCCGATCAAGATCGTCGCCACCATCGGCATGATCGGCGACATCGTCGAGCGTGTGGCGGGCGATAGGGCCCAGGTTGAGGTGCTCATCGGGCCAGGCATCGATCCCCACCTGTACCAGCCCACGCGCGGTGACATGGAATCGCTGCTCGCGGCGGACATGGTCTTCTACAACGGCCTGCTTCTCGAGGGTCGGATGACAGACGCGCTCGTGCGTGCGGCTACTGCCAACCGCGGCGTGTTCGCCGTGACCGAGCTCCTCGATCCGGGCACGCTCTTGGAAGCCGCGGACTATGAGGGGGCGAGTGACCCGCACGTCTGGATGGACCCCACGGCTTGGACCAAGGCCGTCGAGGTCATCCGCGATCGCCTCATCGAGCGCGACCCCGATGGGCGGACCTTGTTCGAGTCCAACGCGACGGCGCTGATCGAGGAACTGGCGACGCTCGATGAGTACTGCCAGCGCGTCCTGGGCTCCGTGCCCGAGGGCGAACGCGTCATCATCAGCGCCCACGACGCCTTCGGCTACTTTGGCCGACGCTACGGCTACGAGGTCCTAGGCATCCAGGGCCTCTCGACCGCGAGCGAAGCGGGCGTCCGCGACATCGAGCGCCTCGTCGACACCCTTGTGGATCGCAACATCGGCGCCGTGTTCGTGGAGTCGACGGTATCGGACCGCAACGTTGAGGCGCTCATCGCTGGCGCTGCCGCCCGCGGCCATACGGTTTCCATCGGCGGCGAACTCTTCAGCGATGCGCTCGGGCCGGCCGGCACGTACGAGGGCACGTACATTGGCATGATCGATCACAACGCGACCACCATCGCGCGCGGCCTTGGCGGTGAAGCGCCCGAGGACGGCATGCAGGGCAAGCTCACGCCATGACCACCGGCGTCGTCCATCCCGGCCACCTGCCCGAGAGCCTGGCGGGCCTCCCCGAGCACTCGCCGGACAGCCCGCTCTCGATCCACGCGATGACGGTGGCCTACCAACGCAAGCCCGTGCTCTGGGACGTCGACTACGACGCGCCCGCGCGCAGCCTGGTGGCCATCGTCGGGCCCAACGGCGCCGGCAAGAGCACGCTGATCAAGGCCGCGCTGGGGCTCGTGCCCCGGGCGACGGGCCTGGTCGAGTTCTGGGGCGAGCCGTTCAAGCGCGTGCGCGACCGAGTGGCGTACGTGCCCCAGCGCGAGAGCGTCGACTGGACGTTCCCGGTGAGCGCCTTAGATGTGGTCTGCATGGGTCGCTACCGGCGTGTTGGCTGGTGCCGGCCGGTGGGGCGCGCACACCGCGATGCGGCCATGGCCTGCCTCGAGCGCGTCGGCCTGGTCGATCTGGCCCGCCGGCAGATCAGCCAACTCTCGGGCGGGCAGCAGCAGCGTGTCTTCTTAGCGCGCGCACTGGCGCAGGAGGCCGACCTGTACATCATGGACGAGCCCTTCGCGGGCGTCGATGCCGCGACGGAGCGCGCGATCGTGGAGCTCCTGGCCGAGTTGCGCGACGCAGGCAAGACCGCGCTGGTCGTGCACCACGATCTGCAGACCGTACCGCAGTACTTCGACCAGGCGCTGCTGCTGAACATGCGTGTGGTCGCGGCGGGCGCCATCGATGAGGTGTTTACGCAGCACAACCTACAGAAGACCTACGGCGGCAAGTTAACCCTGCTCAGCGAGGCGGCCGAGGCCATCGCGCGTTCGGATCTCCGGGTGCGATAGGTGTCGACGACGGGATCACAGCCCGGACTCGTTCGCGAAGCCGTCGAGGTGCTCACCTTCCAGGCGGGGTACAACACCAACGCGGTGCTCGCTGGCTCGGCCATGCTCGGGCTTGCCGCGGGCGTAGTGGGGGTGCTCGCGTTACTGCGTCGTCGTTCGCTAGTGGCCGATGCGATCGGCCATGCCACGCTTCCCGGCGTGGTGGCGGCGTTCCTCGTAGCGGTTGCGCTCGGGGGCACCGGTCGTTCGTTGCCGGTCCTGCTGCTCGGTGCCGCAATCAACGGCATGGCTGCGGTGGGCTGCATCTTTGCGATCCTCAGGTACACGCGATTGCGCGAGGACGCGGCGATCGGCATCGTGCTGGGCGTCTTCTTTGGCGTCGGCGTTGTGATGCTGAGCTATGTCCAGGACCCGGCGAACACCGGTGGGGCGTCGCCCGCCGGGCTGCACCACTTCATCTACGGCCAGACCGCCGCCATGCGCGCGGGAGACGCGATGTTCATGGCCGTGCTGGCGGTCGTCGCGGTTGCTGTCGTTTTGACGCTGTTCAAGGAACTCGCGCTCGGGGCCTTCAACGCCGACTTTGCGCGCGTGCTTGGCTACCACGTCGGCGTGCTCGACGCGATTGTGCTCGGCCTGATCGTGCTCGTCACCGTTGCGGGCCTGCAGGCGGTCGGGCTCATCCTGGTGGTCGCGCTTCTGGTCATACCGCCGGTGACCGCGCGTCTTTGGACGGACCGGCTCGTGCCGCTCGTGTTCATCGCGGGCGTTGTTGGCTTGTGCACGGGTTTCGTTGGCGCGGCGGTGAGCGCGGTGCTACCGCGCACGCCGGCGGGCTCGGTGATCGTGCTGTGCGGCGGTGCGGTGTTCGTGCTCAGCCTGCTCGTGGCGCCGCGGCACGGAGCTATTGCGACCGCTGGCCGGCGTATCGCCCAGCGGCTGCGCATCGCGGGCGATCACTTCCTCGAGGCGGCGTACGAGCACCGGGTCTCCAGGCGTGGCGAGACCGCCATCCCCCAGCGCACGGTGGACGCGATGCAGCGACTGTGGGGTTGGCCGGTATGGATGCGACCACTCGTTCTCGGCGGCTTGCAACGCCGTGGCCTGATGCGCCGGACCGAGGCTGGCTTTGAGCTGACCGAGCCGGGGATCGCCAGCGGCGCGCGCATCGCTCGCAATCACCGCCTCTGGGAGCAGTATTTGCTCCGGTACGCCGATATCGCGCCCGGGCACGTCGATTGGTCGACCGACATGGTCGAGCACGTGCTGAGCCCGGAGCTGGTCGCGGAGCTCGAAGCGGCGCTGGCAGACGGTGGGAGCGAGAACACATGATGCTCTCCCCGGCTCTCGATCTCTTCCCGCTTCTCGCGGCGATCCTCGCGGCGGTGTGCTGTGCGTTGCTGGGCAACTTTCTGGTGCTGCGACGGATCAGCCTGATGGGCGATGCGATGAGCCACAGCGTGCTGCCCGGCCTCGTGATCGCGTTCCTGATCACCGGGTCGCGCTCGGCTCCGGTGATGTTCGTGGGTGCCGCGTTGGCGGGGATCGCGACGGTGGTGCTGGTCGAGCTCATCAAGCGGCTCGGACGCGTCGAGCCCGGGGCGGCCATGGGGGTGGTGTTCAGCGTGCTGTTCGCGCTTGGTGTGCTGCTCATAGAGCGAGCCGCGCGCAATACGGAGCTCGATGCCGACTGCGTGCTGCACGGGCAGCTCGAGTCCCTGGTGTGGGATGGCCCGTCGTCGTGGTCGGCTTTGGGCTTGAGCGAAGTAATCCAGGCCGCGCCGCCGTCGATCTGGACGCTCGTGATCACCTGCGTGCTGGCGATTTTGCTGGTTGTCGTGCTCTTCAAGGAGCTCAGGCTTGCCGCGTTCGACCCGGCCTTCGGAACATCGCAGGGTTTCAGCGCTACGGCTTTGCATTACGTGCTGATGGTCTTCGTCGCGGGCGCGACAGTGGCCGCGTTCGAGGCCGTGGGCTCGATCCTCGTGATTGCGATGCTGATCGTGCCGGCATCCATCGCACGCCTGTTGACCGATCGGCTGGCGAGCCAGATCATGGTCAGCGTTGTCGCGGCGATCGCGGCCGCGGTGTCGGGGTACATCGGTTCGTTCGCGATCCCCGATGCTCTGGGTGTGACCGAGGTCAATGCTGCGGGGTCGATGACCGTGGTGCTCGGGCTGATCCTCGTCGCCGCCGCCGCGCTTGGGCCGAGGTATGGGGTGCTGGCGTCCATTGTCCGGCGAGGCAGGATGGCCCGACGCATCGCTCTAGACAACCTGCTCGCGAGCGTGTTCCGCGCCGAGGAACGAGGCAGATCAGTTTCGGCTGCGGTGCGATCGTCGACGCTTGCACGAGCACGGAGGCGGGGATTCGTTAAACCAGATGCGGTCGAGCTCACCGAGACCGGGCGCGCCGCCGCGGCGGCCGTCGTGCGCCGGCACCGGATGTGGGAGTCGTACCTCGTCGACGAGGCGGGCCTCGCGCAGGACCACGTGCACGCGCCCGCGGAACAGCTCGAGCACCTCATGGACACGACGCCAAACGAATCGACCGGGCGTGATCCTCACGGTCGGCCGATTCCTGGCACTTCCTCGGATTAGCCGATGCTCGCGCGAATCAGGCCTTGGGGCCGCTGGCGCGGATGGCGTCCGACATGTCGTACTTGGCGTCGTTGTCGCGGAATCGGCGGGCGAGGTCGCGGGCCTTCTCGTCGTAGGCAGCGCTGTCGCTCCAGGTGTTGCGCGGGTGCAGCACCTCTTGCGGCACGCCCGGCACGTCGGTGGGCATGTGGAGGCCGAAGATCTCGTGCTCGACGAAGTGGGCCTTGGCGAGCTCGCCGCTGAGGATGGCCGAGACCATCGCTCGGGTGTAACCCAGCTTGAAGCGGCTGCCCACGCCGTGCGGGCCGCCGGTCCAGCCGGTGTTCAGCAGCCAGACGTTGGCGTCGTGCGTCTTGATCCGGTCGGCGAGCATCGCCGCGTATTCGGCGGGCGGACGCGGCATGAACGGCGCGCCGAAGCATGCGCTGAAGTTCGGCTGCGGCTCGGTGACACCGGCCTCGGTGCCCGCGAGCTTGCTGGTGTACCCGTTGATGAAGTAGTACATCGCCTGCTCGGGCGTCAGCTTGCTGACCGGGGGCATGACGCCGAACGCATCGGCCGTGAGGAAGATCACGTTCTTGGGGTGCTGGCCGACCGAAGGAATCACGGCGCCGGGGATGAAGTCGACGGGGTAGGTGACACGCGTGTTCTCGGTGATCGTGTTGGCGTCGTAGTCGGGCTCGCGGCTGTCGTCGTCGATCACGACGTTCTCGAGGACGCTGCCAAACTTGATGGCGTCCCAGATCTGCGGCTCGCCTTCCTTGGAGAGCTTGATGCACTTCGCGTAACAGCCGCCCTCGAAGTTGAAGACGCCCTTGTCGCTCCAGCCGTGCTCGTCGTCGCCGATCAGGGCGCGATCCTCGTCGGCGCTCAGCGTGGTCTTGCCCGTGCCGCTCAAGCCGAAGAAGAGCGCGACGTTCGAGCTGTCGTCCTTGGCGACGTTGGCCGAACAGTGCATCGGGAAGACGCCCACCTCGGGCATGTCGAAGTTCATGGCGTAGAAGATGCTCTTCTTGATCTCGCCGGCGTACTCGGTGCCCAGGATGACCACCGTCTTGCGCTCCATCGACTGCGCGATGATGATCGAGCCCTTGACGCCCAGCTGCTCGGCCTCCTCGGCGGTCAGCTTGTGGCGGCCGGCGTTGAGGATCGTCCAGTCGTGCTTCCAGTCGGTCGAGCCGCTGGCGGCGCGGGTGCCCTGGCGGATGAACAGCGTGCTGGCGAAGAGGTTGTGCCACGCTTGCTCGGTGACGACGCGAACCCCCAGGCGATACGCCGGGTCGGCACCCGCGAAGCCCTCGAAGCAGTAGACCTTGTCCTGCTTGTTCAGGTGCTCGGTCGCGATGCGCTCGGCCAGCTCGAATCGCTCAGGCGTCAGCGGCTGGTTGACCTTGCCCCAATCGATCTTGCCGTGGATGGCAGCGGTGTCCTCGAGGTACTTGTCGGTGGGGCTGCGGCCGGTACGCTCGCCGGTCAGGCACACCATCGCGCCGTCGGCGGCTAATCGGCCCTCGCCTGCGGCCAGAGCGTGCTCGATGAGGCGGGCCGGCGGCAGGTTTCGGAGGGTGCGATCGGCGGAAAGATCAAGGGAAGCGAGCGTCTGGCTAGACATCGGCGGTGCATCTCCGGGCCGGCGGGAACGGTGCGTCTTGGGCTCAAAAACGGTAATGGGAAGGGTAGGTCGCCGGCCATCGCGGGGCTAGGTGGAAGCGGCGCTTGCCACGGGCCGCTCGCGTGCTAGCGTTATCGCTCGCTCGGTCCGGCGAAGGTCGTACCGGACGGCACCAAGACGGTGGCTGTAGCTCAGTTGGTTAGAGCACCAGGTTGTGGTCCTGGGGGTCGCGGGTTCGAATCCCGTCAGTCACCCTTTCCCGTCAGCACGCCGCGATCGGCCAGTCAGCGAGGAGCCCGGGACAACGCCCGCTCCATCGCGGCGACCGCACGCTGTCCGTATCCGCCGCCGAACAGCACGGCGTGGACTAGGAGCGGGTAGATCTGGTACATCTCACGGCGGTGCTCAAAGAAGCCCTCGGCGATGGGCCGCAGCTCGTGGTAGCGGTCGTAGAACGCCCTGCCGACGCAGCCGAAGAGGCTCATGAATGACAGCTCGATCTCTCGGTCGGCGTAGTAGATCGCCGGATCGATGATGCCCGTGATGCGCTGGCCGTCGCTGAGGAAGTTTCCCGACCAGAGATCGCCGTGGATGAGCACGGGGCGCTCGTCGGGGGCGACGAACGCCCACGGGGCTCGCTCCATCGCCTCCGCCAGCCGGTGCGCGGTCCGAAGCCCGCCCGGCGGAAGCGCACGGCGCTGTTCGGCGAGCGTGGCGAAGTGCACGACCCTCTGGTGCGCGAAGAACGCGGCCCATGTCTCAACGGATCTGTTGGGTTGGCTCAGCGGGCCGATGAGCGTGTCGCGTTCGTAACCGAAGCTCGGACTCTCGATGCCGTGCAGGTCGGCCAGGAGTTCCGCGAGGTGGGACTGGGCTGTTTCCGAGGCACCTGGGCTCCCCGGCAGGCGCTGCATGACGAGGAGGTCGGAAGCGGAATGCAAGACGTGTGGTACGGGCAGCGAGGTCAGCCGCGCGAGATCCACGAGCATGCTCGCTTCGATGCGCAGGTCGCCCGAACTGTCACCGATCTTGGCGACCAGCGGCCCGCTGCGCTCGCCTTGGCAGCCGACCACGCGCGCGATGCAGCCACCGTTCAGATCGTGCACGCTGGCGACCTGCTCGTTTATGGCGTTCGAGATTCGCTCGGCGACGCCCTGCACACAGGATTCTGGCAGGGCGCGAGTTCGCGTCGAGCCCTCAGGCAGCCGTTTTCGCGTGGCGGCACATCGAAGTGAGGGTGTTGATAGCCTCTTGGGCGCTCTCGATGGAGCCAGAGTTCTCGAGGATCGCGAGCACGTTCGATGCCGCCTCCGCGATGGCGTCCTGCCCGAGCAAGGGGCCGGTGCCGCGGATGCGCGCGCAAATGTAGCGAAGGCTCTTGTCGTCGTCTTGCTTCACGGCGACGGCGATCTCTTCGGAGAATTTTTGCAGATCCTGGGCGAAGAGTTCGGCGAGGGCCTTCAGCGAGGGGTCGGTTTCTTGGGGAGCCTGTGGCGTGTTGCTTTCATCCTCGGCACCGCGATCCAGGATGATGTACTCGGCCAAGGCCCGCAAGAGTGCGCTGCGATCGATGGGCTTGGGGACGAATGCGCTGGCACGCGCTTCGCGGATGGCGTCGCGCGCGTTGACGGACTTGTCCCCCGAGATTGCGATGACCGGTGTGGCATGCCCTGCGGCACGCAACGCCTGCACTTTCTCCTGCGCGGCGGTCGCATCCATGTCGAAGTCGATGAGCACGACGTCGAAAGGTTCGTTGAGCTGGGAATCCGCCTCTTTGTATTTCTCGACATGCACGAGGCGAAGCTTGGTCTCGGCGAGGTAGACCTCGATGAGCTTCTTCTCGATCTCGCTGCCAGTGACGAGGAGGATGCGGCCGCTCAGTTCTCCTGGATCCACGTGTTCCAGAGAGAACGACTCGCTCAGTGGATCGAGCCGCACGTAGTCGTTAACGTCGATCTCTTTCGTGAATCGCATACCCACGTCATGCACGCGGCCTGAAACGTGGCGACACTGGACGACGCTTGCGACCAGCCACTGATCGCCCCGGTCCTTGTGCCGCAGCTTGACGCGGCACTTGGTGCCCACGTGCATGTAGGAGCTGTGTAGCACGCTCATCCCGCCGCGCGAGATGTTGCGGCACGCGACGCAGAAGCCGACGCTGCCGCCGCTCGGCTGGTAGACCTCGACATCAACGGCGTGCCGGCGATACTCGAGCCGGGCGTGGCTGCGCCGGGCCGTGCTGCCCTGGCTCATCTGGTCGAGCTCGTCCATGAGGACGCTGAGCCGATCGGCGGAGAGATGGAGTGTGTTGTCTTTGTTGTCCATACCGGACCCAACGCTCGGCATCGCTCGTCCCCTCGGCCTTGCCGAATATCGGCCCGAGGAGCGAGCATCTTGCGTCGAACCCGGCTCCCGAGTGTCAATAGTCTCGGTGCCAGCGAGTCGATCCCCGAAACAGGGGGTCAGATGTCCAGGTTCTTGGCCTCGAGGGCGTGCTCTTCGATGAATTTCCGCCGTGGCTCGACCTGCTCGCCCATGAGTGTGGTGAACAGCGTCTCGGCCTTGGCGGCCTGCTCCATGGTCACCCGCATGAGGGTGCGGATGCTGGGGTCCATGGTGGTCTCCCAGAGCTGTTCGGCGTCCATCTCGCCAAGGCCCTTGAACCGCTTGACCTCGATGCCCTTGCGTCCGATATCGTGCAATGCCGGCACGATGGAGGCGAGGTTGGCCGCCTCGGCCGTGCGCGTCTTTCCGGTGCTGCTACCGGTGTCGCCGTCATCGTCGGCCTTTCCGGGCGCACGCACCTCCCAGGCGAATCGCGCAGGGAGCTTCTCGCCAGTCACGGCCTCTTCCTGGCGCAGGTCCCAGTCGGCGATGTCCAGCCCGAGCTCACCGAGCTGCGTGAAGATGGCGTCGAGCTCTCGGTTCTCGTGCAACTCGCGGATGGTCGCGACGGGTCGATCGGCGGGAGGGGCAGCGCCGTTTGATGAGGAGTCGCTCTGCGGAGCGCTCGACGGCTCCTCTTGTTCGTCGGTCTCCGGTTCGTCGGTCTCTTCGAGGCGCAGCTGCCGCTGGGCGACAACGCCGAGCGCGTCTTCCTCGCTCCAGGCCCATGCCGAGCCGCCGCGCCAGGCGACGCGATGGGTTGGCAGGCCCGATGACCCCGCAGGTGCTTGGTGACGGGAAGCGATGAGATCGATGAACTTCACGCCGCGGCGTTCGGCCACGATGCTCAGCTCGGCGAGTCGCTCAAGCTGCTTGACAGCCTTGGTGACATCTTCGCCCTCGATGCGACGCTCGATGGGCGCCTCACCGGTGGGGGGGAGGTCGGCCTCGTCGAAGGGCTTGCGGACGAGAAGCGTCGCGTTCTGGATGGCCTCGCCGGTAAGCATGGCGCTCAGCTCGCGGTCGTTGATCACGTAGCGGTGGTTCTTGCCGCGGGACACCTGGTACAGCGGTGGTTGGGCCACGAAGATGCGACCGCGCCGGATCAGCTCGGGCATCTGGCGGAAGAAGAACGTGAGCAGCAGCGTGCGGATGTGGCTTCCGTCAACATCGGCGTCGGTCATGATGACGACCTTACCGTAGCGCAGCTTGCTGTGGTCGAAGTCCGGACCGATGCCGCACTTGAGCGCGGCGACCATCGTGCGGATCTCCTCGAACCCGAGCACCTTGTCGATGCGCGCCTTCTCGACGTTGAGGATCTTGCCCTTCAGCGGCAAAACCGCTTGGGTCTCGACGTCGCGGCACTGCTTGGCGCTGCCGCCGGCCGAATCGCCCTCGACCAGGTACAGCTCGCTCCGCTCGACGTCCTTGGTCTTGCAGTCGCTGAGCTTGTGGGGCATTGAGCCCGAGTCGAGCGCGCTCTTGCGGCGGGTGAGCTCGCGAGCCTTGCGCGCAGCCTCGCGGGCTTGCGCGGCGAGGATGCCCTTCATGCAGACTCGCTTGGCCTCTGTGGGGTGCTCCTCAAGCCAAGTACCAAGGGCCTCGCTGACGGCCTGGGCAACGAAGGGCTCGATCTCGGGGTTGAGCAGCTTTTCCTTGGGCTGGTTGTTGAAGGCCGGGTCGGGCAGCTTCACGGAGATGATCGAGATCAGACCCTCGCGGAGGTCGTCGCCGCTGGGCGTGGGGTCCTTCTCGCGGATTATGCCGGCCTTGCGGGCGTAGTTGTTCAGCGTGCGGGTCAGGGCGACCTTGAAGCCCTGGCCGTGCGTGCCGCCGTCGACGTTGTTGATGTTGTTGGCGAAGGTCAGCAGCGTCTCGTTGTATCCGTCGTGGTACTGCAGCGCTACCTCGCACACGAGCGAGCGTTCCTCGTCTTCCTTGAGGACGTGGACGGGCACGCACACGGCGGTCTTGCCGCTCATGAGGTGCTTGACGTACGCGAGGAGACCATCCTCGGCCTTGAACGTCTCGTCACGCGGCTTGCCGTCCGAGTCGACGCGCTCGTCTCGTAGGCGGATGACCACGCCGGGGTTGAGGAAGGAGAGCTCGCGCAGGCGGTTGGCCAGCGTGTCGTAGCTGAACTCGGTGACCGGGAACACCTCGTCGTCGGGCATGAACGTGACGCTCGTGCCCGTGGTGCGCGTGCTGCTCTCGGGGACGTCGCCGACGACGTGCAGCGGCTCGGCCACGTTGCCGCGCGAGAAGGTCATGCTGTGGACCTTGCCGTCGCGGTACACCTCGACCTCGAGCAGGCTCGAGAGCGCGTTCACGCAGCTGACGCCCACGCCGTGCAGACCGCCGGAGACCTTGTACGCGCTGCCTTCCTGGCCGAACTTGCCGCCGGCGTGGAGCTTGGTCATGACGACTTCGACCGCGCTCTTGCCGTTGAGCGTGGGGTCGTCGTTCTTGACGGGGTCGACGGGGATGCCGCGGCCGTCGTCGACGACACGGATCGAGCCGTCGGCCTGGATGGTCACTTGTACGATGCTGGCGTGGCCGGCCATGGCCTCGTCGATCGAGTTGTCGACGACCTCATAGACGAGGTGGTGCAGGGCACCCACGCCGGTGCCACCGATGTACATGCCCGGCCGCTTGCGCACGGCTTCCAGGCCCTCGAGCACGCTGATCTGCTCGGCTCCGTAGTCGCCCGGCTGCTTGCGATCCGGGTTGCCGTTGGGGGTCGTCGCGTCGTGTTCGGCCATGTGTCCTCGGCAGGTGTCTTCGCCAGGATTGGGGTCGCCGAACAAGGCCAGCGACACCCCAGATTTTGAGACCCCAATTCTAGGACTCAAGACGCCCCGACGCCCCAAAAATGGAGAGGTTTCGGGCTTCGTGATGGCACGAAAAAGGGGCCCAAATCGGGCCCCTGGAAACCGGCATTCCGCGGTGTCGTTCACTCGATGATGTGGACCTCGCTGATCTGCTCGCTGAGCAGCTCGTACACGAGTGCGACGTCGTCAGGCAGCATGCGGACGCAGCCCATGGACATCTCCTGGCCGATGCTGTCGGGCTCGACTGTGCCGTGGATGCCGTAGCCGCTGAAGGCCGCAGCTTCGCCCAGGCCTCGGAGGCCGATCCAATGCTCGCCAATGGGGTTGTCCGGGTTGTCGGCCTCGAATTCCTCGCCCGTGCGCGGGTTGCGCCAGAACGGGTTGATGAGCTTGCTGTGGCGGCGGACGGTGAAGACGCCGAGCGGCGTGCCGTCGAACTCACCGAGCCCGACGTCGAACGAGCGGACATAGACCCATTGGTCGATGTCTTCCTGTGGTCCGATGTAGACGTCCATCCGGAATTCCGACTTGCTCACGACGGCATGGAACGGGCCACGAACGAGCTTGAGTGACTGGCCGGCGAAGATGCTGCTGGGCTTGGCCAGGCGATTGACGCGCTGGATGAGCAGCCACTCGGTGGCGACACCCTCGTTCTGGGCGATGCGGGAGAGCGAGTCGCCGCTCTCGACCGTGTAGGACGTGGTGAAGGGATCGTTGGGATAGACGCGCGGCGAGAAGATGAGGTCCTCGTTCAGCGCGGCCATCTGCTCGCGGATCTGCACGCGGTCGCTCTCGGTCGCGAGTTCGCTCAGGAGCGCGCGGTTGTAGTACTCTCGAGCGACGACGGGCTTGTTCTCCTTGATGGCGGCCTCGGCGCTGGCGATGAGCGTGGCGACACCGGCGCTCGGAGCGGCGGGGGCGACCAGGGTTCGCTCGATGGGCGCGGGGGTCGCGAGAATCGCAGGCTGCTCTCGCGCTGGCTCGATCGTCTCGACCGGTGCGGAGACGGTCCGGCTCTGCGGCGGCGGATCCTGGACTACCGGTTGGGTCGTCGTGCGCGACGCGGTATCTTGCCTCTGCTCGATCGGGCTCGCGGAGCGTTCGGCCCGGCGTTGTGGTGGAACGAGCGGCTGTTGCCGAGAGGTTCCCTCTTGGGCCAAGCGCGTGGGGATCGCCGTGGCGTCGTTGTCCGCGGTGGCCGAATCGGGTTCGCGCATGACGAGCCAGACGACACCCCCGACGAGCGCGACGACGACAACCGGGATCAGGAGCTTGCGAGGACCGCCGCGTCCACCCCGGCGCCGACGCCCACGAGTGGCACCACCGAACCCGATCCCTCCTTGTGATGGCAGCGACATGCGTCCTCCGTGCGTCTGGCGGCGTGCCTTGTGGCACCCGCAACGAAATCCTTTTCGCGACCGATCAGCGTAGCCGTCTTAGGACCGGCTTTCGGCCTCGAGCACCGCGGCGATGCGCGGCCCGTTGAACTCCAGGAGCCGGCGCTCGGTGGCCAGCGCGTCCAGTCGTGCGTCATGAGGCTCGGTGGGCACACGCGGGGCGACCTGGGCCTCGAACCCGTAGCCAAGCGACAACCCACGACGGCGGGTGTCGGCAAGGAATCGGTCGTAGAAGCCCGCGCCGCGGCCGAGCCGGAACCCGCGCAGATCGAAGGCTAACGCCGGCACGAGCACGACGTCCACGGTCTCGATGGCCACTCCCGGCGCGTGCGGGGCGGGCTCGGGCACACCCAGCCTGCCTTCGACCACATCGGTCATCACGTCGCCAATCTCGGCTGGGCTGATGGGCCGAGCGTCCCAGTCCACCCGTGGACCGACCACCGAGATGTCTGCTTCCAGGAGACGCTCGATGAGCGCGCCCGTGCCCGCTTCGCCGACCATGGAGAGGTACACCATGACGCGGCGGGCGCTGGCCATCGGTGCCCAGGCCAGGACGCGTTCGGCGAGTGCTTCGGCCTTGCGCTGCGACTCTTCCTCGGTGAGCGATTCCATGGCCTGACGCATCTGCGCGCGCAGGGACGACTTCTCGCGGGTGAGGTCGTCGGCTGGTGTGCCGCTATCCGGCTTGAGTGAGGGCATGCTCGGCCCCCTCCGCGGGGTTGGGCCCAGGCGCGTGTCGTTGGGCTGTCGTGCGATAATGCTCACACGAAGCCTATCGGAACGAGCCGGGGGGTGACTCAAGCCAACCTGGTGCCGAGTGCGGATTCTGAGCGCAATTTGGCTCAAGCGACGCAAGCCGACGGCGGTCGACATCGAGCGACACGAATCGACAGGTGGGTCTGCCGCTGCCGGGTCGTGGATCGTGGCGGAGCGGCGATCCCAAAGAAAAGCCCCCGGCCAGCTCCTCCGCCAGTCGGGGGACCGCTCCGCGATCGCTGAGCAACCGGGTTTCCCGGTAGCCGAGCGTGGTCGCGCAGCTCTCTCGGCCGACTCTAGCCGGTCTGCCGCCGGAGAATGCCCAGAAGTGGCGGGTTTTGCGAATTCTTGAGGAATTCGGACGGACCCTATCGGATCACTACCAGATGAACCGCAGGCGGCCGAATCCGGGGATTGGCACCGGCCCACGCCGTTCGACGGCTGGGAAGTAGACAAAGAAGGCCCGCCCGATCATGAGCTCGCCGGGCACGATGCCGGCCGGGGCGTCGAGCTCGGCGACCCATGGACTGGGATCGTTGAGCAGGCGGCTGTCCTGGCTGCTGGCCGAGTTGTCGCCGCAGACGAAGAAGTGGCCCTCGTTGAGCACCGCGAGTTCCAGCGCCGGGTGGCTGCCGCGGACGGGCAGCTGGCTGTCCCGGCCGCCGCGAGTCGTCTGGTAGTACAGGTCGCGGTCGAGGCCGAGGCGGTGCAATCGAGCGGGCCCGGTCAGTTCGATCGCGGGGCTGGCTGGCGAGTACGCGGTCGCGGGGGCGATGACCGGCGCTTGGGCGTCGAGCGGCAGGCCGGTGGCGAGTTCGTACCGCTCGATGGGCCCCCAGTCGTACTCGGCGTAGGCCACGCGCGATCCGCCGACGTAAAGCCACAGCGCCTGGTCGGCGTGCCAGAACTCAACCTCGGTGACTTGGCCGGCCGGCAGCGCGCCGATGTTGGCCTCGTCCATGGTGGTCCATGCGTCGGAGTCCAACCCATCGAGCGGGCGCATCTGGATGCGCGCGGAGCCGTTCTCGATCACCGCGCGGAACTCGTGGCCACGCGTGTTCACGTGCATCGCGAAACGCGCGAGATCCTGGGCGACGGGCTCGACGCCAGTGCGCACGCGGATGTCACCGACGCCGAAGGTCGGCGGCATGAGCGGGTCGAGCCGCTGGCCGCTGCTGCGGTAGCGTTCGTTGTAGGGATAGTGGTCGACGATGGGCCATGCCTCACCGTCCCACGACAGGCGCGTCGCGCCGGGGCCGGTGTGCTCGGGCGTGCGGCCGTCCAGGCCCTGCCAGCTCGAAAGCGAACCGCCGTCGATGCCCACCGCGCGCCACGGCGGCCTGTACCAAACGAAGCCGTTGCGCACCGGATCGAGCGGCGCGCGTGTGGTCTCGTGGATTGGCATCCACACGGCGCGCTGGGCCTCTTCGGGCTTGCGCGCAATGGTCCAGCCGTCCATGGCCCACGTGCCGCCTCGGCCGTCGAGATCGGCGCCGCTTGGGCGCGAGCTGGTCGGCCGCGTGAAAATGTCGCCATCGACGATGGCGAGTTGCTCGCCGGGCAGCCCGGTCAGGCGCTTGATGTAGTTCTGCGTCGGATCGGTCGGGTTCTTGAAGACCACGACATCGAACCGCTCGGGCTCGAACAGGATCGGCAGGTACTTGAGCACCAGGATGCGGTCGCCGGCGCGCAGCCGATCGATCTGGGCGTTGATGCGGTCGGCCGGCAGCCTCGATTCGGTGGCACCCAGCTCGAGCAACGCGGCCGGGGCGCTGGTGGTCATGGGGTCGGTGATGGTGACGCGTGATGCTGCGGGGCTGCCGCTGCTGGGGTCGCCCCACGGGCCGACCTGCCAGCGGTGGCCGGTCTGCTCGCCGACGAACTCCATGTGCTGGCCGAGGAGCGTGGGGGCCATCGAGCCGGTGGGGATGACGAAGGCCTCGATGATGAAGGCCCGGAAGATGAACGCCATCGCGAAGGCGATGATGACGCTGGAAAAGGTCTCGCGGATCGAGAACTTGTGCGCGTCTTTGGGGGGAGCCTTCTTCGCGGGGGTTTCGGCCATGGGCGGAGGGTAGGGGGGCGGTTGGGACGCGTGGGGTGGTCCCGGGCTGGTGCTTTGGTCGCGGGCCGCTGACCGACGCCACGGCGCGGCGGCGGACCGCCGCGCCGTGGCTCGACCAATGGGGTTGTTTTATGGCGCTCGCGGTGCTCGCTTGCGGCCTGGCGGCCGGGCGTCGGGGACGCCTCGCGGGGACATGCGCCGCGGCGCCCGCGAACGGGCTTGGGCGGATGTCCCCGCGCCGTTGCGCTGCGCTGCAGCATCCGCCCAAGCTGTCCGCAGCGCCGGGCGCATGCGGAGGCGAGGCCGCTTCTGCGGCCCGGGCGAAGCCCGCAAGCGAGCGGAGCGAGCGCCATAAAGCAACCCCGTTAGGCGAGCACGGGCGCAGTCGTCTTCGACTCCGCCCGTGCGTCAAACACCCTTCATCTCTGGACGCGCAACGCGAACTCCTTTCGCGCACCGCATCACGAATTCATGCAGGCTCAGGCCGCCTCCATCTGCCCACCGGTCTGCCCGCTCTGGACTTCGTTACTGGGCACGCCCAGGCTGATGACAACAGTCGCCGTCCACGGGCTCACGCGCGTGTCGGTGCCGGCCTTGCCCACGCCCGACGCCGGGCGCTTGGCGCGGATGCGGTAGCCGGCCTGGGCCGTGCCCGCGGGCACGCCGCCGTCGAGCAGTTCGCGCGTGGTCACGGTGTCGACGGCGGTCCACGTCTGCTGGCTGTCGAGCGATCGCTGGACCTCGTAGTACGTGCCCAGTGCGAGCGAGCCCTCCCAGCGCAGCTCGACCAACCCCTGCGGGCGCAGGCCAATGGTGACATTCGTTGGCGCGACGGGGTCGGGGCTGGGCGTCGGCTGGGCGGGCGGCTCCAGGCCGGCGGCGGCGTACACGCCAGGGTCGCTCTCGGCGCGGGCGTAGGCCCAGATGGTCGCGATGAGCCCAGACGCGAACGCGCGCATGTCGCCGATGGCCTGGTCGCGCGTGGACAGGGCGTTCTCGGCGGCCAGCGCGGCCGCCTGCTGGCTCGCGTACGAATCGCGGGCGGCCTGCGTAAGAACGGTCGCCGCGTTGACCTGCTCAACCGATAACCCCACGGCCGCGGGATCGGCCGCCCACAGGGGCAGGCGTTCTTCGAGGTACTCGATGGGGGCGACGATGGGGCTCTTGGGGATCGACATGCGCGACTCCGTTCCGGTGCGCGGCGTGCGCCGCTGGGTTTCGTGCGGGCGCCGTGCCCGCATTTACCCGAGCGTCGGCGACCGCGCCAGACGGCTTCACCGTTGCAATCCGCAAAACCCGCCCCGATGTGCACCGCGCGTCCGGGAACAGCCCGCGCGCGTCCGACAACCGCACCAACACGACCGAAAACCGCGAGCGAGCGCCGGGCGGACGCGGGCTCCCCCTCGGGAGTTTGCGATTGCCGGCCTGCGGACGGGGATTGCCGGCCCGCGGGTGGCAATTGCCGGGCTGTATTCTCGGATTGCGGGCCCGCGTTTTGTGATTACTGGCCAGCAGATTTCGATTGCAGCCCCGGAAGATCGGGTTGGCAAGCCGCACGTTGCGATCGCGGACGCGCGACCGGCGGTCAGGGCTGCCGCCAGATGGCCCGGATGGTGGGGGGGATGAGCCAGACGAGCCTGTCGAGGAACCAGACGCGGAGGCAGTCGAGGTAGAGGAGGATGATCTTGAGAATGAAGCATGTATTGAGAAATGCGCGGGCGCCTTGGGAACGGTATCGCCTGTAATAAGCAATCCGGTCTTCACGCAACTCTTCAAGGGTCGGTTCAAAGCACCTCTTCCGAATCGACTTCGGAACGAGAAACGCGGCAAGACGCGCTCCCCGTTCAATCTTGTTGTGATCGGAGGACGCAAGAAATCGAACTGCGTTCCTGCCAGCTGATAACATAAGCCTGCGGTTTACGGTGTGCGCCCTGCACTCGACACTAGAGACAAGAAGACCTTGACTGCTGAATCGATCCATGCGTCGTTTGATCCGTGATGGACGGTCAAGACCCCGATAGCTTCGCTCCATAGAGGACCCGTCAGGACGGACCAGCGTTACGCGCATGCTGTACCACATAATTCTCAGCATGTCGCTACCCCCGGCATCGCCACTAACGGCCGCTCAAAGAAGTCCCGCGTGCGCTCGGACGCCAGGTGCCCCTCGCCGGTCACCTTGAACACCTTCCGCCGGTACGTCTCGCCGTCCTCGAGCCACTCCTCCCAGTCGCCCTCGAGCAGGCCGGCGTCGACCATGCGGGCGAACAGCTGGTAGGCCGCGGCCTTGGTCTTGTGGGCGCCCCGGACCTTCATGGCCTCGCGGATGTCGCGGCCGGACATCTTCTTGGGTCCCATGATCGCGATGATCAGGAACTGGAGGTGCGGCAGCGGCTCGCGCTGGGGCTTCGGCTGGCAGCCGGTCTCGGTAGGTGATGGTGCCTCTGGCATGGGTCAAGGCTACCTTAGACCGGCCATGGGAGTCAAGGCGGCCTTGACTCATGCCATCTGGGGCCGCTCTGAGCCTGCACTGGGCTCGGCGGCGGCCCCGGCCCGGGCCACGCTAGCGTTCGCCCGATGGCCCGCGATCCTCAAACCCATCCCCCGGCGGCCAAGCCCCAACTGATCGCGGCACGCATGGTCCTGACCAGCCTCGCGCTCGGGCTCGCGCTCGCGGTCGCCAGCGTGCCGGTGCTCGCGTGGGCCGCCGGTTTCGTGCCCGAGTCGTGGCAGCGCACGACGGTCAACGATGCTTTGCACAACCAGGATCACATCGTGCTCACGCAGCGGACCGAGGCGGTGGTGTCGACCCTGTGGTTCACGGTCAGCGAGCCGCTGGGGCAGAGCGCGACGACGCTGCGGCTGGCGTGGTTGGAGGATGCGCGGCACGCGGAGGAGGATTTGCGCCCGATGCGTGTCCGCACGGCGCTCGATGGTCGGCATCGCAGCCGATCCGAGTGGCGCGTGGGCTGGCCGTGGCGTGCGGCGTACGGCCAGACGGACCAGCTGATGGGCCCGGACCACGCGGCCCAGTCGCGCGGGCTGTGGGCTGGGAACCTCTACGGTCGCGCGCTCAGCGTGCCGTACTTTCCGATGTGGCCAGGGCTGCTGGGCAACGCGCTCGTGTTTGGCGTCCTGGTGCTCGCCGCGCGGGTGTGCTGGCATTGGCGCCTCATGCGCACGCTGCCAACGGAGTGAGCTAAGCGTTGGGCGCGGACGGGGGCGTGCCGCCCTCGCCGCGCGGCTTGCGTCGGCGTCGGCGTTTCTTCTTCTTCGGTGCCGCAGACGCGTCGTCGGCGGGCCGATCGCTCGATGGTCCCGATGTGGGCTGCCCATCGGTCGTTGGTGGCGCGTCGCTCGATGGCTTCTTCTTGCGGCGACGCTTCTTCTTTTTGGCCGGCGCGGCCTCGCCGGCTTGGGGCTCGGGCGCGGCTGCCTCCGTGCTTGCGGGCTTCTTCTTTCGCCGGCGCTTCTTGCGCGTGGTCGTTGCCTCGCCATCGGCGGTGCGTGCGCGGGCTCGGGCTTCCCTTCTCTGCTCGGCCGCGATCGCGCCGGGGGCGGGGGCGTCGCTCGGATCGATGAGTTCCTCGACCGGGACGGCGACCTCGCGGCCGTCGAAGTCGAGCTTGACGAGCACGAGCTGGGTGAGGATCTGGGTCTCGAGCACGAGTCCGATGCCCTCGGGCGTGCCGACGGTGGTCTTGCGCTTGGGCAATCGCGCCGCGAGTTCGCGATAGCTCTCGTCCTCGTAGCGCAGGCAGCACATGAGGCGGCCGCAGCGGCCGGAGATCTTCAGCGGGTCCAGGGTTGCCTTCTGCTGCTTGGCAGCGCGCATGGGCACGGGCTTCAAGACCTTCAGGAAGTTCTTGCAGCAGCAGTGCTGGCCGCAGCGCTCGTAGTCGGCGGTGAGCCTCGCCTCGTCGCGGGCACCAACCGGGCGGACCTCGACGCGTGTGCCACCCGGTCCCGATGAGTCCGCTTCGCGTTGCATCGCGTCGCGGAGTTTGCCCGCTTGGAGGCGCGGATCCGGGCCACGCTTCTGCTCTTGCTTCGGCTGGCCGGGGAGCACGGCGTCCTGCTGCTCGGCCAGGTAGTAGTACGAGAGCGTCTCACCGCCCAGGATGCGCTCGGCTTGCACGACGCGGATGTTCAGGCCGAGTTCCTCGGCGACCTCGCGGGCCCGGAGCTTGAGGCCGTGGGCCGATTGCTCGCACTCGGCGTGCGCGTCGAGGTCCTCGTGCGTGGCGACGCGCAGCACCCGGCCCTTGTCGTAGAACGGGAAGTCGCGTCCGCCGCTGGCGTCGATGTACTCGAGCATCTCCTTGCGTGAAATGCTCTTGCCGCAGCCGCTGTTGGGGCAGGTGCTGGTGAGCATCTCGCCCATCTCGATGCCGCGGAACGTGTGGACGATGAGCTTGCTGCCGCAGCCGGGAGTCTCGTCGAGGCGATACCGGAATTCGCCGATGAGCTTCATCGAGCCGAAGCGGCACACGACCGTCTTGGGCGGCGTCAGCCGCTCGCGAGCGAGGCGGTCCTGTTCCTCGGTGTACTCGGCGAGGTCGGCCTCAAATTGTGGCAGCGGGACGATCGGCATGGGCGTTGAGCGAGCTCCGTCTTCGATGAAGCGAGTGTGCGGCCGGAGGCCGCTACGGAGCGATACGGACTACCTTCCGCCGCCGCCCGCGGCCGCACGGGCCTGGGAGAACACCCGCGCCAGATCCTCGCTGCGCTGGAGCACGATGTCGCGCTGGTTCTCGACGCGGTAGACCATCAGCCGTTCGGCACGCTGGTCGAGGACGTACAGCAGCTCTTCGCTCGAGCTCTGGCCCTGCGTGGTCATCGCGGCGTACCCGCCGGAAACCGCCGCCATCTCGGCGAGTGCGGCGCTCGGTGCAACGGGCGAGCTGTCGCCGGTTCGTCCGGCCTGGAAGAGGATCAGCGCGGCGATTACGAGGACGCTGGCGATGAGCGGGATCGTGCCGCGACGGCTCGGTTCGATCTGGGAACTCTGGTTCATCGCCCACCTCCCCGCCCGGTTTGGGCGTCTAGCCGCAGGTTGCTGTAGCCGATGCCCTGGAACGCCTTGTTGGCCTGATCCCAGCGCAGCGTGACCATCTCTTGGTTGGAGGTGTCGATGACGTGTACCGCGCTCGTGGGTGCTCCGGTCATCTGCCCGCCGAGCACGATGTACTCGCCGCGTGGCCGCTGCGACTGCTGGGCGTCGGCGGTGGGGGCGAGCGTGACGACGCCGAGCACGAGCAGCAGCGCCACGTTGGCAGCGACGAGCGCCACGCGCGGGTCGGCCAGTTTGGCCGCGCGCGGTGGGCGTGGGGTATCGGTGTTCATGGGTTCCTCCGGGGCTCCATGTCTCTTGAGGGAGCCGCAGGTGGGGTGGGCGGTGTGGTCAGTCCTGGTGGCCGCGCTTCGCGGGGATCACCGTGGCCGCGATCATGCTGATGAGCACGACGCCGGCGATCAGGAAGTTGGCGATGACCGGCGGGTTGGCCGGCTGCGACGGCGCGGGCGGGCGCAGCGATTGGCCGGCCTGGGCAAGGGCGATGTCGGGCATCGCCGCGAGGGCGAGGGCTGCCAGAGCGCCGGCGGCCACGAGAAGGGTTCGGGTAGCGAAGCGAGGCATGGCAACTCCCAGCGGGTGCTCGGTCGGGTCTTCCCAGGCAGTACCGCGATTCGGGCCTGGGCGTTGCACAGTGTACGGCGGTGGCCTCGGCCGGGCCGCACGCCGCTACAGTCCAGGATGACGCCCAACAAATGCCGTTCGTGCGGGTTGCTCGCGGTGATGCTCGCAGCACTCACCGGTTGCTCGATGTCAAATGGTGCCGGGGAGGCCAAGGAGCGTGCCTCCGAGCGCGAGGATGTCGCTTCGATGCAATCACCTGCCGAGTCTCTTGTGGGGCGCTGGCAGGTCGACCTGCGTCCTACGCCTGATTCGGATCCGTCGTACCAGGAGTTCGTCGTCGAGTCGGTCGAGGGCAACACTTTTACCGGCACGTTCTATGGCTCACCGATTTCCGAGGCCCGGCTGAACACCGACTGGGGCGCGGTCCACTTCTCCTTCATCTCGATGGATGGCTCCGGTGCGTACCTGCACGCCGGCGTGCTGCGCGATGGCCGGCTCGAAGGCACGAGCAACGCGACTGGGCGTGGCTTCTTGTCGGTGTGGACTGGAGAGCGGAGCCAGTAGGCCCTTAGTTCAGGCGTTCGTCGAGCGAGTTTCGGACCGCCGGCCACTGTTCGGGTGTGATGCTGTACATCACGGTGTCGAGGCATTCGCCGTCGGGCATGATGATGTGGTTGCGCACCACGCCCTCACGCGTGGCACCGAGACGCTCGATCGCCCGCTGTGACGTCGCGTTCTTCAGGCGGGTCTTGATCGCAACCCGGAGCGCCGGGCCGCCGCGGTGGAACCCGGCGGGCGGGAACAGCGGCGACTCGAACGCGTGCGCCAGGAGCAGCCTTTTCATCTCGGGATTTGCTTTCGTGCCACGATGGTTGGGCGAGATGAACGTCCAGCCGATCTCGAGGCCGCGGTGCGCCAGGCGGATGTCCAGGTAGCTGGTCATGCCGATGATTCGTCCTGGCTTGCCGCCGCTCTCAACCAGTCGGAGCGTGAGCGGCCCGACGTCGGGCTTGTCGATCAAGCGCTGGACATAGCTCCGCATGCCGATGGCATCGAACGGGTCGGGGGCCTTACTGAACCAGCGGAACGTCTCCGGTGTGCCGGCGGCGGCGATCAGCCCCGGTGCGTCGTCGATTGTGCAAGGGTCGAGCCGGACCGTCGTGCCAATGAGCGGTCGCGAGACGAGCGCGTCGCCCACGGCCTAGTTCCCACCGATCATGTCACCCAACCCGCCCAGCACGCTGCCCTCGCCGGTGCGCTTGCCGCCTTGCGATGGTGCAGCCGCGATCACGCGGTCGGCCAGGCGGCTGAAGGGCAGGGTCTGGAGCCACACCGTGCCCGGGCCGGTGAGGGCCGCGTAAAAGAGGCCCTCGCCGCCGAAGATCTTGTTCTTGATGCCCTTGACGAATTCGATGGTGTAGTCGACGCTGCTATCGAGCGCGACGAGGCAGCCGGTATCGACGCGCAGCTTCTCGCCGGGCGCGAGTTCTTTCACCAGCGTGGTGCCGCCGGCGTGCAGGAAGGCCTGGCCCTGGCCGGTGTCGCTGCTGAGCTTCTGCATGATGAAGCCCTCACCGCCGAAGAAGCCGACGCCCAGCTTCTTCTGGAAGGCGATGTCGACCGTGACGCCCCGGGCGGCGCACAGGAAGGCGTCCTTCTGGCAGATGAGCGTGCCGCCGTGGTCGCCGAGCTCGATGGGCACGACGTGGCCGGGGTACGGCGCGGCGAACGCGCAGTCGCGGCGGACGCTGGCGTGGTTGTGGAAGTACGTGATAAAGAAGCTCTCGCCGGTGACGGCGCGCTTGCCGGCCTCGAACAGCTTGCCCAGGAGCCCGCCGCCCTCCTTCATCGACAGCTGCGTGGCCATCTCGATGTCGGGCTCCAGGTACATCATCGCCCCCGCCTCGGCGACCATGGCCTCGTTGGGGTCGAGTGTGACGATGACGGCCTGCATGTCGTCGCCGATGATGCGATAGTCGATGATGTCGGGGCTGGTGGGCATGGCGGGTTCCTCCTTGGGGCCTCTGTCCGGGGGCGTATTGGGAGGATACCCGTTGGGCTTACGGAACGCGGTTTAGGGGCACCCGGCGTCGAAGGCGTTCTGGAACCCCAGGAAGTCGAACAGCGTGAAGCGGCCATCGCCGTCGAAGTCGGCGGCCGGGTCCCGCGCGTCGAAGAAGTTCTGGAAGGCCAGGAAGTCGGCGACGTCCAGGCTGCCGTCGCCATTGAGATCCGGCGCACAGGCGACCGGGTCGCGACCGTACACGATGGAGCACTCGCCGCTGGCGTCAAGCCCGCCGCCGTCCGCTCGCGGCGCGGCGATGATCATGTCGTCCCTGCCGTCGCCGTTTACGTCGCCGGCCGAAGCCAAGGCGGCGGCGCTCTGGGTGAACTCGCCCGTGCCGTTAAGCTGGAAGCCGGTGGATTGTTCGAGATCGCTCAGGCGAACGATCGCCGGGAAGCCCGCCCCCGACGCGCCGTCGCGGCCATAGACCACGTACGACTCACCCGCCCACTCGTCGCCCCCCGGATCGGCAGTCACGGCCCCGATGATCACGTCATCCAGGCCGTCGCTGTTCACGTCGCCCGCGCCCGCCACGGTCCAGCCCGCAAAGTCCCCCGGGTCGATGCCATCGATGCGGAACCCCGTCGTGCCGTCCAAGGTGTCCAGCCGGATGGCCGGGGGGAATGGCCCAGAGACGGAAGCGTCCTGGCCGTACAGCACGTAGCTCGAGCCGGTCTCGGTTCGTCGATCGGGGCTGGCGACGGGCGCGCCCACGATCAGGTCGTCGATGCCGTCGTTGTTGAGGTCCCCCGCGCCGTCGACCGAGCGGCCGCTCAGATCGAACGCGACCGCGCCGTCGAGGCGGAAGCCGTCGATGCCGTCGAGATCGGCGAGCTGGATGACCGGCGCGAACGTTTCGCCCGCGCCCGAATCGCGACCATGGATCACGTAGGTCGACCCCGCCTCGGGCCGACCGCCCGGACTGGCGCGCCAGGCGCCGATGGCGATGTCGTCCAGGCCGTCGTGGTTGAGGTCCCCCGCCGGGGCAACCCAGCTGCCGCTCTGGTCGGTCTCGCGCTCGCCGTCCAGGCGGAATCCGGTCGTGCCGTCAAGGTCCGACAGCCGCACCTCCGCAGGGAACGCGGCGCCCGACGACGACCGCCGACCAAAGAGCACGTAGGTCGAGCCGGCCTCGAACCGCCCGCCCGGGGAGGCGCGGAACGCCGAGATCACGACATCGTCGATGCCGTCGCCGTTGAGATCTCCCGCGGCGGACACCGACGTACCGGCGAAGTCGAAGTCGGTGGTGCCGTCGACCCGGAAGCCGCTGACGCCATCGAGGTCCGCCGGGGTCATGGCGGCAGGGAATGGCTCGCCCGCGCCCGCATCTCGGCCGTAGATCACGTACGCCGATCCGGCCCAGATGCGTCCACCGGGACGGTCGTTGGGTGTCCCGATGATCACGTCGTCGATGCCGTCGCCGTTGACATCGCCCGCGCCGGCGACGGAGGTTCCCAGGTTGCCAAACTCGGTGACGCCGTCGATGCGGAACCCGTTGGTCCCGTCCAGATCGGCCAGCGACGGGGCGGCGGGGAAGCCGCCGGCGGCCGCGCTCCGCCCGAAGATGACGTAGGCCGAGCCGGCCAGGGTCACGCCACCGGCATCGGCCCGGCTCGCGCCGATGATCAGGTCGCCGATGCCGTCGCCGTTGATGTCGCCCACCGACGCCACCGACTGGCCCAGCCGGTCCTCGGATCGCTCGCCCGCCACGCGGAACCCGATCTGGCCGTCGAGCGTGTCCAGTTCGAGGGCCTTGGGGAACGGCCTGGTGAGCGGGTCGGTCTGGGCGAACGCCTGAGACGCACAGAGGACCGGCAGGCCCGCGGCCGCGGTCAGCAACAACACTTGGAGACTCCCTCGCTTCATCATCTCGCCCCTCCATTGCTCGTGATCTGGCCCACCGATGGGAATAAGTTACCAGAAACCGGCGAGGCTGTCAAGGGCGAACACCGAACGCGGAGCCGCTGTGTGGCTTCCTTGCGAGGCGATCGCGAAGACCCACGCCGCGACCTTGCGGGCCCACAACGCCTCGATGCAAGGCCGCAAGACGATGGCGGGCATGCACGACACGGCATCGCGGGCCCACATCACAGCAATGCGGGCCCGCGACACGGCATTGGAGGCCTGCGCGACGGCGTCGCAGGCCTGCACGACCATGTCGCAGGACTGCAGAACCGTTTTGCAGCGGCGTTATCCGGTCGTGCGGTCGCGAGTTTGTGCCGGTTTGCCGCGAGAGTTGGGTGGTGTGCGGGGTGCGCGTGCGGTGAGGCTTCGGGCGGGCCCACACACCGGTGGGTCATTGGCGGGCGGTGTCTCGCATGGCCACCAGCGACGCGATCCGCGCCGGATCCAGCCCGGCGGTGAGCTCGGGCGACTGGCGTTGCGTGTCCCAGGCCGCGGTGTCTCGCGCAGTGTCGGCGAGCGGGCGCAGCCGGAGCCCATGGTCGAGCGCGCGGGCGTTCGAGGCGCGGTGGAGCGACTGGGAGTCTTCGGCGAGCCACACCGGGATGTCGCGCCAGGGCTGGACGTCCTGTTCGAGCAGCCAGGGCTCGGGCGCCGCGACGAGTTCGGTTTCGCTCTGAAGCGCCGCGTGGGCCTGCCGGGCGAAGTCGGGCAGCGTCAGGCGCTCCGAGGGGCCCGCGGCGTTGTAGACGCCCGCGTGATCGTGCTCGAGGCAGTGGAGGTAGAACGCGGCAAGGTCCCTCGCATCGATGAACGTGGCCGCGCCCCCCGGCTCGGGGACCGGCACGGCCGACTCGGTGCGCAGCACGCGCGTCCACCACGTGAATCGGTCTGTCGGATCGTTGGGCCCCACGATGAGCCCCGGACGCACGATGCACGAACGCTGGTCGCCAAACGCCCGGCGTACCTCGTCCTCGCACAGCGCCTTGAGGCCGCCGTAGGCCTCGGCCGAGTTGATCTCCTCGGTCGTGGGATCGTCCAGCTCGATGACCGGCGCATTCTCATCGGGAGCGCCATCGGCCGTGATGCGGTACACCGACACGCTGGACACGAAGAGGTAGCGGCCGGCCACGGGCGCCAGCAGCTCGCAGCTCGCGCGCACGACGCGCGGCACGAACCCGCACATGTCGACCACCGCGTCGAAGGTCTGGCCGGAGGCGATCAGGGATTCGAGCTGCGCGAGCCCGTCGCCCTCGTTCGGGTCTCGGCTGCCCACCAGGCGGCGGGTGATGCCCGCGATGCCGGGATCCTCGGCCGAGCGGTGGAGCAGCGTGACGTCGTGGCCGTTGCGGACCGCGTGCTCGGTGAAGGCCCTGCCGCTAAAACGTGTCCCGCCCAACACAAGGATGTTCATGCGCCAGCGTACCCCCTTCGAGCACCGAGGTCGTCTCGCCTGCGCCACGCGCTCGGCGTCACGCCCATGTGATCGTGGAACGCCTTGGTGAAGTGGCTGTGGCGGCAGAAGCCGGTGCGCAGGGCGACCTGGGCGAGCGGCATGCCGCCCTCCATGAGGTCCATCGCGGCGGCGAGCCGCAGCTGCGTGAGGTAGCGGTGCACCGTCCGCCCGGTCCAGTGGCGGAACACGCGCGCGAGGTGGAAGGGCGAGCACTCGAGCTCGTCGGCCAGGTCGTCGAGCGTGAGTCGTTCGGCGAAGCGCGCGGCGAGCACGTAGCGGGCGTCCTCGGCCAGGCGGCGGTGCGTCTCGCGTGTCGGTGCGCGCGTGGTGGCGGCGCGGCGTTGGGTTGCCGTCTGAGCGGGCTCGAGCGCGCGCTGGAACACGCCGAGGATCGCCTCGTCGATTTCCATAGGGTCGAGGTCTTGCCCGGCGTCGATCGCCGCGGCGAGGGCGTCGGCCAGCTGCCGCTGATCGCGATACAGGTGTGTCGCGCACCCGGTGTGCGAGAACGAGAACAGCGATGCCGGGTCGTCGCTGTCGATGCCCATGTCGCGGGCGATCGCGAGCGCGTCATCCGGGCGCACGCAGTACCACTCGCACCGGTCGCCTCGCGGCGAGATGGCCTCACGCGTGTACTCCGTATGCGCGTTATAGACGACGATCGTGTTCGCGTCGGCGACGAGCGGCTCCCGGTCGGCCTGGGTGATGCTCACCGCCTCGCGCGGGAAGACGATCGTCGGCCAAGCCATCGGCCCGGTCTCGCGAAAGTCGGGCGCGTCGATGGGCAGCCGCCAGCGGCCGTGCTGCCAGCGATCCGTGCGGACGGTCAGCGCGTTCCAATCCGTTGACTGGTCATGTGCTCGGTGTTGGAGCGTGTCCGAGAACTCCATGTCGGCCTCCGGTTCCCTTGCTGGCGCGTTGTCGTGTGCGGGTGGGCGTGCAACAACCCTGCTCGTTCGATACCCGCGAATCCACCAGCGGTTGCATCCGTGGCACAATGGATCAGACACCACACCACGGAGACCGGCCATGACAACGATCGATCGCCTTCCAATTGTCGCCCTCGTTGCGGTAGCGCCCGCAGCCCTCGCCCAGTTTGCCGAGCCCGGCGTGATCGTGCACCAGGAGTTCACAGGTGCCGGGCAGTTCGGCTGGGCCGTCTCGGAGCTGACCGATATCGACGGCGACGGCGCGATGGAAGCCATCGTGACCGCGCCCTCGGCTCCCGGTGGCGGCCGCGTCGTGGTGTACAGCGGCGCGACGGGTGATGTGCTCATGGACCTTGGGCCCGAGGGCGCGGGCGAGAGCTTCGGGTGGTCGGGCGCGGACGCGGGCGATGTCAACGGCGATGGCGTGCACGACGTGATCGTGGGGGCGCCGGCGCGCGGCGGCAACGCTGGGGCGGTGTACATCTTCTCGGGGGCTGCGGCCGAGCGCGGCATGCTGATCCGACGTGTCGACAGCGTCAGTGGCATCGAACGCTTCGGCTCGGCGGTCTCCTGGCTCGGCGATGTCGACGGCGACGGCTTCGGCGAGGTGGTCGTCGGTGCGGGGCAGAGCGATGTGACCGATCCGGGAGATCCGACGTCCAACGACGGACGCTCGTACGTCCTCAGCGGGAGCGACGGCTCGGTGATCCACACCATCGATGGTGCCGAACCCGGAGCACAGATGGGCGCCGGCTTGGGCGGGCTCGAAGACGTTGACGGCGATGGCGTTCGTGACTTCGCCGTAGGGTCAACCGGTGCTTCCCGAGCCGACGTGTTCTCGGGCGCAACTGGCGACCCCATCATCGGCCCGCTCGAGCCGACCGAGCGTGCGGCCTCGTTTGGTACGTTCTTCACCGGCCCGGCGGGCGACACGAACGCCGACGGCACGCCCGACGTCTACGTGGGCGACTTCAGCGGCGGCATCGGTGGGCACTTCTACGTCTACAGCGGCGCCGATGGCTCGGTGCTGCACAGCATCTCGTCCACGACGCCCGGCGTCGGTTTCGGGCTGGGCTGCGGTCGCGGCGCGGGGGACGTCGACGGCGACGGGCACGACGACGTCATCAGCGGCTCGTATCTTGGCAACCAGGCGACGGTGTTCTCCGGTCGCACGGGCCAAGTCATCCGCTTCATCACGTACACGCGGCCGGGATCGCAGTTTGGCTTCGATGCCGTCGGCATCGGAGACGTGACCGGAGATGGCCTGATCGATTTCCTCGTTGGCGCCGCCACGGGCAACAGGGCGCTCATCATCAGCGGCGCTGTGTGCGCGGCTGACCTTGATGGAGATAGCGACCTGACGCTCTTCGACTTTCTGGAGTTCCAGAACCTCTTCGACGCCGGCGACCCCATCGCCGACTTCGACGGCGACGGGACGCTGACGCTCTTCGACTTTCTCGCATTCCAGAACGCGTTCGACGCCGGATGCGCTTGAAGGATTGTTGTTGCGCCAGTGCGGAACACGTTGTTGTGCGCGAGATGTTTGGTGTGGTGAATGCCTTCCGTACAAAGGAACCTATTTGTAAAATTATGTTCCAAATCATGAGCACTGGCATTATCGCAAACCGTGCATCGTGTACACTCGAAGTGGTATCCGTCGTGTGCGTCGAATATCGACGCCGCGCCCTGAGTGGTATCACTGGAGACGACGATGCGAAGTATGAGCGGCGTATGGGTGTGCCTTGTTTCGGTTGGTACGGTGGCCTCGGTTGCGGTCGGTCAGGCGTGCCCTGGGTCGGCCTACTCGGCACAACGGCTGCTCAGCGGTCTCGCTCCATCGGCCGTAGCCGCTGGAGACTTGGACGGCAATGGAGCCGTCGATCTCTTCGTCGCGAACTTTGCTGACTACACCGTGCTGCTGCGCGACGCTGATGCGCAGCCCGTATCCGACACCACCGCCTATCCGCCTTCGTTCCAACGCCCGAGCCAGGTCGTGCTCGGAGACATCGACGGTGATGGTGATCTCGATGCCGCCCTCGTTGCCGTTGGTGTGGACGACGTTGGCCTGCTGATCAACCGCGGCGATGGCTCGTTCGAGCGCATGGACTTCACGGCTGGCACACCGCGGGCCGCGGCGATCGCCATCGATGATCTCGATGAGGACGGCGACCTCGATCTCGTGATCACCGAGCAGACCTTTATGTCCTCAAGAGTCGGAGTGCTTCTCAACGACGGGTCGGGCCAGTTCGACGATCCCGAGTTGTTCGAGGTCGGTGAGCGGCCCGAGGATGTCGCGATCGTGGACCTCAACGGTGACAGCGTGCTCGACATCGTGACTGCGAACATCGAGGACGACACGGTCGGTGTGCTGCTGGGCGATGGTGGGGGCGGATTCGGTCCAGAAACGAGGTTTGCTGCCGGCACGAGGCCGGGAGCGTTGGACCCCGGAGATGTTGACGGAGACGGCGATGCGGATCTCTTGGTCACAAGAGCTTTCGGGCAGGGCCTGGGCTTGCTCTTGAATGACGGCTTCGGTAGCTTTGGCGTGCCAACTTCGATCCCCCCGGCCGATGCGGTGTTGCGCGATGTGGCGCTCGGAGACCTCGACACCGATGGTGATCTAGACGCTATCGCTGTCGACGGGTTCAACTCGGAAGCGATCATCTTTGCGAACGACGGTTCGGGGGCGTTCGTGCAGGGCGGCATAGTCCTCACCGGCACGCGGCCTTCGGGGCTCGTCTTGGCTGATCTGGATGCCGATGGTGGTCTAGACGCCGCGGTGAGCAACGAGTTCAGCGCTGATGTAAGCCTGTTGTTTAATGACGGAGCCGGCGACTTCGTTGTCCCAATCGAGTTTGGGATCGGTGGCGCTCCCGATGACGCGACGCTCGCGGATGTCGATGGCGATGGCTTGCTCGACCTCGTGTTCGTTGATGAGGATGCGAACGCCGCTCGGGTCGCCTTTGGAATCGGCGATGGCACGTTCCGGGCCCCGGCGCGATATGCCGTGAGCGGCGGGCCTAGCGAAGTAGCCGTCGGTGATCTGGACGGTGATGGTGATCCGGACGTCGCCATTGGCACAAGGTTCGGTCGTGGTGGGGCAACGCTCTTTAACAACGGCGACGGCACGTTCGGTCCGGCCACGATGTTCGATGCTGGCTCCCTTGTCGGAGGTGTGGCCCTCGTCGATATGGATGGCGACGGCGATGCCGACTTCGTATCAGTCAGCCGCGTTGGGGATGATGCGCGCATCCTGTTCAATGACGGTTCTGGAACGCTGGCTTCGGCGAGGCTCTTTCCGGCTGGAGAGCAACCCGTCGCCTTGGCGGTTGGAGACCTGGATGGCGATGGCGATCCTGACGTCGTGACAGCCAACGAGGACAGTGACGACGTGAGCGTCCTGCTGAATGCGGGTGATGGCTCGCTTTCGGATGCGACAAACTATGCCGCGGGACTCTCGCCCCAAGACGTAGCACTCGGGGACCTCGATCGCGATGGTGATCTGGACTTGGCGGTGGCTTCACGCTCGAGCGTTGTACGGATCTATGCAAACGACGGGACTGGCGTCTTCACCGACGTCGAGGCGCTACCCGTGGGCGACCAGCCGATCGGCCTCGCACTCGAAGACGTCGACGGCGACGGCGACCTCGATGTTGTGACTGCGAACGAGACCCACTCCGACGCGAGCGTACTCCTCAACGAGGGTGGGCTGGCTTTCACAGAGGAGGTGCGCTTCCAGGTCGGCCGATCGCCCAGCGGGATCGTGGTGCGGGACCTCGACGCAAGTGGTACCGCTGACATCCTCGCCTTCAGTGAGGACACCAGGCGTGCCAGCGTCTTGCTCAACGGGTGCGAACCCGTGTGCCTCGTCGATCTCGATAGCGATGGCGAAGCAACGCTGTTCGACTTCTTGGAATTCCAGAACCTCTTTGACGGCGGTGACCTGAGAGCCGACTTTGATGGCAGCGGCGACCTGACGCTGTTCGATTTCCTGGAGTTCCAGAACCTCTTCGGCGTCGGCTGCCCATAGTCCCCGCTTCGTCGGTCTCGGCGCACACTATCATCGGATGCATCCATGAGCCTGCCTCGGGCTGGTAGGTATTGTCGGAGGATCCGGTGGTCTTGCGATTTACACATCTCTTCGTACTCGTCGCGATCATTGTGTCTGGATCCGTCGCGAGTGCTGCCGGTGACGACCCCATCGCCGACCTGAGCGCCTTGGATCGTGCTACGCAGCTGGCCGCCGTCGACGCGCTCATCGCGTCAGACGAAGACCCCAAGATCGGGCTGCTTAGGCTGTGGCGCACGACCGATCGATCCGACGTGCGGGCGATGGTGGCGCGTGTGCTCGCACGCCGGTCCCACGACGGCGTGGACACCCTGCTCGCGATCGCCTCGATCAGGGGTCCTCAATGGACGGAAAGACACCCCGAGATGATCGCGTGGGCGCTCGCACCCCACGGCGAGCCGGGCGTGCTGGCATTCGTCGATGCTGATCCGACGGTCGCTTCAGCGGCCGGTCGGATTGCGGTGACAGCCGCAAGCATGGCGGGTATGGACCTCCGGGATCTTGTAGCTGACATGATCTCCTCGAAGGATCCGAGAAGGCAAGCGTTCGTGCTACGACAGTTCCGTTGGAGCCTGGATGCGCCGCAGACGTCGATGTGGGTAGTGGAGATGTGCCGTCGCGGCGATCTGCAAGCGCAAGGGGCCGCGGCGCGGGCGCTCCCGGTCTGGACCGCCGAGCAGCGCGAGGTCGATCCGCGTGGATTTAGAGAGTACCAGCGAGCCCTGGAAGCGCTCTTGAGCCCGCAAGATGCTCCCATCGCGATCTGGGTCATGGAGGCTCTTGCAAAGAACGGTGGGGCGACGCCGAATGCCGCGGGGCGGCTGAAGAGCATCGCGGAAGACCCGTCGGCAGGCGAGAAAGAACGGACGGCAGCGATGCGCTTGTTGGTTGCCATCGATCGTGCCCCAGAGGCTCAGGCCGAGTTCAACGAGTATGTCGTTGCGCAGCTTGAGCAGATGCCAAGGGCGGTGGGGCGGTCACTGGCGTTGCTCGATCCTGACATGATCAGCGATGAGATTCTCCGTCTCCTCATCGAGTCACCCGACCGTGGTGCTCGCAATGACGCGTTCAATGGGCTTATGCGCCCGTTCGGATCAGATCGACAGAGTGACCTTTCCCGGCAGGTCGAACTCTCGCGGCGTTTAGCTCCGCTACTCATCGAGCAGTTGCGCCGCGGGGGCGATGATGCTTCTAGTGCCGCCGCGATGCTGGGCTGGCTTCGGCGGCCTGGGCCCGAGGTTGTGGAGGCGCTGCTCGTGGCCGATAGCGACGCAAACGGGCATCAGTGGGCAGCGCTGTTGAGGTTTGCTCCAGATGATCCAAGGTTTCGTGCGGTGATCGAGAGCGCGTTCCGGCCCGAAGTTGCTCGAAACCAGCCCCCGAAGGGTGCTCAGAAATTCATCATGGCGCTGCGGATGCATCATGGTAACTCGGCCGAATGGATCGGCCAGTTGTTGCGGCCGGTAGCCCAAAACCCCGATCACCCCTGGCGTGAGCTTCTAAGTTTCATCCCATCGCCCGACGTGCTGATCGCTATGGACGGCTACTCGGGACTCGTGATCCCCGCGATCGTCGATGACAGCCAGCGACGGGAGTGGCAGCGATCTGCAGGTCGTTCCAGGAATCCCAACACATCCCTCTTGCTCACCGAGCGGGAGCTGCGGAAGAATGCGGCGGAGGCAATCCGCAAGCACCCATTACCATCCAGTGAGGAGATCGATGCCCTGCTCGAGGCAATCTTCAGGATTCCTCTCGACAAGCCGACGCCGAGAGCGGCTTCCAGGGCCGTGCTGAACAACCCACGGTACCGAGCGACGCTGGAGGCCAACCTATATGACTTCCAGGTTGGTCAAGCGATGGCCCGGGCTCTGGCCCAAGCGTTGATGCGACGGCCGCAGAGCATCGAGCCTGCAATCCGAGCGCTCGCGAACCGACCGACCGCGCTGGCCTTGACCCTTGCGGCCCGAGTCAAGGACGCCGACGGTGACGAGGCGGCGTTCGTGCCCGTGCCAGTCGGGCTCGATGACCGGCTGCAAGCCGCGGTCTTCAGGGCGCTATCTCGGGGTATGGATCGGCACGGAAAGGAACGGTACTTTCGAAACCAAGCGTTCGCTGTCGCCTTGGCTAGGGCACCGCTCACAGATCCGGCGATCCTCGCTCGGCTGCTATCCGACGCGCGCACGGCTTCGACCTACGACGCCATTAACGATGCGGTCCAGGCATTGGGCCACTATCGGCCGGTGACTCCTGACGCGATCGAGACGATCCGCGAGGCGGTGATCGGGCCGCCTCGTGGCAATCGCGTCGCCGCAATTCAAGGCGCTGCGGCACTGGGGCCAGAGGGCCTGCCACTACTCGAAGACCTCATGGCCGCCGCCCGCAAGACGTACACCCACGGCCACCTCGAGCTCAACGCGATACGAGCGATCGCGCCCGACGATCCTCGGATCGACCAGATCGCGACAGAGCGAGGATTGCATTAGCCTCGATTCATGACTTCGTACCGTCCTGCGGTTTCATTGCTTGCGCACGAATATTGGTGGCGGGTACTCGGCGGCAACCGGCGGCGGCGCGCCCTCTCGTTCGAGTTGCTCGTGTAGATGGGCGGCGTAGCCATCGAGCGTGGCGGCCCGCTGCTCATCGTCGAGGTGCGCCGGGGCCCAGGCTATGTACGGCTCGAGCACGCGCATGCCCGTGAACCAGAAGACGCCGTGGTGGACCGGCGCCATGATGCTGCTCAGTGGCGGGTTCAGCCCCTCGTAGCCCTCGGGAGCGACATACATCGGCTCGGGCCCGCCGGTGGTCATCGCGACCATGCCGCGTTTGCCGCTGAGTGCGCCGCTGTCGAACCACTTGCCCCCGCCGTACATGCGGCCCATCGCGAGCACGCGGTCGACCCAGCCCTTGAGGATCGCCGGCATGCCGAACCACCAGAGCGGGTACTGGAAGATCAGCAGGTCGCACGCGTCGAGCTTGTCCATCTCGGCCGAGATGTCGGGCGCGAAGCCGCCGTTGTCGTGCGCGTGCTGCTCTTCCCGCTGTTGCTTGAGATAGTCACCGTTGGCCACGGTCGTGAAGTTGCGCCGATCGCTGACCGGGTTAAACCCCATCGCGTATAGGTCGCTGACGACGACGGTGTGACCCGCGGCCTCGAGCTCTTTGGTCGCCCGCGCCGTCATGGCGCCGTTGAAGCTCTTGGGTTCGTGGTGGGCGTGGACGATCAGCACGTTCATGGTGGGGCCTCCTGTGTCGGGCTTGCAGCGTAGCCCGACCCCGGCCCACCATTCGGCGAGCGATGGCTATGGACACCCCGCGTCGAACGCGTTGCTGAATGCCAGGAAGTCGAACAGCGAGAGCCGGCCGTCGCCGTCGAAGTCGGCCTGGCAGGGCACGCGCACCGCGATCACCGCCGCCTCGCTCGCGGCGCTACGGAAGGGGTTGGTGACGACGACGTCGTAGTTCGCGACGTCCTCGACGGTGGCGTCAATCGTGAGCGTGGGCGTAGTGGCGCCCGAGACGCCGCCGCCGTCGACGAGGTCGACCCCGTCGCGCCGCCATTGGTAGCTGAGCGGCGGCGTGCCGGCCGCGACAACGCTGAACTCGGCCACGCCCCCGCCGGCGGGAAGCAGCACGACTGGCGTCGGCTGCGTTGGGAAGGAGGGCGACGTGAAGCACGTGGCCAGCAGCACGCTGACGTTATCGCTGAAGCTGTTGCCCACGACCAAGTCGTTGTCGCCGTCGCTGTCCAGATCGCCGATCACCACGGCCGCGGGGTCGCGATCGGCGGGATAGACCACCTCGCTCCCAAACGTGCCATCGCCGTTGTTCAGCAGCACGCTGATGCCGTCGCCTTCGGGGATAGACAGCCCCGAGAAGTTCGCCGCGGCGAGGTCGATATCGCCGTCGCTATCCAGGTCGCCGATCGCCACGTCCCGGGGGACACTGCCGACTTCGTATCGCACTTGCGCCGCGAAGGTGCCGTCGCCGTTGTTCAGCAGCACGCTGACGTCCCCACTGGCCCGGTTCCCCGTGACCAGGTCGTTGTCGCCATCAGCGTCCAGGTCGCCGATGACCACGGAGTCGGGACTGCTGCCCGTGGCGTAGCTCACATCGGGTCCGAAGGTGCCATCCCCGTTGTTGAGCAGGACGGTGACTGCGTTGTTCACCGCGGCCAGGTCGAGGTCGCCGTCGCCGTCGAGGTCGCCGATCGCGATCCGCGTCTCAAAGAAGCCGGTACCGAACACCACCGGGGGCGCGAAGGTTCCGTCGCCGTTGTTCAGCAGCACAACATTCGACGCGGCCAGGTCGTTGTCGCCGTCGCCATCGAGGTCGCCGATCGCCACGGCTTCGGTCGAGCCGGGCATGGCGTAGAGCACATCGGGCGCGAAGGTGCCGTCGCCGTTGTTGAGCAGCACGCTGAGGTTCTCGCTGGTCCGATTCGCGGTGACCACGTCGTTGGCACCGTCGCCGTCCAGGTCGCCGATCGCTACGTCGATGGGCTCGCCGCCCTCGCCTACGGACACTGCCGGCGCGAGGGTGCCGTCCCCGTTGTTGAGCAGCACGCTGATGTCGTCGCTGGCCCGGTTCGACGCGACCACGTCGTTGACACCGTCGCCGTCCAGATCACCGATGGCGATGTTCCGGGGGTCGTTACCCGCGTCATAGGTCACCGTCGGCGCGAAGATGTCGGTGGGGTCGCAGTCCTGGGCGTGTGCCAATGTGGGCAGGGTGAAGGCGGGGAGGGCGAAGGCCAGCGCGGCCACGATGGGTTGGTGCACGGGGCGGGTGTTGGGCATCTCTTGAGATCTCCTTCTCTCAAGAGCATACCGGATTGTGCCCGCACACGCAAGAGCAAATCGGGCGGGACGCTCGGTCTTGTGTGAAGAGGGGCGGTCTGCCTGCTACGGGCAGCCGGCGTCGAAGGCGTTCTGGAAGGCGAGGAAGTCGAAGAGCGTGAGGCTGCCGTCACCGTCGAAGTCGGCGATAGGGTCGCCGGTGGCGAAGAGGTTCTGGAACTCCAGGAAGTCGAACAGTGTGAGTTCACCGTCACCATCGAGATCGGCCGCGCACGACTCGATCCGCTGGCCCTCCGCCACGATGACCCAGTTGCACTCACCGACAAAGCCGCAGTCGATCTCGATTGGTTCTGGAACGCCGCATGCGTCCGAGGCGATGTAGCTCGGGCCGGTGCTGCCAAATGGGTTTCCGCCGATGAAGAATCGATCGCCGAGTAGCCCGCCGGCCAGGACGGCGAGGTCCTCGACCGCGATCTCAACCATCAACGCGGTGCCGGATTCGACGGTGGCATCTACATCGACGGACAAGACTTCAAGAACCGGCAGGACCGGCGCGATGAGGGTCAAGACCGTCGAGCCGATAAGGTCGGCACCCGTTACGGGAGGGCTGCCAGCTGGGATTTGGTAGAGGTTGATGGTGACATCGACCGTGTCCAAGGACTCCAGCGCGACAGATTCCACCCCGAACTCGACGGCGCGGATCTCCACGGCGGTTTCGACGCCAAAGTCCGTGAGCGTGAAGGACCTCGACCACCGGGTGTCGCCGGTCGTCATCGGATCGGGAGAAACGGCGCACGCCACGCCGGCCCCGGCTACGACGACATCCTCGAGGCTGTGCGAGAGCCGGACCTGGGCGACAGCGGTTGCTGGGACGAAAGCGCTCGCGAAGACAACACTACCGGCGAACGTGATCAAGCGCGCTGGCATCGGGACCTCCCATTGCCAACAGCTTACCAAAAACCACCCGCGCATGCAAGAGCAAACTTATGTGCCAGTGAGCGCGCGCTACGGGCAGCCCGCGTCGAACGCGTTCTGGAAGGCGAGGAAGTCGAAGATGGTGAACTCGCCGTCGCCGTCGAAGTCGGCGATCGGATCGCGTGCGTCGAACAGGTTCTGGAACGCCAGGAAGTCGAAGATGGTCAGCGAGCCATCCCCGTCGAGGTCGGCGGGGCAGGGCGAGTCAACGCACTGGTTGAGCAGCACGCTCGCTTCGCGGCTGCCCTCGACAGCGGCGGCGACGTCGATGGCGCCGTCGCTATTCAGGTCCGCGGCCACCACGCCCACGGGTCGCGCTCCAACCAGGAAACTCCGCTCCGCGTCAAACCTGCCGTCGCCGCGACCGATCAGCACGCTGACGTCGAGTCCACGCCCGTTGGCAACGACCAGATCTGGAATGTCGTCGCCATCCAGATCGGCGATGGCGATGTCCATCGGCGCCGTGCCGGCGGCAAAGCTCTGGCGGGGTTGGAACGAGCCGCCGCGTCGGCCGAGAAGCACACTTGCCGTCCCGCCGTCATCGTTCGCAACGGCGATGTCGAGCACGCCATCGAGGTTCAGATCACCCAGCGCTAGGCCCTGGGGCTCATCGCCCGCGGCGAACGTTGCCTGATCCTGGAACGTGCCATCGCCGCGGCCGAGCAGCAGGCTGATGTCGTTGCTCTCCTCGTTGGACACGACCGCGTCGAGGTTGCCGTCTCCATCCAGATCGGCCAGCGCGACGTCCTGGGGCACGCGGCCCACGCGGACGCGTGCCAGCGTGTCGAACGTGCCGTCACCCTTCCCGATCAGGATGCTGGCGTCGTTATCGTCTTCGTTGGCAACGATCGCGTCGAGCGCGCCGTCACCGTTGAGGTCGCCGAGCGCGACGCCTTGTGGCGTTGTGCCGACGCTGAAGAGCTGCTGGCGCGCGAACGTGCCGTCGCCCCTGCCGAGCAGCACGCTGACGTCGCGACCCTCTTCGTTGGTTGCGACGATGTCGAGCACATCGTCGCCGTTGAGATCACCCAGCGCGACGCCCTGTGGATCGCGACCGGCATCGAAGCGAAGCTGCTGCTCGAATGTGCCGTCGCCGCGCCCAAGGAGCACGCTGATATTGTCGGTCTCTCGGTTCGTGACGACCAGATCCGGGTTGCCGTCACGATTGAGGTCCCCGACGGCGATGTCCTGTGGCAGTGTGCCAACGTCGTATCGGACCTCGTCGCCGAACAGCGCGTCGGGATCACAGTCCTGGGCGAGTAGGGCTGGTGGCAGGATTACCGGAACTGCCAGTGTGGCGATCCTGATGCGGCGCGTGGCATGTAGTTGGGGCATTGGTCTCTCCTCATCCTCGTCTTCGAGTCTCAAGATTATCGCAGGCATCGGTGATTTCTTATGTGTGCGAGGGGTATTGACTACGACCCGTCCCGCAGACTTCGCACCAACTTCACACTCGCGTGCAACGAGCCAAGTGAATCACGAGCGTGGTGGATTGAGCGGCTCGAGCGCTTGGCCGAACATCATGGCCGCCCGCTCGGACGCGAAGATCGATCAGTTGGTTGCGATGCTGGGCTGATCCTTCGTCATATCTGGCTGGGCTGCGATCACCAACGGCCGGCCCGCCGTGACCATCGGCCAGTGTTCTGGGACGCACGTCACGGTTCTGGGACGAGACCCATGCAATTCTGGGACGCAACGCTCATGTTCTTGGACCGCCAGCACAGATTGTGGCGGTTGGCGCGATCGCAACGCTGCAGGTTGCGGTGCTTCGAGACGACATGGAATGCGGACATGGCCGATTGTCGGCTGCGTTTTCGGACGGACTCAGGCTTTCGAGGTTCACGATGAACTCACGCCCCATCGACGTGGCATCGCCCATCTCACCCAGCACGGCCGTGACCGTGCGCACGGACTCGGCCGACCGGGAAGGCGGTGCATCATGAGCGTCATACCCGACGGCCGCAGCGAGGCGATCGACTGGTTCACCAATCGCCTAGCCGCGTGGCAGGCCGATCCTTCGGCGATCGGTCTCACGCCCGAACTCATCAACGATCTGGCAACAGCTGCCGCCGATGCTTCGTCGGCTCGGCAGACGGCCGAGCAGGCTAAGTTCGTCAAGCTCGCCGCCTCGCAGGCGTACCGCAACAAGGCCGACGCGATGCGCACCATCGGCGTCGGACTGGTTCAACAGATCCGCGGATATGCCAAGGCGACGGGCGACGAATCGGTCTTCTCGACGGCGTTGTTGCCCGATCCCGCACGACCCGAGCCCACCCCGGCCCCCGGCACGCCGTACGACTTCGGCATCGAGCTTCGCCAGGACGGTTCGGTGGAGCTGAGCTTCAAGTGTGACAACCCGGGGAACGTTGCAGGCGTGACTTACGACGTGTCGCGACAGGACGACCCTCAAGGGGAGTTCGAGTATCTGCTCACCGCGGGCGAGCGCCGCTTTACCGATGCCACCGTGCCCGCTGGGACGGCCGTGGCCACCTACCGCGTCCAAGCCCGCCGCTCGACGCAGACAGGCGACCCGGCCCTGTTCTCTGTGCGCTTCGGCGTCGGCGGGAACGGCCAGGCGATGGCCGAGGCGGCGTAGCCGAGTCAGCTCCGCGAAGTATCAGTCAGACCGTGAGTCACACAGACGTCTCCCCGGTTTGGTTGCGCTCATGAGGTGGACGGAGCTCCTATCCTCGATCCATGACGAACGGCCCGGACACCGCCTCACACTTCCTTGCAACCCTCGACGCCCTCCAAGCCGACGGCTTGGCCGAGCTCGATGCCGCCGGCGATGCGAACGCGCTGGAGGCATGGCGTGTCGCGTTCCTCGGGTCCAAGGGCCGGCTCAAGGCCGCGATGGCCGGCATGAAGGACGTGCCCAAAGAAGGTAAGCCGGCCGCGGGGCAGAAGGCGAACGCGGTGAAGACGGCCCTTGAGGGGGCGTTTGAGACCAAGGTCGGTGCGCTCGCCGGAGGTGGTGGCGCGAGTGGTGGAGCGATCGTCGACCTGACCGAGCCAGGGCTGCACACGGCCAGTGCGCTCGGGCGGCGGCACATCCTGATGCAGGTGCGTGAAGAACTCGTCGAGGTCTGCGCACGCCTGGGCTTTGCGGTCGCGCACGGCCCGGAGCTCGAGGACGACGAGCACAACTTCGTGAAGCTCAACATCCCTGCCGATCACCCGGCCCGCGATCCGATCGACAACTTCTACGTCGACGACCCCGCCAAGAGCGAGCGGCCGCGCATGCTGCGGAGTCAGACCTCGACCGTGCAGATCCGCACGATGGAGCGCGCGGTCAAGGAAGGGTGGGGCCCGCCGCTGAAGGTGATCTCGCCGGGCCGCGTGTACCGCCCCGACACCGTCGACGCGACGCACTCGTTCATGTTCCACCAGCTCGAGGGCCTGTACATCGACGAGGGCGTCTCGATGGTCGACCTGAAGACCACGCTGCTGCAGTTCGCCGAGGCGTACTTTGGCAGCGGTGCACAGATCCGCCTGCGGCCTAGCTTCTTCCCCTTTACCGAGCCGAGCGCGGAATTCGACATGATGATCGCGCTGCGCCCGGGTGACGAGCCCGACTGGATCGAGCTGGGCGGCTGCGGCATGGTCGACCCCAACGTGCTCGAGGCCTGCGGTATCGACCCCGAACGCTGGAGCGGCTTCGCCTGGGGCTTCGGCATCGAACGGCTGGCCATGGGTAAGTACGGCATCCCGGACATCCGCATGCTGTTCGAGAACGATCTGCGGTTCCTCAAGCAGTTCTGATGGCGGTTGGCGACGACGGCATCGAGGTGCGCCGTTTGGGGCCAGAGCACGCCGAGGCGTACGTCGAGGTCCGACAGCGCATGCTCCGCGAAGAGCCGTGGTCGTTTGGGTCAAGCCCGGCGGACGATCTCGATCGTGAACGGCGAGTCACTCGCGATCTGCTGACCAGTGCCGATTGGGCATATGTAGCTGCGGTGGACGCCGATGCCATCGTCTCGACGGCGAGGCTGTTCCGAACGAACCGACCCAAGCAGGCCCACGCGGCAGCGATTGTGAGCGTGTGGACGGATCCCGCATATCGTGGCCGCGGCCTTGGCAAACGCGTCCTGCTCGAGGCGTTCGAAGTGGCGCGTGGCTGGCCTGGTATCGAACGGATCGAGTTGAGCGTCAGTGCGCGGTGCGATCCGGCCCGGAGGCTGTACGAGTCTCTTGGATTCAAGTGTTGGGGCGTGCAGCCCGACGCGATGCGGGTGGGCGGCGAGTCGGCGGCGGAGTACTACATGCAGGTGGCGCTCAAGTCCGTCGTTCGCTCCCCAAGCCGACCATGATGGTGCGAAAGAGGCCGCCGACCACGCCGAATAAGCGACACTGGTGGGCCAACCCTAAACTGGCCTGAACAGAAGCGGAGGGGCCACCCGATGGACGAACAGCAGGACAACGCTCCAAAGACCGACGCACCCGAGGACAGCAAGCCCGAACGCGTCGATCGAGCCGCCGCCGCGGGCCTGCCCAGCGAGCACGGCCCGGAGGTGCGCGTGATCAAGCTGCGGCCGGCGATGTTCCGCGCCCGGCCGTTCTCGTTCATCGGGCTCGTGCTGCTGATGACGGCGGCGGGCGTGCTCGCGCTCTACGCGGCGATCCGCGACGCGCCAATCTGGCCGGCCGATGGCTTCTGGCTGATTGTCTGCCTGCTCGTGTTTGTTGGGGCGGCCATCACGATGTTCGTGTGGTACCTGCTGAAGCTGAGTGCATCCCTGGAGATCACCACCAAGCGCACGACCGAGAGCCACGGGCTGTTTAGCAAGGCCACCAGCGAGGTGCTGCACGACAACATCCGCAACATCGCCGTCACGCAGAGCTTCATCGACCGCGTCTTCAATGTCGGCAAGCTCGAGATCTCCAGCTCGGGCCAGTCGGGCGTCGAGATCACGATGAAGGACGTCAAAAACCCACACGGTGTACGCGAGACCATCGACAAGTACCGCGAGCTGTAAAGCCCACGGCACTCTGGTAGCACAGGGAATACTGGGCGGCGTCGACTAGCGGCTGGCCAGCCTTCGGGCGATGTCGACGACCACGCCGATCTGCTCGCGGGTCAGGCCGAGCCGCTGCAGGTACTTAGCCGTGCGGGGGTCGAGCTCAAAGCTGCGGCCCTCTCGGCGGATCTCCTCGACGATGCGCGGCAGCACGTCCATGACGGCCCGGATGTCTTCGCGGTCGATGCCCGCGTCGAGCAGTGCGCGGGCGATCCGCTCACGGACCATCCGACGCTCGTCGCCCGGGTCATCGACGCCACGCTCGCTGTCTTTGGCCATCTTCTGCTGCAACTCGACGAGCTTGGCCTCGGCCTCCTCACGGGTCAGGTCTCCGCTCTCGACGGCGGCGTTCAGACGCGCAATCACGCCCCGCCAGTCGACCTCTTTGCTGTCCTTCTTGTCAGCGGCCTCGCGCTTCATCGCCTCGAGCTTGTCCGCTGCTTGTTCACGCGTGAGGTCGCCGCTGTCGACCGCGGCATTCAGCCGGGCCAAGATGCCGTCCCAGTCCTTTTCTTCGTCTCGCTTCGCTTGGTAGAGGTCCTTGCCTGCCATGCGGCGCATCTCGCCGCGCTTGGCGTTTGCGTCTTCTCGGCTGAGCTCGCCCTTCTCGACGAGGGCGTCGAGCTCTTGGGAGGCTTCACGCATGCGGATTCGGAGTCCAAGGCTGCGCTCGAACTCCATGTACCGGGCCTTGCCGGCCTCTTCGGTCATCTCGCCGGCCTCGATGGCCTTGGCGATACGTTGCCAGGCCTTCTTGGCCTCACGCTCGTACTCCTTCTTCAGATCGATGCCGCGCTCCATCTCGGCGAGCTTGGCATCGGCTTGCTCCTGCGTGAGCTTGCCGGCCAAGACCTCATCCGCCAGGTCCTCACGCACGATCTGGAGGTAGGCCTCGCCTTCGGTCAGGCCCATGACGTCCATTGCGAAGACCATGTCGATCTTGTCGTCGATCTCGTCGCGCACGTGGGCGAGCTTGGCATCCGCGTCCTCACGGCTGAGCTTGCCCGCATCGACGGCCGAAGCGAGCTCCGCTTCGGTCTTGGCCAGCCACTCGCTGGTTTCACGGGCCAGGTCTGAGCCCGGGAAGACGGTGAGGTCGTAGAGGCTGCGCAGGTCTTCGGCGGGCGTGCCCACGAGCGCGGCCTTGCGGAGCACCTCGAGGGCCTTGTCTCCGTTCGAGAGCTCGTTGCCGGCGTAGGCGAGGCCCACAGCGCCGATGATGCAGCCCGCGGCGGCACCGATGGCCAGACGCCTCGAGCCGTGGCGCCGGGGCGGGCTCACGCCCATGATTCGTGCGATGCGGTCCATGAGTGGTCCTCCGGTTGCCGCTAGCGCGGCGCGTTGCAGGGATTGGAGTTGGCCGTTCTGGCGACGCTCGAGCCGATCGGCTTCGAGTTGGGCCAGCGCCTCGGCGAGTCCTCGCGGGCTTGTGAGCTCGGCGGCGATGCTGTCGCAGCAATGCTCGCGCTCGTAGCGGATCTGTCGGCTGAGCCACCAGGTGGCGGGGTGGAAGAACAGCAGCGACTCGGCGATGGCCTGGAGCGCGTTGACGATCGGGTCGTAGCGGCGGATGTGCGCGAGCTCGTGCACCAATACCGCGCGGAGCTGCTCGGGCGTGAGGGAGGCCATCGCCGAAGCGGGGATCAACACGACCGGCGCGAGCCAGCCGACGACCATCGGTGCGTGCACCCTGGCGCTGACCAAGAGCCGCGAGCGTGCGGCCACGCCCATCGCTTGAGCGAGGCGGTCGAATTCCGCCTGCAAAGCCAACGGAGCGGTGTCAACGCGGGTGTGTCGCAGGCTCCACGCGTGGAGCCACTGCAACGCGAGACGAGCAAAGAGTGCGACAACGCAGGCAAGCCAGAGGCAGCCAACCCACCACTCGAGGTTCAGGCTCGATGGCGTCGCCGAGTTCAAGACTGCCTGGCCTGCTGCCGGCAAGCCCAACCCGACTCGCGGAGTGGTCGGGGTCCCGGTGCTCGCGGCGACGGTCGTAAAGAGTGTCGCGACGAAGAGCAGCACGCTAAGCAGCATGGCGCCGCAGCAGACCCAGTACCGCGTCCGGCTCGCGTTCTGTCCCAAGATGCCGAGGATGAGCCAGGCAATGAGCCCGACAAGTGCGCCCTGCCACAGGAAGTGCAGCACCGCAACGCCAAGGCCCTGTGCCATCGATCCAAGTCCGAGCGGCTCGAGCATCACAACGCCTCCCCGGATCCGCCCGGATCCTGGTCGGTCTCAAGGCGGTCCAGGAGTTCACGGATCTCACGGAGTTCATCGGGCGACGATGCCCGCAGCGACAGCGCTTGCAGCACCAGGTTGCCCGGCGAGCCCTGGAACGCCCGTTCGACCAAGTCGCTCAACAGCAGCTTCTGCGTCGAGTTCTTCGGTGTGGAGGCGCGGAAGACCTGTGGCCTCACCTCGGCGTTCTTCAGCAGAAGGCCCTTCTCGGTCATGATCTGCATCAGCTTGAGCACGGTCGTGTACCCGACGCGCTGGCGCGCACTCATCGTGTCGTGCACCTCGCGCACCGTGGCCGAACCGCGGTCCCAGATCACGGTGAGGATGGCGAGTTCGGCCTCGGTGGGCCTTCGGCTGGTCTCTTGTGGCTGCGACATGTCAGGCAAGCACCCTCACTGAGTAATCTCGGCCAGATTATACGAAGGCTTTCGTCAGATCAAGTGCCCAACGAAAGCCGATGTGTTCGCTCTATTTTAGGGGGGTCGTCCAGGCGGGTCCGTTCCATGGCCCTGGTTGTACGCCCAGGGCCTTCAACGTTCTCGTGTATCGCGAGGAACGCCGCGTTAGGTTCAGCCCTTGGCGAAGGGGTCCCGGACGCGAAGAAGCCGAACCATCGTCGGCGAGCCTTCACCGCCGAATCCGGACTCGCAGCTCCGGTTCGTTCAATCGTCTGAGGGTTCGCGCGGAACGAGGAGGCCTGCGATCGCACCCAAGGCTGTCGTGCCCATCGCGGTGACGACCTGGTTTGGCCCGTTCTCGCTCGTATCGAAGCCGGCGAACAGCAATGCGGTGATCGCGATGACCACCAAGCCCGCGATCACGATCCGGTAGAACACGCGATCGGTCATGTACGCCGACTGCGAGAACTCTTCCATGGCGCGAACCGGATCGTCCTGGACGCGCAAGAGCAGCTTCTTGTCCGCACGCATCTCTCGCGCGAGCTGTCGTGTCGTTGCGATCCGTCGACGCATGAATAACTCCCCAGGGAACGAAGTCGCTCTCGTACTCGACCTACTGCGCTTCGATGGCCCCAGATACCCGGGTGCGCACCCGGACGCCATCGATCTCGGCCGGAATCTGATCCTTGGCATTCGCATTTCGAAGCAACACGAGGATGGCCTCTTCGCCCGAGGCGTCGGGGGCGATCATGCACCCCTGGACGCCCGCGATGCGAAGGAGCGCATCTTCATGCCGCGCGAGAACGCTGGCGGCATACGACACGGAACCCGCGTCATCCTGTTCAGGATCGTATTCGATGCCGCCGCTGGTCATGCTGATCTCCTTCTCTCTCTTGAGAGTCAGATTCTAGGAGAACCGCTCAGGTGTACAACTGCACGTTGAGCGCGCGAAGGACGCGATTGATCTTGTTACCGAAGGTGATTCCGCCACCGCCGGCGAACAGGAGCCCGACAGGCTGGCGCTGCCGATCCCAGTTCCAGATCAGCGAACCCGAATCGCCGCCCGCGCTGAAGGGGCGGCTGCCGTTGCCGCGAACGGCCATCTGATCCGTGAACACGCCCACGCGACCGCCCCCAAAATTGACGCGGATCGTCGCGTTCGTGCTGATGACGCGACCGGCCGTGAGCTGGGTGGTCCGTCCGCTCTTGCCGACGAGCTTGCCCACAACCGGGTTCGCGGGCCTGCGTGAGACCCGGAAGAACCGCCGCCGGCCTCGGTAGATGCACACGAGCTCTCGCCGTACGAGCCTCGGGCTGGTCCATCCCAGGGCGCAGTCGACGTAGTTCTTCTTGCCGGTGAAGTCGATCTTGACCCACTTCTGGAGCATGGCGATACGGTCTCGCGGATCGCGCCCGCCATCGGCCGGGCCGGGCTGGAGGAGCATGTCTCCTACCTTGGCGTTGTTGCTGTTGGCCAGGACGTGATTGTTGCTGAGGATGTACAACCGTCGACGGTCGCGAACCAGGCACCCGAGGGTTCCCGCGGTGATTCGCGGGTGCCCGACCGACACGCCGCCGGGAGCCGGACGAATCCTGAAGCGATGCGCCTCGGCGTCGATCACGCCAGTCGTGATGGGAACCACCGGGAAAGAGTCGTCCGAGGCTGCGCGCACGGACATGTCATCGAAGAGCGATCGGCGGAGAGACTCCTCGTCGGTCTGTTCGACGGTGAACACGCCCAGCGCGGCCTCTCCGGGCGGCACGAGCTCGTCTCCCAGCGGCTCGGCGATGGCACCGGCACCAACAACGTTTCCGGGGCCTTCGATGTCCTCAAGCGACTGCACACCGGTTCCACCGTTCTGCTGGAGGCGCATCGTGATCTGATCGAGGGCCTGCCGGATTGCGGGTGTCGCGGTGTCCTCATCGGCTTCTGTCTCAGCGCCCGCATTGCTCTCGGCTTCGCTGTCGAAGTCGGCCGAATCGTCGTCGAGGTCGGGTTCCTCGAACGCGTCGTCTTCGAACTGATCGCCCGGCAGGTCATCGGGCAACTCGAACGCGCCCGTGTCTTCGGTGCTCTTGCTCATGATCTTTGTTCTCCTGGTACGTTTCGCGGTCTCTCCGGCCGGGCGACACCGCCCCGCCAGCCCGCTCCAACCACCGCAATCCGCAGGGCTCGGTGTTGGCCTCGGTGCCAGCAAACGCACTTTTTTCCTAATAGCTCGCGCAGCAGGCGGCGGGCCGGGTGTCCAGCCTCCGGGCGGGGACGCGTGGTGTCGGGGTCTCGCCCGGGTTCGGCAGGGAGCCGCACCGCCTGGCCCAGAGCGGCACTTCGGCTCGGGGGAGCGGGCGGATTTCCTGGGCTGGGAAGTTGGGCTGGGGACTGCTCAGGCCGCGCTCGGGCCCCTATACTGGCCGCCTATGGCCAAGACCCGTGAGATCAAGAAGCGCATCAAGGCGGTCAAGAACATCCAGCGGATCACCCGCACGATGCAGATGATCGCGACCAGCAAGTTCGCCAAGAGCCAGAGCCGGGCCGAGGCGACCAAGCCCTACACCGAGGGCATCTTCGAGCTGGTGCAGGAACTGGCCGCCACAGCCGGAAACGTAAGCCACCCGCTGATCGAGGGTCCCGTGGGCGGCTTCAAGGACGACGCCCGGCCGCTCACACTGGTCATCACCAGCGATCGCGGCCTCTGCGGCCCGTACAACGGTTCGGTCCTCCGCACGGCCATCAAGCAGCTGCGGGCGGACGACGCCGCCGACCCACGGGTCGAGGTTGTGGGCAAGAAGGGCGTCGCGTTCATGAAGTTCAACGGTGTAAATGTGCACCGCCACCACACGCAGTTCGGCGACCGTCCCGAGTTCGAGGACGTCCAAGAGCTGGCCCAGCACTACATCGAGCTGTTCGAGGCCGGCCGGATCACCGGCGTCAACCTGATCTACATGCGGTACATCTCGGTCGCACGCCAGGCCCCGACGATCGTGCCGCTTCTGCCGCTCAAGCCGCCGGCCGTCGAGAAGCAGGAAGAGGGCTTCTCGGCCCAGTACGAGTTCAGCCCCGACGCCGAGGGCCTGCTTGCCGAGTTGTTGCCCGAGACGGTCAAGACCACGCTCTTCCAGGCGTTCAACGACGCGGTGGTCAGCGAGAACATCGCCCGCATGGTGGCGATGAAGGCCGCGACGGACAACGCCGGCAAGATGGGCAAGGCCCTGAAGCGCAAGTTCAACCGCGCCCGCCAGGCCCAGATCACGACGGAGCTGAACGAGATCGTGTCGGGTGCTGCGGCGCTGGGGTAATACCGACACCAGATCAACGAGCCCTTCGCGCGAGCGAGGGTAATGGACATGCGGATACCCAGTCCCCTCGCTTGCGCGAGGGGCTCGTTTTTATGCCCTCTGATACCAATGCACCGCCGTCGTCCCGTACTCGTGGGTCTCCGGCCCAACCGCGCCCTCGATCTCCAGTGAACCCTCGACGAACTTCGGCTCGTCGTCGTCTTCGATGACCTCGCCCGCGGCGATCGCCTCGAACATGGCCTCGATCTCGTCGATGTCTTGCGACTCCAGCGAGCCGTCGTCCAGGCTGAGGGAAATGACCTCTTCTTGCTCCGGCTTCCGCTTCGAGGGCTCGGGCCGCTCGCCCTCGGGCACTTGCAAGAACGGCCAGGGCGTGCGGAGCAGCAGGTAGCCGTCGTCGCTGAGGCGTTGCACGAGCCGGCTTGCTTGGGACAGCACGCGCTGCCAGGCCTTGGGGTCTCGGGCGAGCTTGTAGGGCGGGTCCATCATGACGATGGTCACCGGGCTGGGGCATCGTGCAGAGGCCAGAGGGCCCAGCGCATCGCCCTCGACGATCTCGCTCATCGTCGCAGCGTCGAGGCGATCGATGTTGCCGCGCAGGACCTCGCGGATGCGCCGGTCACGCTCGACGAAGACCACGCGCTCGGCACCGCGGCTGATGGCCTCGAGCCCGAACGAGCCCGTACCGGCGAACGCATCGAATACGCTCGGGCCCTCGACCATGTGCCCTTGCAGTATGTTGAAGATCGACTCGCGCACGCGATCGGGTAGCGGTCGCGTGGTCTTCTGGTCCGGTGGTCCTTGCAGGACGGTCCGCTTGTATTGCCCGCCGATGATGCGCATGAGCGAGCAAAGCGCCCAGCGGATCGCGAGTCAAGGGCTACTTGGCGTTCGTCGATTCGCCGGCGTCCGAGCCGCCGTTGGCGACGCCCGCCGGCTGCTCGACGAGCTCGAGGCGAACCCGCCGCACGCGCGTCTGCTCGGCGCTGATGACGATCAGCCGGACGTCTCCCTCGACCCAGGTATCGCCAACGTCGGGGATGCGGCCGAGCCGGGTCGATACGTAGCCACCCACGGTGTCGTAGTCGTCCTCTTCTGGTAGCTCGACGTTGAGCGGACGGAGCGCATCGTTCGCATCGTCGATGTGGGACTGCGCGTCGATGATCGCGGAGCGCTCGTCCATGTTGAGCTTCACTTCGGGCTCGTCCTCGGGGGCGTCCTCGTACTCGTCGTGGATCTCACCAAAGACCTCCTCGACGATGTCCTCGATGGTGACCAGGCCCGCGGTGCCGCCGTATTCGTCGGCGACCATCGCGATGTGCACCCGGCTCTGGATCATCTCGCGGAGCAGCTCGCGGACGGTCTTGGTCTCGGGGATGAACAGCGCGTCTCGCAGGATGTTCTGGAGATCGAAGTTCTTGGGCTCGCCGTTCTCGGGCTCGGCGAGCCACTTGAGCAGGTCCTTCGCGTACAAGAAGCCGGCGATCTCATCGAGGTTCTCGCGATACACCGGGATGCGGCTGTGGTGGCTGTCGCGGATGTACTGCTTGACGCTATCAAGATCGTCGGTGTACTCCAGCGCTTCGATCGCGGTGCGCGGCGTCATGATCTCGTCGACATCGGTCGAACGAAACTCCACGACTGCCTCGATCATGTCGCGCTCGGTCTCGTCGACGCCGCCGAAGCGCTCCGCCTGCTCGACGGCGCTGAGGATCTCCGCTTCGGCGCGATCGGTATCTTGCCCGTCGGCGCCCGCGAGCCGACGGACAACCTCGTCGAGGAAGCGGTAGATGCCCGCGAACGGCCGTAGTGGCACCATCAGGCCACGGATGATCGGGGCGGTCGTGCGGAGTGTCGCGCCCCAGGCGTGCCGGGCGATCGCCGCGGGCAACGCCATGTTCGTGACCCAAAGCACCGGCGTGGCGATCGCGATGCCCAACACCATGGACAGCCAGCCGATCTCCAGCCCGTCGCTCGGGTCGCCATCGAGCAGCAAGGCCAGGTGCAGCACGAGCGCGACCGGCACGAAGAGGCTGCACGCGATGCGTGGCAGAGCGATTGCGCCGGCTGAAACATCGGCCGAGTCCAGGATGACACGGATGGTCTCGCGTCGCTTGTCGTCGGCGATGCTCCGCAGCCAGTCCTCGCCCGCCACGCGGTGCGCGTGCCGCAGCACCTGATGCAAGACCGCAAACACGCAGCCGGCCAGTGCAGAAGCTACGGCGATCCAGAACCAAACCACGGCACTCATGGCTTGGCCTCCGAGTCACGATTGCCAACGGCGAACGTCCGACCAACGCCAATGCGCTCGAGGATCTCGTCCTCAAATGCGTGCATACGGGCATACGAATCGTCATCGTGATCGTCGTGGCCAACGCAGTGAAGCATGGCGTGCACGACATAAAGCAGCAACTCGCGTTCTACCGGGTGGCCCAACTCGGATGCTCGGCGGGTGGCCTCATCGACACACACGTGCGCGTCCGCGTCCATGGGCTTGCCTTCCGCGGCCGCACCATTGGCGAGGTCGAATGTCATCACGTCGGTGGTCGACGCGTCTCCGAGATGCTCTTCGTGCAGCTTGGACATCTCGGCATCATCGATGACTCGAACTCGCATCTCACCGGCGAGCTTCAACTCTCGGCCGGCCAGTCGCGCGTGTTCGATGATCCAGGCGATGCCGGAACTATCGACGCGATGAGATACCTTGGGCGAGAGGGCCACGCCGACGGATAGCTCGTTGTTCGATAGCGCGCGTTCAGGAGGATCGTCGCACGGACTCGCAGGCTCTGGTTCGTCCTGGCTCGATGGCGATGCTGGATCGAGGTTCACTGTCATGATCCGCTGGGGACCTCCTGGGACAAGTTTACCATATGTCCGGCGGTCGCGAAGGGCCTTTTCTCAGGCCGCCATCGGCGGGTCCTCGCCGTGCTCGTCCGAGCCGCCCCATTGGTCAATGGGCACGTGGCGGTGATGGACGCGGATGATGCGGGCCAGTTGCTGGGCGAGCAGCTCGCTGATGACGCCCAGGCGTTGCATCGTTCGGACATCGAACGGATCCCGATCATCGCGGAACAACGCCACGGCGGCCAGCATCTCGCCATCGTGCTCGGCCGCGAAGGTCACAGCCTCGCAGCCGGTCAGCCACGCGGCGTGCTCGCCCATCAGGTCGTCGAGCGCTTCCTCGCCGCGGTGCAGCCGCATGCTCGGGTCGGCCTCGATGGCCGGCGCGACAGACGCGGCCACGTGGTCGAGCAGCATGTCCACGCAGTCGCGCGGACAGTCGTAGTTGACGTATGCGCCGAGCGTAAAGTCCTGGCCCGAGGTCGGCAGGAAAACGGCCGCGTTGGTCGGCCCGATCTTGTGCAGCACGTACTCGAGCGTCGTGCGCAGCAGGCTCTCGACATCGAGCTCCAGGCGAGCGAGCACACCGAATTCGGCGCGCACCGTGACGAGGTCCATGTCACCGTTCTGCGCGTGGCTCATGTCGGCAGGCACGAGCGCCAGCGGCCGCGGAGCCTCATCCTCGGCTTGCCGACGCGTGCGGCGCACAAGGTCGGTCACGCACCGGGCAAGTGCGCGCTGCGAGTCGTCCAGCACGAGCAGGTCGACCATCCCGCGTCGCATCGCGTCGGCGGCGTCATCGATGGTGGGGGATTCGGCGGCCAGCGCCATGTCGAACTCATCCTGGAACTCGCGAGCGATCGATCGCCAGCGACCATGATCGTCGGCGACGAACACCACAAGATCGGGACGAAGCGCGATGAGGTCGTCCGAGTGTTCATAGGCGAGCATCACAGGCGCGAGCCCGAGCGTGGCCTTCACCATGCCGGAGACGAGCACGCCGTAATCATGGTTGTCAGTCACGATGGCAACGCCGCTGCTGGCTGTCGCAGCCGTTGACGCAGCCAGATTCGACGCCTGTGAGCGGCGGTTCTTCTTGGGTTCGGGGCTAGCTTCGGCCATGGGAGACACTCCGTCGTCGAAAGCGTGGCGAGCCGGCCCTCATGGCCAGCACCATTGCAGCCTTTCGATCGGACGGTTCTTGGGGCTAATCCAGCGTTTGTCGCTCGTGCGAATCGCTAGCCGACGGCCTCGGGATGCTGGCTGATGCCTAAGTCAATGTTGTTGATCGACTTAGATCGTTTCCAGGCCGGCAGAGAAAGCGTTGCGATGGCTCCAGCAGTTCGACCATTTGCCAGTGTGAGCGTGCCGTTGAGCAACTCGGCCAGCTTCCTGGCCCGTGCCAATCCCAGCCCGGGCTGGCGTCCGGCGGGCTTCTCTGAGAAGAACGGATCAAACGCCCGGCTCGTCGCATGCTCGCTCAGCCCGGGGCCCTGATCCACGACTTCGAAGACCAAGCCCTCATCCATCGTGTCGATGCGGGCGACCAGCGACACCGGCGAGCCGGTCTCGGCGGCGTTGACCACCAATTCGGCGAGGATTCGCGAGACGAGGCCCTGGTCGAGACGAACATCTGCCGGAGCGCCGGACAAGTCAGTTGAGAGATCGAGCCCCGAGCCGAGTCGATCCCGTGCGATCTGCGCCATCGCGCGAACGACGGACTCCAATTGGACGTCCTGGGCCTCGGGCGTTGGAGGGTCGGCAAAGACGTGCAGCGCGGTAATAAGGTCCGACAGCCGGTGGCTGTTGTCAACGATCGCCGATGCGGCGCTAAGCACCGATTCCTCAGCCGCGGTCTCGAGCATCAGCTGGGCCCGACCACTGATGACCGTCAGCGGGTTGTTCATCTCGTGCGCGGCGCCGGCGGCCATCTGGCCCAGCCGCGCCATCGCGTCGGCTTCGGCGAGTCTGTCCTGTGCGGCGCTCAGTGCGCGGTTGGCCTCGGCCAAGCGCTCGCCAAGCCGTCGTGCCGAGTCGTGTCGTGCCGCCGCGGCCACCGCCGCCGACCACGCTCCCACGAGTGCTCCCTGGTGCGGTTGAGCCGAGGCTCCGTCATGGATGAGCACAACGACCGGTGCGTCATCGATGCGCCCGGGTGTCAGAGGCACGACACGGGCCGTCGAGTCCGAGCCCGCCTTGTTCCTCCAGGTCTCGCCCAGCCACGGGGCGAGGGCCGAGTCCTCAAGCGCAACATCCAGGTGGGCGGCAGTGTCGGCGAGCGATCGCACGACGTTCCCTGCCTCTTCGGGCTCTGGCAATGGCGCGGTGCTGAAGGTCTCCCCGCCGGGCGAGATCCAGTTCAGCCGCCACGGATCGCCCGCGCTGTGCTTCACCAGCGCCGCGATGGTGCGAGGCTCAAGCAGTGCCGTGGCCGACCGTGACGCTGCGCCGATCGCACTCACAAGCCCACGTCCCTTGGCCTGATCGGCGTAGAAGCTGGAGATCGCTTCCAGCGTCTGCTGGCAGCTTCGCGCGACCTCGGCTTGCTTTTCCAATCGTCCGTGTGCGCGACCCAGCCACGCGTTGGCCTGCGCGATGGAGTCGAAGAGCAGCGAGGGGTCGTTGGCCGATTCGAGCCCAAGATCAGAGCACCGGCTGGTGACCGTCTCGTGCAGCGTGAGTCCGATGGTGTGCAGCTTCTCGGCGTCCACCCCATAGTGCTCGGCGATGCGATCGAGGCTCGGAACCGGCCCCCCTTCGCCGCTCCACCCCAGGTGCAACGAACGAGCAAGGTTGTGCGCAACACTGACCACGCCGACGATGGCCTTGTTGCGCAGCTCGGCCATGCCCTCGGGTGGCTGCCCGTACAGCCACATCGCGTCCTGGATCTGTAGGGGCAGGTTCCAGTGCTCCGCCAGCCGCTTGCCGGCGACATGGTGGTCGATGCCGATGATGCGGTGGGCAGCGTTCGATGAGGTCAGCCCTCGCTCCTCGGCGAGCTTCATCACCTTGCCGTAGGTGCGTGGCAGCACAAGCTCGAGTGCGAGCTTGCCGAGATCGTGCAAGAGCCCGGCCACAAACGCCTCGTCCGGCGAGACCTTGAGACTCGGATGCGCCCGAGCGATCTCGTCGGCCGCGCACGCCACGGCCACGCAGTGGCGCCAGAATCCATCGTGCCGAAAGCCCTCGGCGCCATCACGCCCTTCCAGTTGGGCCGCATGGTGCGTCATGGCGTCGTACACCGCCACGCTCAGGATCGCCGCCCGGACCGCCTCGAAGCCCAGCATGACCACGGCGCGATCGACTGTGGTCACCCGGTCTCCGAGCCCATGCTCGGCCCGCTGGCACATGGACAGGATCCGCGCTGTGAGTGCCGGATCGCTCTGGATGATGCGCACGATGTCTTGGAGGTCGGCTTCGGCCGCGCTGCCGAGGTTGAGCACGCGCTGCGCGATGGGCGACAGCGTCGGAAGCTGGTCCATCTGCTCGAGAACGAGCTCGACCTGTCGAGTTCGTTGGTCTGTGTGGTCTTGGTCGCGTTTGCCCATGCTCCGCCCTCGCCGTGCGGCGTCTACCGCTCCGCCGGGCTGAGCTCCAGCAGGCGTGCGATCTCGTCGAGCAGAGAGCCGACGGTGAAAGGCTTCTTCAGGAATCCATTGCCACCGGCCCGGAGCAGGCGATCGATCCGATCACGCTCGATCACTCCGGAAACGAACAGGATCTTGGTGTCCTTCAGGTCCGGGTTGTCGCGGATGCGCTCGCATACCACGTCGCCGTTGATATCTGGGAGCATGTAGTCCAGCACGATCAGGTGCGGCCTGAATCGCTCGGTCAGCAAGCCCGCGTCATATCCGTTGGAGGCCGACTCGAGCTCGAAGCGCGAGTCCCGACGCAGCATCTCCTCGAGCAACTCGACGATCTGCGGATCGTCGTCCACGATCAGCAGACGCCGGCGCGAACCCTCGAGCGCATCGGTAGGGATGCCGTTCTCGCGCATGAAACGCAGCAGCTCGTCACGCGGGATGCGGCGGAACTTGGAGCCGGGCACGCGGAAGCCGTGCAGGCGACCGTTATCGAAGCAACGGATAATGGTCTGCTGGCTCACGCGACAGACCGAAGCGGCCTCACCGGTCGTGAAGACCTTCTTCTCTGCCCAGTCCGTTTGTTGGTTCTGGTCCTGCGTACCCAACCTGCACACTCCCGGTCATGTGACTCACCGGTCGAAGCGTCTATCGGCGCAGGCTTTGCCCAACTTCACACCCGCCCGGCCGTCCACTGCCTGGAGCGCGGTTCGCGGGCCCGAATAACAGCACTCGTCTTACGAATCGCCCGGTGCACGCCCATGCCGGGCGCGCCACTGCGTGACCGCGTCGGGCTCGCGGGGGTATATCGGACGCAGATCGCCCGCATCGACGAGCGAAGCGAATTCGCGCGAAGCCAAGAGGCCCGATGCGGAGAGGCGAAGGGCGGCGCGGGTGACGCCGGATTCTGTAGCGGCCGTCTCGAACGAGTCGGGCAATCGCCCATCATCGAGCAGCACATCGTGGTGCGTTAGCATCGCGCGAAAGGCGTCGGCCCCAATGGATCGGCCGAGCTGGCGTGCGTGGGCGTTGTCCCCCCCGAAACACGTGATGAACGACTGCTCGCCCTTGCTTGCCAGCGCGACGACGACGGATCGTGCTTCTTCTTTGTCCGTGAGCGACGAGCGCCACCCAACAACAGCCGTCGGTACGGCGAGCATGCGTGCCCCTCCGACCTCTGCGAGCATCGCGGCGGCCACGCACGCCAGCCGTGTCGCGGTGAAGCCACCCGGCCCGATCGAGACGAGGATGTCGTCGAGGTCGCGCGGCGTGGCACCACACTCGCCGAGCACATCAGAGATCGCCGGCAGCAGGAGGTCATCGTGCCGTCCCTGCGAGACCAGCGCCTTCTCGGCCAGCACACGACCATCCCGGGCCAGCAGCACGCCGGGCGTGGGAATGTTGGGATTGGTGGCTTCGATCGCGAGCGTGAGCACGCGACGAGGATAGATCACTCCTGACCATCGCGACCGCTGCGGCGCCGCTTGCGCTCCCCGGTTCGCCTCTTGGCTTCAAGTCTTCGCTCGTTGGACCGCCTCGACGGCTTCGTGGGGATCCGTCGCTTGGGCTCCACCATGGCTTGGCGGACCAGTTCCTTGAGCCGCTCCATCGCGTCTTCCTGGTTGCGGCGAGCAGAACGGGTCTTTTCGCAAACGAGGATCAGTACGCCATCGGCGGTCATGCGCTCACCCGCGAGGTCGCGCAACCTCTTTCTAGCGCGGACCGGCATGCGGATGTCCAGGATCGCCACGCGCAGCTCGGCCCTCGTGTGCCGGCGGTTGACGTGCTGCCCGCCCGGGCCCGACGACGGGCTCTGGCGGAATCGCAACGCCGACTCTGCCACGGTCGCCCCCGGCGCCAGAACGACCGCGTCCTGGCCATCGGCCGGTTCGCCGCCTGGCGGCGTGCCATTGGTTGGAGAGTTTGGGTGCTGCATGGCTCGAAGATGGGGTGCCAAGCCAGCGGGCCCGACACGCGTGGTGATGGTACCCTGCCGTTCGGTAGCCCCATTGCATGGGGCTCGCCCAGTCCACAGCCAACGCCAAGGAGCCGGCGTGTACCGTCACCGCATCATCCCGATCGTGATCCTCGCGATCCTCGCCGGAGTGGCGAGCGCGAGCGAGGGCGGTGTCCTGCGTTTCGTCTACCAGGACGGATCCGCCGGTGCGCCAGCCACAGCGGAGGATTTGCTCGCGACAGACCAGCCCGTTGGCTGGCACGTGCAGATCGAGCCCATGGTGCGGTACATCAGCCCGTCCGGCGACCTGACGCTGCCGGGCACGAGCGCATCGGTCGAGCCCGTCGACCTCGCCGACGTCAACCTCAACGCGCCACGCCTGATGCCGGGCTTCGACCTCAGCTTGCGCTACGACGAATGGCGTCTGAACGCCATCGGCTTGTTCTACGATATCGACGGCCAGTTCGCCACGGCCGATGAAGCGTTCACACTGGGCGGCGTCGACTTCGCCGCCGGGCAGCGATCCAGCGTGGCGCACACGTACACGCAGCTCGACTTCCGGCTTGCCCGAACGATCATCGATCGGCCGTTCAGATCGAGGCTGAATCCCGAGCGTTTTCCAGCCCGCTTCCGCCTCGACGTTGAGGGCGGCCTGCGTTTGTATGACTTCGAATTCGAATTCGAGAACCTGGACACGGGCGACCGTGGCTCGGACGACCGGACGTTCTTCGAGCCCCACGCGGGCGTGAAGGCAGGCCTCACGCTCTACGACGAGCTCACGATCGACCTATACACCAACTTCGGGTTCTGGCCGACCGATGCCGAGGCGTTCAGCTGGGACATCGGCGTGGGCTTCCAGTGGCGGCCGACCGAGAACGTGGGCCTGCAGATCGGCTACCGCAGTACGATCTTCCGGCTGAACGAGGGCAGCGGCTCGCGAGAATTCGAGTGGGAGGGCTCGTACCAGGGCCTCTACGCGGGCCTCCAGTTCCGCTTCTAGCCGCCCGCGGCGACGCCCAATCGTCCAGGCTTTCCTACTATGCCAGCCGCGCGTTTCCGCCGAGACCGAGGCCCCGATGACCCAAGCCACCACCACGCCCAGCACCCCTGCACACCGCTACAACGCGGCCCTGGCCAACGCCATCGAGCCCAAGTGGCAGCAACGTTGGCAGGACGCCGGCGTGTACCACCGGCCCAACCCAGGCGAGCCGGGCTTCGACGCCTCCAAGCCCAAGTACTACCTGCTCGACATGTTCCCGTATCCCTCGGGCGCGGGGCTGCACGTCGGCCACCCCGAGGGGTACACGGCCACCGACATCCTGGGCCGCTATCGCAAGATGGCGGGCTCCAACGTGCTCCATGTCATGGGCTGGGATGCCTTCGGGCTGCCCGCCGAGCAGCACGCGATCAACACGGGCGAGCATCCGGCGACCTTCACCCGCGGCACGATTGATACGTTCCGTCGCCAGTTGCAGCGTTTCGGCTTCGCGTACGACTGGTCGCGCGAAGTTGCCACGATCGACGAGTCGTTCTATCGCTGGACGCAGTGGATCTTCTTGAAGCTCTATGACTCGTGGTTCGATCCCTGGCAGAACAAGGCCCGGCCCATCGCCGAGTTGCGACAAGAGCTCGAGGGGGGCGACCTGCGTATCGCCCCCGATGGCGAGCTGGTGCATGTTGGACGGACCGCCAAGACGCTCATGGCCATCGGCGGCGAGGCCGGCACGCAACGCCGCTGGCACGAGCTGTCCGAGCGCGAGCAGCGCGAGGTGATCGACGATCAGCGCCTCGCGTACGTTGGCGAGCAGACCGTCAACTGGTGCCCGAAGCTTGGCACCGTGCTGGCCAACGAAGAGGTCATCGACGGCCGCAGCGAGCGCGGCAGCCACCCGGTCTTCCGCAAGCCGCTGAAGCAGTGGATGCTGCGCATCACGTCCTACGCGCAACGCTTACTCGATGGGTTGGAGACCGTCGACTGGCCCGACGACACGCTGACCAAGCAGCGCAACTGGATCGGCAAGAGCGTGGGTGCCGAGGTCGACTTTGCGCTCGACATCGACACCGACGATCCCGAGATCGATGCCGACTTGCCGCCGGTGCTGCGTGTGTTTACGACGCGGCCGGACACAGTCTTCGGCGCGACGTTCATGGTGATCGCCCCCGAGCACCCGGTGGTCGACGCCGTCTTGCGTACACCGAGGCCCGAGACGCCAACGGACGAGTTGCGTGCATACGCCGAGAAGGCCCGGAACACCGCCGACGTCGATCGCCAGGCCGCCAAGGAGAAGACCGGCGTCTTCACCGGGCTGCACGCGATCAACCCCGTGACGGGCGAACGCGTCCCCGTGTACGTCGCCGACTACGTGCTTATGGGCTACGGCTACGGCGCGATCATGGCCGTGCCGGGTCACGACGATCGCGACTACGCATTCGCCGAGAAGTTCGATCTGCGCATCCGCGATGTGGTCTACCCGCTCGCGATCTCGGCGATGGCGTACTACGCCAGCCACGCTGCCGCTGGCGAGACCGAGGACGAGACCTGGGTCGTCGTACTGGCCGACATGCTGGGTTACGTCACGAGCAATGAGGTTGCGCCAGCCGACTTCGACAATGCCCTGACACACGTCCGCATGAACCGCCGCGGTGAGAAGCCCGTGCCCGATGATCGCAAGGCGATCATCGACGTCAGCCCGTCGGACTTGGCGGACACCGCACGCTGGCGCGGTGCCGTGCGTGCGCAGTGGGTTGACACGATCGAGAGCCTCTTCGGCGAGAGCTTTGACAAGCTAGAGCGTGTATTCGCCGACGGCGGGTACTTTGCCAACCAGGGCCGCTGCTACGAGGGCGCGGGCTACGCGACCAACTCGACTGCGACGGTCGAGGGCAAGTCCGTCTCGCTCGATGGCATGCCGACAAGCAAGGCAAAGGCGGTTATCACAGATTGGCTCGACGAGACCGGCATCGGCCGCAGCCGCGTGAACTTCAAGCTGCGCGACTGGCTCTTCAGCCGCCAGCGATACTGGGGCGAGCCGTTCCCCATCGTGTTCACCGAGGACGGCGACCACTACCCGCTCGACGAGAGTGCCCTTCCGCTGACGCTGCCCGACATCGCCGACTACGAGCCCGCCGAGAGCGAGGACCCCCAGCCGCTGCTTTCCAAGGCGACCGACTGGGTGCGCACGACCGCGGGCGAGGCCGGCTGCTCGGCCCTCGATCCCAACACGGTGGTCCACCGCGAGACCAACACCATGCCCGGCTGGGCCGGCAGCTGCTGGTACTACCTGCGCTACGCCGACCCGCACAACGTCGAGGCGTTCTGTTCGAAGGAAGCCCAGCAATACTGGCTCGGCCAGGGCGGCGTCGACCTGTACATCGGCGGCTCCGAGCACGCCGTGCTGCACCTGCTGTACGCCCGCTTCTGGCACATGGTGCTCTACGACCTGGGCTACGTCGATTCGCCCGAGCCGTTCCGCAAGCTGTTCCACCAGGGGTTGATCACGGCGTTCAGCTTCCAGCGGCCCGACAAGACCCTCGCGCCCAACGACACCGCCGAGGAGGTCTCCGAAGGCGAGTACGTTGAGAAGGGTACGGGCGTGAAGCTCACACCGGTCGTCGCCAAGATGAGCAAGACGCTCAAGAACGTGGTGAACCCCGACGACATCATCGCCGAGTACGGCGCCGATACCTTCCGCATCTACGAGATGTACATGGGCCCGCTGGACGCGTCCAAGCCCTGGAACACACGTGACATCATGGGCCTGCACCGCTTCTTGCAGCGGCTGTGGCGGTTAATCATAAACGAAGAGACCGGCTTGCCCCGATTGGCCGACTCGGCGGATGCCGACGTCGAGAAGCAGCTGCACCGCACGATCGCCAAGGTCGAGGGCGACATCGAGCGGCTCGGCTTCAACACGGCCATCGCCGCGATGATCGAGCTGGTGAACCTGGCGACCACCAAGGCGAGCTCCGGTGCCGTCTTCACCGAGCAGCAGGCCCGGCGGTTGGCGGCCATCCTCGCGCCGTTCGCGCCACACACGGCCGACGAGCTCCACGAGCGACTGGGCGGGGTCGACTACGCCGGCCAGTCGGTTTCGACGCTCTACAACAGCACCTGGCCCGAGTACGACGAGCGCCAACTGGTCGACGACGAGGTCGAGGTCGCCGTCCAGATCCTCGGCAAGGTCAAGGCGCGCATCATGGTGCCCGCCGACGCCGACCCCAAGCGTCTCGAGTCGATCGCGCTCGAGCACGACGAGATCAAGCCTTTGCTCGAGGGCAAGACCGTGCGCAAGGTCATCGCCGTTCCGGGACGGCTGGTGAACATCGTCGCCAACTGAGCGAGTTCTGCGAGGTTTGCGTTAGCCGCGAATCTCGGCGCCGACCGCCTGCTTGAGCGCCTCGATCGCACGCTCCATCTGCGGGTCGACCTCTTCGTGCCGCAACGTGCGCTCGTCATCGCGGTAGGCCAGCCGGAGCGTGACGCTCTTCTTGCCCGCCCCGACCTGCTTGCCGGCATACGTGCCCACGAACCCAACGTGCTGCAGCCGCTCGAGATCGAGACCAAGCACGGCCTCCTCGATCTTCGCCCAAGGCGTGTCTTGGGAGACGACAACCGAGAGGTCGCGCTCGATCCCCGGGAACGCCGGCAGCGCATGCACACGCGGCGTGGGGGGGTAGGCCACGAGCAGCGGTTCGAGCTCGAGCTCCGCGACGATCACCGGCCGATCGAGGTCGAACGTGGCCAGGGTTGCTTTGGACGGGAGCCCGAAGTATCCAAGCGGCACGGGCGCATGGCCGTCGCCCGGATCGACGGACACCCGCCCCGCGTTGGCCGCATCCATCGCCGGCGGCAGGTCGCCGCCCGTTTCGACCCGCACGCGTGCGCCATGCCCGAAGCACAGCGAGACCATCGCCTCGATGCCGGCCTTCGCCACACGCACGCCTTGCTGGATGTCCTCGGGCTTGGCCTTCGCACCGTCGCCGCCGGCGTCGACGACCATCGAGAGCTTGCGCGATTCCTCGTTGGTGCCCGCGCCCTTCGACCAGTACGTCGCCGCGACCTCGAACAGCCGCAGGCCGCCCGCTTGCTGGACCTGCGCGTCGCGATTCACGCGACGACACGTCAGCAAGCTCGGCAGCAGGCTCGGCCGCAGCGTCGGCTCCGCGCCACGCCGATCATCATCGACGTTGACGATGGACCCACCTGCGGGCAAGAACGGCTCGGCCTTGTCCGGGCTCGTAAAGCTGAAGGTCACTGTCTCGAAGAAGCCAAGCCCGGTGAGCGCGCTGGAGATCGCCTCCATCGCGCGCTCCTCGGGTTGCGGCGGCTGGGCCTTGATGGCCAGGCGTCGCGCCAGCGGCACCGCGTCGAACCCGCGGAGCCTGGCGATCTCTTCGATGAGATCGATCTCGCGCGTCAGATCGTGGGCCCGTTGCGGCGGTGGGGTGCACGCCAGCGCGTCGCCCTGGACGCCAACGGCGATGTCGACCGAACGCAGCAACCGAACGATCTCGTCCGCCGGCGTCTCGATGCCGAGCACCGCCGCGCATCGCTGCGGCCGTAGCGTGATGGCCCTTGCCTCGGGCATCGGTGCGCCCTCGACCAAGGCGCCCTCGCAGAGCGTGCCGCCGGTCAGCTGCGCGATCAGCCGAGCCGCGATCTCTGCCGCCGGCAGGCACGTCCGAGGATCCACGACACGCTCAAACCGATGGCTCGCGTCCGTCCGCACGCCATGCGCTCGGCTGGCGGCGCGAACCCGCGCGGGGTCCCAGGTTGCGACCTCGAGCACGATGTTGGTGGTCGCCTCGCTGACCTCCGAATCCTTGCCGCCGATGACGCCCGCCAGCGAGGTCGCTTTCGCGCCGTCCGCGACGACGATCTCGCCAGCCTTCAGCTTGCGATCCGCGGCATCCAGGGTCGTCAGTGGCTCACCATCCACCGCCTCGCGGATGACCAGGCGCCGGCCGTCCAACGTATCGAGATCGAACACGTGGCTGGGGTTGCCCATCTCAAGGTTCAGCCAGTTTGTGACGTCGACCGCGTTGTTGATCGAACGCTGGCCGACACTCTCGAGCAGCGACCGCAGCCAGTCCGGGCTTGGTCCGATCTTTGCATTGATGATCACATGGGCCGTGAACGTGGGGCACGCAGGCCGGTCGCCCGCGGAACACTCGTTGACCAGCGTCAGGTGGTCGGCCACCGACGGGCCGCGCGGCACCTCATCGATCGCTCGCGGCTTTAGCATCCGCCCGGTCAGCGCCGCGATCTCGCGGGCGAGGCCGAGGTGGCTCAGGCAATCGCCGCGATTGCTGGTGACCTCAACGTCCAGCAGGGCGTCGTCGCCCTTGGGCTCGATGCCGTCCAGCGGGAAGCCGGCCGCGGTCAGCGCGGTGTCGACCTCGTCGGCCGTAAGCGGCGAATCGGCGTTCTCACCCCCCGCGCCCTGGTCGAGCAGGGAGGCGAGCCATCTGAGGCTTGCGTCCATAGGGGCCAAGGGTATGGCCGCGCCCTTCCCGCAGGGGTCGAGCGGTGGTACGCTCTGCCATGCCACGACCGGCCCGGTGCTGCCAACTCGCGACGATCCTGCTATTGACTGCCTTGCTGTGCGCGGTGACAAGCCTTCCTGGCTGCGGCGGCCAAGCCTTGATCACACAAGACGAGGCCCCTTCCGCCCCCGCCTCGGCGGTCGCCCCCGCCGGGCTGAGCGTCCGGGCTGAGGTCCACGTCCGCGACACCATCGCCGCCCGGCGGTACACCTCGGGTGTCTACCTGCTCGAGCCCGATGGCACCCTCAGAGCGGGCGGGCCCCAGCCCCGCTCGGCGGACGATCCGATGCCCGCCCTGCCGCAGTACCCGCCCATCCTGAGGCGGCTCGATCCCTCGGACGTCAACCGCGTGTGGCGGCTCATCGGCGGCACGACCCTCGCCGACCCCGACAGCCCCGAGCGCATCCCGCCGATCCAGGACTGGGCGCCGCTGCCGAACCGTTCGATCGCGCTGGTCCAGATCCGCGACCGCAACGGCACGCGTCGCTTCGCCGTCTCGCTCACCGGCGCCACGCCCGCCGCTATCGAGGCCCAGGCGTTGGTCGAACGCCTCCAGGCCCTCGCGTGGAACACGCCGCAGCCATTGACCCCAACGAGCACAACCGGCCGGTAGCGAATCGCTAGCCTTCGCCAATGGACGAGACCGCTACCGGCAAGACCGACCCGATCATCGGGATCGACCTGGGGACAACCAATTCTCTGGCCGCCTTCGCCGACGAGCGCGGCCCGCGCGTCCTGGGCGATAGCGCGAGCGGGTCGGGCATCGTCCCCAGCGTGGTCCGCTACGAGCCCCAGGCCGACGGCTCGTTCGAGACGATCGTCGGCCTCGATGCCCGAGAGCGGGCCGTCGAGTTTCCCCAGCACACCGTCGCCAGCGCGAAGCGGCTGATGGGCCGATCGCTTGAGGACGCCGCGGGCGACGCGCCGTACTTGCCCTACCAACTTATCGCGGGCCCACGAGACATGGCCGCCGTCGCGATCCCAAGGCAAGGCGGCGAGCCGCTCGTCGTCACGCCGCAGCAGGTGTCAGCCCAGATCCTCCGAGCCGTGCGTGACAAGGCGGAGCAGGCGCTAGGAATGCCCGTGGGGCGCGCGGTGGTCACCGTGCCGGCGTACTTCGACGACGGCCAGCGCCAGGCCACGCGCGACGCCGGCCGCCTCGCGGGTCTCGAGGTCGTCCGCATCGTCTCCGAGCCCACGGCCGCCGCGCTCGCCTACGGACTGGGCTCGGCCCAGCGATCCAAGCAAGAGCCCACGACCGTCGCGGTTTACGACCTCGGCGGGGGCACGTTCGATATCTCCATCCTGCGGATCACGCCAAGCCCAACGGAGGGCGCGCCGGCGATCTTCCAGGTGCTCGCCACCGACGGTGATACGCGACTGGGCGGCGATGACGCCGACCACACGCTCGTCGCGTTGTTCCTCACCGAGATTAACGAGAGGTTCGGCCTGGGACTACCCGAGGACATCGCCCAAGGGCTCGCAGCATGCCCTCCGCAGACCCGCCGCGCACTGCTTACGTTCGCCCAAGACGTGAAGCATCGCTTGAGCGAGGAGGACAGCGCCGCCGTCGCGATCGATCTCGGGGAGGGCCGCGTGTACGACCGCACGATTGCGCGCACCGAGCTCGAGGAGCGCATCGAGCCCTGGATCGCCCGCTCGCTGGCCGCCTGCGATCGTGCCAAGCGGCAAGCCGCCAAGCAGCCCGGCGGTGAGACCATCGACGCCGTGGTGCTGGTCGGTGGCTCGACGCGCGTTCCCGCCGTCCGCCGCGCCGTGGGCGACTTCTTCGGCATGGAGCCCTACACCGCGCTCGACCCCGATCGCGTGGTCGCGTTGGGCGCCGCCGTGCAGGCCGCCACGCTCGCGGGCGTGAGCCGCAACAGCCTGCTGCTCGACGCCATACCGCTGAGCCTGGGCATCGAGACCGTCGGTGGCGCGGTCGCCAAGCTCATCCACGCCGGCGCGACCGTGCCCGCGCGCGCCAAAGAGACCTTCTCCACCAGCGTCGACAACCAGACCGCCATCGAGTTAAAGGTCCTGCAGGGTGAGCGCGAGATGGCCGAGGACTGCCGCGCGCTCGGCGAGTTCCGCCTCCGTGGGATTCCGCCCATGCCCGCCGGCGTGCCGCAACTGCAGGTCGAGTTCCTGGTCGACGCCAACGGCGTGCTCAACGTATCCGCGATCGAGCAGCGCTCGGGCGAGACCGCCACGCTCCAGATCATCCCCAATCACGGGCTGACGCGCGACGAGGTCGACTCGATCGAGGCGGAAGCCATCGAGCACGCACGCGACGACATGACGCGGCACCGCATCGTCGACCTGGTCGCGCACGCGGCGCTCGACATCAAGTGGATCAATGATGCCATGGTGCGCGCTGGTGAGGCACTCGATGTCGACACTCGCGCGCGAATCGAGGGAGTTGTCCGAGAGGTCTCCGAGCTCGCCGAGCGCGCAAAGGCCGACTGGCGATCGATTGACGCCGACGCGTTCTATCGGGCGAAGCAGGCGATGGACGAAGCCAGCGTGCCGCTGCACGAGGCCGCGATCTCGCAATCCCTCAAAGGCCTGCCAAGCGACGCGACCGGACCTCGGCAAAACCCCGATCGGTGACGGGCTCTCAGTCGCCGGGCATCCATGCAGATGACCGCAGGATTCGAGGCTCTCTCCGGCTGCCGTTCATTCCGGGAAGAGTCTGACGCCAGGACCACCGCCCACGCGCAAACCGATGGTGCTCCCGCACCCCGGGGCTTGCGGTGTGGCCAGAACGAACTAAACTCCGATGAGGACCGTGAGAGGGCGGCCCAAGGCTGTCGCCACAGCCGCACAGAAGATCCAAACGGAACACGAATGTCTAGAGCCGCCAAGGGACCATCTCCATTCCTCTTCCTGGCCAGCGGGCCTGCAGGGGGCAAGCGCCTGGGCGTCCGCAGCGCCGCCAGCGAGCGGGCCCTCGCGTCCGTGCTGGGCCGCGAACGCCGGGTCCTGGTCTGGTCCCGCCGCCTGCCGGCGTGGATCGGTAGCTCGGGGCAGATGGGCCTCAAGGACCAGGCCCAGTTCAACGCCGTGTTGGGTCAACTGATCTCACGTGGTGTGCCACTGGTTGAAGCGCTCGACGTCACCGCCTCGGCGGTCGACGCCTCGCACGCCGATCGCATCCGCCGCGTGCGCGCCCAGGTCGCCGGCGGCGCGATGTTCGCCGACGCGTGCGCCAAGGTTGGCGTCGTCGATCCGGTGACCTCGGCGGTCTACCGGGCCGCGGAGCGTACCGGAGACCTCGGCGGGGCGTGCGCGCAGATCGCTCGGACGGCCGAGCGACAGGTCAAGGTGCGCAGCCAGGCGATCACGCTCATGTTCTACCCGATCATCGTGCTGGGCGTCAGCGTCCTCGCGGGCTGGGCCATGCTCACGTTCATCGTCCCGATGATCGGGAAGAGCTTGGAGCGCATGAACAGCGACCTGCCGTGGATTACGACCGCGATGATGGGCACCGGCAAGGCGATCCAGTCGAACCTCGGACTCTTCTTTCTCGGTGTGCTCGCACTGGTCATCGCCATCATCGTGCTCCGCCGTGCGGTGTTCTCGATTGTCTGGAACGTGATCCGCCGCCTCCCCGGCATGCGCGAGCTTGTTCTTGCCCAGGAGACGACCCGCTTCTTCTCGGTCATGGCCGCGATGACGCGTTCGGGCGTGACGCTCGCGGATGCGCTGGTCGTCGGCTATCGAACCGTGAGCCACGGAAAGCTGCGCAAGCAGCTGCAGACGCTCCAGCGCAAGCTGGTCGAGGGCGGCCAGCTCGCGAAACTGATCGAAGACGTCCACGCTCTTCCACTGCCCGTGCGCAAGCTGCTCATCGCGGCGGAGCGTTCGGGCGACCTGGAAGACGCGTTCGATGGGCTGGCCGATGACATGGCCGACGAGGTCGAGCGCCGCAGCACGCGCGCGCTCGCCGTGCTGGAGCCGGGGCTGATCATCTTTATGTTCCTGATGATCGGCTCGATGGTCTTGGCCATCATGCTGCCGCTCTTTACCGCAACCGCAGATCTGAGCGCGGGGGGCTAACGGGATTAGCCCAGCCGCGCATCGACGTATCGAAGAGTTCGACTCGAGGGACCCCAAGGAAAGACGATCATGACACACCGCACAACACAACCACGGCGGAACGCGCGACGCGGCTTCTCGCTGCTCGAACTCACGCTGGTGATCCTTATCATCGGCGTGCTCATGGGCGTTGCCGCCGTTGCCTTCGGCCCTGCGCTCGTGCGCGGCAAGACCACGGCGACCAAGGCGAGCATGACCACGCTCAAGCGCTCGATCACCGAGTTCCAGGGCATCAACAACCAGTACCCCGCGGTGCTGACGGCACTCGATCCGGACTTCGTTGACCCACTACCCGACGATGGTTGGGGCAACCCGTTCTACTACGCCGCACCGGGCACGGGTGGACGCCCGTTCGACCTCATCAGCGCGGGGGAGGATGGCTCGTACGGCACGGACGACGACATCGATGTCTGGACCATGGACGAGGAAGACGCGTAGTCAGCCATGGCTCGCCGCATAGTCCATCCCGGCCCGAACCGGCGGCGGCAATTCCGTCGCGGCATGAGCTTCCTCGAGGCGGTGCTCGCGTCGGCGCTGCTGGGCATCGTGTCGATGGGCGTGCTAAGCTCGCTCAACTACCTCGTGCTCCAGCAGAAGCGGGCCGAGCAGATCGCGGGCGCGGCCGAGGTTGCCAACCGCGTCGTGGTGATGTACCTGGATGATCCCGACGCAATGCCGCCGGGTGGGCGTCCGATCCCTTACGGCCGGCATCTCTACCGCTGGGCGTACGAGGCGCAGCCGATCGACGTGTTCGACCCAAACGCGACCGATGAGCCCACGCCGCTCTCGCTCACGAGGCTGCAGGAGCTGACCGTGAGCGTGTGGCTGCACGAGGACAGCGGCGGCGACTTCTCGCCCGATGCTGGCACGCCGAGCATCGTGGTTCGACGCATGCTGGACCCGCTCGCCACGCGCAATCCCGACTCGTTTGAGCGCGCGATCATGGGTGGTGGGTTTCTCGAGGGCATCACCGGTGGCGATGGTGGGTCTCGCCGATCGGGCGGCTCGCAGTCACCCAGCGGTGGGGGCGGGGGCGGCAGTCTTGGTGGGGGGAGCTGAACGTGCGCGCGCGTCCGGGCTTCACGCTGATCGAGCTCTCGATGGCCATGGTCATCGGCCTGATCGTGGTGTTCGCGGCGATCAGCATGTTCCAGACCATCCAGCGCGCCGACGCCATCGCGGATGTCCGAGCCGAGGAGATCTATCAACTGCGTCGCTCCCAGGCGGTCGTCAGCCGCGCGATGGGCTCGCTGCTCGTCATGTCCCGAGACGAGCAGGCCCGCGCAGATCAGGCCCGTGAACGGCGGGACAGCGCCGAGGAGCAGCTGC
>CALCCF010000042.1 GCA_937899905.1 uncultured Phycisphaeraceae bacterium
GACGCACAGCACGATGTGCTCCGCAGGCATCGCGGGCGCGCCGGTGACCGACTGGCGCGACTACGACACGATCTACACCGAGCGGTACATGTCGACGCCGCAGGACAATCCGGATGGCTATGTACGCACGAGCGCCATCGAGGGCGCGGCCAACCTGCACGGCCGCCTGCTCATCGCCCACGGCACGATCGACGACAACGTGCACGTCCAGAATTCGATCATGCTGATCGCGGCGCTCCAGCGGGCCAACAAGTTATTCGAGACGGCGATCTACCCCGGCAGCCGGCACGGCATCTGGTCTCGCCAGTATCGCATGCTCCAATGGGACTTCATCAAGCGGACGATGGGTGTCGACGAGCCGACCGACGAACGGATGCCAATAGAAGGCTCGATGGGAGGCACCCGGATTGAGGTGAGCCAAGACTCGCGATAGCCGCCCGAGAGACCTCGTCGAGATGTCGCCGGGCCGCGGATCAGCCCCCCAGCGCGATACCGACGCGCTAAACGACAGCCCCAACATCGAGTTGGGCCGGAGTCCCCCCTATCGTGGCTCACGGACTTGGGCCCACCGCGGCCCGCGCGAATGGCAAGGGGGCCGCCGGCATGAACAATCTCAAAGGACATCTCGTGCTCATCGGCGTCGCCGCGTTGGGCGTCGCGCTCATCTTGGTGGCGATCCTCCTCCCACCCGGCGAGATCGAGGTGCCCGAAGACCCAAACCAGAGCCAACAGCAAACCGAGCAGCAAGGCGAATCGCGGGCCCTGCCCACGGGAGGCACCGGGTCCGATGCTGAACGCCGGACCATTGAGCCTACCGATGATCCCGCCCACGTTCGCCTCATGCGGGCAGCCTCTGCCGGCGACACCCGCACGATCGCCGGCCTTGTCGGCATGGGCGTCGCGGTCGACACCACGGCCAGCGATGAGGACGCCCGCACCGTGCTTATGCCCCCCCTCGAGATCGGCATGACCGCGTTGATGCTTGCCGCTCGAGACAGCGACCAGGCCACCGTCACGGCGTTACTCGAGGCAGGGGCCGATCCCAACGCCATCTCCCAAAGCGGATCGACACCGCTCATGTTCGCCGCCCAGCGCGGCCAGACCGACCAGGTCGTGGCCCTGCTCGGTGCCGGTGCGGACCCGACCCGTTCCGATGCGGAGGGTCGCACCGCGTTGATGCTCGCCGCACGATCGGGTGCCCACGAGGCCGCGTCGCTCCTCATCGAGGCGGGTGCCGATGCCGACGCCACGGACCGGGACGGCGCGACCGCGTTGATGCACGCCGCGGGCGGCCAACACATGGAAGCCGTCCTCGTGCTGCTCGGCGGAGGGGCCGATCCGCTCGCCGTCGACAGCCGCGGCCGTGGGGCCCTGGACCGCGCCGGCGAGTCGGGACCGGTCGCCGAGATCCTCCGGGAGGCTGCCGGAGGCTGAAGCTCCTGATCTGAGGCGTCCCTCTGTGGAGCCGCGGGGCCCGAGCATCCGATACAAGGCGGCTCATGTCGGACATCAGCGGGATCAATGGAACCAACCCCCTCGCTGCCCTCCAAGGCGCAGAGCGGTCGATCCGCATCACGCCGACAGTTCCGAACCAGACCCAAACGCCTCGGCCGACAGATACCTACAGCTTCTCTCAGGCCGCCAAGCGGCTCGGTCAGGCGGCACCTACGGCCCCCACTTACGGCGTTTCCGGTCTCCAGGCCACGACTCCGGCCGCTGCCCGTGAAGCCCTCGCCCAGAATGGCCCCCAGGCCGTCCGGCAGATGGTCGCCGGACGCGTTGACGCGTCCATGGATTACCGCTCGGGCGAAGTCCGCGGCAACGGCGGACTGCCGTTCTACGCCAACCCGGCGGTCGCAAACGGCGTCGCGACGAGCACGTCCGTCGCGCGACTCGGTGGCGAGATCGACACCAACGCCTGAACCACCTCTCTGATCACCCGCGCAGCCTGATCCAGACGCCGGCGATGACCGCGCCCGTGAGGTTGCTCACCAGATCCCAGCCCGTGTTGACGTAGCCGCCGACATTGGTGTCGGGGATGGTCAGCACAGCAATGAACTCGACGACCTCGTTGAGCGCCCCGAGCCCCATACCCATGAGCACGCAGGCGGCAACGAGTCCGAATGTTGGCCTTGGCGTGCCGTTGGTGCGCTTCGTGAGACCGTAACGCAAGCACTCCCAGCTCAGCAAGGTGGCAACGGCAAACCCAAACGCATGCACCGCTTGGTCATACTTCGGCAGCCAGGGCGCGGGGCGGAAGTTGTACAGCACGCCGGTGTCGCTGGCCGGCACGTTGCCACCCGCGAGGTGCAAGATGGCCCACACGAGCAGGCCCGCGATGACGAGCCCCGAAAACCGAACCACCCGGTCGATCACGATGACCACGCCGGCCATGATCACCATTGTGCCGGCGTAGAACAGAAACTCGGAGTTCCCGCGCATCGCGGCGTAGATCGTGAAGCCGATCATCGACGCAGCGAACACGATCGCGGCGGCGACACGAATTGGGTCTTTGTGGAAAGGGGGATGGCGAGTCATGGGGTTGCCTTCGGGGATGCTAGTCGGCTGCTCCAAGTAGAGGACTCGAAGTTTCGGCCCAGATCATGCGCACACGTCTGACTCGTAGCCACATCTCGCTTAGTCGCTGGACTCGCCGGTTTCGATCAAAATCGGCCTTCCCTGGTACGTCGCACTGAGTGGTCCGAATTCCGAGAGGACGGTCGTCGTCACGAGCTTGGAAAGCAGCACGCCCACCGCCCGATCGCTGAAATCGCGGTGGAAACGGACCTCGATCACGCCCGGCTTTAGCATTGCGGCCAGCGCATTCCCGGCGTAGTTATCCTCGTACGAGATGCCCTCGGCCTTCATCGTGTTGTGCTGGATTGTGGTCGGGAAGGCGATGAAGCCGCGATCATTGAAGACGAGCTTGGCGTGAGGGAGGTCGCCACGGGCGAGGGCGTGGAAGGTGTCGCTGCCGAGTTGGATCATCTCGACTCCCACGCTCTCTTGAAGCTGTCACTTACGCGCTTGGGCCACTCGATCGGTGGATCCGAATCGGAGACATACAAGGCAAGTCGCTCCGCCTTCCCGTCGTGAGATGGTCGCAATCCCATCAACGAATGGAACATCCAGGTGCTCCTTCTGCCGGCATACAAAACCTCCTCGAACTGGTCAGGCGTGTACTTGCCGTGGAGATAGCGTCGCTTTGCCAGTGTCAACAGTGCTTCATCAACCTCGTCGATCATGCGGAACAGCAACCGATCGCTGAGTGGCTGATGGCCGAGCAGCGTCACGGAAACGCCTCGCTCAAGCAGGTCAGACGCGATGGTGTCATGGATAGCCGTTGCGATTCTGGGCAGGACGTGGTCCCAGAACGTCTCCTCCCAGGCTTGCCCCCTCACGGCGACCAAGATCCGCGCCAACAGTCGATCGACAACGACGGACGACGGCGGAACATCCCAGTAACGCCCTTGATGCGCCGTCGTGGGAGTCGGGCACGTCATGGACTCCGTTTCTTCGTGGCAGATCAGGTCATGATCGGCATGCGGATCATCCACACCTGCGAAGGGCAGTCTTCCGTTCTCGAGCCGCTCGACGATGACTGCCAACCACGCCGCAGTCAGTGCCCGCCAATCGGGATCTGACCCTACCGCCTCCATCGTTCCCACGCAAACCCCGCCGGCATCCGCTCCGGCCGATCATGCAGCCACGCCGACAGCCACTCGAACGCGTCAACAAGCCTCGGCCCCGGCCGGTTGAAGTACTGGTTGCCGTCGACGAGGGCCACCTTGCCGTGCTGCACGGCTGGGAGGGCGCGGAACCAGTCTTGCTCTGCCAGCTCTTGCGCGGCCTCTCGGGTCTGGTCGAGCGTGAGCCCACAAGGCGCGATGACGATGGCCTCGGGCGCGGTCGCGGCGAAGATCTCGGGCGGAACGGCGATCGACTTGCCCGCGACGCGCTCGCTGTGCATCGCGCCCATGGCCGAACCGGCGTTGTCCTTCGCGACGGTCTCGTTGAGTGGATGACGCCCGCCGGCGCGCTCGATGAGTTGCACCGTCCAGTGGCCGGCGATGAACAGCGGGTCGGTCCACTCCAAGAAGCCGACCACAGGCGCTGGCGCGAACGCCGGCACGATGTCGGCCGCGGCGTAGAACCGCTCACGCAGGTGGGCGACCTCATCCGCCGCACGGCTTGCCTGTCCGATCGCTTCCCCGATCATGAGGCAGTCGTCGTACACCTGCTCGAGCGTGTGCGGGTCGAGGGAAATGACCTTGGGCTCGCGGCCCGTTCGCTCGCCCATCCGCCTCGCCGCGGCCTTCACTTCCGGTAAGGCGATCGAGCACACCTCGCACAGGTTCTGGGTGAGGATGATGTCGGGCTCGAGCGACTCGAGCATCTCGGTGTCGAGTTCGTAGAGGGAGGGGGGCGAGGCGGCCTGATCGCCGTCGCCTCCAGAGGGAGTCAGCGTTTCACGCACCTGGCGGTCGATGTCCGCCGAGGCACCCGGGCCGCCGGCGTAGGCGGTGCGGGCGGCGGTGAGCGTGGGCAGATGGCCGAGGCTCTCGGGAAAGTCGCACTCATGGCTGCGGCCGACCAGCAGGTCGCCTCCGCCGACGAGGCAGAGGATCTCGGTGGCCGAGGGCAGAAGGCTGACGACTCGCATGGGCGGCTGGCTCCCGGGCGCTGATGAGGGCTTTGATGCGGGGCATTGAAACTGGGCTTTGGTGCATCGATGATGCGCGAAGGACCGATGAAGACGACACCGAATCAAGGCCTGACGAGCCGGTCTAACGCTGGTTTCCGAGCGTCGAAAACCATACAACCCTAGCCAGAGACGCCAGTTGGCGACAGGCTCGGATCGGGAAGGCAGGAGGGCGGGCATGCCGCTGAAGAACGAGATGACACGCACATCACGAGAGCGCCGGATCCTGATGCTCGCAGCCGGCCTGGCGATCGGCCTTGGGGCCCCCATCGCCGCGGGACAGAACCAGCCCGCGGCCGACCCCGAGCGGTCGCCCGCGCTGATCCCCCAGGGCCAAGTCGCCGGGCCGGGCCAGGCCCAGCAGCAGCAGACCCAGGCCGAAGAGCCGATCATCCTCGGCCCGTTCGCCGAGCCCGTGCAACTGCGCACGCTGCTCGACATCGCCGTTCAGCAACTGGGTGTCCAGCTCGCGGTCGATACCAGCCTCACCGGCTCGGTCATGATCACGCAGGAGCTCGCGATCCCTGCCGATCAATACCTGCTCCTGGTGAACTCGTTCCTGGAACAGAACGGCTTCTCGCTCGTGCCCGGCGTGATCGATGGCTTCTATCAGGTTCGGCCCAAGACCACCGTGCCGTCGACCGTCGGCGGCGAGCTGCCCACCACGCTCGTGATCCGCACGCCGAACACGAAGCCAAGCGTGCTGCAGCAGGCGATCACCAGCCAGGTCACCAGCGGCGGTAGTCGGATCGCCGCGCTCGACGAGCTCGGTGTGCTCATCGTGACGGGATCACCAGGAGACGCGATAGAAGTCCAGCGCCTGGTCGATCGCATCCTGTCTGAGCGCGACGATCAGCGGCTGATCCCGTTCGATCTCGTGCACCTCTCTGCAGTCGCCGCGAAGGACCAGGTGCTCCGGCTGGCCGGCGTGTTGGATGACTCGCAGACCCAGACCGCCGCCAACCCGCGCGGCAGGCAGGGAACCGAGCAGACCGCGGCCATGCTGACCACGGCCCTGAGCAACCTCGGTCAGCGCCTCATCGTCGCGCCCTCCGGCAACCGCCTGATATTCCGCGGTACCCAGGACGAGACCGTCCGAGTCGCCGAACTCATCGAGATGGTCGACGTGCGCGACAGCCTGGTACCAAAGCGGTACAGCACCGGCTCATCGACGGGCGCGATCGCGCTGCTCGCCGAGCAACGCGGACTGGGCACGACCATCGAGTTCACGTCGGCCGATGAAGGCACCGGCTTTGGCCTGGGCGGGCGCCAACAGCAGTTCCCAGGCGGCAATCCGTTCGCCCAAGATCAAACCGTTTCCGGCGGTTCGGCCATTGTCATCGATGAGCGAAGCCAGAGCGTCGTCTTCTACGGCACGCCCGAACAGCACGAGGCGTTCGCCGCACTCGTCGCCGAGTACGACCCGGGCGACGAGCAGATCGTCATCCGCAACTACGAGCTCGATTGGGCGCGAGCCGAAGACGTCGCCACGCTGCTGCAAGAGCTGATCGATGGCTCAGCCGCGGCCACCAGTGATCTCCTACCGGGCGCAGGACAGACCGGCCGCCAGGCGACCCAGCGTCAGCCCACGCTGCCGCAGGCCGAGGCCGCTCCCGAAGGCGCCGTCGGCGACGTTCAGAGCGCCGATGCGTTCGTGACCTTCGACGAGTCGACCAACCAGGTCCTCGTTCGGGCGCCCCTGAACATGCAGCCCGAGTTCCGCCGACTAATCGACACGATCGACAAGCGCCGCCCACAGGTGTTCATCGAGGCCAAGATCCTCGCGGTTACCTGGACCGATGACATGCGCCTGGCGTTCGAAACCCAGATCATCAACTCGGGCGGCAGCGAAGGCCTGTTCCAGACGTTCTTCGGGCTCACCAACCCGAACGACAATGTGCAGGAGCCGAACATCGTCGAGGACGGGCTGCGCGGCTTCACGTCGGCGGGCATCCGCAGCAACTACGTCCCGATCGTCATCAACGCGTTCCAGCGCAACGTCGACGGCCGCATCCTCGCGAGCCCGCAGCTGCTCGTCGACAACAACACCGAGTCGACGATCATCAGCGTCGAGGAACAGCCGACCACCACGACGAGCCAAGGCGGCGAGACCACCGAGGTCTCCTTCGGCGGGTTCGAGGAAGCCGGTCCGCAATTCACCGTGAGGCCTCGGATCAATCCCGGCGGATTCGTCACGCTCGAGTACGACCTAACGCTCTCGAACTTCGTCGGTCAGGGCAGCGAGGGCATCCCGGCCCCGCGCCAGGAACGAACGCTGCAAAGCGAGTCAGTAACGATCCCCAGCGACTCCACCATCATCGTCGGCGGCATCACCATCGACAACGACAATGAGACGCGAATCCGCGTGCCGTTGCTGGGCAGCATCCCGATCATCGGGTACCTCTTCAGCGACACGAACTGGAATGACTCCAAGACGACGCTCTACGTCTTCATCACACCCAAGATCCTCTACGAGCCAACCGTCAGCGATTACGAGCTATTGACCGAGGGCCCAAGAGCGATCGCCGAGTTGGACGAGGATGTACCGCCGCTGGAGACGTTCATGGTTCGTGTCCTTGTGCCGGATGAGTTCCGGACCGCCTCGACCGCCGAGGACCCCGGCGCGTTCGCCGACGACGAGTTTGGCATCGAGATGATCGAGCCCGGCCAGGCCGAGCCCGGCTCCTAAACCGCGGCGAAGGGAGCAGGCATGAGCAAGCTGACCATTCGCGGCAAGGGCAAGCAAGACGCCAACCCTGATCACACCGGCAAAGGTCGTGGCTCGGGCGATGCACTGCCAGGCGTTGCGCGGGCGCTGCGCATGCCCCGCCTGAATGCCGACGCCTTGCGCGCGTTCCGCGAGATGCCCGGCTCGGACGTCGAGCCTTGGGACATGCTCATCAGCGCTATGGCGACCGATGAGCAGAGCTCGCTCAAGCTGCTCGCCGAACGCACCGGCCTGCCGTTCGTCGCCGAGCCACGGCTGAGCGAGAGCGCGCTGCGGTTCTACGAGGTCGTCCCACCCGATATTGCGCGTGAGCACCATGTCGGAGGCGTCGAGAGCGACGGTCGGACCATGACCGTCGCGACCGCTCAGCCCATGCAGCCGGCGTTCTTCGCCGAACTCGAAGAGCACCTGGACATGCCTTTGCGTCTGGTGCTGACACCTCGCGCCGTCGTCCAGAGCCTTGTTAACCGCGGCTACGAGCAGCGGCAAGACTTGGTCACCGAGATCATCGAGGAGATGCCCCTCGACGAGCGGGCCATCGCCAGCGCGGCCGGCTCGATCGGCAGCGGCAACGATCTTCTCGCACTCGCGCGCCAGGGCCCGGTCATCCGGCTCGTAAACATGATCCTCTTCGAAGCGCTGCGCCGACGCGCGAGCGACGTCCACGTCCACCCGGAAGAGACCCGGCTCAACATTCGCCTGCGTGTCGACGGCATGCTGGTCGACGCCTTCAGCCCCCCGCTCTCGCTGGCGCCGGCGATCTCCAGCCGCCTGAAGGTCATGACCGAGTTGGATATCGCCAACCGGCACACGCCCCAAGACGGCCAGACCACCGTCCGCGTCGGCAGCCACAAGGTGGACATCCGCCTGAGCGTGATTCCCACCGTGCACGGCGAGCGTCTGGTCATGCGTCTGCTCGACCAGGGCCAAAACAAGCTGAGCCTGGACACCCTGGGCATGACCCAGGCGATGCAGCAGGAGCTCAAGGACACGGTCGATCGCCCCAACGGCATGCTGCTCGTCACCGGCCCCACCGGTTCGGGCAAGACCACCACGCTGTACTCGGCACTGGGCATGGTCGATCGCGATTCGCGCAACGTGATGACCATTGAGGATCCGGTCGAGTACCGCCTCGAGGGCATCAGCCAGATGCAAGTCAACGTCAAGCGTGGCGTGACCTTCGCTGCGGGCTTGCGCAGCCTGCTTCGCCAGGACCCCGACGTCATCCTGGTCGGCGAAGTGCGCGATCACGAGACGGCTCAGCTCGCCGTGCAAGCCTCGCTCACGGGCCACCTCGTGCTCGCCACGCTCCACACGAACGATGCGCCGAGCGCCATCCCGCGATTGCTCGACATCGGCATCGAGCCGTTCCTGGTGACCAGCTCGCTGCTGGGCGTCATGGCACAGCGCCTCGTGCGTCGCCTTGCGACCGAAGAAGAACGCGCCGAGACTGGCCAGATGTACCGCGGCCGGATGGGCGTGTACGAGCTCATGCGTATGAACGACGAGCTGCGCACGCTCACAGCCCAACGCGCCGACGGTGTGCTGCTCATGGAAGCCGCGAAGCGCGCGGGGTTCAAGCCCATGATCGAAGACGCCAAGATGAAGGCGGCCAAGGGCATGACCGATGAGGCGGAAATCCGGCGCGTGCTAGCCTAGGGAGAGCGCGGATGCCGAGTACCAAGCCCACGACCATCGCCGCGTATATGAAGGGCGTCCCCGCAGATCGCCGAGAAGCGCTCGAGCAGATCCGAGAGGTTGTAAACAAGAACATCGACAAGCCGTTCGAAGAGGGCATGCAGTACGGCATGCCTTCCTGGTACGTCCCCCACTCTGTCTATCCCGAAGGCTATCACTGCGATCCCAAGCAACCCCTGCCGTTCGCGAGCATCGCCAACCAGAAGAACCACATCGGGCTCTACCTGTTCTGCGTGTACCAGGACAAAGCGATCCACGATTGGTTCGTCGACGCGTGGAAAGCCAGCGGCAAGAAGCTAGACATGGGCAAGAGCTGCGTCCGCGTCAAGGACCTCGACGGCGTGCCGCTCGACGTGCTCGCCAAGCTCTTCAAGAAGGTGAAGGCCAAGGCCTACATCGCCAGCTACGACGCGGTGCGGCACGACAAGATCAAGACCGCAAAGAAGACTAGCTAGAAGACCGCCTCAAAAAAGACCAATTTGAAGAAGACACCAAAGAAGGTCGCCAAGAAGAAGACGACCAAGAAGACCAGCCGCTAGAGCATTTGGCCTAACGCGTCGAGATCAACGTTCCCGCCGCTCAGCACGATGCCGATGCGTTTGTCGGCTACGAGCCCAGGCTCCTCATGCGCGAGTCGGATGAGCCCGGCCACGCCCAACGCACCAGAGGGCTCCACCAAGAGCTTCAGGCGATCCATGACCAGCCGTGTGGCGGAGAGGATCTCGTCCTCCTCCACCGTAACAAATCGATCGACGTGCTGTAGCACGAGCGGGAATGTGTAGCGGCCCAGGCAGGGTGTCCGCGTGCCATCGGCGATCGTGTCGGGGTTGCGGACCGTGTGCAGCACGCCGCTGCGGAAGCTGCGGGCGGCATCGTCGGCGACCGCAGGCTCGACGCCCACCACCATACACCCAAGGTTCATCGCCTTCGCCGCGATCGCCGACCCGCTCAGCAAGCCGCCGCCGCCGCAAGGCGTGAGCACGACGTCCAATCCTCCGACGTCCTCACACAATTCGAGTACGGCCGTCCCTTGGCCCGCGATGACGTGCAGGTGGTCATACGGGGGGATGATGGTCAATCCCTCGGCCTGGGCGATCGCACCGCCGACCTCCTCCCGGACCTGGGTCTCGGCGTAATACAGCACAACGCGCGACTTGTCATGACCTCGGGCGATCTCTCGGCGTGTGCCCGCCAGCTTCACGCGCGGCGCGTTGCTCGGCATGACGATGACCGTTGGCACACCCAAGTCCGCACCCGCGCGCGCGATCGCCTGAGCATGGTTGCCGCTGCTGTACGTCAGCACACCACGCGCACTCGGATCGAGCTGCAACAGGGCGTTGGTGGCGCCTCGCAGCTTGAACGCGCCGGTGTGTTGGAGGTTCTCGCACTTCAGCGCGATACGAGGAGCATCGCCGGCGAGTTGCGCCCCCAGAATGCTGTCCAGCGGCGTCTGGACAAGGGCGGGCGTCCGCCTGACGCGACCGTGAACCCGTTCGCTGGCCTCGGCGATGTCATCGAAGGACACCGCGTTGGCCAGGCTGGAATCGGCTTGTATGCCAGCGATCACGTGAAGATCGTACGGCAGCCGGCATTGCCGACCAACAAAAAAGCCCACCCCGAGAACGGGGTGGGCCGTTGGGTTTTGCGTCCTGTGCTTCTGCAGGAGCTAAGCCCGCGCGAACGTTGCGCGGAGCCGAGCCCCGTCGGGCCCGGCGTCAGCGACGCAGCGTCCTGTCGTTGGACCTCTTGTTGAGATCCTGACTGAGATTCGACACTGGATCACCTCCTTTACGCACGGGCTCCTTCGAGCCGACCCGCCCGACCGTCGCGGTGCTGTCCCTCACTGGGACGAAGCAGCGCCGCCGCCGGACTCTCATCCCGGGGCCGTCACCCCGGGCTCATCGCCCACCGAGAAACACATCTCGGCGGTCGCCGCGGCCGCTCGCATGGGCGGGTTGGGGCTCTTCGTGCCCTCCGTACCCACGCTCGTACCACGTGAACACTGTTTCATACGTCGGCAGAATTGCCAGGGTTTCGTTCAATCTTCGAGTTCGTCGAAGCTGCCCTTGGCGGCCTCCTCATCGATGTACTTCTGGAACTCCCCGGTCTTGTAGCTCACGAAGCAGAAGACGTGGTGGAGCGTGACCCACTCGATGTCGGCGGGATCCTTGTCCAGATCTTGGCGCAGACGGTTCAGCTCGGCCAGTAGCTTCTCGGCTCGGATGGAATCGGGCAACGCGGGCCTCCTCGGGGTTCTGGAGCGTTCGAGCCTGACGCTACGATGCTTGCACCATGAACGCCACCCCTTCAACGGCTTCCCCGACTCTGGACGTGCAGAGCGCTCGCCTGCGGGCGTTGCCCACGTACCTGTTCCACCGGCTCGACAAGGCGAAGGCCGAGTATCGAGCCAGGGGGCCCGGCAAGCCGCTGATCGACCTCGGCGTCGGCGACCCCGACCGACCGACGCCGGACTTCATCGTCAGCGCGCTCAGGCAGGCCGTGAAGAACCCCTCGACGCACCGCTACCCGCCCTCAAAGGGCTCGGCCAAGTTCCGACAGGCTGCGGCCCGCTTCATGGATCGTCGCTTCGGCGTCTCGTGCGATCCCGATCGTCACATCCTCGCGTGCATCGGCTCGAAGGAGGGCATCGCCCACCTGCCTCTTGCTGTCGTGGATTCTGGCCGGACCGTGCTGTGCCCCAGCCTGGGCTACCCGGTGTACCACGCCGGCGCCGTGCTGGCCGATGCCCGGCCTGTCAACATGCCAATGCGCGAGGCCTCGGGGTGGACGCCGCTTTGGGAAGAGGTGTCGCCGCAAGACGTGCAGAACGCTGCGCTGATGTGGGTGAACTACCCCAACAACCCAACGGGCGCGTCAGTGCCCCTGGAGTTCTACGCCCAGGCCGCCACGTTCGCGCGAGACAACAGCATCATGTTGGCAAGCGATCAGGCATATAGCGAGCTCTACTACTCCGAAGTGACACCCGACAGCCTGTGGAAGGCCAATGGGCTCGACCTCGAAGCCGATCCGTTCATCGAGTTCCACAGCCTCAGCAAGGGCTTCAACATGACCGGGTGGCGCATCGGCTTCGCGGTCGGCAATCGGGCCGTGATTGATGCGCTCGCGAAGGTCAAAGGCCCCATCGACAGCGGCGTGTTTTCCGCGGTCCAAGAAGCCGGGATCGTCGCCCTCGAGAACTACGACCACGAGGACATCGCGGCGCTTCGAGCGATGTACACCGAACGGCTCGACGCGACGATGGACGGCGTGCAGAAGATCGGCGCGAAGGCGCAGCGACCGGGCGCGGGTCTGTTCATCTGGGCCCAGTGCCCGAAGGGGCCGGACGGCCAGCCGATGGATTCGTGGGACTTCGCGATGCGGAGCATTGATGAAGCAGGGGTGAGCCTCGTGCCAGGGGCTGGCTTCGGGAACGACGGCACGCACTGGTTCCGGATCGCCATGACCGTCGAGGCCGAGCAGATGGCCGAAGCCTTCGAGCGCCTCGCGGCGATCGACTGGACCGCTTGAAGCCACTCTTCCGCGCCGATCCGGCGCAAAACAAAACCGGGCCCGATTGGGCCCGGCTGTCGAGTGGAGGCGACGTGACTCGAACACGCGACCTCTTCCATGCCATGGAAGCGCTCTACCAAAGCTGAGCTACGCCCCCGACAGTGCTTGTTGTCGCCCAGAAGGTCATGCCCGCCGAGCAAGGCCACGATGATAGCCGGCATCATCGGCCTTCGGCTAGTCCCCCTTCTTCGGTCGCGGCGGGAGGCGAGTTGAGCAGGTCGTCGATGGCCGCCTGCACACGCTCCAACTCGATGCGATCGACCCGATTGCGCTCGGGATCGTCGTTGGCGGCCTGTCCCTGCGGCAAGCTCGGGTCGGCCACGAGAACGGCCTCTCCTGCGGGAGCGGGGATGGTGGTCCACCGGTGGTCGGTCGGCCCAAACAGGCTCACAACAGGCACTCCGAACGCCGCGGCGATGTGCCGCGGACCGGTGTCGTTGGTGACCATGAGTTCGCTTCGTGCCACGACACCCTTCAATGACGCCAACGAGCCACCGTGGTCGGCCATGCACGGCACTTCGCACCGCGCCGCCCGATCGACGGCCGACGCGATCTCGGCTTCGGCAGGCGACGCGTTCACGACACTGCGCAGGCCGTGCCGGTCGAGCAGCCAATCGGCCAGAACGCCGTAGCGCTCGGCCGGCCAACGCTTGGCCGGGTTGTTGCCACCCGGATTGAGCACGGCCAGGCGAGCATCGGCATCGATGCCTGCGCGATCCAGCACGTTCGCCGCGGTCTCACGGTCGCGGTCCTGGGCCACGAGCTCGAGACGCGCGTGCGCTGGCAGTGGATCGATCGCGCCAGCCGCGTGGACCGGTCGGTCGGCCAGCACATCCAGCATCGCCTTGGCCGCGTGGTCGTAGTACGCGGCCGCTGGGATCACCGCCCAGCCCCCACCGTCGCGCTTGGGCGCCTGCAGCCGATGGGTGAGCAGCAATCCACGGCCATCGCGGTCGAATCCCAGGCGGACCGGGATGCCGGCGACGCGTGTCGCCAACGCAGTCGAGAACGAATTGGTGAGGAGCAGCGCGGCCGCGTACCGCCGAGGGCGCAATTGGGCGGCAACGCGTTTGGGGCCGAGCACACCTGTCATCGGGGCGACGTGGATCTCGTCGAGCGTGTCCAGACCGGCGAGGACCTGATCGGCACCGGGACGGCACACGCCTCCGATGTACCAGCCCGGGAGCGCATCGCGCACGCGTCGCAGGGCCGGGGTAGCCATCACCGCATCACCAATCCAGGTCGGCAGCACGATAAGCAGCCGCTTGCTGCGGCTCGGCTCATCCATGCCCCACCCCCGTCGCACGCGAGACGAACTCCATCGCGTGGCGAAGATCGACGCCATCGCCAACGCGTACGCAGTGCTTCGATGGCAACCCCGCGGCGTGGCCCGCTTCGATGTCGCGTTCGGCGTCGCCGATCATCCACGACCGTGTCAGGTCGAGCCCGAACAGATCGCCGGCTGCCACCAGCATGCCCGGCGCGGGCTTGCGCCATGCGTGCTCGCGGCAGAACTCGTTCGAACCACCGCCCTTGGGATGGAATGGGCACGCGAGCACAGCATCGACCTCACCGCCGAGCACTTCGATCGTGCGCACGCAGGCGGCTTCGACCTCATCGATCGTGGCTCCTCCGCGAGCGACGACGCCCTGGTTGGTCACGATAATGACCGCAAAGCCGCGCGCTCGGGCGTCTCGGCAGCCCGCGAGAGCGCCGGGCATCGGCCTGATCCACTTCGGATCCACGAGATCGCCTCGTTTTCCCGCGAAGGCTTCATCCGGCAGCGTGCCGTTCTCGATCAGCGTGTCGTCGCGATCGAAGAAGACCGCCGGCCGGCGCGCACCGCTGGTCGCGGGCACGTTCGGCAAGGGTCGCACTTCGGGAGGAAAGACAACCAACCGTCCAGTTTAGGGGTGGCTAGCCAAAGGGGTCGTTCAGACCGTCACGTCGATGATCGAACCGATCGGCAGCAACTGCTGGATGGTCATCTGGACGGCTTCGCGGGGCGGGGCCGCACCGCCGTCCTGGGAAACCGGGCTCACATCGGCGAGCCGCGGTGTGAACTCGTCCCGAGCGGCCGGGGCGAGGCACGATCGGGGGCACTCCTCCCCGGCTGCCACCATCGATTCCCGCCGCCCGGCCGCCCGCTCGACCCGTTCGCCCTCGTTCTCGCGAGCCAAGCGCTCGGCGAACCGCAAGGGCTGGAAGGCCCCGCATAGGACGTGGATCGGGCTGTCGGCGATGCCGGACATGCCCAACCCATTGAAACCACCATGCCACAGCCCGTCGGGACCGCAACGACCGATAAAAACAAGCCTCGGCTGCGCCCAGGCGGAGGCGATGGCACACGGCTCGGGCAATGATGCCCGGCGACCACATGGACGTGTTGCACGAGGGCCACATGCTGCGGACGAGCGACCTGGACTACGACCTCCCGCGGGAGCTGATCGCGACCACACCGGCCGAGCCCAGGGACAGCGCCCGCCTCATGGTGATCCGCGGTGAAGCCGAGCCCGAGCACCACGTGTTCCACGAGCTGCCCGACCTGCTTGCCTCCGGGGATCGAATCGTCGTAAACACGAGCCGCGTGATCCCGGCGCGGTTCTTGGGGCAGCGGCGAGACACCGGCGGCAAGGCCGAGGGCCTGTTCCTGGAGTTCGGGCCCGAGCCGGGGCACTGGGTGTGCATGATGAAGGCCCGGCGGTTTCGAGCCGGGGCGGTCATCGATCTGTTCGATTCGAAGAACCGGCCCTCTGGCCACGCGATCGAGCTCGTCGAACGGCAGGCCAACGTTCCGGGCGCGTGGCTGGTGCGGGTGATTGGAGGATCCTGGTCCGACTCGGCCACGTTTCGCGATCACAGCATGGCGATTCTCGCGGACATCGGATTGGTGCCACTGCCGCCGTACATCCGCAGCGCCCGTCGTAGCGGTGGCGACCAGGACCAGAATCCGGCCGACCCCGAACGCTACCAGACCGTGTACGCCGATCCCTCAGCGCCTGGCTCGGTCGCCGCGCCGACGGCAGGCCTCCACTTCACACCCGAGGTGCTCGCCCGATTACGCGACCGCGGTGTGATCCGCCACGACGTCACGCTGCACGTGGGCGCGGGCACGTTCCGCGAGGTTGAGACCGATGTGATCGAGGACCACCCGATGCACCGGGAGTTCTGCCATGCCGAACCAAGTGTGCTCGAAGACGTCGCCGAGGCGCGTGGTGAGGGCCGACGGGTGATCGCCGTTGGCACGACCGCCGCGCGGACGCTCGAAGCCAGCGCTGGTACCGGTGGTGGATGGCTGGAGACCGACCTGCTGATCACCCCCGGATACCAGTGGATGCTGGTTGCCGGCATGATCACGAACTTCCACCTGCCGCGGTCGACGCTCATGGCGATGATTGCGGCCCGGTTGCCGGGCGGTGTCGACCAGTTGCATGCCGTGTATGCCGCCGCCATTGCGGAGCGATACCGGTTCTACAGCTACGGGGACGCGATGCTGATCTTGCCCTAAGAACCTGGGAAAACTCGGCCACCACCCACCGCGTGGCCGATGCTCTGGCAGGGCTTGCGTTGGAGAGTACATGCGCCTTGAAGACCTCATCTGTGGGCTCCCAATCACCGTCAACGGCGGCGATGGGATCGGCATGGAAATCGAGGGCGTGACCGAGGACAGCCGCCGTGTCCGCCCCGGCTGGCTGTTCGTGGCCCGGCCGGGCACGATGCACGATGGCGCTGCTTTCTGCCAGGACGCGGTTGACCGCGGGGCCATCGCCATCCTGTGCCGGGAGCCGATCGAGGCATCGGTATCGTGTCTCTTGTGTAACGACCCCGCGACCATCGGCGCGATGGTGTCCGAGCGGTGGCGCGGTTCGCCGGGCCGTTCGCTCAGGCTCATTGGTGTGACAGGGACAAACGGTAAGACCACCGTCGCATGGCTCGTTCGCCAGGTCCTGAATCTCGCCGACACCCGCTGCGGCCTGATCGGGACCATCGAGATCGACGAGGGCGATGGCGGTTCGCCGGCGAGCTTGACGACACCTGCTGCTGAGGACATCAGCGGTTCGCTGTCGCGGATGGTCGCCAACGGGTGCAAGGCCGCCGCTCTGGAAGTGTCGAGCCACGCTCTGGAGCAGCGGCGCGCGGCTGGGTTGGACTTCGACGTCGCGGTGTTCACGAACCTCAGCGGCGACCATCTCGACTACCACGGCTCGATGGAGGCCTATGCCGCCGCCAAGGCGCGTCTGTTCGAAGGACTCGAGTCCACCGCGATTGCGATCGTCAACAGCGATAACCCGGCGAGCAACCGGATGCTCCGCGACTGTCGGGCACGCGTCCTGCGTTGCTCGATGTCGGGTTCGGCAGATGCGCGTGTGCACATCGAAGCCGACGGGCTCCACAGCTTGGCGACGCTCACGGGTCCCTGGGGCGAGTTGCGAGCCGAGCTCGCACTGGTTGGCGATCACAACGCGATGAACGCATTGCAAGCGGTGGCCGTGGCGCACGAGTTTGGTGTCGATGCCCAGGCCATCGCGGACGCGCTGCCCGCTCTGGTGCCGCCACCTGGCCGGCTTGAGCCGGTGTCGATCGAGGAGCTGCCCGGGCCGCGCGTGCTGGTTGACTACGCGCACACGGACGACGCCCTTGAGAAGGCGCTCGCGGCGGTCGCGGAGCGCAAGGGTGAAGGAAGGCTGTGGACGGTGTTTGGCTGTGGCGGTGATCGTGACCGGACCAAGCGTCCGAGGATGGGCGCCGTGGCCGGGCGACTCGCGGATCGGGTTGTCGTGACGAGCGATAACCCACGCAGCGAGGATCCGCAGTCGATCGTCGACGCCGTGCTGAAGGGCGTGCCAGAATCGGTGTGGACCACGAGCGATCCGGATCGCGAGGCCGCCATCCGGCTGGCGATCGCACAGGCCGATGAGAGAGACGTGATTGTCATCGCCGGAAAGGGGCACGAGGACTACCAGATCGTGGCCGATGGTGCAGGCGGGACATGCACGCGCGATTTCGATGACCGCGTTGTGGCGCGCGCTGCACTGCAAGATCGGTTGGGCGTGGCAGGGGGTGCTCCATGATCTCGCTCGAAGACCTCGCGAGCATCACCGGCGGCCGATGGCTGGCCGAAGGCACCGGCGCGATCGCTGGCGCGAGCATCGATACGCGCACGCTTGACGCAGGACAAGCGTTCTTCGCCTTCCCTGGCGAACGCACCGATGGCCACGACTTTCTCGATCAGGCCGCCGATCGCGGCGCGATCGTCGCGATCGTGGAGCGAGACGTGCCTGCACCTGCCGGGCTCGCCGTGCTGCAAGTTCGGTCGGTTCGCTCCGCGTTGTGGGACCTCGCCAAGCACTACCGGACCGCGATCTCGGCGCACGTGATCGCGGTCATGGGTAGTAATGGCAAGACCACGACTGTGCGCATGCTCCAGTCCGTGCTTGGCCGCGCCATGCGAACCCATGCATCCGCGCGGTCATTCAACAACGCGTTGGGCTTGCCCCTGACGATCCTGAACTGCCCGCCGGATGCCGAATCGCTGATCTGCGAGCTTGGTGAGGGAGAACCGGGCGCGCTGGCTCGGTACACATCGCTCGCGCGCCCGGATGTGGCGATCGTCACGAGCGTCGGGCGGGCCCATGTTGGCGAGCTGGGTGGACAGGAGGCTGTGCGTTCCGAATTCGTGAGCTCTATTGCGGCGTTGCGGGACGGAGCAGCCGTGGTGTTGCCCGAGGCGGAAGCGTCTCTGGATGTTCCTGTTGGCCTCCGCGTTTGCGTGGCAAAAGCGTGGCACGAGGACGGCCGGGTGGCCTTTGAGCTTGCCGATGGTTCGTGCTGGCGGTTGCCGGTTCCCGGCGACCACAACGCGCAGAACGCCGCCGGGGTGATTGCCGTAGCGAGGCGGTTAGGCGTGGCCGATGGAGTGATCTCTGAAGGTCTGGAGCGGTTCGAGCCGGCCGATATGCGGCTGTCGATTCGCAGCATCGGTGGCGCACGAGTGATCGTGGATTGCTACAACGCCAACCCGGACTCGGTATCCGTGGCGTTGCGCACGCTCGAGGATCTTGCCCAAGGCGAACGCAAGGTGGCGGTGCTTGGCGACATGCTCGAACTGGGAGAAGATTCGGCCGCGTGGCACCGTGAGATGATCGATCATGCGACGGCGGTCGCCGATGAATGCGTGTTTGTTGGGACACTCTGCCAAGACGCGTGCCAAGATGGAGAGCTTGCATGCTTCGCGACGGCTGATGAGGCCCGTGAACATGTTGCCGGATTGCTGCAACCGGGGACCATCGCGCTGCTGAAGGGCTCGCGGGGAATCGCCTTGGAACGCCTGCTTGAGAACGCGGGCGAGTCGGCGGTGGCGTAGGGCATGCTGTTCTGGCTCGTGAATGTTCTCGACGGCCGGCTGCCCGACTGGATCATGTCGATCCCGCGGGTGCTGTACCAGGAGCAATTCCGGGCGCTCGCCGCGGCGGTGTTCTCGTTTGGGCTCGTGCTGTTCTTCGGCAAGCCGACGATCGCGCAGCTCGTGAAGTTCAAGATCGGCGATGCGGGGCTGACCGACGCCGAGGCGTTGCGGCGCGGGGCGGCCTCGAAGAAGAACACGCCGACGATGGGAGGCGTGCTGACCAGCGGCTCCGTCGTTGCGGCAACGCTGCTCTTGGGCGACCTTGGCAATTTCTACGTCATGGCGGGACTGCTGCTCTTGCTCAGCCTGACGATAGTGGGCGGTGCCGACGATGTGCTCAAAATCCTCGCGTCGCGGCGGGAAGGCGGCCGGCAGGGGCTGCACAGCTGGGAGAAGCTGCTCTTCCAGCTCGGCGTGGCTGCGCTCGTGTCGTTCTTCGTGTTCCGCCATGGGGATACGGGTTCGGGCCAGGACCTGGCCCATGTGCTCAACCTGCCGTTCCAGCGGACGACGCTGCCGGGTACTGGAGAGATCAACCCCAGCGTGTTCTTCCTGCCACTTGGTGTGTTCGTGGTCATCGGCACGCTGCTCATCGCGGGGCTGAGCAACGCGACGAACATCACCGATGGCATGGACGGGCTGGCCGGCGGACTCGGCGCGATCGCGTCGGCGGGCACGGTCGTGCTCGCGATGATCGCAGGGTGGCAGGCGACGGCACAGTCGCTGCTCATCCCGTACGTGCCGGGAGCGGAGGAACTCAGCATCCTGGCGGGAGCCATGCTCGGAGCATGCCTTGGGTTCCTATGGTGGAATGGATTCCCAGCCCAGGTGTTCATGGGCGATACGGGTTCGCTGGCGATTGGAGGCCTGTTCGGGTATCTCGCTCTCGTCACTCGGCAGGAAGCCGTTGTCCTGCTGATGTGCGGCGTATTTCTGTTGGAGATCGCATCCGTCGTGCTCCAGGTGGGGTACTTCAAATGGACGAAGCGATCGGGCGAGGGCAAGCGGATCTTTCTGTGCGCCCCGTACCACCACCATCTCCATCTCGGCGGTTTGGCCGAGCCCAAGGTGGTCGCCCGATTGTGGATTGTCGGGGTTTTGCTCTTGGTGCTGGCCCTGGCCTCGATCAAGCTCCGGTGAGAACGATTGTCGCACGTGCGATCTGACGCTGATGCCAACCGAGGCCGTTCCCGCGTGGGCCGAGCGGCGCCGCTGGTTGTCGGTTTGGTCGCGGCGTGCGTCATGCTCGCGGGCTTGTCGATTCCCTGGATGATCTCGGGACCACCCGCGGGCGGCCTGCGGGCGACGCCGGACGACCTCGACGCGCTGCGAGCGAAGAGCGATGCGCAACTCTCGAGCACTGATGGCCGGCGGTCGACAGTTCGGTTGTACTTCAAGACTGGCCGGTTCATCGATGGTGAGTTAGTCACCGAGACCATCGAACGCGTCACGCTTCGGATCGCGGGCGTCGAGCGGCAGTTCACGCAGCGGCAGATCGATCGGCTCGTGAGGCTGCCCGATCTGGCGACCCGCTATCGCCAGTGGCGGGCAGAGATCTCCGACAGCGATGTCGGCCACATCGAGCAGTTGATCCAATGGTTGGTAAGCCAGGAGCTATACCACGTTGCGCACTACGAGGCGGTGCTGCTCCGTGGGGAGCGGCCGCGTGACCCCCGCGTCGCGACGCTTGTGCGCCAGATGCGCGGCTTGGCCGAGCTCTACGACCAGCGCGGGCAGGGAGTGGAGCGCGAGCCCGGCGAAGCGGAGAAGCCGCTGCCGCTCCTTACAGCCGAGCAGGTGAACCTGATCCGCGTGTTCGAGATCGATCTGCTCGACCCGCCGCGCGTTCGCATCGATGCTTCGGATGCCCAAGAGTTCTTACTCGCGTATCGCGACGACCCGCGCGTCCCCCCAACTCCGGAAGGACGGCAGGCGTTGATGGCCGGCGATCCGCTGGACATCGTGCGTCTGATGTTTGAGCTCAAGGCGCGCGAGTTCTACGGCCGCGTGCGTGTGCTCGATGATCCGGAGGTCATGCGGCGTTTCCGTCAGGATGTGACCGGCTGGCTGGTCGTCGGCTGCGCGACCTCACGTTGCCATGGCGGCGCGGAGGCCGGCCGGTTGCGCCTCGCGCACCGCAACCCGCGCGGCGAAGCACAGGCGTACACGAACTTCTACATCCTGACGCGCGCAACGCTGGAGGACGGCACGCCGCTGATCGATCTGGAAGAGCCCGAAAACAGCCCGCTGCTGCATCTCGGCTTGCGGCGGAACGGCTCGCGGTTCCCGCATCCCGAGGTGCCCAGCGAGACCGGGCTGAGCGAGGACTGGCGGCCGGTCTTCGGTCGGGCGGGTGACGTGCGGTGGCGCGAGACGACCGCGTGGATCCGGTCGCTCTATCAGCCCAGGCCCGCGTACCCGATCGTGTATCCACCCGATTCGGGCGATCGCGATGGGCCGCAGACCGCTGATGAGGGCCCGGGCGAGCCGCAGGGGGTCTCGGGCGAGTTGGCGGGCTCTGGCGGCGAGCCGGGGCCGCGATAGACGTCTGGAGACGCCCGAATCCCCTCTCTGGGCCCGGGTTTTGGGCCCGCCCTACACTGGCCTCCAACGAACCGCGGCCCGTCTCCATGCGAACAGGCCGCGGGAGCGAACGGGGCGATCGGCCCCGGCGCGGCCAGTATTTGTGCCCTGCAAGCGGCACGGGACAGAATGCGGAGGCGAATCGGATGGCGACGAGCAAGGCAGGTCTTACGGAGGGCTCGCGTGGGCGGGCCGTGGCGTCCCGGTTGGCCCTGTTGGCCCTGATCGCGGGCATGGCCGCCGGATGCGACGAGCAGGACCCGGCCGCCCAGGCGATCTCCGACGCCAGCATCCAGATGCGTGCGATCTCGCCCGGCTCGGTGCCACCCGTCAGCGATGACTTTGCAGAGCAGGGCTATCGAGCGACGACCGGCAAGCTGGGCCCTGTCTCGAGCGGCACGCCAACACAGCAGGCGATCGCCGCGTTGATCAGCGCCGAGGCTGAAGCAGGCCTGGCGCGGAAGCCGCTGGCGAGGTTGGCCGCTATCGAGCAACAGATCGGCACGACGCTCACCGAGATGGTCTCTCGGGAGACGGCTCGGGTGACGGCCCAACAGACGGCCGAGGCCTTGGGCTCATACAGCTCGGCTGCCGAGTTGCGGGCCATCGACGAGGAGGCCAGCCGGTTCCAGGAACAATTGGCCGGGGCTCGAGCCGAGCAGCAGACCCTTGAGGGTCGCATGGGTGATCTGGGCGCGCAGATCGAGGCGCTCGAGGGCCAGGTGCGGACGATCCGTGCCGAGGAGAGCACGCTTCGGGATCGAGCATTGTCCGAGGGGCCTATCGAGGCCGCAGAGACTATCCAGTCGGCTCGGGAGGTCGGACGCCGCGCGGACAAGCTCGAGGCCCAGTCGAGCATGCTGGACGCCCAGCGTGCGGTGCTCCGTCCCCAGATCGAAGCCCTCGGCGTGCGCGTACAGGCCATCGACAGCCAGCTGGGAATCTTAAGCGAGGCCCGAGAGAGCGTGAGTGAGCAGGCTGCGCTGGCGGCGGACGAGGCTTCTGATGCCCGGGAAGCTGCGGCGACACTCGCTCGTGAACTGGCGGCACTCGCTGATGCGGTCAGTGCTTTGCACCAATCGGACGCTATGAACGCCGTCAACGACGCCCGGTCGGCTTTGCAGAAGGCCGGCTCCACCGCTCGGCGTGCGAACAGTGGCGGGGTCGATGGCACCCTGTCCAGCGCCGGGTCGGCCCGCGTGCTCGGCGATGTCCTGGCGCGCCGGTCGGCGAGCATGGCGCAGACCGCGAGCATGTTCCGCGGCCTGTCTGAGCGGGTGCAGGGCCAGTTGGCGACCAAGCTCGGCACTTCCGCCGATCAGCTCGATCGGCAGGCCGACGAGCTTCGCCTCGAGGCCATCGAGTCCTATGAGACGGCAGCCGGTGGGCTCCGGCGAGTGCGGGCTCAGGGCGAGACTCGGGACGCGCTCCAGGCTTCGGCCGACGAGTTGGATCGGGCGATCGAGCGGCTCGGCGGCCCCGCCGCTGGCGAGGGCGGTTGAGCCCGACTCCAGGCACTCGGAACACTCAGGACTTGATGGGTAGACACCCCCTCTCGGCGGGTGCTTTCTTGATGTATCGCTAAGATTGGGTTCATGAGCATGACCGAAACCATGGACGCAAAACCAGCTCGAGACCCGGGGCCCGAGTTGGCCGAAGCACCGCTGCACATCGCCAGGCCCAAGGAGCCGGTGACGGGCGTGGTGACACGCAACGAGTTGTGCACGGCCGGCAGGCGAGCGGCGGGGTTCGTCCGCCACATCGAGATCGATGTCTCCAGCACGCCGCTCGCGGGCTCGTTTGTGCCAGGCCAGAGCTTCGGCGTGCACGCACCGGGAGAGGACGAACGAGGTCGGCCCCACGCCTTGCGTTTGTACTCGACGGCGTCGCCATCGATTGGCGAAGACGGTAAGGGCGGTGTGATTGCCACCACCGTGAAGCGGCTCATCGACGAGCGCGATGATGGGCCCGGGCTGTTTGTTGGCGTCACGAGCAACTACCTGTGCAGCCTTCAACCGGGCGACGAGGTGAAGCTCAGCGGCCCGAATGGCAAGCGATTCGTGCTTCCCGCGCGGCCGGGAGACCACGACTACGTGTTCTTCGCCACAGGGACAGGCATCGCGCCCTTTCGTGGCATGGTGCTGGATCTCATCCGTGAAGCTCCCGAGAGCAAGGTCGCACTCGTGATGGGCGCGCCGTACGAGACCGACCTGATCTACGACGATCTCTTCTCGAAGCTCGATGAGGAGCACCCAAACTTTACGTACCTGCCGACGATCAGCCGGCACGCCCAACGCGACGCGTCGCCGGGGTGCTACGTGCAGGATCGGCTCGATCGTGACGCCGGCACGCTGATTCCGCTGCTGCAGAGCGACCGCGGCCTGATTTATGTTTGCGGGCTGCTGGGCATGGATGTTGGCATCGTGCAGGGGCTGGCAAGGTCGATGCCCGAACCCTGGCTGAGCCGCTATCTGGCGATCGATCCCGAGGTGGCGGACGACGCGTCATCGTGGACGCGGAAGATGATCGGCCGGAAGGTGAAGCCAACGCGTCGCGTGTTCCTCGAGGTGTACTAGGGAGAGCGGACATCGGTCGACTGATGCGAGTCTCACCTTTGATTGGATTTTGATTGGATTTGCCGACCCGGGCACACGAGCGATGGTGCGATCTTCCGGCGTTGACGACTCAGCGATGTTTGGCTAGGTTTGGGGCCCCTTGGAACCGCCGGGCTAGGGGTTGGCGTATGGGAAAGCCCGTCGGGGCCGCCTCAGCCTTGTGTCTCGCCCTCTTGGCGCTTTGGCCCTGCTGGCCCCGCCTTCTCTTGGATCTTGTCTGCTGAAAAGGAGCGGGCCCTTGCGAGCAAACCTGCCGCGGATCTTGGCGATCGTTCTCGCTTTCGTGCCCGCGATCGCGGCGTTTGGCCAGGACGAGTTGCCCGAGGGCCTGACGAGCCGAACGAGCCTGAGCCCGTCCGAGGAGCAGGCCGTCGCCGACTGGGCTTTGGCCCTGTGGGCGAACATCAACGCCGAGACACCCACCGCGGCTCGCGACGCCCGTCGCCGTCTCGTTGAGCCGCTCCTTCGTGAGGACACATCGGCCAGCTTCCGGGTCGCGATGGACCAGGCGCTAGCCGAGTCCTTCCGCGAGGCGCAGAGCGATGTCTTTCGCAGCGTGAACGCGTATCTGCTCATGGGCTGGCTCGCTACAGATCGGACCGTTCGCATTCTCACCGACGCCGTTGAGGGTGATCAGATCGCCACGCGGTTTGCGGCGGCCTCTGGCCTGAGCAACTCGTTCCGCGCCGCGGGGTTCGCGCCGGTCGCCTTCCAGGCACAGGTTGGCAACGCCGCTGCCGACACGCTGGCCGGCGTGCTCTCAACATCGAACGACCAGCACATGCTCGATGCATCGGCGAAGGCCCTGATCGACGCGCTCGCGATGCCGGAGTCGGCGATCGCGGGCTTCAGCGCACGGGCAGGCGAGCGGATGACTCGAGCCGTGGGCGAGCGCATGAATACGCTGCCCATCGATGGCCAGTTGGGCAACCGGTTGAACCCCCTCCTGCGAGCCATGGCTGAGATCCGCACGGCGGTGACGCAGCGGCGCGGCGATGTCGGCGCGGGCTGGCAGAACGCGATCATGGAGATGTATGGCCGTGCGGGTGCACTGGGCTTCCGGTACGTCCGTGCCGAGCGAGCCGGCCAAATCGGCGGCGCCGAGGCCGAGCGCGGCCGCCGAACGGTTGAGAACACGATCCAGGTGGCCGGGACCATTTCCCCGCTGCTCCGTATCGATCGAGCCATGCAAGATCGGCTGGCCGGGTTCGAGTTGGCGGAGAGCTTCGATCGCGCTGAGGACGGCGACGGCGACGAGTTCCAGCGATCCGCGACCTCTCTCATCCGTCTACTGGACGATGAGTTCAACCTGCCCAGCGATCGGTTCAACATCGGCGGCTGAATCGTCTTCATGAGCTAAGTGCTGCGAGCCATGCCTCGCCAGCGACCCGAGGGCGTCGTACACTGGGCAATGCTCAAGATCTTCGCCCCCGTGATCTTGCTGGTGCTGGTGGTCGCGGCGACGCTCGTGACCGACCGCCCCATGCCGCGAGCCGACTTTTCGTTCGTCAACCGCGGCGACGTGAACACGCTCGACCTGCAGAAAATGAGCTGGATGCAGGACCTTCGGGTCGCTCGCATCCTGTTCGAGGGGCTGGTTGCCAATGACGTGTTTACGCACGACTACGCGATCATCCCCGCGACTGCGGAGAGCTGGGAGCGCAGCGATGACGGGCTCGAATACACGTTCACCATCCGTGAGGATGCGCTCTGGAGCAATGGCGAGCGCGTGAAGGCGGGCGACTTCGTGTACAGCTGGCGGCGGGCGATCCTGCCCGACACCGCGGCCGACTATACCAAGCTCTTCCAGCTCATTGAGGGCGCCACGCCTTTCGCCGACTGGCGGCAGGAGCAACTGGACGAGTTTGCCTCCAGCCCGCTGCAGGGCAACGAGCGGCGGGCCGAGGCCGAGCGGCTCTGGGACGAGGCTCAGGCCAAGTTCGATGAGACCGTGGGCGTCAGCGCTCTCGACGATCGCACACTATGGGTGAGGCTGAAGCGGCCGACGCCGTACTTCCTCGATCTCCTGGCGTTCGCGGTGTTCTACCCCGTGTACCCCCCGCTCGTGCGGCAGTACGAGAGCGTCGATGCGCAGACCGGGCTCATCCAGGCCAAGACCGGCTGGACCAAGCCGCCCGATCTCGTGAGCAATGGGCCGTTCATGCTCACGAGTTGGCGTTTCAAGCGCGACATGCGTTTCGAACAGAACCCCCACTACTGGAACCGCGAGTCTCTGAACATCGAGACGATCAGCACGCCATCGATCAACGACCCCAACGCGGCCGTGCTGGCGTACACATCGGGCGTGGTCGACTGGGTCAGCGATGTCACGCCGGCTTACCGGGCCGACATGCTGGCCGACAAGATGCGCTTCTACGAGGAGCACAGAGAGCAGTACGAGAGCCTGCGGGCCCAGGGCCTGGATATGTTCGAGATCGATCGCCGGCTGCCGGACGATCCGCGTAAGGACATCCATGCCATCCCCGCGTTCGGGACGTACTGGTACAACTTCAACTGCCTGCCCACGCTGCCCGACGGCCGGCCTAACCCGTTCGCCGACGCGCGGATCCGGCGAGCGTTCGCGATGACGATCGACAAGCAGAGCATCGTGGACGACGTTTTGCGGCTCGGCAACCCGGTTGCCCGGACGCTGATCCCGCAGGGCTCGATCCCCGGCTACGAGAGCCCGGGCGGGTTGCGGTGCATCAGCGATGCGATGAGCGAGGACGAGAAGCAGGAGATCATGGCCGAGGCACGTGAACTGCTCGTGGAGGCCGGCTACCCGACGCCCGGTGATTTGCCGACGATCGAGATCTTGTTCAACAAGGACAGCGGGCATGATCTGATCGCCCAGGTCGTGCAGAAGAACTGGCAGGAGTACCTGGGTGTCAGCGTGCGGCTGTCGCAGAAGGAGATCAAGGTCTTTCGCGACGATCTGAAGGAGCAGCGTTACATGGTGAGCCGGGCCGGGTGGTACGGCGACTACGGCGACCCGACGACGTTCCTTGACATCAACCGCTACGACGACGGCAACAACGACCGCAAATACAACGGCGAGCGATACGAGGAACTGCTGGACGAGGCTGCCGTCGAACTCGATGCCGAACGGCGGTTCGAGCTGTTGACCGAGGCCGAGCGCATTATTATGGACGAGGACCTACCGATGGTCCCCTTGTTCCACTACATGACGGTGTACCTATTCGACCCCGATCGTCTGAGCGGCCTGAATCCGCACCCGCGCACGGAGCAGAACGTGTATCTGTTCGATGTGCTCGGCGACGGCAAGGGCACCGACGTCGTTCGCACCATGCCCCCGCTGCCGCCGGCGACCGCCGAGGCGCCGACCGATACGCGCGGCATCGAGGCGGGCATCCTCGATCGCGACGAGTTGCTCGCGCTTCGCGGCGATGCGGCCGACAAGGGCGAGGAGTAGGCGATGCTCGGACTGATCGTTCGCCGCCTCGTGCAACTGCCTGTGATCGTGCTTGTGATCTACACGCTGACGCTCGCGCTGGCGTGGGCTATTCCTGGCAATCCGCTTGAGAACCCGGAGGGCCGCCAGCCGAAGCCCGAGGTCATCGAGGCGATGAAGCGTCAGTACAACCTCGACAGCTTCCCGAACTTCTATTGGTCGTACCTCGCGAGCGCCACCGGCGTGAAGTACGCGTCGGATGCGATGAGTGGTGAATTGGCCGCCGAGCGGGAGCGGGCGGCGGCAGAGGGGCAGGCCCCGCCACGCCGGTACATCTTCGACTTCGGACCCAGCCTGCAATATGAGGACTGGACGGTCAACGAGATCGTGCGTGACTCGCTGCCGGTCTCGATTACTCTTGGCGCAATCGCGATCCTCATCGCTCTGGGCGTGGGCACGATCGCGGGCATCGTCGGCGCCGTGAAACCCAACTCGATGGCCGATCTGGCCACGCTCGTCGTCGCGCTGATCGGCATCAGCCTGCCCAGCTTCGTGATCGGCACGGTGTTGCTGCTGATCTTTCCGGTGTGGCTTGGCATCGGCGAGGTGGGCTCGAGTGCCGGGCCCCAGGACATGCTGCTGCCGGCGATCACGCTCAGCCTGCCCTTTGCGGCGTACATCGCGAGGCTTACGCGCATGGGCATGATCGATGCGCTCTCAACCGACTACGTGCGGACTGCCCGGGCGAAGGGCGTGAGCGAGCGCGTGGTGCTGATCCGTCACGCGCTCAAGAACGCGTTCCTGCCGGTGCTGAGCTACCTCGGGCCGGCGGCGGCGCTCGCCATGACCGGGTCGTTCATCGTAGAGCGCGTCTTCAACGTGCCGGGCATGGGTCAGCACTTCGTGAACGGCGTGCAGAACAAGGACTTGTTCCTCATCATCGGTGTCGTCTTGGTGTTCGCCACGATGCTCGTGATCTTCAACCTCGCCGTCGACGTGCTGTACCGCTGGGTCGACCCCCGGATCACCTGATATGGCGGGCGCAGACTCCTACGCCACACCGGCGGCTCCCGGCTCGCTCGTTGCGCGATTCCGCTCGCTCGCGGAAGCCTCGTGGTTCCAGGCGGTGATCGTCGGCGTGATCTTGGTCGCGGCGATCAACGTCGGGCTGGAGACCTATCCGCAGATCATGGAGCGCGTGGGCCCGCTGCTACTGGGCCTCGACAAGCTCATCATCGGGATCTTCGTCGTCGAGCTGATCATCCGCATCGGCGCGCACGGGTCCAAGCCCTGGCGCTTCTTTCTGAGCGGATGGAACGTCTTCGACTTCGTTGTCGTTGTGGTCTGCCTGATCCCGCTGGGTGGGGCGTACGCGGCGGTGCTCCGGCTCGCCCGCGTGCTGCGCGTGCTGCGGCTCATTACCGTTGTGCCGCGCTTGCGCATCCTCGTGACGGCGTTGCTGCACGCCATCCCATCGATCATCTATGTCACGCTGCTGCTGATCCTGCTATTCTATGTGTACGCCGTGATGGGCACGGTGCTCTTTCGTCAGAACGATCCGGTGCACTTCGGCTCGCTCCAGGACAGCATGTTCAGCCTACTGCGCACCGTGACACTCGAAGACTGGACGGATATCTACTACACACAGAGCCTGGGATCGGAGAAGTACCCGCCGAAGGGCATCGAACGGTATCCGGATGCGGTCGCGAGGCCGATGCCGGTCATTGCGGCGTTGTACTTCGTGAGCTTCGTCGTCGTCGGCACGATGATCGTGCTGAACCTCTTCATTGGTGTCGTGATCAGCTCAATGACTGAGGCGCAGTCGGAGAACGCGAGAGCCATGCTCGAGCACCAGGGCGAGGGTGAGGGTGTCGAAGCGCAGCTCGCCGCTATGGAGCGTCAGATGCAAGACATGGCGTTGCAAATGTCGGCGCTGCGTACCTCGCTGGAACGCCAAGGTGCACAGAAGGGGCCACCGGCAGAGTCGCCGTAGCCCCTTAGACCACCTGGATGCTCGGTTCGTCGGTTTCGGCTCACGGGCAGCCGGCCACGAACTCGTTCTGGAACTCCAAGAAGTCGAAGATCGTCAACTCGCCATCGCCGTCGAAGTCAGCGGCGAGATCACCAGAGTCGAACAGGTTCTGGAACGCCAGGAAGTCGAAGAGCGTCAGCGATCCGTCGCCATCGAGATCGGCGCGGCAGGGCTCGGTCGCCAGGGAATCGCCGAGCAAGAGGATGGGCGTGCTGGCCGGCTCACCAACGTGGCCGATCAGAGGCAGATAATCGGAACCGCCGCGGCCGACGAGAGCGGGCTCCCAATCGTCAGTAGCCGGG
>CALCCF010000043.1 GCA_937899905.1 uncultured Phycisphaeraceae bacterium
GTCGTCGATGCCGTCACCGTTGAAATCGCCCAAGGACGCCACGCTCGATCCCGCATAGTCCTGCTGGAACTCACCCTCCAGTCGGAAGCCGTCGGTCCCATCGAGGAAGGCCAGGTTGAGCACGGCGTCGCGTGGCTCGGACGACCCGAACACCACGAACGCCGCCCCGGTCGCGCTCACGCCACCCGCGTCGAACCCGACCGCACCGATGACCAGATCGTCGAGCCCGTCTCCGTTCACGTCCCCGGCGTTCGAGATCGATCGGCCCGTGCGGTCGTTCGCCACGGCCCCATCGACGCGGAACCCGATCTCGCCATCGAGCGTCGCGAGATCGAACTCGGCCGGGAATGGCGCGCTCAATGGCCCCTGTGCGAGCACGGAGTACGGCAGACCGGCTGCGAGCAGCGTCAGCACCGCACGATTGGTTGGCGTCCCGATCATCCTGTTCCTCCCACCTGGGGCGTGTGCCCACCTGGTGGGAGTAAGCTACCAGGAATCGGCCGGTCTGTCAAGAGATTTCGGCCCCGCCAGAGCTACAGACAGCCGATGTCGAACGCGTTCTGGAACGCAAGGAAGTCGAACAACGTAAGTTCGCCGTCGAAGTCGAGGTCGGCGCTCGGGTCACCAGCGTCGAACAAGTTCTGGAACTCGAGAAAATCAAAGAGCGTGAGCTCCCCATCACCGTCCAAATCTGCGGGGCATGGTGGCGTCGCGGGCAAGCGGCTACGGAAGAACTCCCAAGCGGCATCGACCCCGCGGAAGTCATGGCATCGCGCCCCAAGCGATGGCGGCAGGGGCACCTGCGGGTCGTCGGCGAAGACCGGCATTGAGTGGCCGCCGCCTGCGACACGATAAAGCACGACCGGCGCTTGGCCACCGTCTCGATCGAGATACTCGAACCGCACGACACGCGTGCCGTCATCGGGATCGATGTCGGGCAGCGCGGTCGCCGTGATCTCTCCATCGAGGATGCCGTGCACCCGGCGCCAGTATTGCACGGTCGCTCCCGCCGATCGAACTGGAGCGCCGGCCCGACCCACAAGTCCGCCAAACCATGGCATGAGCGGATCGGCATCGCCATTGATGATCACAACGGGTCGCGGCTCGACGGGATCGGGGATGTCCGCCTCGGGCAGGTTGGCTATGAACGCGGCAGCGGCAGCGAACTGGTCGGGACGCTCGACGACCATCCGGTACGCCATCATGCCGCCGTTGCTCGCGCCCGTCACCGCGACCGATCGCGCATCGAAACCGAGACGGGCCTGCTCACGCGCCACCATCGCCGAGATAAACCCAGCGTCGTCTTCGCGAGATATGGGCGCATCCCCTGGCGGACGCAGATCGTTCCACGACTGGCGATCGCCCGTGCCATCTTCGTTTACAGGGTTAAAACCGTTCGGCACGAGCAACACCAAGCCGAAACGCTCGGCCACATCAAGCCACGCGGCCGGCGCGGCTGTCGGCTCGAGGATCCGGCGCATGCTGAGCGAGCCTCCGTGCAGCACGACGATCGCCGGATTACCTGGCTCGAAGCCCTCTGGAACGCCGACAAAGTACGCTCGTTCTCTCCCGTCGAAGCCGATTCGTCGCTCCTCGATCGGCACGTCCGCCGATGCGACACTTACAAGGACCAGCATGAGCGTCGCGCACGCCAGAGCGCACAGACCCGCAATCCGTCGACCAGATAGCATAACGGCACCCTCCTGTCAGGATGCCCAAACGCTGTCGTCATCTTTTCATTGCGGCCGGTCGCCGACTCCTACGGACACCCCGCCGAAAACGCGTTCTGAAAGGCAAGGAAGTCGAAGATGGTGAAGTTGCCGTCACCATCAAAGTCAGCGAGTGGGTCCATGATGTCGAAGAGGTTCTGGAACGCCAGGAAGTCGAAGATCGTGAGTGCGCCGTCTCCGTCGAGGTCCGCCGGGCATGACGTGGCGCCTTGCCGGCCGAAAATGACATAGGCGCGTTCATCGCCGTCGCCCGGTGCGGGGTAGTTGCCGATGGCCAGATCGTCGACGCCATCGCCGTTGATGTCGCCAAGGAACGCGACGTCGAAGCCGGTGCGGTCGAAATCGCCGGCGCCCACGATAGTGAAGCCGTTGTCGCCGTCAAGATCGGCGAGCTGCACCACCGGCGGGAAGCCGTCGTCGTCGCCGAAGAGCACGTACACGCGGCCGGCCGCACGCATTACGCCGTCGCCATAGCCATATGGTGCCCCGATGGCGAGATCCATCAGTCCGTCACCGTTGATATCGCCCGCGTCGAGCGAGCGACCGCTGACGTCGAACTCCAGCGCCCCCTCAATCGAGAAGCCGTTCGTGCCGTCGAGGTCTCCCAGGTCGAACTCGGGCGGGAAGCCGTCGTCGCGCCCGAAGATGATGCGCGTGACGCCGTTGGAGTACTTGCCGCCGGCCGACTCGCGCGGTGTGCTGATAGCGATGTCGGCGATGCCGTCGCCGTTGATGTCGCCAAGGCTCGAGACGGCCTCGCCGCTGTTGCCGTAGACGCCCGCCGGTGGGAGCAATGCAAATCCGTCCGTACCGTCCAGCTGGTCGAGTTCGACGGTCTCGCTGGTCCGGCCTGGCTCGCCGAACACGACGTACGTCTTGCCGGCCGAGAAGTAGGCCCTGGGAGCCCCGACGATGATGTCGTCGACACCGTCACCGTTGACGTCGCCCGCCGGGGACACCGAACTGCCCGCTCGCTCCTCGTCATCAGCACGGATGAAGAGCAGGATGCCCGAGTCGGGCTCGATGTCCCTGTAGTCGTAGAGCGGCGGAAACGCCTCGTCGGGATACTCGCGACCGTACAGCAGATACGCGCCGCCGGCGTCTTCCTGCCCGTCGACGTCGAGCAGTGGTACCCCGGCGATGAAGTCGTCCAGGCCGTCATCGTCGAAGTCGCCCGCGACCTCGACGGCGAATCCCGTCTCATCGAACTCGTTGGCGCCGATGAATCGGATCCCGGTGTCTTCGTCGAGATCGCCGATGTTGAAGAGCGCCGCAAAGGGGCCCACCACGCCGACATCCTTGCCAAACACGACGTAGACCGCGCCCGCGTCCTGCCGGCCGTCCACATCGGCCCGCGCGGCGCTTGTGATCACATCATCAATGCCGTCGCCGTTGATGTCGATCTTGCCATTGACATCCCAGCCCATGCCGTCGCCAGGCAGGAAACCGTTGATCTTCAGCCCGTCTTCGCCGTCGAGCAGGCTCACATCGACCACGAGCGGGAACCCGTCCGAGCGACCGAAGACGACGTACGCAGCGCCGGCGGCACCATCACGCCGGGCCCCGATGATGACGTCGTCCACGCCATCCCCGTTGAAATCGCCAGCGGCGCCCACGCTGAGGCCAAATGCGGACTCCCGGCGGGGGTTCTCGAAGATGATCCCCTCGTCCTGCTCCATCGTGGCGATGAGGACCTGCGTCGTGAACTGGCCGAACGCCACCGAGGGCACCGACCACGCCATACCACACGCGGCCACGAGCGTCGCTGCCCGGAAGCTGCCACGACGATCCTGCAGATCTAGTTCCCTCATGTCGATCCCCCTCGCCCCGGCGGCGTGCCGAACGCTTGGATCTAAGGTACTGGATAGTCCAAGGCCAGTCAAGGGCGAAGACGGCCCCACAACGCCTGGCCAGCGTTCTCGGACCGATTCTGTTTGCCTTTCGCGAGGGTGTTCGTGGCTACTCGCACCCGTCGTTGAACGCGTTCTGGAACGCGAGCAAGTCGAACAGCGTGAGACGCCCATCACCGTCAAAGTCGGCACGTGGGTCGCCGGCGTCGAAGAGGTTCTGGAACTCGAGGAAGTCGAAGACCGTTAAGCGACCGTCGCCGTCCAAGTCGGGCGCGCACCGGATCGGGATGAGCAAGAACGCGTGCCCAAGCACACCGTCGCGCACGCCTGTTCCGACGATCCAGCCGTTCTCGTTGATGTGGTCGGCGCGCTGCAGCCTCTCCCAACCCAACGACGCCGCATCGGGCACGAGGTCGATCAGTGACAAGAACTCACCGTCCACACCATCAGGCAAGATGAACGCCTGTATGCCAACGAACGGCGGCGTCGCGAGATCGGCCCACCAGCCGACGATCGTGCCGTCTTCCGTGATGGAGCGCGCAACGCCCTGCGGCCTCACGAACAACCCTTCAAGCACATGGATGGGCTCGTAGCCACCGCCCGTGTCGCGCCACACCGTCGCGTATTCGGGCTGGCTGATGTCGAACTGCGCCTCGCCCACGATCAGACCGGCACTGTTCGTGTCGTACGCGCGGCTGGTGACGCCGGAGATCGACGGATGGTCGTGCAGGTTTGTGAGCGCACCATCGTCCCACACGAACGCCTTGTCCTGACCGGAGCTCCGGTAGCCGACGATGAGGCCGCCATCCGAGAGAGCGCGGGGTCGATCGAGCTCGCCCAGATCGATGAGCGTGCCGTCTGTCTCCAAGAGCCAGCCTTTGAAGTCCAGACCGACCGTGCCGCTCGGCTCGCGTCCCCAGCCGATCATGCGCCCATCGCTCGCGACGCCACGCACGCTGGCGAGCTGGTACGGCGCGGGCGACGCCAGCAGGTCGGTGATGCGTTGCGCATCGCCGTCGTCGCCCCAACGCACGGCCACGGGATCCTGGAAAATGCGGATTGGGCCCGGCCCGCCCTCGAAGGTGATGCGATCGGAGGCACCCAGCGGGCGGCCCTGCGCATCGATCGCCCACGCCTCGCTCGCGTTGTCGTCGCCGCGCAGCAACCGGAGCACCTCGACGACAGCGCCGTCATCGGTCCACCGCAGCGCGACCGGCTTGCCCTCGACGGGCTCGAATCCGATGCCCACGACGACGCCGGCCTCATCGACGAACGTGGCGTCGACAATCGCCAGCCCCAGCGGACCTCGGGTGACATCGGTCAGGTCGATGATGCGGTAGGTGTCGGGCGACGAGCGTTGCGCCGCCATCGCGGTCGCGACGCAACCGGCGACGGAAAGAGCAGCCGAGATCCTGGCAGCGAACATGGACGGGCTCCTTTGCTTGGACCCCACTGCTCGGACCCCACGCCCCCGCATAGGCAGCCGGGCTCCGTTTACAGCATACCCGAAACCCGACCCGCAACGGCTTCAATCCGCTTGCGGATTCCAGTCCGACACCCAATCGCGATCGACTTGGCCGGCTATGGACACCCGACGTCGAATGCGGTCTGGAACGCAAGAAAATCGAAGATCGTGAAATCGCCGTCGCCGTCGAAGTCCGCACGCGGATCCATAGTGTCGAAGAAGATCTGGAACGCCAGGAAGTCGAAGATCGTTAGTTCGCCGTCGCCATCGAGGTCGGCCGGACATGGAGTGGCCCCTCTGCCGTAGATGACCATGCCCCAGCCCGGGCCTCGAGTCGGCGTCGTGGACCCATCGATCGCTCCGAGCAGGAAGTCTGACCGTCCATCACCGTTAAAGTCGGTCATACCCGAAAGCGATGTCGCCATCTGGCTGTCGCGGGGGCCCTCGAACCGGACCACACTGTCGGCACTGACATCCGCGAGTTGGATAACGGCATCGAATCCGGAATCTCGTCCGTAGATCACGTACGCCGAGCCTTCAGCCGGGTTGTAGTCGCCGCAGTAGTAGCAGGAGTACTGATAGCCGGTACCCGGCGCACCGACCACGAGGTCGTCGAATCCATCGCCGTTGAGGTCGCCGCCGCCCGCGAGCGAATCTCCAGCCTGGTCTTCGTTGGTCGCGCCATCCATGCGGAATCCATCGCTGCCGTCGAGGCTTCGCAGATCGACCAAAGGCGGAAAGCCCGCGGACCGGCCGAACAACACATACGCATAGCCCTGGGTCCGGAAGCCATCGCCAATGTCGCCCGAATACGGGGCTCCGATCGCGATGTCGTCTATGCCATCGCCGTTGATATCGCCGGCGGTGGACACGGCTCCGTAGGCCCCTGTCATGGCGAAGCCGTTCGTGCCGTCCAGATCGGAAAGCCGCAGCGTGGCCGGGAAGGCGTCCGTGCGGCCAAAGACCACGATCGGATTGATCCCGATGATGGCGTCGTCCAGCCCATCACCGTTGACATCTCCGGCCGAGTCAAGGAACTCTCCAAGGATGAAGCCCGGATTGTCCGTTGTGATCCGGAAGCCGTTGCTGCCGTCGATATCGGACAGCGGGACGACGGGATCGAATCCGTCGCGCGAGCCAAACACCACGTAGACCTTCGCTACGCCGGTCGCTCCGCTGCCAGTCGTGTTTGCGGTGCCGATCATCAGGTCATCCACGCCGTCGCCGTTGAGGTCGCCAACGCCGGCGACACCGGTGCCGCTGAATTCCCTTCCCACTGCGCCCGGGATGCGGAACCCGTTGGCCCCGTCCAGGTCGTCCGGGCCGAGCGACGCCGGGAAGCCATCGGACCGCCCGAACACCACATAGCTCTCGCCCGAACGCGAACTACCCGAGTCGGCAGTCGGAGCGCCGATCACGACGTCGCTGATGCCGTCTCCATTGAAGTCTCCCGAGCCAGTCGCCCGACCGAGTGAGTCTTCGGCAGAAGCACCGCGGAACGTGAAACCGTTGCTCCCGTCCAGGCTCGAAACGGAGTCGAAGCGCGGCAGGCCGCCGTCCACGCCGAACACGATGTAGGCTTCGCCGGCAAAGACGAGTCCATCGACACCGACAGCGGGCGCGCCGAAGATGGCGTCTCCAACGCCGTCACCGTTCACATCGCCGACAACCGACACGCTCAAGCCGAGCAGGCCGTTGTCCTGGACGCCGATGGCCTGCCACGCCGTTGCACCCCGCAGGCTGGTAAACGACTGGGAACTCGCCCACGGCTGCTCCAGCGGATCGCCCTGGGCCATCGCCGCGACTGGCAACCCCGCTGCGACTAGCAAAACCGTGACACGCTCGCTCACTCGTTGGGACATCACGTCCTCCCACCCTTGGGTTTACTGAGACTCAAGACGAACCTGTTCCACAAACACCGGAGACAACAAACTACCGAGGTAATATTCAACCGAGCACTAGCACCCCGCATCGAACGCGGTCTGGAACGCGAGGAAGTCGAAGATCGTGAAATCGCCATCGCCGTCGAAGTCCGCACGCGGGTCCATGATATCGAAGAAGATCTGGAACCCCAGGAAGTCGAAGATCGTCAACTCGCCGTCGCCGTCGAGATCGGCGGCACACGGTTCGGCTGGGCCCCGTCCATAGATCACCATGCCTGTCCCCAGGCCCACCGTGTCCGGGGTGAGTCCATCGATCGCGCCCAGCAGAAAGTCGGGCCGGCCGTCGGCGTTGAAGTCCGTCATGCCGGACATCGAATACGCCATCTGGCTGTCGCGGGGGCCATCGAACCGAACGACCCGGTCGGCACTGACGTCCGCGAGGTCGATGACCGGGTCGTGCGCATTGCGTCCGTAGATGACGAACGCCGAGCCCTCTCCGGGCGTGTAGTCGCCGCAGTAATAGCAGGTGTACGCGTAGCCCGTGCCCGGCGCGCCAACCACGAGGTCGTCGAGCCCATCGCCATTGAGATCGGCACCACCCGCGAGCGAGGTGCCCGCCCCGTCAACGCTCGTGGCGCCTTCCATGCGGAAGCCGTTGCTGCCATCGAGCGTGCTGAGATCGACCACCGGCGGGCGGCTCCCGGGCCCGCCAAAGACCACAAAGACGAAGCCCTGCGCACGGAAGCCGTCGCCGACGTCTCCCGCGTACGGCGCGCTCGTCGCGACGTCATCGAAACCATCGCCGTTGATGTCGCCCGCCGTCGACACGGTGGCCCCCACGGAATCGTCGACGGTTCTCCCGTCGATCGCAAATCCATTGGTGCCATCGAGCTCGCTCGTGAGCACGGTCGGCTCGAAGCCGTCGCGACGGCCGAAGAGGACGAACGCCATCCGAGCGCCGCCGACGACGGCATCCGCGACGCCATCGCCGTTCACATCGCCGGCGGCACTGATCGAACCGCCTAGCGAGCTCCCCGCCGGAACAAGGCGGAACCCGTTGTCGCCGTCGAGCGTTGACAGGTCGAACTCCGCATTGAATCCGGAATCGGAGCCAAAGACGACGTAGACAATGCCATCGCCCACGACCATCAGGTCGTCCACGCCGTCGCCGTTGAGATCACCCACGCCATCGACCGTCGCGCCGCTATACCCGCCCGCGAACAAGCCTGGGATGCGGAAGCCAGTGGTCCCGTCCAGGTCGCCCGGTCCGAGCGCGGCCGGGAAGCCATCGCTGCGACCGAACACGACGTAGGTCTCTCCGGACCTCGAGCCGCTCGGGTCGGCCGACGGGGCGCCGATGACGACATCGCTGAGGCCGTCGCCGTTGAAGTCTCCCGAGCCGAGCCCCCGGCCGAGGAAGTCGTCGGCGGCAGCGCCACGGAACGTGAAGCCGTTGCTGCCATCGAGGAACGACATGGACGCGACGCCCGGTGGCAGATCGGCCTGGCCGAAGACGACGTACACCTCGCCCGCGTTCCTGCGTCCGTCTACGTCGACATTGGACGCGCTGAAGATGGCGTCGCCGACGCCGTCGCCGTTCACGTCACGCGCGGCCGCCGACCTGAAGCCCAGTAAGCCCAGGTCCTGCACGCCGACGGCCTGCCACGCCGTAAACGAGCCTCGCATGCTCGTAAATGACTGGGACTCCAACCACGGCTGCTCGAGGGGATCGCTCTGGGCCAGGACGGGCCCGGCAACGGCCACCGGCAGCCCCGCCGCCACGATCAGCACCCCGACCCGCTCGACGACCCGCCCGCTCGCTCGCACACCCATCGCGCACCTCCATCGCCCGGCCGCCGCGGATCGACGCCGATCCGCGGCAACTCCTGCGAATAAGTTACCAGAAAACGCGCGGGTAGTCAACGGGTTTTTGTCGGGACTCCCCGAGCCCTACGGGCACCCGGCGTCGAAGGCGTTGCTGAAACCCAGGAAATCGAACAGCGTGAGCGTGCCGTCGCCGTCGAAGTCGGCGCTGCACGGCACTTCGACGGCGATGAGTGCCTCGTCGCTGAACACGCTCCCGAGGGCGTTGGTGACCCGCACGCCGTACGTCGCGGTGTCCTCAACCGTGGCGTCGACGGTCAGTATGGGCGTGGACGCGCCCGAGACGCCGCCGCCGTCGGCGAGCGGCTGGCGATTGCGGAACCAGCGGTAGGCCAGCGGTCCGGTGCCCGCGGCGACAACGCGCAGCTCGGCCACACCGCCGCCGGGTGGCAGCAGCACGAACGGCCCTGGCTGCGTGACAATCCGCGGTGGCAACGCCACGCACCGGTTTCGCAGCACGCTGAGATCGTCGCCGCTGGCGTTGGCGACGGCCAGGTCGTGGTCGCCGTCGCCGTCCAGGTCGCCCAATGCCAGGGAAGAGGGGCTGTCGCCCGCGGTGTACCGCACTTCGGGCCCGAAGGCGCCAGCGCCGTCGTTGAGTAGGACGCTGAGGTCGTTAGCGCCACCCAGGCTGCCGGTCTTAGCGACGACGAGGTCGTGGTCGCCGTCGCCGTCCAGGTCGCCGAGCGCCACGGCAACGGGCAGCCGGCCCACGGCGTAGCGCACGCCGGGCGCGAAGGTCGCGTCGCCGTTGTTGAGCAGCACGCTGACGTCATCGTCGCTGAAGTTGGCGACGACCAGGTCATGGTCGCCGTCGCCATCCATGTCACCGAGTGCTACGGCATTGGGTTGGTCACCCACGTTGAGCAGCGTGCTGGTCGGAAACGTGGCATCGCCGCCATTCACCAGGACGGTGACGGTATCGTCGATCAGGTTCACCACGGCGAGATCATCATCGCCATCGCCGTCCAGATCGCCGAGCGCGATGGACTCGGGCAGCTGGCCCACCGCGTAGGACACCTCGGGTGCGAACGTGGCGTCGCCGTTGTTGAGCAGCACGCCGACGATGCCGGTGCCGATCGAATCGACCGCGGCGGCAAGGTCGGTGTCGCCGTCACCGTCCAGGTCGCCAAGCACGATTGACGTCGGACGATCCGTGAGGCCGTAGGTCACACCGGGCGCGAAGGTCGCGTCGCCGTTGTTCAGCAGGACGCTGACGTCGTCGCCGGTGCCGTTGGCGACGACGAGATCGGTGTCGCCGTCGCCGTTGAGGTCGGCGATCGCCACGGCAACGGGCTCGCTGCCCGCGGCGTAGCGCACCTCGAGCGCGAGGGCGCCGGTGCCATCGTTGAGCAGGACGCTGATGTCGTCGTTTGCGGTGTTTGCCACGACGAGGTCGAGGTCGCCGTCGCCGTCCAGATCGCCAGTCTCTACGTCCAGGGGCAGTTCGCCAACGTCGATAGCCGCCGGGGGCGCGAAGAGTTGGGTCGGGTCGCAAGGCTGGGCGAGCGCAACCGTCGGCACGATGGTGGACAGGCCAAGGGCCGGAGCCAGTACGGCGGCCACGGGTCGGAACGCGAGTCGGATCGTTGGCATCTTCGGACTCCTCTCGTCGGCAGCGTACCGGAGGCCCGACGCCAACGCAAGGCGATGGCGCGTCCGAGAATCAGTGGGATCGACGCAGAGGCCGCGGGCGCGCTACGGGCAGCCTGCGTCGAAGGCGTTCTGGAAGGCGAGGAAGTCGAAGATGGTCAGCGAGCCGTCGCCGTCGAAGTCGGCGGCCGGGTCACCCGCGTCAAAGAGGTTCTGGAACGCCAGGAAGTCGAACAGCGACAGATCGAGGTCGCAGTCCAGGTCCGCCGGACAAGGCACGAGCCCATCCAGCGTGAGCTGGACGCGCGCGAAGTGGCCGCGGCCCGCGTCGGCGGAGGCACCCGCGCCGAACAAAATGATCCGCTGATCGAGGGGCGTTCCGGTGTAGTCCGTGAATTCCTCGATGCCGTCGACAAAAAGGTCGCACGTTCCCGATGCCGGGTCATAACGCAATTCAAAGGTACGAAACTCGTCGTTGCCCGGCAGCGTCACAACCGGCCCGGCGCCAGTCACGACATCCGTGACGAGCCGAACGATCGTGTCGCCGTTCGCGTCGAGCCCGTAGCTCATCTGCCACAGCGTCTGCCCGTCGCGGTACCCGGCAAAGGGCGAGCCCTCCACGTCCCGGCGCGCGTCCGTCGGCACGCGCAGGTCCACCGCGAGGGTCCAGCCCCCGTCGAGTCCTTCATCGATCTGCCGCTGGCTGGGAATCACCGAGTAGAACAGCGTCGACCCCGGTTCGGTCGAGCCATCATCGACGGCCCACGCGTCGACGCCCCCATCGATCACACCCCCGGTCTGCACGCTGCGTGGCAGCGTGCCCGGATTGACCGTCCACCCCTGGGCCGCGGGCGTGTCACGCCCCTGGTGCAGGGCGACCGTGTCGCAGTCCTGGCCGGACGCGATCGCGGGCATAAGAACGAAGACATGGGCGGCCACGGCGATCCCGAACCTCGGGGGGTGTGCGAGCTTCATAAGAATTCCTCCAAGCCCATCATACCGGAAGAACCCGTGATGCAAAGGGAGAATCACGCCCGATAGCCACGCCGGGCATCGATCGAGGCTGTGGGCACGCCACTGGAAGCCGGCGTCGAAGGCGTTTTGCAGGTCGGGCAGGTCGGAGTTGCCGCCGGAGTCGTCGCGGCGGTGCGATCCGTTGTTTCGCTCGCGGGGTTCTTATGCTCACCCATGGCCCGCGATCCGGCAGCCTGGAGCCCGCTCGGCCGCTTCGTGGGCGGCGCGTGCACGCTGCTGGCCGGGGCGGGCGGGGGCACGGCGATGAGCGTTGTGGCGGCGGATACGTCGCTCTCGCAGGCGTCGACCCAGGCGGCCGCCGGCATCCTGGCGGCCCTGTCGGCGTACGCGGGCGTGTCGAGCGCGGCGCGTGGCGCGGAGGCTGACGCGGCAGCAGACACGCTCGAGGGGATCGTCGCCCGGCTTGAGGTGCTGATGCGCGACACGCGGGCGCTGCGCGAGGTGTTCGGCGCGGGCGATGCGAAGGCGGCCATCGAGCGGTTGGGCGAGCACACCGAGCTGCGCGAGCACTTGGAACGCGAGGCCGCCCAGCGCGAAGGGACGGACGAGGAATACCGCCGGGCGCTGAGCAACCTGCTGGACGCCGCGATCCGGCAGGAGGCGTTCCAAGACGACGCGCTCGATGCGCTGGCCGGCTTGCAGCACGAGATCGCCGCGATCCGCGAGACGCAACTGGGCGACAGCGCCAAACTCGCCAGGATCCTCGAACTCGCCGAGCAGCGGCACACGAGCGACGAGGACCTCAAGGCGCAGATCCGCGCTCAGGTCGAGGCCGAGTTCGCCGACAAGCTCAGCCAGGAACGCAGCGCCCGCGAGGCCGCCGAGCGCGCGGCCGAGGCCGTGCTCGACGTCCGCGGCGTCGAGGGCATCGAGGCCGACCTGCGCGCCCGCGGAGGGCAGGCCATCGTCGACGCGCTGCTGGCCCGGGCCACGCCCGGCGAGGCGGCGCTGGCCGAAACCCACCGCAAGGTGGCCGAATGGGCGTACCTTATCGGCAACATCGAGCAGGCCGAGCGATCGCTTGGCATCTTGCTCGCCATCGATCGCGATGATCTCGACGCAAACAACAGCATGGGCCACATCCACCGCCTCCGCGGCCACCTCGACAGATCCGAGGCGTCCTACCGCCGCGTCCTTGAGCTTGCGGGCGACGACCGCGGAGCGCAGGCCGCCGCTATCGGCAACCTCGGCTTGATCCTCGAAATCCGCGGCGACCTCGACGGCGCCGAGGCCATGCTCCGCAGGGCCCTTGTCATCAACGAACGAATCGGTCGACGCGACTTCATGGCCAACGCCTACGGCAACCTCGGCCTGATATTCCAGACCCGCGGCGACCTCGACGATGCCGAGGCCATGCACCGCAAAGCCCTGGCCATCGACGAGGAACTCGGGCGACGCGAGGGCATGGCCAACCACTATGGCAACCTCGGCGCGATCCTCAAGGCCCGCGGCGACCTCGACGGTGCCGATGCCATGTGCCGCGAAGCACTGGCCATCAACAAGCAACTCGGAAGACGAGAAGGCATGGCCATCCAGTACGGCAACCTCGGCGTGACCCTCCGGATCCGCGGCGACCTCGACGGCGCAGAGGCAATGCTCCGCGCAGCCTTGGCCATCGATGACGAACTCGGGCGACGCGAAGGCATGGCCAGCCACTACGGCAACCTCGGCGTGGTCTTCCAGGTCCGCGGCGACCTCGACGGCGCAGAGGCCATGCTCCGCACAGCCTTGGCCATCGACGAGGAACTCGGGCGACGCGAGGGCATGGCCAGCCGTTACGGCAACCTTGGCGTGATCCTTCGGATTCGTGGCGACTTGGAAGGCGCCGAGGCCATGCTTCGCAAGAACCTGGCCATCGAAGAGGAACTCGGGCGACGCGAGGGCATGGCCAACAATCACGCGAACCTCGGCTCCATCGCCAAGCAGCGCGGCAACGCGGCCGAGGCGCGGCGGCTGTGGATGCTGGCCCGCGACCTGTACGCCGAGATCGGGGCCGAGCCGAATCGGGCGTTGGTGCAGGGCTGGCTGAATGGGCTCGATGCCTAAGCGAGCCGTCAGAGCGGCAGCCTAGAGCATGCGCTTTGGTCGGTCCACGCTGTCTGAAGCGCATTGGCCCCTTGTCGAGCGCCGACGATCAAAGATTGTGCCGCGACATTCTTTTCTCGCGCTGCAACGTTCGTTGCTCGCACTGCGACGGTCGTTGTTCCGGCCCCGACGACCGAGCGCGGGAGCGCGAACAACGACTGTGCGCGTGCGATCAACGCGCGCGGGGGCGGCTGCAACGAATGTTGGCTCGACAGCAAGGGCGATTCCATCGGGTCTGTGGGCGTTTTGTGCCAGCGGCCCGCGCCGATGGTTACGCGTCTGCTGTGGGGCACGGATCGATAGCACAAAAACTTATAAAAACTCATAATCGGGCTGAAGCCGCCCCCGATCCCGTCGACACTGCTCCTGAACGGGGGCGTCGCGCCGGCCGCGTGGCCGACGAACAGAAGAACGCCCCGCCGCGGCCCGCGCACGCGCGGGGTCGGGCCGCGCTCAGACCCAGCCCGCGCTCACGCAAAGGGGGCGCCCCATGGGCACCAACATGCCGGGCAACCGGACCAACGCACTGGAATGGGTCGAGCAACGCATCGAGCCGTGGACGACCAACCAGGCGGCGATCGACCTCTCTGCCGCCCAGGTCGCGGCGATTACCCAATTGGCGCAGACGGCCAGAGAGAAGCTGACCGCCGCCGGCCAGGCCCAGCAGGCCGCGCGCAATGCCACCCAAGAGTGGCACAGCGCCGCCGACCAGATGAAGGCGCTTGCCAGCGACCTGATCATCGACATCAAGGCCTACGCCCGCGGCGAGGGCGGCGAGGACGTCTACGGCCTCGCGCAGATCAACCCGCGTAGCCCCGCCGGCGAGGCGCCGCCTCCGGCAGTCCCCTACGACATGCGCACGAACCTGACGAACGAGGGCGCGGTCAGCATCACCTGGAAGGGCCGCGGCCCGACCGGCACGCGGTACCACGTGCTCCGCCAGCTCGAGAGCGAGACGAGCTTCACGTTCCAGGGCGACACCAGCGACAAGGCCTTCACCGACGCGACCGTGCCCGCCGGCACGCCGCGCGTGGACTACCAGATCGTCGCCGTGCACACGGATAATCGTGTGCCGGGCGAGCCGTTCTTCGTGCGCTTCGGCACGGGGAACCAGGCGACGCAAGATCAGGCGCAGCCGGAGGCTGCATAAGAGAGTTTCGCCTCGTCGGGCGGAGCCCTCCTGCGGCGAGGTAGAAGGATCTGTAGAACGTGTAGTTTGAAGGATTGGAAGGGGAGGTAGCCCGGAGGGTTGCCCCCCTTTCGTGTAGTGATTGTCGCTCGCTTGCGGGCTGAGCCCGGGCCGCTGTGCGGCCTCGCCTGCGCATGCGCGGCGGACCGCGGACGCTGCGGCGCGTTGTAACATCTGGATCTAACCCGACCGCGCCGCCGCCATAGCCTCCACGAACGCGTCGAACAAATACTCGCTCTCGTGCGGGCCCGGGCTCGCCTCGGGGTGGTGCTGCACGGCGAACACCGGGCGGTCCTTCAGGCGGAAGCCCGCGACCGTGTGGTCGTTCAGGTGCGTGTGCGTGACCTCGCCGCCGACCGCCTGCAGGCTCTCGGACGTCACCGCGAAGCCGTGGTTCTGGCTGGTGATCTCGACGTGGCCCGTCGCCGCGTGCAGCACGGGCTGGTTCGCGCCGCGGTGGCCGAACTTGAGCTTGTATGTCTCGGCCCCCGCGGCCAGGGCGAGCAATTGATTGCCCAGGCAGATGCCGAAGGTCGGCAGCTGCTGCTTCACATCGAGCACCGACTTCAGCGACGCGATCGCGGCGTCGACGGCGGCGGGGTCGCCCGGGCCGTTGCTGATGAACAGCCCGTCGGCGTTCTCTTCATCAAGGATGCGCAGCAGGTCTTCGGGCGAGGTATCGAACGGCACGGCGATGACGGCGCAGCCGCGAGACAACAGGTTGTCGTAGATCGCCCGCTTGGCGCCGCAGTCGAGCGCGACGACCGTGTACGTTGTGCCGCCTGAGTGAATCGGCTCGAGCCGCCACAACGGCTTGCCCACCGGCACACGCGTCGGCTCGCGCGGGCTGACCTGCTGGGCGAGATTCTGCCCGGTCATCGACGACACGCCGCATGCCATCGCGACAAGGTCGGCGTCGGCAATCGACTCGTCGGTGGTCATCGCGCCGCCCATCGCGCCGGCCTCGCGGATGCGCCGCGTGAGCGCCCGCGTGTCGACGCCGGTGATCCCAAGGATGCCGTGCTCGTCGAGGAACTCGCCCAGCGTCTTCGTCGCCCGGTAGTTGCTGTGCAGCGCCGCCAACTCGCGCACGACCAGCCCCGCGGCCTGGATGCGCGGGCTCTCCATGTCGATGCCGTTCGCGCCGGTGTTCCCGATGAGCGGGAACGTCTGCACCAGGATCTGCCCCCGGTAGCTCGGGTCGGTCAGGCTCTCCTGGTACCCGGCCATCGCGGTGTTGAAGACGACCTCGCCGGTGGTCGGCGGCCCATCGGTCCGGCCGAAGCCGGTGCCAGCGAAGACGGCCCCGTCGGCCAGAGCGAGCCGGGCGCGGGTTGGGTCGGTGTGTGAGGGAGGGGACGAGTGGTTGTCGCTGGCCATCGAAGGCAATCGTAGGGCCGGACAGTTTCACACCCAAATGTGTGAAACCGCGATGGCGTCCTCTGGTACACTGCCACTATCCGGCACTGCCCGCGCCGGGCTGGGGAGACCCCGATGTTCCGACGATCCATCCTGGCGGCCGCGTGCGCCATCCTCTCGGGACTAACCGCGCTGGCTGATCCGGCCACGCCGGTCGCGGTCTGGGCCGAGGTCGAGCTCTCCAGCGGGCACACGCTGCTCACACTCGATCGCGCCGCGATCGCGCGCGCGGCCTCCGGGGTCCGGCAGATCCGGTTTGAGAGCCTGCCCCTGGGCGATGAACTCGTGGATCTGTCGCTCGAGCCCTTCCGCGTCCTCGCACCCGACGCGACGATCATGGTCGTCGACGAAGCGGGCGAGAGGTCCGCCGACTTCGACCCCGCGTCGGTGTCGTTCTGGCGTGGCTCGGTCGATGGCGCCCACGGCTCGCACGTGTTCCTGAGCGTCGCCGATGGCTCGGTCGTCGGCCGCATCGAGCTCGGCGCGGGCCAGCCAACGTTTGCGATCAGCAGCGAGGGCGGAGATCTCGACGCCGGCGGTGTCGCGCTCGATGAGGGGCAAGTCGTCGTGTTCCGAGCCAACGCGTCGGGGTACCGAGAGACCGCACCGATCGCGTGCGGCGTTGGCATCACACCGATCGGGCCTCCGGGCGAGTTGCCCCCGCCGAGCACCAATGGGCCAGCCACGATGCCCACGCCAGCCGTGGGCACACCAGTCTTGGGCATGCGTATGGCCCGGCTGGCCGTCGAGTCCGACTACGCGATGTACCAGCTCTTCGACTCCGAACGCGACGCGCTGACCTACCTCATCCAGCTCTACGCCGTCTCCTCGGACATTCTCGTACGCGATACGGCGCTCCGGTTCGACATCGCCTCACTCCGCCTGTGGACAACACCCGACGAGCCGTACGCCAGCGGGGTCGGCCGGCCGGTCGTGCCCGATGGCGTCGATGTGGACTTTGCACAGCTGATGTCCGGCCGCAAAGACGCGCCCTCCGGCGGTTTGGCCTACGGCATCTGCGCAAGGAGTTCCTGGGTCGGCTACGGCATCGGCATGTTCACCGATCCATCGACGCCGAACGTCTTCAACCAGGACATCGCCGTAGTCGTCCACGAGCTCGGGCACAGCGCGGGCACGCGGCACACGCACGATTATCGCATCGATGAATGCGACGACGTCGCGTCCCAGCCGCGGCGCGGGACCATCATGAGCTACTGCGCCACGACGTTCACGGGTGGATCGGCGTTGCGAGACATGCACCTCCACCGCGGTGTGCGCGGCTTCGTCAGATCGTGCGTCGATGCCCGGCTTCCGCTCGACTGCAACCAGAACGGCGTCGACGACGACTCCGACATCGCCGCAGGTCGCAGCACCGATGCCAACGCCAACGGCGTTCCCGACGAGTGCGAGGACTGCAACGACAACGGCGTGCTCGATGATGCGGACATCGCCAGCGGCACCAGCTCGGATCACAACGGGAATGGCATCCCCGACGAGTGCGAGCCCGATTGCAATGACAATGGACGCCCAGACGACGTCGACATCGCCCTGCTCTTCAGCATGGACGAGAACGGCGACACCATCCCCGACGAGTGCCAGGCCGACCGCGATGGCGAAGGACGCTTCGACTGGGTCCAGATCGTCGCGGACATGTCGCTCGACCTCGATCGCGACGCGGTACTCGATGCAACCCAAGACTGCGACGATGACGGCGTCCCCGATGTTGTCGCGCTCAACCACGCGTTTGGCACATGGACCGCGGACCCGACGCTCGACCTCGCCATGTCCCACCACTTCCAGACCGGCGTGCTGCGATCGGTGTCCGTCGATGGGCTACTGAACGAGCCGCTCGACGTGCTGATCACGCCAACGCGCCGAGTGCTTGTCACAAGCGCGGGTGACGGCCGCATCGCCGAATTCGACCTTGATGGCGCCTTTGTGGGCGATCTCGTCGCGACTGGCGCAGGTGGACTTACCTATCCCACAGCATTGACGATCGCGCCTTCGGGTGACCTGCTCGTGGCGGACCGTGACGGCGACGCCGTTCGCCGTTACGACCTCCAAACCGGCGCACCACTCGGCGATCTGGTGCCATCCGGCGCCGATGGGCTGGACGCCCCCTACGCCATCACGATTGGGCCGAATGGCAATGTGTATGTCGGCACCGATGCCCAGGGCGTGTTCGAGTACGATGGCACGACCGGCGCGTTCGTACGCCGCTTCGTGCAGCCGGGCGCCGGCGGCATCGGCCAGAGCCGAGGCATCCTCTTCATTCCCGGCATGGAGCCGGACACCTCGCGGTTCCTCATCGCTGATATGGCCGCCGACGCCATCCTGGAGTTCGATGCCGCGACGGGAGATCCTGCCGGCCAGTTCAGCGTCGGCACCTGGCGCGGCCGGTTCGCCAACCCGTGGGGCCTTCGGCTTGGCCCCGACGGCCGCGTCTACGCGAGCATCCACGAGGCCGAGTCCGGCTCCTCGCCGCTGCTGTTTCCGCCGACGATCCTCGGGTTCGACGGCCAGAGCGGCGGCATGTTCCGGGCGCTCGTCGCCGGTGTCGATGCGCTCGCCCAGAACCCCGCCGGCTTCGACTTCGTCCCCGGCGACGGCCTGGACTGCAACCTCAACCAGATCCCCGATGCCTGCGACATCGCCGACGGCCGCAGCGCCGACCGCAACGCCAACGGTGTTCCCGACGAGTGCGAGTCCCTCTGCCAAGCCGACTGCGACGGCGACGGCAGGCTCACACTCTTCGACTTCCTGTGCTTCCAGAACGCCTTCGATAGCCGCCTGCCGTTCGCCGACTGCACCGGCGACGGCGAGTTCGATCTGTTCGATTTCCTGTGCTTCCAGAACGTGTTCGCGGGCGGATGCCCGTGAGCCGCCCTGCCCGCCTCGACTCGTGGAGAGACCGCATGCGTCAAACGATCCAACACGGGCTCACTTGCCTCGCTGCCGCCGCAACACTGGCCCTGGCTGCGAGCCCGACGCAAGCCGAAGAAGGGCCGATGTTTGAGGCGGCCACCGCTCCAGAACGCGACCGCGCGATGCATGTCGTCTCGCTCGACGCCGCACGATGGCACGACGCGTGGCAACGCGAAGGCTCGCTCCGGCTGGAACGCTTCCCCCTGGGCGATGGCGACCACGTCGATCTCGTGCTCGAGCCGTTCCGAGTCTTGAACCCCGAGGCGAGCGTCACGGTAATCAGCGACAGTGGCCCGCGCAAGGTCGGCTTGCACGACATCCCCATGACGTTCTGGCGCGGCCGCGTCGACGGAAAACACGGCTCGCACGTATTCCTCAGCGTGGCCGATGGATCCATCGTCGGTCGAATCGAGCTCGGCGCCGGGCACCCGACCTTCGGCATCAGCTCCAACGGCGGACGCCCCTCGGCGGGCGGCGTAGCGCTCGAACCGAACCAGGCCGTGGTGTACCGCGCTCACGGCTCGGTGACGCACGACTCGTCACCGGTCTTTTGTGGCACGCGCACCGGCATACGACCAATCGGGCCGGCCGGCGAAGCCCCGCCCGCGCCAGACACCGGGACGCTGTCTCCATACGTACCCGAGCCCGTCGGCGGCATGCGTCGCGCCCGGCTCGCCGTCGATAGCGACTACGAGTTCTTCGAGCTCTTCGGCGACGAGCGCGAAGCGCTCGTGTACCTCGTCCAGGTCTACGCCAACGTCAGCGACCTCACCATCCGCGACGTTGGCGTGCGGCTCGACCTCATGTACCTGCGGCTCTGGACAACACCAGATGATCCGTATGGGATGGGCGCGACCTTTCCCGACCTCCGCGATGCGCCCGAATTCGACATCGGCCAGCTCATGAGCGGCTCGAAATTCGCGAGCGCGGGCGGTGCTGCGCGAGTCTGCAATCGGCTGTCCTGGGTCGCCTACGCGCTCGGCGAATTCGACGGACCGATCGGCCGCGGAGTTCTAAACCAGGACGTCCGCATTGCCGCGCACGAAGTCGGACACAACCTCGGTGCCCTCCATCCGCACGACTACGGCGTCGATCAATGCGACGATCCGATGACCCGCCCCCGCCGCGGCACGCTGCTGAGCTACTGCGCACAGACCTTCAGCGGCGGCACGGGCCTGACCGACCCCCACTTCCATACGCGTATCCGCCAGGTTATCGCAGATTGCGTGCCAGGTTGGCTGCCGTTCGATTGCAACAGCAACGGCATCGATGACGCATCCGACATCGACGCGGGCGTGAGCGCCGATGCGAACGCCAACGGCGTGCCCGATGAGTGCGAAGACTGCAACGACAACGGCATCCTCGACAGCATCGATATCGACGGCGGCACGAGCAGCGACGTGAACGGCAACGGCATCCCCGATGAGTGCGAGCCCGATTGCAACGGCAACGGGCTGCCCGACGACCTCGACATCATGCTCAACAGCCTCGATCGCAACGGCGATGGGATCCCCGATGAGTGCCAGGCCGACCGCGATGAAGATGGCATCGTCGACTGGACGAACATCTTCGACGACATGGCCCGAGACATCGATCGGGACGGCGTGCTCGACGAAACCCAAGACTGCGACGGCGATGGCATCATGGACATCGACGCAATCGACCATGCAAACAACATCTGGGCCGTGTCTTCCGGCGACTCAAAGATCAAGGAATACCACTTTGGCAGCGGCGTTTTCCGAGCAGAGAGCCTGCAAAACGCGTTGCAAGATCCCGTGGATGTCCTCGTGACGCTCGATCGCCGCGTGCTTGTAACCGATGCCGGCACGAGCAGTGTCGCGGAGTTCGATCGCGAGGGCGCCTGGGTGCGCCGCCTGGTGGCCTCCGGTGACGGCGGGCTGGTGTACCCCTCGGCGTTGGCGATCTCACCCGACGGCGATCTGCTCGTCGCCGATCGCGACGGCAACGGTGTGCTCCGGTACGACGCGCAAACCGGCGCATTCCTCGGCGTCTTCGTCGAAGAGATGTCCGGCGGCCTGATGGCCCCTTACGGCATGACCTTCGGCCCCAACGGCAACCTCTACGTGAACACCGACCACGCCGGCGTCATCGAGTACGACGGCCATACCGGCGCCCATGTGCGCCAGTTGATCGAGCACGGTGCCGCCGGCTTGCACCACGGCCGCGGCATCCTCTTCATACCAAAGCCCATCGAACTCGGCCGCGGCTGGCGCCTGCTCGTGGCAAGCGGAGAGGAACACAACGTCCTCGAATTCGACCCCGACACCGGCGAGTACATCGGTGTCTTCAACGAGGGCGACTTCCGCGGCAAGCTGCGCAATCCGTGGGGCCTCCGACTTGGCCCGGACGGCAGCGTGTTCGTCAGCAGCGCCAACGTCCATCACCCCCTGGCACCTCCCGGCTCGGCCACGATAGGACCAGCAACGGCCGGGCTACACCTCACGGTGCCACACATCTTCCAGTACGACGGACGAAGCGGCAAACTCGTCCGCGCCTACGTGCAGGGCACGGATTCCCGGCTCGACCACCCCAAGGGGTTCGACTTCATGCCCGGCCCACTAGACCAGAACGCCAACGGCATCCCGGACTCGTGCGAGGCAACCTGCGCCGCCGACTGCGACCGCTCGGGCTCCGTCGACCTGCTGGACTTCCTGTGCTTCCAGAACGCCTTCGACTCGGGCGATCCAGCGGCCGACTGCGACGGCGACGGTGAGCTGGACTTCTTCGACTTCCTGTGCTTCCAGCGGTCCTTCGACGAGGGCTGCCCGTAGCACGAATCAAGCCCCACAGGCGGATCCCGACATCTATGCTGTTGTGTGCCCGATGGACTCTTCCAGGACGACACACCCGCACCCTCCGGCATCTTCTTGGCCGTCGCGCTCGAGCGTTCGATCGACGGCAAGACGCTCACGTATGCGCCGCCCAGCGAGACCCTCGAAGACTCGAGTTCTCTGATCGGCCGCGCGTGCATGGCCCCGCTTGGACGTGGCCCAAAGGGCGGCGCCCCAACCCGCGGCGTGATCGTCGCCCAGGGCGGCGTCGAGTTGCTCGACGGCTTCGACCCCGCCCGCGTGAAACGCCTGCTCGCGGTCAGTGATGCTCAGCTGCCGGCGTCGGTCCTCGCTCTCGGCCGCTGGATCAGCGAGTACTACGCCTGCCCGCTGGGCATGACGCTCGCCGCGATGCTCCCGGCGGCTGTCAAGAAGGGCGTGGGTCGCAAGGCCAGCACCGCGCTCCGCCCAACGAACCCTGGCATCAACGAGCCCCCCGCGCAAGCGGGGGGAATGGACACGCCATCATCTGCGGAGTCCGGAAGCTCAACTCCCCCCGCTCGCGCTGGGGGCTCGTTGAAGCTCCCGCCCGCAACCAAGCGGGCCCTCGACGGCATCCGCGACATCGACGCCGACGCATGGCCAATCGCCGAACGCGAACTCGTCCATCAACTTCAACTCAAGAACGCCTCGCCCATCCGCCGACTCGTCTCGCTCGGCGTGCTCGAAGAGGTCACCCTGACCGACGTCGTCACACGCACCGACGACGCCACGCCGATGCATGCCGAGCTCGGAACCATCCCGACGCCAACGGACGAGCAACAAGCGGTCATCGACGGCTTGCCGCTCGACGGCTTCTCCACCCACCTGCTCTTCGGCGTCACCGGCTCGGGCAAGACCGAGGTGTACCTGCGACTGCTCGAACGCGTGCTCGACTCGGGCAAGTCGGGCATCGTCCTCGTCCCCGAGATCGCCCTCACGCCGCAGCTCTCGTCACGCTTCATCGCGCGGTTCGCGCCCAAGCTGGGAGAACGCGGCATCGCCGTTCTCCACTCCGGCCAGAGCGCAAGCCAGCGGCATCGCGCGTGGGACGCCGTCTCCCGTGGGCTCGCCCGCATCGTCGTGGGCCCCCGATCCGCGCTCTTCGCGCCGCTACAGAACGTCGGCCTCATCGTCGTCGATGAGGAGCACGCCGGCGATTACAAGCAAGACCAGGCACCTCGCTACCACGGCCGAGACGCCGCCATCAAGCGCGCCCAGATCGAGGGCTGCCCGGTGCTCCTGGGCTCGGCAACGCCGAGCCTGGAGAGCTGGCGCAACGCGAAACTCGGGCGCTCGACGCTCTGGAAGCTCACCGAGCGCGCACCGGGCTCGGCCGGGCTCCCCGCCGTCGAAGTGATCGACCTCGCCGAAGAACGCAAACGCGCGAGAGAGATGGGCGGGCGCATGGAACTGCTCGGCCCGACGCTCGAGTCGGCCCTGCGAGCCACGCTCGACGCCGGCGGCCAGGCCGTGCTGCTGCTCAACCGCCGCGGCTTCGCCCGCGTCGCCGCCTGCCCAGACCCCATGTGCGGCTGGACGCTCACCTGTGACGCGTGCTCGGCCGCCATGGTCTTCCATCGCAAGGGCGTACTGAGCCGCAAGGGCTTGTTGCGCTGCCACCATTGCCTGGCCGAACGCGTACGCCCGAAGGCCTGCCCCGCCTGCGGCAAGGGCCTGATCCTGCTCGGCCGCGGCACCCAGCGGCTCGAGGACGAGTTGGTCTCCAACCTGGGTCTCACCGAATCCGAGATCGCCCGCATGGACGCCGACACCATGCACCGAGCCGCCGACTACCAGGGCGTGCTCTCGCGCATCGCCGACGGTTCGGTCCGCGTGCTTCTGGGCACCCAGATGATCGCCAAGGGCCTGGACTTTCCAAACATCCGCCTCGTCGGGGTGGTCGACGCCGACACCGCCCTCGGAATCGCCGACTGGCGCTGCCAGGAGCGAACCTTCCAGCTAGTCGCCCAGGTCGCCGGCCGGGCCGGCCGCGGCGACGAGCCCGGCCGCGTCATCGTGCAGACCCTCAGCCCCGACCTGCCCAGCATCCAGGCCGCCGCCGCCCACGACTTCGAGCGGTTCGCTGCCGACGAACTCGAGGTCCGCCAGCAGGCTCACCTGCCGCCATTCACTCGCTGTGCCTGGATCGTCGCGAGGGATCGCCAGTACGACAAGGCCGAGGCCCGCGCCATGGAGATCGCCGGCCGGCTCAACCAAGCGTTCGCCGGCCGAGCCCGCATCGAGGGCCCTGCCCCCGCGCCGCTCGAGCGCACCCACGACGAGTACCGCGTGGGCCTGGAGGTCTACGCCCAATCCGCTGCCGTGCTCCGCGACGGGCTGCTCAAGATCCGGGCCGACCACGGGCTCGTCAGTGACGCTTCGGTGGCCGTCGATGTTGATCCGGTGGGTATCTGGTAGGTCCGAAAGCCGGCTGAAAGCGCCCGTAACAGATTGCGTGAGTACCTCATATCAGAAGTGTCTGCTAATTCTCAAGTTACGGGGTGTAGTTATGCGTCTTTGGTTGTTCTTCGCGATGATCCTGGCAGCAACGGGCACGGGCACTGCCCAACCGGCGACGGGCCCGGGCCTACGAGTTGATGTGTACGCCGCCATCGACGGGCCGACCGCGATGGCCTGGGGCCCCGGCGGGGCCTTCGGTGACGATCTCTACGTGGCGACAGGGGCCGGTGACATCCTGCGTGTCGACTCGACCGGCGCCGCAACCCCGTTTGCGACCGGCTTGGAGTTTCCCACGGGCTTGGCCTTTGCCGAGATTCCGGCATTCGGGGAGCTCTTGTATGTCACAGAGTTCGGCTCAGGAAAGATCCGAACCGTTGACAGCTCGGGTGTCGTTGAAGACTTTCTGACGATCACCGGCCCGAGCGTGAGGCTCGCGGACTTGGCGTTCGGACAGGACGCGGCCGGCTTTGGCACCGATCTGTATGTGTCCGATTCGGCTACCGCTGGTGGCGTTCCTGGCAAGCTGTACCGCGTCGACCCTGATGCTGGTATCACGACAGTCTTCGGCACGGATCCCTTTACCGCCCTGGACATCGTCTTCTCTGGCAGCGGCCCGTTCGGTAACGGGCTGATCGTGGCCGACGCCATCGACTATGGCCTCGACAACGGCGGCGTGCGCAGCTTCGATTCCGCCGGCGGCTTCACCCTATTGGCGTCCGCCATCGGCACCGATCTGTTCGACCCTGCGGGTGTGGCTCTCGGCCCGGGAGGGATCTTCGGAGAGGACCTGTATGTCGCCGATTTTGGTACAGGGAGCATCTTTACGGTAACGCCCACAGGCGTGTTGATGGAGTTCGCAACCGGGTTCTGCTTCGGGTCGGTGGGCTACGGATACGACGCGGACCTCATCTTTAACCCCGATGGAGATGCCTTGCTCGTCGCTGACCGCAGCAGACGAGCGGTCTACAGCATCGTCGCCGGCGAGCCGCCCTGCCCGGCCGACTGCGACGGCTCGGGCTCCCTGGACATCTTCGACTTTCTGTGCTTCCAAAACCGCTTGGCGGACGGCGACGGCCGCGCCGATCGCGACGGCTCCTGCTCGCTGGATATCTTTGACTTCCTGGCATTCCAGAACGAATTCGACGCCGGTTGCCCCTGAGTTGGTGCACGGGGAAGTCCGAGATCGATCTCTGATTTTCCTCGGCCGAGAACGTCGATATTCTCCTCCGTGATCGTCTACCTCAACGGCCAGTATCTCCCCGCCGAAAACGCCCACGTCGGCGTCTTCGACCGCGGCTTCCTCTTCGGCGACGGCGTCTACGAGGGCGTCCGCGTCTTCGAGCACACCGTGATGTGCCCGGACCGCCACGTCGGCCGCATGGCCGGCGGCCTGGCCGAGGCCCGCATCCCCTGGGACCCACGCTCGCTCCCCGAGATCGGCCTGGAGCTCTGCCGCCAGAACGACCTGGCCGACGCGTTCATGTACGTCCAGGTCACCCGCGGCGCCCCGCCACCCGGCGAGCCACCGCGCGCCCGAACCCTGTCCTCCACGGGCACACCGACCGTGTTCGCCTACGCGACCGGGCAGCCGCCGATCGACCACTACGCCCAGCCCCCCACCACGCACCTCGCCCTGGTCGAGGACCGCCGCTGGAGCCGCGGGCACCTCAAGAGCATCAGCCTGCTGGGCAATGTCCTCAGCGCCTACGAGGCCCAGGCCATGGACGCCCAAGAGGTTGCCATGCACAAGGACGGCCTGCTCACCGAGGCCTGCGCGAGCAACATCATCATCGCCGTCGACGGCGGCTTGGTCACTCCCTCGCTCGACAGCGCGTCGATCCTCGAGGGCGCGACCCGTGCCCGGTGCCTCGCGCTCGACCCCTCGATCGTCGAAAGGCCCGTGGGGGTCGACGAGCTGCTCCGGGCCGATGAGGTCATCCTCGTGGGCACCACCAGCATCGTCACCAGCGCGCTGACCCTCGACGGCAAGCCCATCGGCAACGGCCCCCACGCCGGACAGATCGGCCCGCACGCCCGCCGGCTGCTCGGCCTCATGATGGACGACTGCCGCGCCCAGGTTGAGGCCGCGAAGGCCAAGACGGGCGAAGCGGTCGCGGTTGGCTGAGTGAGCAACCTTCAGTTTGAACCCAGGGGCAAGCGCGTCACCGTCATGGGCCTCGGCCGCTTCGGCGGCGGCCTCGGCGTGACGCGTTGGCTGCACGCGCAGGGTGCCGACGTGCTCGTCACCGATATGGCCGATGCCGATGCACTCGATGAGCAGGTCTCGAAGCTCCCCAGCGGCGTCCGGACACGCTTCGGCGGCCACGATGCACAAGACTTCACCACCGCCGACCTCGTCGTTGCCAGCCCCGCCGTCGCGCACCCATGGACGAATCGGTACCTGAACGCGGCGATGGAAGCGGGCGTGCCCGTCACGACCGAGATCGGCCTGGCCATCGAACGCCTGCCCGATCGCGCCCGCGTCATCGGCGTCACCGGTACCGCGGGCAAGAGCACGACCTGCGCGATGACCGCGCGCGCCCTTGAGACCACGGGCCTCCCGGTTCACCTCGGCGGCAACATCGGCGGCTCGCTTCTTGAGGCCAACATCGGCGCCGAAGACCTCATTGTCCTCGAACTCTCCAGCTTCATGCTGCACTGGCTGGGCGACGCCCAATGGTCCCCGGGCACCGCCGTACTCACGAACCTCTCACCGAATCATCTAGACTGGCACGAGACGCTTGAGCATTACGAACACAGCAAGCGGAACATCGCAGCACACCAGCGAGCGGGCGACCTGCTGCTCTGCGATCGCTGGCCAGAACTCGCAGCCGCCACACGCCTGAAGCCGAGCGAAGACCTCCCACGGCTCACCGTGCCCGGCTCGCACAACCGAACCAACGGCGCGATGGCGCTCGCCGCAGCTCGCGCCACGCTCGAACGCCTAGGCATCGCGCACGACGCGATAACGCTCAGAGATGCAGTCGCTTCCTTCCCAGGCTTGCCCCACCGCCTCCAGTTCGTCGCCGAGCACCGCGGCATCTCGTTCTACAACGACAGCAAGTGCACCACGCCCCAGGCCGTCGCGCTCGCCGTGAGGGCGCTTGCGGAGCAGGTCCCGCCCGACAGCATCCACCTCATCGCCGGCGGGGCCGACAAGGGTGTCGACCTCCGCGCCATCGCCGAACTCGCGCGCAAGATCGGGCACGTCCATACCATCGGAACGACCGGGCCGGCCATCGTCCAGGCCGCACACGCGCTCGGTGGGAGGGCCTCGCACCATGGCACGCTCGACGCCGCGTTCGCCGCAGCCGCAGACGCGTGCCCGACAGGCGGCGCCGTCCTCCTCAGCCCGGGCTGCGCATCATGGGACCAATTCACGAACTATGAAGAACGCGGCGCGATGTTTGTTGATCTCGTGCGGGCTCGGATCGGCCATGCTGTCGACGGCATGCGGCCATCGCCAACCGATTGAATCCATCTCCGCCGAGCAGTCGTCGCCACCGACAACGCAGCAAGTCACACCACCACCGCCCGAGCCACCCGCCGAACAAGCAGAACCGGCGAGCGAGACCATCACGCTCGCCGAGGGCCTGCGCCTCAACCGAACCGAACGCTGGATCGAGCTCGACGGCTTCGTGCCCATCGACGTCCGCGAGACCGACCGCATCGGCTTCACATTGATCCGCTATCTCGAGTGCATCGTCGTCACGCCCACCAGCGGCAAGGACCACGAGGCGCTCATGGTCACCAGCGTCCGCCCCTCCACCATCCACGCGGCCCTGCTCACGCTCGGACTCGAACCCGGCAAGCCCGGCTCGGTGAGGTGGGATGGCACGGCGATAATCTCCAGCCCGGCTAGCGGCGGCTCGGTCACGATCACCTACCGCACCGCAGACCAGCCGCCACCCGGCGTACCGATCACCGACTTCATCACGCACGCCGACACCGGCGAGCCCTTCGCCGCCCCGCCGCTGACAGAGTCACCGCAGTGGGTCTTTGCCGGCTCTCTCCTACTCGGCGATCGCTACGTCGCCGATGCCGAAGGCCTCGTGGTCGGCCTGCACACGTTCGGAAGCGAACTGATCGCGCTCGAGACGGCCATCAGCCCAGACTCATTCATCGAAGAGCCACGATGGATCGCGCACCCAGAGCGCACGCCGCCATTCGGCACAGAAGCCATCGTCCGGATTACGGCTCGAAACTAACGGCCGACACGAACCTTGACCTCGCGGACCTCGTCCTCACCGCGCGGCCGCACGATAAAGGTCGTCTCTCGACCGAGCGCGATGCGTGAGACCGCGATCGCGTCGATGAAATCCTCGTAGTCATTGATTGGGACGCCATCGACCTCGACCACTTCCTGACCGGCTTCGAGGCCAGCCCGATCTGCCGGAGAGTCTTCAGACGTCCGGCGGATGAAGACACGACCATCGTTTAGCCGAATGCCAACTCCCACACGCCGCTCGAGCAACTCCTCGGTCGGTCCGCCGATCGCGTTGATCGAGTCGAGCTTATCCAAAACCACGGTCTTCGCCAGCGGACGGCCATCCCGCCACACACGGATGTCGAGTTCTTCACCCGGCCGCATGGTGTTCACAACGGCCCGCAAGATCGACCAGTTCGGCACCGCCTGGCCGCCGATGCTCTCGATGATGTCGTCCGACTGGATGCCCGCGCGCTCGGCGGGGCCACCACCGGTCACCTGACCAACAACCACGCCCATGCCGCGGAAGATCTCGCCCTCGATGATCGGCAGCTGCGAGGCGAACCGCCCGCTCGAGATGCCCAATCGACCACGGCTCACAGTCCCAGTCTCGATCAACTGGTCGGCCACCGACTCAATCGTCGGCAGCGGGATGGCGAAGCTGATGCCCGCGCTCTGGCCCTCGGTCGGCGTGATCTGGCCATCGCCCGAACGCCCCGTGGCGATGGCAACATTCATGCCAATGACGCGACCCTGCACGTCAATCAGCGGCCCGCCCGAATTACCCGGATTCACCGCGGCATCGGTCTGGATGAAGTTCGTGAACGCGCTACCTGACGCGCCCGTGTTGGGATCGCGCCCAAGGCCGCTCACGATGCCCTCGCTCATCGAGAACTTGAAGTTGAACGGCGAGCCGAACGCGTACACGCGGTCGCCCTGCTCGGGGATCTCGCCCGTCGCACGCGGCAACGGGACGAGCCCCGTCGTGTCTTCGGCCTTGAGCACGGCGATGTCGGTAAAGACATCGACGCCCACAACCTCAGCCCGCATCACGCGGCCCGTGTACAGCTGCACGCTCAGGCGATCAAACCCACCAACAACGTGCGCGTTCGTGAGGATGTGCCCCTCATCGTCGTACACCCAGCCCGAGCCCGCCGAGCCTCCGCGGAATCGGCTAGCCGTCATGAGGTGGACCACGCCCGGCTCGACCGACTTGGCAATCGCACGCGTCGCCCGGTTGATGCGCAGCAGGATGTCGTCCTGCCCAAGCTCCTGGCGAGCAAGCAGCACCTGGGACCGCGCCTGCGTTGCTTCCGTTTGCCGAACGATCTCGGGAGCCGCGAGCAGCGCTGCCAACACCGTCAGCAGAACAACGGCCGCTGGTCCAAGGGTAATGAATCGTCGCATACGAGCCTCCGCACTCACCCGCACGAATCGGATCGAGAGAACCAATCGATCCGCCACACGGCTTGTTCCACCCCGCAGCTGCCGCGATCGATCAGGCGGACCGATCTCCGGGATGCGTGGCGGGCC
>CALCCF010000044.1 GCA_937899905.1 uncultured Phycisphaeraceae bacterium
GAACCCCACCCCCGCCACCCCGTACTCACTCCCAAGCGTCTGAGCACCGCCGCGCTGGCCCTGGTGGCCACCGTGTGGGCCGCGGCGTTGGTGATTGCCGGGCTTTGGCTGGTGTTCAGCGCGGGGCCCAGATGGCCGATGTTCTCGGTACCAGCCACCCTGGGCGGCTGGACGGCCATGGCCATGGGGACCTTCGTCTTCATGTTCCTCGTGGCCGACCGCATCTTCCCCCAGGCCGGCCGGACGGTCGGCTGGGTGGCCGAGGTGGCCTTCGTGGTCCTGTTCACCGTGGGGGGCATCGCCACGGCCCTGGCCCTGTGGTTTGGAGGTAGCCCGTGATTCGTCCGCTGCGGCCCGTTCTCGCCCTCTCCCTGACGGTCGGCCTTGGCCTGGCCGCTATGCCCGCGGCTGGCCAGCTCACGCCCGAGCCGCCGGAGGACTACGCCGCCCTCGGGCTCGGCCGCGTCGCACTGCTCGACCTGCGCACCCAGGCCGACCCGACCGAGGCCGACTTCCGCATCGCCATGCTCGCCCTCGACCTCGCGCGCACCTACGCGCCCGAGGACGCCCTCCTGCTCCGCCGCCAGATCGAGGCCGCATGGTCGGCCGGCGAGGACGACACCGCGCTCGCGCTCACACGAGAGCTGCTCAAGATCGACCCCGCCGACGAGGTTGCGCTCTTGCGTGTGATCGCGACCGGCATCGAGCGGATCCAGACCGTCGAAGAACGCCTGTCCGCCTACGAGCGCTTGCTGGGCGCGGAAAGCCTGACACCCGCGATCCGCAGCCGCCTCGCACTCGACGCCGCGCTGCTGGCGCGCGAGACCGGCAACGAGCGCCAATTCGTGGACCTCTTGGCCACCTCCACCGAGCTCGACTCGAGCAACAAGGTCGCCGCCGCGTTGGCGCTGGCCTACTTCGATAGCGTCATCGGTGATCCCGTTGGCCGGCTGGACATGCTGGCCAATCTGCTGCTGGCCGATCCGGTCGACCCCAACGTGCACGTGCAGATCTCCGACCACCTGAGCCGCGGCGGCGCGTTCGAGCAGGCCATCCGCTTCCACGACCACGCCCAGAGACTGCTCCTGACCGCCGGCTTCGCGCCCCAGCAGGCCGACGTCCTCCGGCGGGTGCACCTGCAGTGGCTCGCATACGGCCCCGAAGGCCTGGCCAACGAGCTCGAGCTGCCCGTGCTCCAGGAGCGTTCGCGCCTGGAGCAGATGCTCCAACTCATGGTCCAGCGCGGCGAGGACATCCAGGGCTTCCAACGCCCCTCCGACATCCTGCCGCCGCCGGACTCGGCGATGCTTCGCATGCTCCTCGCGCAAGCCGAGGGCGATCCGGGTGCGGCCAGCCGCGCATCGGAAGACCTCCGCGGCGCAACCGCCCAGCGCATGCAGCAGATGCTGCTGGCCACGCAGGGCAACCGCGAACAGGCGCGCGAGGTCGCGCTGCTGGCCACACGCGTGCGCGCCGAAACGGCCATCACGATGACCATCGCCGGCGTGCAGTCGGCGCTCGTGCGCGCTGACACGCGGCAGGCCCGTGAGGCCATGGATCGCGCGATGGCCGACGAGGCTCTGATCGGCGAGATCGATCCCGCCATGATCGAGCCCGCACGGCAACAGCTCGATCTGAGCCTGGCGCTGATCGACACGATCGACGCCGTAGGCACCCCAGAAGCCGAGACCAGGCTCGAAGACCTGCGCACCCGCTGGCAGGAGCAGAACGTTCCGATGTCGCCGCTGGCTTACGTGCATGCCCTGATCGTGCACGGCAAGCTGACTGAGGCCGTACCGATCCTTCGGGAACTCGCAGCAAGCGAGCCCGCGAGCATGTGGGGTGCGTGGGCCCACCAGAAGCTGATGGACCTGGGTGTCGGCTCGCCGTTCAGCGCGGCCGAGGCGCTCGCCTCCGCGGCGGCCACAATCCCGGCATGGCTTGATCGGATGGTCGAGGCCCCCCAGAACTTCATGGAGCTGACGGTTCGGTCGCCAAGCCCCGAAGAGCACGCCACGAGCATCACCCACCTGCGCCTCACGCTGCGCAACAACTCACCAATCCCACTCGCCGTCGGGCCGAACGCGCCGATCAATAGCCGCATCCTGCTCTCGCCTGTGCTCGATGCCGACCTCGATCGCCTCACGCCGGTGGCGGTCCCCGAGGTCGCCAGCGTCGACACACGGCTGAGGCTCATGCCCCGCGAGCGATTGGAGATCGATGTCTGGGCGGGCGCTGGCGTCGCGGGGTGGTACCTGGAGGCCACGGGCGCGCGCACGACACGGACCCGATGGCGCGCGCTGCAGGGCTTCATCATCACGCCGAACGCCGGATACCAGCCCGGGCCGATGTGCCTGACCGCTGAGACCGGCATCATCACCCGCCGCCCGCTCCCCGAGACTCGCTTCGAGGTCGAGCGCATCATCACGCGACTGCTCGCTGACGATCCTGCCGTACTCTCCACGATCAGCACGGCCCTGAAGTCCGTGCTGATCGGGCCGGACGTCCCCCCGCGCGGCCTCAACCCCGAACCCTTCGTGCCCATCATGAACGCCGCTGCGCAGCGGTTGGCAGGCTCGGACGCGCTCGCGCAGGTGAACATGCTGGTTGCGATGCCTAACGGCAGGATGTCCAGGCCTGCCGCTCCGTTCGACCGTCTGGCGCTCGATGCCGCGACCGAGGCCGTGCCTCTCGCCGCCGCACTGCTGACGCGGGCCAGCGACCCCGAGGATCCGACATTCGCCCGTGCCCTCGAGCATGATGATGAGCGTGTGCGCACCCTGGCGGCCCTGCTCCAGCAGCGGCTGCGCACCGGCGTTCGCACGTACGCGAACTTCCAGGGCTTCGGAGCGCCGCAAGTGCAGCCGCCGTCTGAGCCGTCGGCCGACGCAGCAACACCATGAGCCAAGGCGAGCGCCAGGGTGGGCCCCACCGCTCTGGCGCCGGACGCTTGCGCGTCCTGCTCACAACCGCGAACCGTTGGCGCCAGACCCGCTGGTTCCGCATCGGAGGGTTCGTCGTTGGTGCAGCGCTCGTCGTGCTGGCCATCGCCGCCGCGCTGAAGCCAGACCCCGAGGCGCTGAGTCGGACGCTGCGCGCTCTGGGCGATCACCCGTTGTGGTTCGCCGCGCTGTTCGTCGTGCTGCCGCTGCTGAACTGGCTGAGCATCTCGGCATCGATCTGGGTGCTGCTCGCGCGGTTCGGGCGCGTTGGCATGGGCGAAATGCTGGCGCTCGTGGGGATGGCCTGGCTGCTGAATTACCTGCCGATGCGCCCGGGCATGGTCGGCCGCGTCGCGTACCACAAGGCCGTGAACAAGATCGGCGTCCGCCAGACCGGCCAGACGCTGCTCGAGGGCGTCGTGATTACCGGCGTGGTCAGCGGGATCATGCTGCTCGGGGCTCTGGTGCTCCGCGGAGCGCAGCCGATCGTCGCGTGGTCGGTCATGGTGCTCGTGCCCATGCTCGCCGGGGGTGCAGTCTCGGCCGGCCTTTGGGCCAAGCGTCCGCTCATCGCCCGGTACTGCGCCTCTGGCTCGCTGCGCGTGATCGATATGGCCGTGTGGGCGATGCGATACGCCCTGGCGTTCGCCATCGTTGGGTCGTCGATCGATCTCTCGACGGCGCTCGTGCTCGCGGTGGTCAGCCAGATCGCGATGCTCATCCCAATCTCGGGCAACGGGCTGGGCATCCGCGAGTGGCTTATCGGAGTGCTGGCCGCCAGCCTGCCGACCGCGGCGCTCGCGGGCTCCGAGTCGGCCCTCGCTCAGGGGCTGACAGCCGATGTCCTCAACCGCGTTGCCGAGGTGCTTGTGGCCATCCCGCTGGGGCTCATCTGCATCGGCCTCATCGGCCGACGGCTCCGGCAGATCCGGCGGTCGGGGGCCGCCACCACTACACCCCAAGGCCTTCCCTAGGCATTCATGCGAGCATCCGGACACGCCGAAGGTGCGTTTAGAATCAACGTCGCGATGATGCTCTTCATGTTCTACGCCGTGGCCGTGTGGTATGGCGCCGTCCGCTGGCGTCGGTCGTGGCTTGGCTTCATCTGGGTCAGCCTGGGCTGCCTGGGAGTGCTGGCACTCATCCAGTTCCACAAGCTGCTGAACCTGTGGACGAGCTATGACATCTACCTACCCGTGCTGCAGACGCTGCTCTGGGGATACATCTCGCTCGTGGCGTCGGTCGGGTACTTTATCGCGAGCATCCCCAAGGCCATCCAGCCGTGGTGCTGCCGTAAGTGTCGGTACGACCTCACCGGAGTGCCGGGGTTTAGCGACGTGTGCCCCGAGTGTGGGACGGCGTTCAGCCCCGAGACCGCCTACGCCGCCGAGCGTCGTGCGAGGTCAATAGCCGAAGCGCCGAGACCGCAACGCCAGGCGCGCAAGCCGCGCGACATGGCCGAGGTGCTCGGCCATACCAGCCTGAGCCACGGGCACTCAGCCGCGAACCAACCGCCACATGCCGCCCAGCACCAGGATGCCTAGCGGAACACCGAGTACGAGCCCCCATCGCAATCCCGAGAGCGTGCGATCATCGATCTGGCCGATCGCAGCGACGCTCGAAGAGCTGACCGTGGGCGCGATGAATCCATCTCGGCCGGAGAGCCACATCACGGCCGCGTCGAGCAGCGCAAGGTTCGCCGGATAGCTTGCTGCCATGCGGCCGTCGACGCTCTGCCCAGCGCTCATGATCTCGTCGGCGAGCCAGTCGTTGCTGCCAACGACCACAACACGCCCAGTGTCCTCGCCGATCGCACGCTCGCTGGCCCACGCGACGGCCCACGGGCCTTCGACGTCGTCCAACTCCGGCTCCCGCAGAGGGGGGTTGCTGACCAACGGCCGCTGATCGCGCGGTACTCGGCGGTAGCCCGACCATCGCGACTCGGCCCAGGCGTTGTCGTCATCAACGGTGAGCAGGGGCCACGCCGAGGCGTCGCCGGCACTCGCGATCGGTACGGCCCAGGGCATGTACGCCATCAGCCCCGTGACCGCGCCCTGCAACGGATGGTCGCCAGAGCCGCCACGCACCAGCATGTCGTGCTCGACGACCTCGCTGGTGGGCAGGGAGGCAACCAACGCACTCCCAGACCGCGCCTCCAAGCCGAACCCGGCGAGCGGTGCGGCCGTGGCATCAACGCCCCCACCGACAACCACCTCACTGGGCGTGAGGTTCACGAGCACGGGCTCGCCAGCGTCAACCAATCGCTCGATAAGTTCACCGAGTTGCGCGGCGCGCTCATCGGGACGCGCTGCCAGCGGATTGGCCGAGCGCACGCCGGTGTTGGTGTTCAGAACCAAGTGGACAACAGGCCGAGCCCGCGCAGGGTCGAGCTCGAGCAATCCGGGCGGATCGGGCTCGATCAGGAATGGCCATTCGAGCACGTCGATGCCCTGCCGGCGCAGGTGTCCGATGGCCACGCCCATCGCCCCTGGCCGCTCGATGAACCGGGCATCCTCAGCGTGCGCAACGACCACGATCGGGCGCCTGGGATCGATCGCGGTCAGCATCGCCGTTGAGACCAACGCTTCGACGCGGCTGCGCAGCGAGGGAGCGGTGGCGGCTTCAGGACGCAACACGCCGGGAGGCGGGAGGAGCGTTTGGGCGTCGATCGCCACGGCGTTGTCGGGCCCAACGAGCACCGCGGCGGCGGCATCGCCAACCGTGCGGAGCACACGCACGGTGTCAAGCGTCTCGAGACGCTCAGCCAGCATCGCGACGCCGGAGATCTGGTCTCGCACGGGACCGACGGCCTGCGAGAGTTCGACCGCGGCCCGCCGAACCGGCTCGGGGAAGTTTCGTCCCTGCGCGATCACACGAGCCTCGTCGGCGAGCACGCCGAGTTGCGCGGCGGCGTCTTGCGTTGGTGAGAGCACGGCAACCTTGGCCCGGTCGAGAGAAGGTACGGGAGCGCCAGGCAGGACCGGGTCGGCGAGGTGCTCGCGGATCTCGGCGGCGATCCCTCGGAGATCCTCGGCTAGTCGCGGACCATTGCGAGATCGGGCCGCCATGACCGCGCGGATCTGATCATCTTCGGCGGCTTCCGCCGCTGCTGCCAATGCCGAGACCACGACCTCGTCGATGCTGTCGGCCGACTGGTCGAGCTGCATCGCGATACGCAGCAGTGTTTGTGTCTGCCCCTGGATCTCGGTGGCTTCACGATCGGACAGCCGGCGGGCCAACGCCTGCAGACCCTCTCCTGCGGACGCGCCATCGAGGGCCGTCAGCGTTACGGCCCCCTGCTCCTGCATCTCGTCACCAACATCCAGCAATGCCTGCCACGCGCGCGGGTCGACGCGGTTCGTATCGGCAGCCACGACGAGCTCGAAGCCTTCGCCGGGATCGATCGCGTCGATCAGTCGCAGGGTCTGGTCGGCGAGCCGGTGCTCGCCGGTCGCGGTGACATCCAGGCGCACGCGGTATCGATCGGCGAGCGCGATCAGGAACGAGGCCGACACCGCGTTGGCCAGCAGGAACGTGATCGCGAGCCACACGACCTTGAATCGCCTGGGCAGCGCGCTTCGCATGCGTCGAGGCTTGTTCACGACCACCTCCGCACGCTGAGGCACACCGATGCCGCCAGCACGAACCAGCCGGTCAGCACGATGAAGAACGCGACGTCGCCCGTATCGATCACACCCTTGGCGAAGCCTTCCAGGCGATCGGTGATCGCGAGCATGGCCAGCACCTCGGCCACGCCCTCCGGGGCACGAGACCGGCCGGCGGTTGTGGCGAGCAACCAGACGAACAACGCCATCATCGCGCCGAGGAAGCTCAGCGTCTGGCTGGCGGTCAGCGTTGAAGCCAGCAGGCCCACTGACAGGAATAGCACGCCCAGCAGCGTCACACTGAGGTAACCCGCGAGCATGGGGCCAACGTCGGGCATCGGATCGCTGACAACCAGCAACACGCCAACCAGCGGCAGCGTGCCGACGAGCATGGCGAGCAGGAACAGCCCAGCGCCCAGGAACTTGCCCATCGCGAGCACGAAGTCGCTCGCCGGCGACGTCGCGACGAGCTCGTAGCTCCCGGTGCGGAGCTCGTCGCTCACCAGCCGCATGGAGATGGCCGGCGCGATCGGCAGCATGAGCCACGCGGCGGTGGCAAACAGTGGCCGTAGCGTGGCCGGCGCTCCGGGGACGAGCACGAACTGCACGAACATCCCACCCCAGAGCCCGGCGTACAGCGCGAGCACGAGCCAGCCGACCGGCACGCGGAACAGCGACGCAAACTCACGCCTGGCGATCGCCCAGGCCACGCGGGCCGAGCTCACGCGGCATCCTCCGCAGGCTTGGCTTCTGGCTCGCTCGGGGGTCCCTGCTCCATGAGCTTGAGGAAGAGATGCTCCAGCGAGACTCGCTCGCGTTCGAGCAGCCGAACCTCGGCGCCGGCTTTGGCGAGGAGCGCGCCCAGCGTGTGCCGCAGTTCGGGCTCGGTGATTGTCGAGGGATCGAAGCCGACTCGCCAGCGCGCGACGCCGCCGTCCATCTCGCGGGGCAGCACGCGCTGCACGCCGTCGATCGCCTTGGCTGCATCGAGCGCAACCGCACGCGATGCGGGCGTGGCGAACCGCGCCTCGGCGACCAGCTCGTGCTCACCACCGGCGAGGAGTTCCTTGAGATCGCCCTCGGCGCATAGCCGGCCCTGTGCGAGGATTACCACCCGGTCGCAGGTCCGCTCGATCTCGGGCAGGATGTGGCTGCTGACCAGCACGGTCCGGCCTTCGGCGAGCCGTCGGATGAGCGAACGGGTCTCGGTGATCTGGCTCGGGTCGAGGCCGTTGGAAGGCTCGTCGAGAACAAGCACCGGTGGGTCGTGGAGGATTGCGGTGGCCAGGCCGACGCGTTGCTTGTAACCCTTGCTCAGCTGGCCCACTCGGCGGCGGCGAACCGAGCCGAGCACGCAGGTATCGATGGCGCGCCCAACCGCGGCCTTGCGCGCCTTGCCGCGCAAGCCCTGGAGCGAGGCGCGGAAGCGGAGCAAGGACTGCACGGACATCTCGCCGTACGTCGGCGCGGATTCGGGCAGATAGCCGATGCTGCGGCGAACCCTCATCGCGTCATGGGAAGCCAGCGCACCCCCAACACGGACCCAACCCGCATCGGGCGACGTATATCCGGTGATGATGCGGATGGTCGTGCTCTTTCCCGCTCCATTCGAACCGAGCAAGCCCGTGACCTGCCCCGGCGGTACGGCGAAACTCACGCCTGAGAGGGCGTGGACGCGGCCGAACGACTTCTGGAGGTGGCGCACTTCGATCATGATCGCAATGGGGCAACGGTAGATATGGGACGCGCGACCCGGAGGTTCCGAACGGCAATGCGCACCATTCGCGGGATGGAAAGCTCGTGATGAAAGGTTCGCCTCTTCTGATGAAACACACCGGGGCGGTTTGCCGATCTGTACATCCAATGCGGGGACGTGCTCACACCGCGGATTGGGTATCCGCCGCCACGCCGCCCGCTACAGTTGCGTGCGAGGGCCTTTCGGGGCGGGATGGACATGGATGAGGCAGCGTACACCATCCTGATTGTCGGCACTTCGGAGGCCGAGGCTTCCGAGCTTGCTGAGCAGCACGGTCCACCGGCGAGGGTGGTGTGCTGTCCTCCGGACGATCTCCGCCACGAGGCCGATCGGCTGCGGGCCACGGGCCAGCGGGTGATCGTGGTCAACGCCAGCCCACCGCTGCCAGAATTCAGCGAGATGGACCGGGCCTACGCCCTTCTGGACGCCGTAAACGAGGGCGTCTGCCTGCTCGGCAAGGACGGCTCGATCATCTGGGCCAATGCCTTCTTCCGGACGCTCGACCCTCAGGTGGGCGACCGCATCCGCAGCGCCGCCCGCGACAGCGTGGGCTGGCTGCTCGACCAGCAGAGCCGCCGCGGCCGATGTACGACCCGCAATGTTGAGATCGGCGACGACGAGGACGACTCGTGGTACGAGGTCGTCATCTCGCTGGCCCAGGGCAACGCCACGGCCAGCGACCCCGCCGACGACCGCCTCGTCGCGGTCGTCCGCGATGTCTCCGAGAGCAGGCGCCTCGACCGCAAGATGACCGCCATCGAGCACGCCGGGCGCGACCTCGTCTCGATCGACCCCGAGTTCGTTCGTTCCAAGAACGCGATGGAGCGCCTCAGCGTCCTGCAGAACCGCATCATCGAAACCGCCCACAAGCTGCTCAACTTCGACCACTTTGCCATCCGGCTGATCAACGACAAGACCGGCAAGCTCGAGCTCGTCATTTCCGAGGGCCTGAGCCCGCAGGCAGCCGAGCTCGACCTCTATCCCTCTCGCCAGGGCAACGGCATCGCCGGCTTCGTCGCCTCCACGGGCGTGAGCGAGATCTCCAACGACGCGTCGCACGATGTACGGTTCCTGCCGTGTCTCCAGGGTGCCAACAGCGCCATGGTCGTCCCGCTCCGGCTCCACGATCGCGTGATTGGCGTGCTCGATGTTGAGTCGCTCAAGCCGGGCGCCTTCAACGAGGAAGACCGCCGCTTCGCCGAGCACTTCGCCCGCCACCTCGCGATGGCCTTGCGTGTGCTCGACCTGCTCGTCGTTGAGCGGTGCGAGACGAACGCGACGGTCTCGGGCCGCATGCAGGGCGAGCTCCGTGAGCCGCTGGACGATATCGCAGGCATTGTTGGGCAGATGCGTGAGAACGCCGGAGATGATCCCGAGCTCGCCGCCAGACTGTCGCGGATAGCCGGCGACGTCGACTCCATCCGTGACCGCATGAAGCGCGTGGCCGAGGGCCCTCGAGCACTCCTGGGCGTCGAGCGTGCGATGAGCTCCACCGAGAAGGAGCCGCTGATCGAGGGTCGCCGCGTGCTGGTCGCCGACGACGAGCCGGCCGTTCGCCGCGTGATCGTCGACGTGCTGCGTAACCGCGGGGCCACGGTCCGCGTGTGCGACAACGGGGCCGCGGCGATCGACCTGCTGCGAGCGGCAGCCGAGAGCGGCGAGGGCTTCGACCTGGTCATAAGCGACATCAAGATGCCCGATCGCAACGGCTACGAGGTCTTCTCGGCCGCCCGTCGGGCGCTGCCCAACGTGCCGGTGATCCTCATGACCGGCTTCGGCTACGACCCGAGCCACAGCATCGTCCGTGCCTCGCAAGAGGGGTTGCAGTGCGTGCTGTTCAAGCCCTTCCAGATCGAGCGGCTGCTGGAAGAAACGCGTGCGGCGCTGGATAAGTCCGAGGGCGACGGCCCAGCCGATCCCTCCAAGGACCAGCCGAACCATCAGACCGTCTAGCCGGCCGGGCCCATGGCCCGGAAATCGCAACCCGAACGCGGATTTCCCATACCATGGGGCATGAGCCCCATCGACCCCCGCGAGCTCCGCCAGAGCGACACGCCGACCGGCGTGTTCGAGCAGGGCTTCAGGTGCGTCAAGTGCAACTACGACCTCACCGGCCTGCCACGCGCCACCGTCTGCCCGGAGTGCGGCACGACCAACGCGCGGCCGGTCCACGATCGCAAGCGCGGGACGGGTGTGTCACGGGCCCCGGTCGCCTTCATCTCTCGCCTCGGCACGTGGCTCTGGGCGTCCGCGGCTGCCTTGTTGCTCACGTGGTTCACGAGCATGGCCGCCGGCGTGTTCCCGCATCCGATCACCTTCGGGCTTCAGCTGTTTGCTGGCGTCGGTTGGATGGGCGCCTTGTGGATGGCCACGATCCCCAAGCCCGATCGCTTCGAGCCGGGCGTTGAGGATGTCTTCGACAATCCCCGGGTCCGCGTCATCACCGTCGCAAGCCAGGGCTTGTGGTTGGTTTCGATCGGGCTGCTGTGCGCGGCGTGGTTCCCGATGTTCAGCAGCATGGAGCGCGCCCTCTCGATTTCAGCCAACATCGTGTCGGTGTTCGCGGCGATCGGGTTCATCCCGCTCGGGCTCATGCTGGCCTCGCTGGCGGGATGGATGGGCGATCATGATGCGGAGAACCGGTGCAGGACCGCGTCATGGCTCATCGCGTTCTACGGCTGCGGCATCCTGCTCGGCCCGGTCATCGATGCGTTCATCCCGATCTTCAACATCCTCTACATCGTGTTCTGGTTGGCGTACCTCATCGGGGTCATCCTGCTAGCCGTCAGCCTGTTCAACCTCGCGAGGGCCGCCGGCTGGGCGGTGGAGAACGCGAAGCACAAGAGCGTTGTTTCGGGGCGAAGGGCGTTCATCAACCAGCAGCAGGCAGAGGAAGCGGCAGCCCAGATCGACGACCGGTTACGCCAGGTCGACGGGCCGCACGCCCCCTCAGAGGCTGGTCGCAGCGGGCCACCGAAGGGTGTGCCGGTACCCAAGAGCCACACCATCAAGGGCTCGGCCGGCGCGAATCCGTACGACATTACGGACGAGTAGCGAATCAGACCAAGGCGTGCGCACCGAGCCAGTGCTCAGCGTCCAGCGCCGCCTGGCAGCCCATGCCCGCCGCGGTGACAGCCTGGCGGTACTTCGCGTCGGCGACGTCGCCGGCGGCAAAGACGCCGTCGATGTTCGTCACGCTGCTGCGGTGCTTGAGGTCGATGTACCCGGCGTCGTCGAATTCCAGGCCGCTCTCGCGGAGGAACTTGGTGGCCGGCGTGTGGCCGATGGCGATGAAGAGGCCGCTGACGTCGAGCTCGCGTTGCTCTTTCGAGTGCACGTCCTCGAGCACGATCGCCCGGATGACATCGACACCGGTCGCCTCATCCTTCTTGTCCAAAACGTCGACGACGGTGCTGTTCCAGACCATCTCGACGTTGTCCTTGCCCAGCGTACGTTCCTGCATCACCTTGCTGGCGCGCAGCTCATCTCGGCGGTGGATGACATAGACCTTCGATGCGAATTTGCTGAGGTGGTGCGCCTCCTCCATAGCCGTGTCGCCGCCGCCGACAACGGCGACAGGATTGTCACGGAACATGGGCAGAGCTCCGTCGCACACGGCGCACGCCGAGACGCCGCCGCCGGCCTGAGCGAGACGCATCTCGTTGTCGAGCCCGAGCCAGTTCGCCGTCGCGCCAGTCGCGATGATCACGGCGTGGGCCCGGACGGTCTTCCCGCTGGCCAGCGTCATGGTGTGCGGCACGGACGAGTCGTGCTGGAAGTCAACGGTCGCCACGTCGTCCATGACCACGCGGGCGCCAAATCTCTCGGCCTGCTTCTGGAACAAGCCCATCATCTCGGGACCGGCGACACCCTCGGGGAAGCCGGGGTAGTTCTCGACATCGGTCGTCAGCATGAGCTGCCCGCCGGGGAGCACGGGGCCGGGATCCTGCTTTGGCACGCCGATGATGCACAGCGGCTCGAGCTGGGCCCGGGCGGCGTAGAGCGCGGCCGTCCAGCCCGCGGGACCAGACCCGATGATGACCAGCATCTCGCCGTGCGAATCGTGACCGTTCTCGCTCATGTGCTGCCTCGGGTTTCGTTCGTTCGTGGTCAGAGCCAAACCGAAACGAGGCCCAGGATGTTCCCGAGCCCCGCGGATGTGGGCGGGTCGTGCCTCGCCCGGCTTCGCCTTGTTATCGCAACTCGCCGCGTGTCTCGAGGAACTCTCGGTACAACGAGATCACCGGCGGCCAGATCAGGTAGTCGCCATCGAAGAGCGCGCGTGTGTTCTCGCGAACGCGTCGGGCTGTGTCGTCGTCACCATCGGGGCCGACCGACCACACAACGTATTCCTCTTCATCGAGCCCGACACCGATGCCGAAGTTTCGCCCGTTGAGCATGATGACATCGATGGGCAGCGGCTGTGGGCCAACCCTGCGGTCCACGGGGAGGTCTCGACGCGGCACAAGGTACTTGTACTCGCTGATCAACGGACGCCGCTGGGCGTCGACAATCGGGCCGAAGGGATCAATCTCGCGTTCGGGCAGGATCTGCGGGCTCAGGCTGATCAGGCCAACCGGCAGCGTTCTCGCGCGTGCCCGGTACGCGAGGATGCCCACC
>CALCCF010000045.1 GCA_937899905.1 uncultured Phycisphaeraceae bacterium
CGGCGAGGCCGAGCGGAGGAGCCGAGCGCGCGACGGCAAGGCGTTCCGGGCCGACGTCGAGCGTGCGGTCGACGCGTTCGACCTGGTGGTCGAGGCGTGGGACTCTGATACCCCCATTGCAGATCTGGATGCGCTCGGCGAGCGGCTCGTGGCCGAGGAGTTTGGCTCGATCGCGTTGATCGTTGTGCCGGCGTTTGGGCGAACCTACGCCTCAGACGCCGAGTCTCGGGCAGCGCTCGAGGCGCTGCGTCGCCGGGTGAAGAACGATGGCTAAGCGTGCCTGAGCGTGCCTGAGCGTGGCTGAGCTGGGAGACAACCCCGTCGAGCAGGCGTCCCGTATCCGAGAGGATCGGGCGCTGCTCGTGGCGTTCCATCGCGGGAACGATGCCGCCGCAGAGGAACTCTGGGTCCGGCATGCCGGCCGGCTTCGCGCCCAAGCGCGAGCGCTCGCCGGGGCGGAGGTGGCTGATGATGTCGTGCAGTCTGTGTTCTTGCGCGTGCTCCGGCTGCGGCGGCGTTCCTTGAGGCGTGTCAAGGATCCGGCGGCATGGCTCTGCACCCTCACGCGCCATGCCGCGTTCAACGTGCGTCGCCAGCGGCAACGAACCGAGCGGCGAGAGTTACGAGCCGAGCGTACCAACACGTCCGATGTCGTGGAGACAGACGGCATGTCCGCGATCTTGGATGGGCTGCCCGAGCCGTGCCGGGAGGCGGTGGTGCTCCGCCATGCCTACGGATTCACGCTCGAACGGCTTGCCGAGGCCCTCGGTGTTTCCCGCTCAACGGCTGCGGCTCGATACTCGAAGGGGCTTGCGCTGGCTCGCCAACGGATCTCACGGGAAGAAGCCCAAGGAGTGCCATACCATGTCGGTTGAACGAGACGTTTCGCAGGCACTCGGGGACGCGGATGCCGGGCCGATGCCGGATGCGATACGCCAGGCTGTCGCGGGCCGACGTCGAACCGTTCGTGCACGGCGTGCTGTTGCCGGCGTTTGCGTGCTTTCAATGGTCGCGGTTTTGGGCTGGCTGGTCCTTCCCGCTGGTGCCCCCGTGTTACCGACGTCGCCAACGCCAGGTGGGGATAGCAGGGTTGCGGGCTCGATCCAGATTTCCGAGCACTCGGTCCTCGGGCTCAGGATGGTTGATCCCGATCGCGCCATCATCCGTCGCGGAGCGGCTGCCGAATCGATCCAGCGGCGTCCGACGGTGCTCGGGCTGCGTTTGAGCGAATTGGGGGCGTATCCCGGTCCGGCCTCGTGAAGGCCCATCGACGCCTGGGCCGATAGTCCTATCGATGGGTCTCCGAAGAATCGTTCGGCTTGGTGTCGTGTGCGTGATGGGGCTCCCGGTAGCCTCGGCGGTATCGCAGATCCCCGAAGACTTCGAAGATGGGCCCGTGGCGGTCTCACGCCCCAGTTCGGCCGGACGCATCGTTCGGCACTTTGACTTCGAGGAGCGTGGATTCAACGCCTTCGAGGTCCCGCTGTATTGGATCCGGGCTCAGAACGATCCACAGGTTCGTGAGCGGCCAGGCTTCCCGATCACCAATCTTGGGAGGCTCGACTACGCGTCCGCGGCCTCGAGCGGTTTTGGCACGGTGCGGCTCGACACGCGGGGCGGCAGCACGAGCCTGCGTCTCGAGCCGGGTGTGGTGCCCGTGTTTCCGTCGGTGCAATACGCGATTGGCGCGATGATCCGCACCGAGGGGCTTATGCATGCTCGCCCTCGTGTGGTCGCGCGACTGCTGGACGAAGCTGGGAACCCAATCGCCGGAGCCGAGGCAGCGCTGCTGCTGGATCGCACGGACGATCCGGAGGCTGGGTTCGTGCCCACGTTGCTGAAGCTACCTCCCGCCCCATCGGACGCGGTGTCGGTCCAGATCGATCTCGACCTCGTGCAGCCCGCGCACCAGGGAGTCGCCCGCGACGATGGCTTCGAGCTGTGGGAAGAGGACTACAGCGGCACGGTGTGGTTCGACGACGTGGTGATTGTCCAACTGCCGACGGCCACCCTGGAGGCCGCGTCCGAGAGCGGCATCTTCGTCCAGAGTGAAGCACCAGAGTTGCTCGCGACCATTCGCGATCTCTCCGGCGATCCGATCAACATCGAGTTGGAGGTGTTCGATCTCGATGGCATCGTCGTCGACCAACGGATCGAGCAGTTCGGCATGGGCTCTCGAGAGATCCGATGGCAGCCAGACCTTCCGGGGCTGGGCTGGTACGACGCTCGCCTGTCCGTGAGCATCGGCGACACGCCCATGCTCCACCTCGATCGAAAGTTCGTGTGGCTCCCTGATCCAGTCGGTGCCCTGCTCGACGCGCCCAGGCGTGACAGCTTCGTACCCGACCCTGGTCTTGGTGTGGAACTAGCCGATCGCCGCCGGCTGGGTCTCGTGATGCCAGGCCTTGAAGGCCGAGCCGAGTACGACATCGGTTCTCGGATTATCGAATCGAGCGGAGCGAAAGCGTTCTTTGCCTCGATCGTCTTGCCGGTACTGGTTGGCCAAGCAGCGACCGAGCTTGAGGCGACATCGGACGATGCCGAGCTTGCGCGGTTTGTGACTGATTTGCGCTCGCGGCTGGGAGCCCAAGCCACGATCGTGCTCGAGGCGCAGGACTCCACCCAAGACACTCTGCGGAGCCGTGGTGATCGGAGCCTGAGCGCTCTGGATGATGACGAGCTCTGGAATTCGGTGCTGGTTGCCGTTGTCGATCGGCTGGCCGAGGCGCTCGATCGCTGGCATCTCGGACCTCTCGGGGCCGACGTTCTGGCCGCGACTCCGCAGGCATCCGCAGAGTTCGACGCCATCGCGCGGCGGCTGGGCAGGCTCTCCCCGGACTCGCGCATCGGTATGCCGTGGTCGGGCGTGTTCGACCCGGCTCGTGCGGCGTTGCCCGGCTCCTCACACCACTGGATGGTGACCGTCGAGGCGCCGTCTTACGCGACCGGGGCGTGGGTTGGCGAAACGGTCGATCGACTCTCGGGCATGCTCCAATCAGGCGACATCACCGAGAGCGTCATCGTGCTTCACCCTCTCGACGAGGCGCGGTTTGGCCGGCGGGCGGTTGTCGCCCGCCTCGCCGATCAGATCCTCGCATTCTGGGATAGCTTGCCGCAGGCTGCCGCACCGACGGGGCCCGAAGTTCCAGAGGCCGCGCTTCGTCTGGCCTTGGCAGACAGCTGGGGTTGGCATGAAGAGTCTGGTGCAACGGACATCGACCCGGCCTTCGCCGCGTGGCGCGGAATGAGCGATCGGCTCGCAGGGATGCGGCGGATCTACACGTTCGAGAGCCTCGATGGCATCATCGCTTCGATCTACGAACCCATCGTCCCGCGTGTTGGTGCGGACGGCGGGCTCTTGGTGCTGCGTCCCAAGCCGGGCCGCACGCCGTCGGAGTACGAGCAGTTTCTCGGCGAGTCACCAGTCCGCGTGTACGACGTCTTCGGCAACCAGCGGGTCATCGCGGCAACAGAGACGGTCGAGCCGTACGCGACCACGCCTCGGCTGACACATCAGGTCCCTGTCGATGACCTCCCGGTGTTCGTTGAGGGTGTAGACACCAACCTCCTGATGTTCATCTCGTCGGTGCGCCTTGAGCCCGAGCTCTTGCCGGCCATCGATATCGAGCATCCGGCCGCGCTGGTTATGCGTAACCCGTGGCCGGGCGTCACCTCGGTTCGCAGCCGAGTCGTCTACCCCGGCGGGTTCGGCGGCCAGCCGGTGAGCGAGCGAGCCTGGGAGATCTCTCCAAGGCTCAGCGACCTTCTGATCGAGGCGGGGGAAGAACAGCGGACGCCGATCAACATCCGTTTCCGCCGCAGCGAGCCCGCCGGTCGGAAGCACCTGGGGCTTGACCTGTACATCCGCGGCGAGAACGCGACGCGGCGTGTCCATGTCGACGTGCCTTTTCGTATCGGGCTCGACTATCTGGACATCACGGCGACCGCGAGGCAAACGGGCGATGGGGTGCTCGTGATGGTGGAGTTGCGGAATGTCGGCGATCGGATCGTGACGCTCGAGGCAACTGCAATCGAGCCTGGGGTCGGGCGTCGCCGGGCGGTCGTGCCGCAGCTCGCACCGGGCTCAACAGCGCGGCGAGAACTGCTCCTCCGCGGGCTCGATACCGGAGCCGTGCAGAGCATCATCCTCGCCGTTGAAGACATCGACGTTGGCGCACGGCTGAACTACCAGGTCGATCTGCCGTAACGCGAAAGCTCAGTCTTTGCGTTGAAGGAGCCATATCGCGTAGCCCAGCGTTGGTTCGTCGATCTTCCGGCCATCATCGTCGACGCAGCCGGCGAGTGTGAATGGCGAGCGATCGATGATGTTGCGCCACTGTGTCACGTCGTAGCTGCGGAGCGTATAGGACGACGGCAGCGTCCGGGTTCCCGTCGGTCGTTTGACGTGGAGCACGCTGTGCACCTGCTCCCCACGATCTCTGCTAGCCATCGCGGGCGTGAACTGCACGACCTGTTGGATCGAGAGCGTGCCTCGTGATGCTTCCCAGATGTCCTCCGAGGGCTGTTCGGCACCGTACATGCTCACGCTGAGGCCGATGGCGTAAAGGCCCCCCGGGTGGAGAGCGGAATGCACGCGATCCAGGTGCCCGAGCAGTTGTGCGTCGGTCTCTAGGTGGCGGATCGTGTTGATGAGATTGAACGCGAACGCGAAACGCCATCCCGGTGCGAGTTCGTCGGCGTCGAACGACTCCATCCGCATCACGCCCAAGGCGTACATCGATGCCTTGATGCCACGCATCCGATCTCGGGCGTAGGCAACCATCGGCTCGGATGCATCGAATGCCGCAATGCGGATGCCTCGTGCGACAGCCGCCCGCACGTAGCGACCGCTGCCGCAGGCCGGCTCGAGCCAGGGCCCCTTGGGTTTCAGATCAAACCCCTTGGCGATATGGACAAGGGCACGCACCTCATCAGCCGTGCCCGGGCTGTGCAGGACGTCGTACAGCATGGGTTCGTCGTAGAATCCTTCGACGGTCACGGGCCACGATAGCCGGTGTCCCGAGTGCGAGGAGTCGAGCGATGGTCCGTTTCTGGTGCTGTGGTATTGCGATGGTTGTGCTGGCTGTGGCGGCGTTCGTAGCCAGTGCCGTCGAGCGCGTTTTGGCGGACACCGACCCACAGCGCGTGTTTACCGCGCAGGGCGGCAGGGTTGTGGTTGATGCGTCCACGAGGACGGTGAGCTTCGATGGACTGACGCTGGCCGAAGCGCGCGGCGTGATTGGCGCGTGCGTGCTTCGAGATCGGCTGGTGGTTGCGCAGCGAGATGGCCTTGTTTTGATCTATGACCTGCCGGACCCAATGACCGATGGCCCTCCCGTGCTCGCGCAGCGCATCGAGAATGTGGGCCGGGATGTTCGCGATGTCATCACCGCGCCCCTCGTCGAGCGTGCGCTCGTGCTGGCGGCTGGGAGCAACGAGGTCTTCGGCATCAACCTCTACGACGAGAACCTGATCGTGGAGGGCGAGGTCGATGAGCCGGCGTTCGTCGACCACGCTCGGTTCTTCGACTTTCTGCGCGATGGAGACGGCCAGGCGGCGACCCCGATCCTCCTCGCTCTCGGGCCGCAGCGCCTGGCGCTGGTGACCGAGTCGCAGATCCTTGAGGTATTTCATCTGAATCGCAGCTACCAGGAACTCAGCCGGACGGATTGGCCAGCAGGCGTGGCGCGCATCAAGTCGATCGCGTACACCGGATCGCGCTGGCTCCTCGCGGGTCTGGACGAGCGGGCCGAGCCGGTGCTTTTGCAGGCCGAGACCACATCCGGGCCGTGGAGCGACTTCGGCATCGCCGCTTTGGACGAGGCGCTCGCGGGCGAGGATGGTCCGATCGCGTGGCTGCCGGGTGGATTCACCATCACCGATGGCGAGGTGTGGCTGGCGATCCGAGGCGAGCGGGCGGCGGTGGCGTCGTGGGCGTTGTCCGCGGAGGTGGTGACCGAGCCAGCCATTACGGTTCAATGGCTCAACGAGGCAACCGGGCGGTAGCGACGCTGGTTTTATGCCGCCTTTCGAGCGGCCTTCTCGTCGGCGGACGGGGCGTCGTTCCTCGGACCGAACCACAAGAAGCCAACGAGCACGACCACTCCGATGATGAGCCAGAGGTCGGCGAGATTGCTCACGTAGGGCCAGACCTCGGTGCCGCTCCATGGCGTCGAGATGCCGAAGGGATAGTTAACGCCGGGCAGCGGATGAAGGAAGTCACGCACGCACGCGAAGCGGACGCGGTCGTACAGGTTGCCCAGACCGCCGGAGATCACCAGACCGATAGCGATGTGCGCCCAGCGATCGCGTGGCCCGGTCCACCGCACGAACATCCACAGCGCGAACGCAATGGCCAGAGTCGTCGCGATGATGAAGAACACGCGTTTGCCGGCACCGATGCCGAAGACGGCTCCGGGGTTGAGAACGAGCTTGAACTCCAGCAGGTAGGGCACGACGACGGTGGGCTCATGTCGTGGAAGGAGCGCTTGTAACTCCGTCGCGTCCACGACCTCGCTGCGATCGAGCGCGACCGGCGCGTCGGCCAGGGTGTTGAACGCGACGGTCTTGCTGCCCAGGTCGATGACCGTGCCGAGAACAACGACGACAAGCATGAGGATCCAGGCCATGCGGCCCGGCCGTTGTGTCGGCGGTGGCTTGGCGGGCGGTCCCTTGGCGTCTGCCTTGGCGGCCACGCCTAGCGACGCCCTTCCATCTGCCGGGCGGCTTCGATGGAGTACCTGGCCCAGGGCAGCTCGGTCAGCCGTTCCGTGCGGATGGGCTTGCCGGTCTTCTCGCACAGGCCAAAGACGCCGTCGCGGATGCGTTGCAGCGCGGCGTCGATCTCCTTGATCAGGTTGCGCTCCGCCGCGGCCAGGTCGAGCGAGATGGTCTGGTCGGCCGCATCGCTGCCCGCGTCGGCCATGTGCTGGGGGGTCTTGCTGAGGTTGCCCGAGCCGCCGCTCGTCAGCGCGTCGCCCTCGAGACCGGTGACTTCGGCAAGGACCTCGGCCCGCTTGTGCAGCAGGGTCTGCCGGTACTTCTCGAGTTCCCGCTTGTTGAAGGGGCTCTTGGTTGGGTACTTCTCGGCCTTGGCCTGCTTGGTCTCGTCCACGCGGTCGGCCGAGGCGATGAGCGGCTTGGGTGCGGGCCCACCGGGGCTCAGCAGCCCGCCGATGCCCTCGGGCATGACGGCCGCCGGGGGCTTGGGGCGACGCGGCCGGCTGGGCCGGTTGTCGCTCGGCGTCCCG
>CALCCF010000046.1 GCA_937899905.1 uncultured Phycisphaeraceae bacterium
CTGGGCGACATCGAACTGAAGCCTGGCGATACGCTGCTGCTTGAGGCCGATCCGGGCTTTGTCGAGCGTCACCGCAACTCTCGCGACTTCTTGCTCGTGAGCGCACTAGAAGACTCGGCGCCTCGACGCCACGCCCGCGCACCCCTCGCCGTGGCCCTGCTCGTGGGCATGGTCGGTGTCGCGGCACTTGGTATACACGAGATGTTCGCGGCCGCCCTTGTCGCCGGCATCGTGATGGTGCTCACACGCTGTTGTACCGTGACCGAAGCCCGGCGCAGCATCGACTGGTCGATCCTTATCGTGATCGGCGCGGCGCTCGGCATCGGCAGGGCTCTCGAGGTCTCCGGCGCAGCGTCGTCAATCTCGGGCGGCATCCTGAGCATCGCGGGCCAGAATCCGCTGCTCGTGCTCATCGCCATCTACGCCGTCACCAACATGGCAACCGAAGCGATCACGAACGTGGCGGCCGTTGCCCTGGTGTTCCCGATCGCGTTGGGTGTGTCGAATGACCTGGGGGTCAGCTTCATGCCGTTCGCGATCGCGATCATGGTCGCCGGCTCGGCCAGCTTCGCGACGCCACTTGGTTATCAGACCAATCTCATGGTCTATGGCCCGGGCGGCTATCGCTTCACCGACTTCCTCCGCATCGGGCTGCCGATGAACGTACTGGTGGGGTGCACCACGATCATCGTGACCCCAATTGTGTTTCCGTTTTGATAGGGTAAATCCCCGAGTATTGCCGAGTGAACTCACGGACGCTGGGGGACGAAGCTCGGTGTCTGGAGAGATATCATCAACATTGCGCGTGAGGGAGGCCCGGGAGCCACCTTCCAGCCCTTGGCTGGCGGGTACCCCAGGCGGTCCAAACGACGCCGTACCGGCCCAAGCGGGGCCCAATCGAGGAGTGGACATGGCAGGTGAGTTAGTCGTTGTTGCGGGTGGTGGTGGCTTCATCGGTGGGCATCTTGCAGCCGATCTGCTCCGCCAGGGCTTCCGGGTTCGTTCGGTCGATCGCAAGCCCATGGACCAGTGGTACCAGGTGCACAGCGACGCCGAGAACCTCGTGGCCGACCTCAACGGCATCGACGCCTGCCGCCAGGCCTGCGATGGTGCCAACGAGGTCTACCAGCTCGCCGCGGACATGGGCGGCATGGGCTTCATCGAGACCCACAAGGCCGAGTGCATGCTCAGCGTGCTCATCAACACGCACATGCTCATGGCCGCCAAGGACGCGGGCGTGAAGAAGTTCTTCTACAGCTCATCCGCGTGCGTGTACAACGGAGACAAGCAGGTCGACGAAGACGTCGTGGCCCTGAAGGAAGAGGACGCCTACCCCGCTCTGCCGGAAGATGGCTACGGCTGGGAAAAGCTCTTCAGCGAGCGCATGTGCCGCCACTTCCGTGAGGACTTTGGCATCTACACCCGCGTCGCGAGGTATCACAACGTCTACGGTCCCTTTGGCACCTGGGAAGGCGGCCGCGAGAAGGCGCCCGCCGCGATGTGTCGCAAGGTGCTCGAGGCCAAGCTCAGCGGCGATCACAGCATCGAGATCTGGGGCGACGGCAAGCAGACACGCTCGTTCATGTACATCGACGACTGCGTCCAGGGCAGCCAGCGCATCATGAACAGCGACTGCATAGAGCCGCTGAACCTGGGCAGCAACGAGCTGGTCACCATCAATGGGCTCGTGGACATCGTCGAGGACATCGCGGGCATCAAGCTCGATCGCAAGTACAACCTCGATGCGCCCAAGGGCGTCAACGGCCGCAACAGCGACAACGACATGATCGAGCGCGAGATCGGCTGGTCCCCGTCGATCCGCCTGCGTGACGGCATGGAGAAGACCTACAACTGGATCCTCGAAGAGCACAACAAGAAGTACAACGGCACCGTGCCTCAGCGTGGGGCCGCCCCGACCGGCGCTCACGTGCAGAAGCAGAAGGCCGGCGCGGCCGGCTGAGCGAGCGTGACACCGACACGCCCTTGCAGAGTCGATTCAAACCAAGAACAGGATACGAAAGCGAGAACGCCATGAACCTTCGCCTGACCTCGTCCACCGCGCTGTGTGTCGTGCTTTTTGCCGGCTCGACAGCCGTGGCTCAGAACAGCGGCGGCAACGCCATCGGGCAGGCCGAGTCGGCTCCCGCGGTTGCCCAAGATGGTCTGCCCTCGCTCGAGAAGATCATCGCCGATGCCGTCAAGGCCATCGGTGGGCGTGAGGCCATCGACGAGGTCAAGACGCTTCACACGATCATGTCCATGGAGATGATGGGCACCGCGATCACCATGGAGAACAAGTGGTCGCGCGAGGGTGGTCGCTGGGCCAAGACCGACAGCCCCATGGGCAGCATGGAGATGGGCTCCGACGGGACCACCTCGTGGATGAAGATGCCCGGCGCGGGCTACTCCATCATCAGCGGCCCGCAGGCGGACCAACTCGATAGCCAGGCTTCGCTCCACATCATGATGCTCGATCCCCAGCAGATCAAGCAAGACATGGCGACGATGGAAGTCGTCGGTCGCGAGGAGTTTGACGGCCGCATGGCCCACGTCGTCCGCTTCGAGCCCAAGGACACCGAGGGCGAGGGGTTCATGTTCTTCGACGCGAACACGGGCCGCGTTCTCGGCCTGCGGCAAACCGAGCAATCGCCGATGGGCGAGCAGACGACGACCATGACGTTCGGCGAGTGGAAGAAGGTCTCGGGCGTCGAGTTCTTCCACGTGCTCAAGGTGCAGAGCCCGATGATGCCCGGCGGCCCGATGGACATGAACATCACCACGCTCAAGGTCAACGAGCTCGACGAGTCGGCGTTCGCGCTGCCCGAGGAAGTCGCGGCGCTCGCCGCCGAGGACGAGGGCGATGACAACACGCCCGCGCAGGACGATGCCGTCGGGTCCGACGAGATCGCCCTCGAGGATCTGCCCGAGTCCTATCGCGACCGCGCTCAGCAGATGATCACCCAGATCAAGGCCGGTGGCGAGCAGACGATCAGCCAGTCGTTGCAGCAGTTCGAAGAGCTGATGCCGAGCCTTCCCGAAGGCGACGACAAGCTGACCCTGCAGTACATCGTGCAGGAGCTCAAGAAGGGGCAGTAAGCCTGGGGCCGCCAATCCGAGTCGTCTATTTCTCTCAGAGGTCGGGTCCGACGATCTGAGGCCCGAAGGCCGGCGAGAAACCGTGCCGCTCAGAGCTCGCCGAGACGGCGATCCACGCTGGAGGCCGGACCCCAGGTTGTCGATGCTCCCTACGTCCGCGTTCTGGAGACGGCGGACCCCGCGTGACGGCCAATGCCGCCGTCGGGTGTGACGCTGGCCCACTCAAGGACCCTCAATGTCCGATAGCACGAAAGCCAATCGGACCATCCTGGTCATCAGCCAGGTCTACGTGCCGGATCCGGCCAGCGTCGGCCAGCACATGCACGACGCCGCCGTCGAGCTCGTTCGGCGCGGGCATCGCGTCCACGTCATCACCTCGAGCCGTGGCTACGACGACCCATCGATCCGTTACGAGGCCCGAGAGGTCCGCGACGGCGTCCACATCCGCCGCCTGCCGCTCTCGAGCTTCGGCAAGGCTTCGATCCCCGTGCGGCTGCTCGCCGCCTCGCTGTTCATGCTCCAGTGCATCGCCCATGGGCTGTTCACGCGTCGGCTCTCGGGCATCCTGGTGAGCACCTCGCCGCCGATGGCCGCGATCGCCGCGCTGGTCGTCTCCGTAATCCGCCGCAAGCCGATCAGCTACTGGGTCATGGACCTGAACCCCGACCAAATGGTCGAGCTCGGTAAGCTCAAGCCCGGCTCGATCCCGGTGCGGCTGTACGACGCGTTCAACCGCGTCATCCTCCGCAAGGCCCGTCGGGTGGTCGCGCTCGATCGCTTCATGGCCGAGCGGCTGAACAAGAAGATCGACGTCACACACAAGATGGACGTCATGCCGCCCTGGCCTCACGAAGAGAAGCTCGAGTCGATCGACCACGCCGAGAACCCGTTCCGCGCTGAGCACGAGCTGGGCGACAAGTTCGTGGTGATGTACTCGGGCAACCACGGCTTCTCGACACCGATCTCGACGGTCCTCCAGGCCGGCCTGCAGCTGGGCGAGCGGGACGACCTCGAGTTCATGTTCATCGGCGGCGGCGTCGGCAAGAAGGAAGTCGACGCGGCGATCGCCGAGCACGAGCCGCCCAACATACGGTCGCTGCCGTACCAGCCGTTCGAGACCCTGCGGTACTCGCTCTCGGCCGCCGATGTGCACCTCGTCAGCGTGGGCGATGACGTGGTGGGCGTTGTCCACCCGTGCAAGGTCTACGGGGCGATGGCCGTCGGGCGGCCGATCCTGCTGCTGGGCCCCGATCCGTGCCACGTCTCGGACCTCCTGCGGGACCATGACATCGGCTGGCACATCGAACATGGGGACGTCCCGGGGGCTATAGAGACCCTGGAGGAGATCGCCGGCACGGATCGCCAGCGGCTGGCGGAGATGGGCGCTCGGGCCCAGGAGATCATCGCCAAGCAGTTCAGCAAGGCGTCGCTCTGCGGCCGATTCTGCGACGTCGTTGAGGCATCGATCGGCGTCCAGGATGAGCGCCGATTCCAGGGCCAGCCCGTAGCGGAAGAGCAGGCATCATGACCGCAACCGATCAGGCAAACGAGAACGCGACCGTACAGACGCAGACGGCCAGCGAGCCCTGGGAGCTGCCACGCCCCGGCCGACCGCTGCGCAAGTACGTGTTCATCCAGGACGATCCGTTCTTCCTGCCCAAGGTCCTGGACAAGTACCTCCGCGAGCACGCGTCGACGACCGCGGGCGTGAACGTCCAGAGCGTGCAGCAGGGCAAGCGCACGCCCTTCGAGACCGCGCTGGACCTCTACAAGCTCTACGGCTTCCGCTACTTCCAGTGGAAGCTGCGCCGGTACATGTGGCGCAAGGTCGTCTCGAAGCTGCCCTTTGGTGGCTCGAACATGAGCGTTGCGTCGGTCGCCGCGAAGTATGGCGTGCCCGTGCAGGTCGCCGGTGACGTGAACGCCGAGTCGTTCCGTTCGATGCTGCGCGACGAGGGCGTCGAGTTCATCGTCTCGATCAGCGGCACACAGCTGTACCGCAAGGCGCTGCGGCAGCAGACCGAGTACGGCATCGTGAATTGCCACGGCGCACTGCTTCCCAAGTACCGTGGGCTCATGCCGAGCTTCTGGACGCTGGCCAACGGCGAGAAAGAGGGTGGCGTCAGCGTGCACTACGTCGATGCCAAGCTCGACAATGGCCCGATCATCGTGCAGAAGAAGTACACGATCCACGCGCACGACACGCTCGAGGACATCATGGCCCGCGGCAAGGACCTAGCGGCCGAGGCGATTCTCGAGTCCGTCGCCGCGGTCGAATACGGGCCGCACGACCTCATCCCAAATCCAGAGAGCGACATGACACACTTTTCCATGCCGACTCGCGACGATGTCCGTCGCCTCCGCAGCCACGGCCATCGACTGTCCTGATCCAAGATCCCGAGTCTCCAGAGGAACCAGCCCGACGTGCCATCCGCGAGCCCTACAACCCGGTCCGATGTTGCCCACGAGGCGTCGGGGTCCGTGGCCGGTGGTGTCGCGCATGTGATGTCTTTCGACATCGAGGACTGGTTCCACATCGTGGACATCCCGGCCGTCGACGATCCCGAACAGTGGCCCAAGCTCAGCGATGAGTTCACGCTCGTCGAGCGATACACCGACCAGATCCTTCGTTCTTGCGATCAGTACGGCGTCCGAGCGACGTTCTTTATCCTCGGCTGGATCGCCGATCGGCATCCTGCCCTCGTGCGCCGCATCGTCGATGCAGGCCACGAAGTCGGCACGCATTCGTTCTGGCATCGCCGCGTGTATCAGCTTACCGCCGAGAGCTTCCTGGACGACCTGCACCATTCGATCGCCGCGATCACGTCGGCCGCTCCAGACGCTGACGTGCGAGGCTTCCGCGCGCCGTCGTTCTCCATCACGCCGGGGAGCGAGTGGGCGTTCGACACAATCCTGGATGCCGGGCTGGAGTATGACGCATCGCTGTTCCCGGGGGCGCGAGGCCATGGCGGCTACGCGTGCGAACGCGGCCCGCACTCGCTCTCCACGCCCAGTGGGCGCAAGCTGCCGGAGTTGCCCATGAGCGTTGCGCCCATCGGCTTTGGCCCCGTGCGCCGCGAGGTCTGCTACAGCGGCGGGGGGTACTTGCGGTTGCTGCCCAAGTCTCGCATCGAGCAAGGTCTACATCATGAGGCCGGCCACGGTCGCGGCACGGTGGTCTACCTGCACCCACGTGACTTTGCCGCGGACTGCCCGCGCGTACCGATGCCGATCCACCGGCGTTTCAAGTGCTACGTTGGCCTCAAGACGACGCAGGACAAGCTCGAGCATCTCCTCAGCACATTCCGGTGGATAACGTGCTCCGAGGCGCTCGAGCAGGCGGGGTTGCTTTCGAGTTCGTACGAAGGCGCTGATGCCCGATCGAAGGAGCACGCCCGATGACCGCGACCGCAACAGGGGCTTCCAGGGCATCGCCCGACGCCAAGGTGTATCCCCACGCCGGCGATGCCGTTGCCGACGCGCGCGACCCGCGTGCCGATGCCATGGTGTCAAAGATCGAGCCCGATCGTGTGCCCGAAGGATACCCGGCGCCGGGCAGCGTCCCGGTCTGCGTGCTCGTGCCGGTGAAGAACGAGCAGGCGAACATCGTCGAATGCTTGCGGCGGTTGCAATGGTGCGAGCAGATCACGGTCGTCGATAGCCAGTCCAGCGACGACACGATCCCCCTGGCCCAGGCCATGGGTGGCGAGGTCTACCAGTTCCACTACGATCGATCGACTGGCTGGCCCAAGAAGAAGAACTGGGCGCTCGAGCACGTTCGCTGGCGGAACGAGTGGATCCTCATCGTCGATGCCGATGAGCACGTCACGCCGGAACTGGCCCGCGAGATCGAAGCCGTGCTCGTCAATGGCAAGGTGCCCGAGACTCCCGGCTGCGGCGATGGCTACTGGCTCAACCGTCGATTCATGTTCCTCGGTCGCTGGCTGAAGTACGGCGGCTGGTACCCAAGTTGGAACCTGCGGCTCTTCAAGCACCGCATCGCTCGATACGAGCGCATCGGTACGCTCGGTGATACCGGCTCGGGCGACAACGAGGTGCACGAGCATCCGGTGCTACTGACGGGCCAGGCCGGTTACCTCAAGCACGACATGAAGCACTACGCCTACCCCGACCTCTCCGTGTGGATCGAGAAGCATAATCGATACACCACGTGGGAGGCGCACGCGTGGGACGTGCAGGACGAGGGCGGCGTGCAGCCCCGGCTCTTCGGCGGCATGATCGAACGACGCCGCTGGCTCAAGAAGCACGCCCGCGGCCTACCCGGTCGACCATTCATTAGATTCTTCTTTGATTACTTCGTGCGACGCGGCATGCTCGACGGCTATGCCGGGTTCGTCATGGCTATTAACATGGCGTGGTATGAGTTCATGTCCGATGCCAAACGCCACGAGATGAAGCATGCCAAGCGTTCAGCCCAGAGCGAGACAAGCGAGGGCGGGCGATGAACGACTTCTCCAACAAGCGCCTCAAGAGCCCGTACACCCTGCGCGAGAACATCAAGCGTGTCCTCTGGGGCACGGTCCAGATGACGCTCTTCCGCACGAGCTTCCACAACTGGTACGGCGTGCGACGGGTCATGCTCCGTGCCTTTGGGGCCAACATCCACCCAACGGCGCGCATCCGCCGGACCGTGTGCATCGAGATCCCCTGGAACCTCACCGTCGAGGAAGGATCCGCGATCGGCGATCGTGCGATCGTGTATTGCCTGGGCCCGATCCGCATCGGCAAGCGCACGGTCGTGAGCCAAGGCGCTCACCTGTGCGCCGGCTCGCACGACTACACGACCCCGGACTTCACCCTGCTCAGGGTCCCCATCGACATCGGCGACGATGTCTGGATCGCCGCCGACGCCTTCGTCGGGCCAACCGTGAAGGTTGGCTGTGGGGCCATCCTGGGCGCGCGGGCGTGCACGATGAAGGACCTCGACGAGTGGACGATTTATGCCGGCAACCCGGCCAAGGCGGTGAAGGCCAGGCCGCGTTTCGATCAGGCCGACCAGCCAGCGGATGAGTCTGACCAGGAACCTCCGCCGTGAGCCCCTTACGGGTCCTGCACGTCATCAACGACCTCGATCCGGCCGCGGGCGGTCCACCGGTCGTGGCGACGCGCCTGGGCGCGGCCCAAGCCGCCCACGGTTGTACGGTGACGCTCGTGGCCTACAAGGGCGACGAAGCGGGCCACCAGCGGGCCCTCGACCTCATCGCCGAGACGCCCGGAAGCGAGTCGCTGCGAGCGATCTGGATCCCGCGTGGGGGGGCGGCCGAAAGCCTGACCGGGCGGGCCGCCGCAGCGGCGCTCCAACAGACGCTGCGAGACGAGACCGACGTGCTGCATGTCCATGGCATGTGGGAGATGATGCTCCCCGCCGCGGCTTCGGTTGCGCGTAGGAACCGGGTGCCATACGTCATCGCCCCGCACGGCATGCTCGACCCGGCGGTCTACAAGGTGCGTCGATGGAAGAAGGATCTGGCACTCGCGTCCACACACCGCAGCTTCCTGCGCAGGGCATCATGCTTGCACATGCTGAATCGCGACGAGGTCGACCTTGCGCGACCGCTCACCAAGGACGTGCCAACACGAGTGATCCCCAATGGAATCTTCGAGAGCGAGTTCGACGCCCTACCAGAGCCCGGCCGCCTGCGTGATAAGTTTAAGGAACTCGGTGGCGATCCAATCATCTTGTTCCTGAGCCGGCTCCAGCACAAGAAGGGCTTGGACTATCTTGTCGATGCGTTCGCGATCGTCGCGCGTGAGGATCCGCGGGTTCGGCTGGTCATCGCGGGTCCCGATGGCGGAGAAGAACGACCGACCCGGCAACGAATCGACAAGCTCGGCGTCGGCGACCGCGTGCATCTCGTCGGTCCGCTCTATGGGGAGGACAAGCTCGCCGCCCTGCGCGACGCGACGGTGTTCTGCCTCCCAAGCCGGCAAGAGGGATTCTCGATCGCCATAACCGAGGCCCTCGCGGTTGGGCTCCCGGTCGTGGTGACCAAGGCGTGCCATTACCCGGAGGTCACAGAAGCCGGGGCCGGCATCGAGACCGAGCTCGACTCCCAAGACGTCGCGGACGCGCTCCTGGCCATCCTCGGCGATCCCGATCGGGCCCGCGAAATGGGGCAGTCAGGAGCGAAGCTGGTCCGTGAGCGGTTCACCTGGCCGGTGGTCGGGCGTGCCTCGATCGAGATGTACGACCAAGTACGAGGTGAGGCAAACGCATGAAGCTCCCGACGTTCTTGATCATCGGCGCGCAGAAGGCCGGCACGACGACGCTCTACAGAGACCTCCTGTCGCAGCCAGGCGTCTTCTTTCCGTACCACAAGGAGCCGACCAATCTGGCGCACGATCACGTGCTCACCGAACGCGGGCTCGCCGAGTACGCGGCCCTCTACAAGGGCGCAAACGAGTCCGACGCACGCGGTGACGCGTCGACCGGCTATGCGCGCATCCCGCTCTTCAATGATGTTCCCCAGAGAGCCCGGAAAGTTCTCGGGGAAGATATCCGCTTGCTGTACATCTTGCGTGAGCCGGTGAGCCGAATCGTGAGCCACCACCACCACATCGCATCGAATCACCCGTGCGCGGAGCTCGTCGATGACTTCATCCACGAAGAAGACCAGCACGCGCTGACGTTCTCGCGATACGCCTTCCAGCTTGAGGCTTGGCTGGAGGAGTTCCCGTTGGAGAACATCCGTGTGCTCATCTTCGAAGAGTTTGTCAAGGACCGTCGCGGCACCATCGAAGGCCTGGGCGACTTTCTTGGCTTCGAGCCGCAGGTACAGAAGATCGACACCGAAGCCAAGTTCAACGCCGCCACGAACAGGTCTCGGGACAAGGGCCTCATGATGAAGCTGCGGCGCTCGAGTGCCTACGGCCGCATTCGCCCCATGCTCTCGGCCGACGTGCGTGATCGCTTGCGCCGGGCGCTCACGCCCAAGGCGCCACCTCCGCCACCGCCGCCAACAGAGAAGACGGTCGATGAGATCCTGAAGCACCTCGAGGAAGATCAACGGCGCTTGGCCGAGCTGATCGGGCGAACCTATCCGATCTGGGATCCCGATAAGACGCGGCAGAAGTTCGAGGAGCGCCGTCGGGCCCACGCGTCAAAGACTGCGTCCTCGTAAAGCCTCCGACCGAAGCTCTACTCACGTACGGCCCTACTGGGCCGCGAGGCGATGGCCCTTCAGTTGCATCGCGGCGAGTGCGGGGAACTCTCGCTTGTACTTCACGACTTCGCCGGCCTGCGTGATGAACAGCATGGACAGCAACACGTGCAGGAGCGCCCACGTGTGCGTGGCCTGATAGATCATGTGGTTGACCATGCCCTGCGCGTAGATCATGAACATGAACGCAACAAGCACGGAGGTCAGCAACGGATCCGTGTCGAAGAGCCGCCGATTGCGGAAGACATAGACCGCACAAAGCAGCGTGATGCCCGCCAGCATCAGGTATGGCACCAGCATGACCAGGCCGCCGGTGTAGGCCATCTTGAGGTACGCGTTGTGCGCGTGGAAGCCCAGAGACTCGTCGACTTGTGCGTTGAAGCCACGAGTGCCGAGCAGACCGGTAAGTGGGCGCTGGGCGATGGACTCCTGGATGTACTCGACCGCCTGCTCGCCGCGTGCGGTCTCGAGCGTCTTGTATCGATCGAACGGATTCGAGTCGACCCGGCTGAGCACGACCGCAATCCCGATGATCACGACACCGAGGGCCGGTACTGCGAGTACCGGCTTGCGGATCGCGTAGAACCCGACCGGCGCGCACACGCCGATGAGTGTGATCATCGCCGACCGCGTGCCGGTCAGCAGCGCCATGCCAGTCGCGGCAGCGACCATGCCGATCCAGATTGGCCGCATGATCTTCGTGTTGTCGCGGAAGGCTAAGTAGGCCCCAAGGCCCGCCGTCATGGTGAACACGATGCTCGTCTGGACCGCAGACGCGCCATACGGCTCGAACCTCGAGTGGCCGGTATACGACCATTGCCCGGTGACGAGGGCGCTCAGCAGGATGGGCGTCGCAAGCAGGAAGCCGTACCCCAGAAGTTTGACGAGGTGGAAGAGCGAGTCGGCATCGACGATGGTCCGGCACAACATGATCGCTGCGAAGACCAAACAGATCCACTGCACGCCGTACAGGATCGGGATCGCCGGGTCCTCGGTCGTCACGATGAAGAACGGCGCGGCGAACGCCAACGGCACGTAGGCGTAGCAAAGCGGGTGCAACCGCCGCTTCGGTCCGGGCGAGAGCATGGCGGCGACACCCAAGGCCAGCAGCATGGCAAAGCCCAGGGCCTTGGCGCCTAGGGCCACGGTTCCAAGCAAGGGAAGGCGGCCGATGATCAGGAACGGCGGCAGGATGACCAGAGCGGCCGGAAGCCGCAGCCGTGCAGGGCACAACAGGAACACAAGGCCCGCCAGGGCGGGGGCCGCGATTAGGACCGGGATGGGTACGACTTCGAGATACTGCTCAAGCATAAACGAAGACCTAACGTGCGGATCCGTCTTCCCAGCGTGCCGGCCGGGGTCCGCGGTGCGATCAAGACGTCCCGTATCCCGATCGAGTTCGCAATACAGGCCACGCAGCCCGCATTTTCATTCGGCTTGCTCGATCCGCAACTTGCAACTCACCGCCCGGATTGGCGATAATCGAGTGCGCGAGCGGCCATAGTACGGAGCCGTTGGGCTGCTTCGGGTGCGAGGAGCCGCCGTCGAATCGCCATCTGGCCGGGCCCGACTCGAGAGGAAGCGAGACCATGCGCAGTTATCGGATCAGAAGAGCGTGCTCCGCGATGCTGCTCGGCTCCCTCGCCTGCATCGCCGCGGTTGCGACAGGGCCGGTTACGTCGGTCTCCGGCGAGCGTGGCACCGCTGAGACCGCCGCTCGGTCAGGCGACTTCCAATTCTTGCTCGCCGTAAGCACCAACCGGCCCCTCGTCGATTCGCTGGGCTACGACCCGCTCGCCCGATTGGATCTTCGGAACACGCCGTACACGCGTGATGTCATCAACATCTCCGGTTGGAAGATCGGGCGCTACAGGCGCCAGGGCGCACACCTGATCGCCCTGCAGAACAAGGACCTCTCTCAGCACCTCCAGGTTCTGCAAGAACACGTCGATGAGCTCGTGCCTGTTGGCTTTACGGGAGTGGTGATCATCGATTACGAGCCCTTCTGGGCGCTGTGGGATCGGACGCCGAACAACCCCAGCGACGAACCGGAAGACGCGTTCGATAGCGACTACAAGGACGACTGGCGAGACTACATCCGCGCCGAGCGGCCGTACCTTCTAGATCGACTGTCAGACGAGCAAGCCGAAGCGGTCTTCAAGCGCACATACGAGGCGTTCATGCGAACGTTCTTGCTCTCGACCTACTACCGCTGCAAGCAGCTGCGACCGCGCGCGCAATGGGGTTTCTACAACTATCCGCAGGTGCTCTTCTACTCGGACCTCACCCCATTTGGCGTCAAGGGGTACGGCGATCTGTCCCACGCGCCGAGCCGCATGAACGACGAGATCGCCTGGTACTTCGAGGCGGTCGATGTCATCAGCCCGCGGATCTATCCCTCACGCCGGGTTCGGGAAAGCTATCCGCCCGGCCGGCGACCTCCCGGCGAGATCACGACAGAAGTGCACGAAGAATGGCTCGCGTCGATGATCCGCGAGAGCGTGCGGCTGGCTGATGGCAAACCCGTGCTTCCATACCACTCGCCGATCTTCTACTCACGAGAAGACTTCGGCCGCGAGGCCGTCGAACAGTTCCAGCACGAGGAGGTCTTCAGGATCTTGGCGGAGAATGGCGCATCCGGCGTGATCATCTGGCACGCGCTGGCGACGCGAGGCGAACTCGATCAATGGAACCGGCTCTGGCCCGACGAACTCAGGCCCGCCGGCATCAACGCCAGCCGCGAGATCGATGGGCGATAGCTCCAAGCGGCTCCTCGAAGGCGACGCATCTGCGACATCATGCCACGTGCGCGCATGACAAAAGCGGGGCACCATCGCTAGACGGCACCCCGCTGGAGGAGAGAGAGAGATTCCAAATGATACGCTGATTATCGGTCAAATCCGGCTTTCGTTCACCCAATCTTTTTGCTTCCATCACCAGGTGTTGTAATCCCGGCCGGTCAGTCCGTAGTCCGCTCGCCTTTGTTCGCTCGCGAGCCCACAGCTTGGCGAAGCGTGTTTTGCACCACATAGGCGGGTTTTTGCCCCTATCGACCCGCGCAAAGACGAAACCCACCACCGCCGGATACCTCCAGCGGCGGTGGGTTGGAGCACGTCTGAGATTCTCGCGCGATTAGGGCTGCCTGCGTTGGTTGGGCGTGTCGGCGCTGCCCTGTGTCAGGCGTTGCACGAGTCGCTGCCGTTGTTCGGGCGACATGTTGCGGATGCGTTCGAGCAATGCGGCTCGCCGTTCTTCGGACAGGTTCTCGAGTCGGCGGCTCACTCGATCACGCACCGGCTCTGGTAAGTCGGCGAGCAGCGTGCCGAAGCTATCCACCTCGCCCTCGTTGAAACCGCCACGATCTCGCTGCCTCGGCGCACCGCCGCGCTGCTGCTCGGCCTCATCGAATCGCTGGCCGATCTCCTTGCGATACCGCTCGCGCAGCTGGCCGGCACGCTGCTCTTCGGCGCGAGCGCGGTACTCCTCGATCTGCGTGCCGACATGCGCTTGCTGGGCAGAGCTGAGCTCGGCCCAGATCCGATGCTGGAGGTCGGCCATCGCCCGTGCCATCACGGCGCGCTGTTCATCAGATGCCATCGCATCTTCGGGCCGCGCGTCGGATTGTCCTCGCCGACCCCGACGGCCTTCCTCGACCGCTTCGGGCAATTGCCGTCCAGCGTCGCGCCGTTTGGCAGCCCGATCATCGACGCCCGAGCGGCGGTCTTGCTCTGATGCTGCACGGCGTTGGCCGCGTGAGCCACCGTCTCGCAGCCCACGGGCCTTCGACTCAAACTCGCGCACATGCGCCATGATGCGTTCGCGCTGCTCCGGCGAGATCCGCACGGTCATCGGCGCGTCTTCGGCCATCAGTGATGAGAGTACCGCACGGAAGGCCTGTGGTGGCACGGGTTGGCCACCCATGCGAGCAGACTCGCCACGCTCCATCGTGAAGCCCGACTCAACGCCCGGTAAACGTTCTTCTTGTACTTGTGGGCCGGCAAGCAACGGACGATCGTCGGCGGCCTCAACATCACGCTCTTGCGCCATGGTGGTCCCGCTGATGCTTGCCAAACCGGCGACGGCGAGCACGGCGATGACTCTGTTGGTGCTGTGGTTCTTCATCGAACACTCCTTTCCAACGCGGCGATCCGGGGGGGGGCGGGTTGTATTGCCCTCGCGGTGTACTGCGGGGCACATGGTGCGGCTTCTTGATTGCCAACACCCCGGCAACACCCGCACAACGGCCCATCGGGGAGTGCATTGCATCCTGTGTACATATCATGGTTGTCGGCCGAGTCGAGCTCTCCACCACCGAGGCACTATGGCAATCTCAGAAGAACAAGTCCGGCGTTGGTTATCCGCCGTCAAGGCCACCGGCGACGATGCGGATCTCGTGGCCGCCCGACGACTGGAATGGGTTTCCATCCTTGAAGATGGCATTGCCATCAAGCTGCACCTGCCCGATATCGCTGGCGAGCCGCCGGCCATGGAGGCGGTTGCCGGCGCATGCCTCGAGTCCATCCGCCAAGGTGCGGTGCGAGCCGGCGAGCGCGTGCGGGCCTTACTGGTGCAGTTCGTGAACCACTCAGGGGTGGTGATCCGGGAGAGCGCGTTCGAAGCGTCATCCAAGGGCGCCCTCAGACCCGCGAGCGAGCAATCCCCGCCTCCAGCGGGAGGCGGCCAGAAGGAAGCTCCACCGCCGGACGAGTCCATCGGGATCAACGCCACGCACGTGATCGCGGTGGGCGCGGGCAAGGGCGGAGTCGGAAAGAGCACGATCTCGGTTAACCTGGCCGTCGGCCTTGCGCGACGGGGCCGCGCCGTCGGGCTGCTCGATGGCGACATCTATGGGCCGAGCCTTCCCACGCTCATGGGCCTGAACACGATGGAGCCGAACGTGCTCGACGGCCGGTTCCAGCCCTTCCTCACGCATGGTGTAAAGTCGATGACCATCGGCAAGCTTGTCGATGCGGACAAGCCGCTGATCTGGCGCGGTCCGATGGCGCACGGCGCGTTCAAGCAGCTGACCGAGAAGACCGATTGGGGCGAACTCGATCAACTGGTGATCGACCTGCCCCCGGGCACCGGCGATGTCCCCTTAACGATGGCCCAGAGCCTGAACCTCACCGGCGCGGTCATTGTGTGCACGCCGCAACGGGTGGCTCAGGACGATGCGATCCGAGCCGCCAAGATGTTCGAACAGCTCGGCGTCGAGATCCTCGGCGTGGTCGAGAACATGAGCGTCTTCGTTGCCCCGGACGGTCAGGAGTACGACATCTTCGGACGCGGCGGGGCCCAGCAGATGGCCCAGCGGCTGGGCCTGCCGTTCCTCGGATCCGTGCCGATCACCATGGATCTGCGCAAGAACAGCGATTCGGGAGAGCCTGCCTCGAACTTCGAGGGCGAATCCGCGCCCCAAAAGCGCCTGCATCGCGCGCTGGATGAGCTGCTGAACAACCTCGAGAGCCAGCTCGCACTCGCTTCCATCCGCCAGGCGAAGGGCACGCCCTCGCTGACGATCCGCTGAACGGCCTTCACGCGATCATCGTGCGGCTCTGCCGCGTGGAATCACTGCCCACCAAATGACAAGCCCCCGCGAGTTCGCTCGCGGGGGCTTGATGAGTCACATCAGCGAATCAGATTCGCATGAAGTTGGCTTCGACTTACGGGCAGCCAGCGTCGAACTGGGTCTGGAACTCGAGGAAGTCGAAGATGGTGAGCACGCCGTCGCCGTCGAAGTCGGCACCGAGGTCGCCGGAATCGAAGAGGGTCTGGAAGGCCAGGAAGTCAAAGATGGTCAGCGAGCCATCGCCATCGATGTCGGCCGGGCAGCCGCCACCGCCGCCACCCTCGCCAACGGCGATGATGAGGAAGTGGGCGTCCGGGAAGCCGAAGTCGGCGACGTCGGTGGGATCGAAGATACCACAGGCGGCCGAACGGACGTAGCTCGGGGCGGTCTGGCCGAAGCTGTTACCACCGATGAAGAACACGTTGCCCGACGACTCGCCGCCGAGGGCCTGGAGGTCCTCAGAGACGACCTCGACCATCAGGGCCGTGCCGGCGCTGACGGTGCCATCGATGTCGAGCGTGATGATCTCGAGAGCGCGATCGGTGGTCAGGATGCTGGCCGAGCCGAGCGGGGCGCCGACGGGTGCGAGCGGAGCGCTACCCGCGGGGACCTCGTAGAGATCGACGGTGATGGTGGTCTCGATAACCGTCGGGAGCGACAGGTTCTCGACGCCGAACTCAACCGAGCTCACGGTGAAGTCCTCGGTCACGCCGTAGTCGGCCAGCGTGAACGAACGCGACCAGAAGTTGTCGGTCGTGGTCTGAGGCGTGCCACCGGCGCACGCGATGCCGGCGCCAGCCGTCACGACGGTCTCTTCAAGGTTGTGCGACAGGCGGGTCTGGGCGCTCGCGGCGGTGGCCAGACCAGCGACAGCAGCGGTGGCAAACACATACTTCTTCTGCATTGTATTCCTCCCCAGGGATGGTACTAGCAAAGTCCTGACAGAACAGAGGCGTACGACCTCTTGCAAACAACGCTCACGAATTCAAGCGTCACGCATAATGTACCCCAAATCTGAGCAAAATGGAAGCAAATATCGAGAGATTCCTTCCGAATGTACGACCGATAACCATAATACTTGCACGCGTACGGTGAATTGAAGGCAGGACCTCCCCGCGAGGTACCGAGAACACGGCCCACACCAGCATGGATGTGGGCCGTGCACGGATTCGCATTTGGGTGGGCCGTCTAACGTGCCCATGTAGACACCGGTCCAACGCGGCAGGCCCTCACCCGCGGGATCAGCAGCCGGCGTCGAATTCGTTCTGGAAGGCCAGGAAGTCGAACAGCGTCAGGCTGCCGTCGCCATCGAAGTCGGCGGCGAGGTCGCCCGCGTCGAACAGGTTCTGGAACTGGAGGAAGTCGAATAGCGTCAGGCTGCCGTCGCCGTCCAGGTCTGCGCGGCATCCCGAGCCGCCGTCTCCATCGACCGTGATAAACAGCTTCGGACCTTCGCGGCCCTCGAACTCGGTCTGGCCGCGATACGTGGCCGCAACGGCGGGGTCGAGGTCGTCGACGTACACGAAGGTGAGGAAGTCATCGGTCTCGATATCGGTGGCCAGGGCGTCAATGAGATCCAGAGCCTCGCCCGCGCCACCCGGACCACCGTCCTGGTCGTAGCGATCGATGGTGCCATCTTCGATCTCGAAGAAGAGGTAGGCCAGGATGGGGTTGGGGCTGCCAAGGTCGAGTTGCGGATCGCCCGAGCTGGGGTCGAAGAACGGGTAGAACAGATCGCTCAGCGCAGTCTTGATGTCGGCGGTGTCGTCGGTGGAGTAGTACACGGCCACAAAGCCGTCGCTGGTGAAGCCGGCGTTGTCCTGGGTCATCTCGAGCGCCAACTCGGTGACATCCCAGCCGCCGGGGAAGAGCGAGTCGAACTCGGCCCGGATGGAAGTAAGTTCCCAGCGGGCAACGCCGTAGCTGCGAAACTGCGGCGGCGAGCCCTCGCCCTGAACGTTGAAGAAGTTGTCGCCGCCGAAGCCGGGCCGCGGTCCGGTCGCCTGGATGGTGCCGGTCTCGAAAGCCACGGCCGAGCGGGTCTCCTGGGCCATCGCGCTCGACGCCACGGCCATTCCACACATCGCAAGAACAGTACGGGTCATAATGGGTGCTCCCTATCGTCCAGCCGCCAGCCCCGGACTGGGGCCCCCGGGGCCCCAACGCATCGGGTCGTCATCCTCCGGACTCGGCGGGGCAAAATAGTAGAGGTCCGGCACGGCGAGCCGGTCAGACATCCATTAGGAGTTGGTGAATTCGCCCGCAAGAGCGTCGTTTTTCGGTCGTGAAGCTGGGCAAGATCCGCGGTCGCACCGTCATGCTTGGCGCGGCCGACACGAACGCTGGCAGCAACTCGTCGGGCGTTCAGGCGCAGCCGGCGTCGAACTCGTTCTGGAACTGCAAGAAGTCGAACAGGGTGAGGCTGCCGTCGCCATCAAAGTCGGCGGCGAGCTCGCCCGCGTCGAAGAGGTTCTGGAACGCGAGGAAGTCGAACAGGGTGAGCGAGCCATCGCCGTCAATGTCCGCGCGGCAGCCTGCAACTTCGCCTTCGACGATGATGCCGACGGTTGCGCCTTCGCCTCCGGGCTGCCACGCGCCGCCCCCGAACACGGTGACCGCCGTGTACCCGGTGACGCCGGTCGCCCAGTTCCACACCGGGTTGGCCGCCGCACCGTAGTCGCTCTCGGCCACGATCCAGTACGCCTCGCCTGCGGCGAGCACGGTGTCCCCGCTGGCGTCGACGCTGTCGAGTTGCGGATCCCAGCCAACGGCCGTGATCTCCAGATCCAAGACCTCGAGTTCAACGCCCGACGGAATGAACGCGTCTCCGACCGCTTCGTCGGTCTGCACGCTCAGGCGCACGGGGCGATCCAGTGGCCGCGCAAAGTCGTTGCTCATGAACCAGCACGAGATGCGGCTGAGCCTGTAATCCTGATCCGGCACGAATCTGACAGCGACGGACTGTTCCGTAAAGACATCGAAGCCGACCAGGCCGAAGGGGCTGTCGAACGGGTCGTTGGTCTCGAAGATGGTCTCCGATGCCATGGTGGCCGCGGCGACACAAGAGAGCGCGAGTGTGCACGTCCTAAGCATTCTGTACTCCTCCTTCAGGTCACGGGTGTTTCCGCATCGGGTCCGGGTATTCGCGAAGATCGCACGCGCGGTTGCGGCACGCAACAACCCGCCAAGGGGTTGCGCCCCTCGACGGGTTTTCTGTCAGGATCTTGGGTGCCTCATGGGCAGCCGATGGTGAACAGGTTCTGGAAGGCGAGGAAGTCGAAGATGTCGAGCTTGCCATCGCCGTTCAGGTCGGCCTCGCAGCCAACGCTGACCGAGACCATGTCGTGCGTCGCGTTACCGCTGGGGGCGATGCAGCCAACGCGGGCCTTGTCCGCCGCTCGCAGACGAACGGTGTACGCACAACGCTGGAGGTCGGACGTGTCCCACTCTGCGATCACGCCGCCGGCCGGCACGTTGTTGGTGCCCGTTGCGATGGTGCGCCAGCTGCGCTGATCGCCGCCGGTGTACTCGAGTACCCACGAGCTGAGGTTCTTGTCGAACACCTCGCCCTTGATCTCCACCTGGCCGCTGATCCACTCGCATGGCGTTGGCGTGTCGATGCGTGCGACGGGCCGGGTGTTGTCGACCTCGTAGGTTCGCAGCACGTCGGCGGTGTTGTCGCAGATGTCGCTCACGCGGACGCGCACCTGGTAATCGCCGTCAGAAACCGAACGCGTGTCCCAGAACGCGATGGGGTCATTGATCACCCGTCCGGTATAGAACGGGCTGGACGCGTCGACGGGCAGGAACGAGCCGCCGCTCGCCGGCCGGTAGTCGACGCGGTAGTTGCTGAAGCAATTCTCTCCAACGGTGCCGTCGAGGCACGACCTGCCGCCGATGATCGTCCCGTCTTCCGGTGTGCGGATCGAGGCCGGGCTGGCAACCGTGTTGAGCCTGAACTCCAGCGCTGCGGTCGATACAAGGCCGACCTCATTGATCGCCTCGACCTCCACGATGTACTCGCCGTCGGGCTGGCTGGCGGCATTCCAGAGCGCGAGGCGACCCGTCGAGCACACCTCGCTGGTGGTGGGGGTCAACTCGGTCCAGCCGGTGCCATCAGCATCACCCGAACGGCGGATGCGCACCGAGTAGGTCATGTCGCTCTCGTCATCGCATGCGATGCCGTCGATGCTCACCAAGCCGATCGAGAACGGGCACACGCACGACTCGGGCGCCGGGCTGGTGATGCGCACTGTGGGTGGTGTGGTGTCGATGACCGGTCCGGAGATCACGACGGTGGTGCTGCGACCGTCTTCGAGGACGAGGTTGATCCTGCCCTCCGCAGTGTCGAACTGCCTCGCATCGGTGCGCGCAAAGAAGGCCCGCGATGAACCACCGCCGAAGATCGGTGCGAAGCTAAAGCTGTAGTCGAGGTCGTCGCCGTCGCCGCTGCGGGCGCAACTCGTGGGTGCGGACGAGCCGAAGCTCGACGGGTCGTAGTCGACGTCGGTCGAGAAGCCCTCGAAGCCCTCAACGACGATTCGTGAAATGCCAAAGGACGACGTTCCGCCAACGCCGCTAATGCTCGGTCGGAACACGAGCGTGCCGTCCGCCTGCCGAATGACGCGGTCCTGGATCGTGCCTGTGCGGGACCGGCCGGAGCCGTCGATGATCGTGAATGGGATCAGCCGGTCGCGGATGACGGTGCCCGGCGAAAAGCTGCCGGGAAGGGTCACGCGATCCCCGGGCGCCAACGGCACGCACCAGGCCTGTCCAGCGGACAGCGTGAGCGCGGCGAGCGAGAGGACCGAAGCGGTGCGAGCGGCGATGGGCATGGCTGTTCTCCTTGAAGGTGGAGCGGGCCCCACGCCCGCTCCACAACCGGCGCGACAGCCAGGTCGCGCGGTCACGCGGCCCGAGAAGAAATCTCAGCAGCCCGCGTCGAAGGCGGCTTGGAACGCCACCAAGTCGGCCCCCGTCAGTTCGCCGTCGCCATCGAGGTCGGCCCGGAGATCCCCTTCGGCGAACCGATCGAGGAAGGCGAGGAAGTCGAACGCGTCGAGGGTGCCGTTGAGGTCGGTGTCTGGCGGGCAGTCGGTGGGAATGGCAAAGTTGGTGATGAGCCAGGCGCGGTCGACGCCGCTGCCAGCGTGGGGGCGATCGTCGCTCAGACCGATGATGGCGGTGCCGTCGGGCGAGATGTTCGAGATGTAGTTCGTGCGCAGGCTGGACAGCCGGACGCCGCGGGCCTCGAGCACGTCCTCGAATTCGTAGAGCCCCAGATCCTCTCTCCAGAGCAGTGCGCCGTCGGACGGGCGATCGATCCAGACCGTGCCATCTGGCGAAACCGATCCGGATCCGAATGCGAGTTCTGGTCCGGCTGGTGGCAGTTCGATGAAGCCTCGATCCGCAGACCATGCATAGGGGAACAGGCACAAGGCGTCGCTGAACCAATCACCGACGATCAAGTTGCCACTAAAGCTCGCGGCTCTCGGCTGCACGCCTTCGGAACCGGGCGGCATTGGAAGTCACTCAAAACCACTCTGCTCGGTCCATCGGAACGGAGCCCCCAGGGCAGACGTTGCGGTTCTAACAAAGCCGGTGATCGAGCTGCCGTCACCACTGAGGGCCAGCGGAATGACGACGCTCGTGCCTGCGGGTAACGGCAACACGCGAACTCCATCTTGGCGTGTCCACCGCCAGGCTCGAACACTATCGTCTGCGTCGACCCCAAATCCGGCGGCGACCGTGCCATCCTCAGATAGACCGATTCCACTGATGCGCACGAAGCTCGTCGGCAAGTCCAGGCGCTCGATGCTTCCATCAGCTTGCCACAGCACGACGGCTACCTCGCCGAACTCGGACTCGACGCTGCCCAGGATCGTGCGGCCATCCGCGCTCACCGCCGAAGCCCACTTGGCAGGCAAGCCGGGGAGTCCGGGCAGGACCTCAGAGCCCGTGTCCGGCGTCCATCGAAATGCTGCGAAGCGGGACCCGGTACCAGACGCGTTGCCGACGACCACGTCGCCCGAGGTCGACAGATCTCGTGGGCTGCACGCCTCGAAACCGTCTGGCGGCAGTATCTCCACGATGTGCTGGCCGTGGGAACACGTTGCAAGCACGAACGAGGCAATGATTGGCGTGAAGCGCATGCCTGCTCCTAATAGTGAGTCGTGCGAAGCAACCGGGCTGACCCTTGACATCGACTCTCACGCGTCGCGTGCTGGAGACTTCGCGGCTACGCTCGTCGCTCCAGCGACACCAAAACTTCATTCAGGGAGCACCCACGATGGCCCAGCCCAAGATCCTCGTCTTCTCCGGTAGCCTCCGCGCCGATTCGTTCAACCAAAGGCTCGCCGTCGCCGCGTCGAAGGGTTCTGAGGCCGCGGGCGCGCATGTGACGGTGATCCGCCTCAAGGACTTCGCGTTGCCGGTGTTCGATGAGGACGAGGAAGCCACCCACGGCCTGCCCGAGAACTGCCTCAAGCTCAAGGCCCTGTTCAAGGCCCACCACGGCTTCATCATCGGCTGCCCCGAGTACAACAGCATGATCACCGCCGCGCTCAAGAACGCGGTCGATTGGGTCAGCCGGCCGGCCGAGGGCGAGGGCCCGCTGGAGTGCTTCGACCGGAAGGTCATCGGTCTGGTCGCGGCATCGCCCGGCGGGCTCGGCGGCATCCGCGGCTTGCCCATCCACCGCATGCTGTTCGGCCACATCAAATCGATCGTGCTGCCCGATCAGTACTCGCTGGCCGTCGCGCACGAAGCGTTCGACGATGCAGGCAACCTCAAGGACGAGAAGCAGCGGGGGATGGCCGAGGGTGTGGGCGGAGCGGTTGCCGAGGTCGCCGCCGCCGTGGGTCGCGTGACCGCCTAACGCTCGGTCGCGCCAGAGCCATGTCCTTCGTTCATTGCCTTGTTCGACCCGAATGCCACCGATGGCACCGTGTGCCGGGCCAGCCTCGGTGCGAAGAACACGATGGTCACGCCGAGGGCGAGCACTAAGCCTCGATAGATGACAAACGTCTTGATGGCCCGATCCTCCATCATGAACCAGTCGAACATCGACTCGATCGCGAACGCCGCACCGATCGTCAGCCACGCGAGCTCGATGACGGCCCATGCGCCGATGCCGAAGCCAGTGAGCCGGTAGATGCCACCAAATATGTTCTGGATGGTCGCGGCCCTGTCCAGATCGCTTGGCGGATCGGTCCGGAATGGTGAGAGCAGGTAGTTACACTCCGTGCATCGGCCGTCGCGCAGCTCGGTAAGCTCGTAGTCGCACTCTGGGCACCGGAGGATCGTGATCCGTGCCGGTACCGCCTTTCGGGCGATCGCCGACGCGAAGTACGCGAGGGCCACTCCGGCGATGGTGATCAGCGCGGGCTGGCCGATCCAGAAGAGCGACGCCATGAAGTTCCCGTTGGCGAAGCTAAAGCCGACCCACATCGCCGTCGTGTAGGCGTGGTATAGGGCCACGCCGATGCCCAACAGCCGCAGCACGGCACTGAGCAGCAGCCGGTGCTTCACGACGTCCTCGGTGCGGAGCCACAGGGTGCGGGCGCGATCCTGATCGCTCGGCTGCGGCGATGCTCCCCCGGCGTTCGCGTCCATGGCCCGGGAGTCTAGAAGGTGTTCCGGACGATGGTCCGGGAATCCTCGACAGACGCCGACGAGAGGCGCATCATGTTTGACCACGATGGTCCGACGCCTCGCCGAGCGCCTGGTTGCCGTTGAACCGGGCGAGCTCGCACCGGCGGTGCTGTCTGCTGCGTACTTCTTCTGCCTTCTCTTCGGATACTTCATGCTCCGCCCGCTCCGCGACGCCATGGGCCTCGCGGGTGGGGTCGACGCGCTGCGGCTGCTCTTCCTGGGGACGCTGGTTGTCATGCTGGTGGCCAACCTCGTGTTCGCGGCAGTCGCGTCGCGTGTCTCCCGCCGCGTATTTGTGCCGCTGGTCTACGGCTTCAGCGTGGTGTGCCTCGTGGGCTTCCTGGTTGCGTTCCTTGTGCTGGGCGATCAGAAGTCCGAGACGGTCGGCAACTTCTTTTATGTTTGGCTGAGCGTCTTCAACCTCATGGCGACCACGGTCTTCTGGGGCTTCATGGCCGACATCTTTACCCGAGAGCAGTCGGGCAGGCTGTTCGGCTTCATCGCCGTCGGTGGAACGGCCGGCGCCATTTGCGGCTCGGCGTGGACCGGATTCCTCGCGACGGCAATCGGTACGACGGGGTTGTTCGCGGGCGCATCCGTGCTCATCCTCATGGCCGGCGGTGTGGCGCTCGTGCTCGATGCGATCGCGACGCGACGTCGCATGGGCTCGCCGAAGCACGCGCTCGCACACATGCCGCTGGGTGGTACGAGCTGGCAGGGCATTGTCGATGTCATGCGGTCGCCATACCTGCTAGGCATCGCCGGCTATGTCGCGGCGTTCACGATCCTCTCCACGCTTTTGTACTTCGAAAAGGCCCGCATCGTCGAGGCGTTCACCGAGGGCACCGAGGCGCGCGCCCAGGTCATGGCGTGGATCGAGCTCGGTGGACAAGTCCTGACCGTGCTGCTCCAGGTCTTCCTGACCGGCCGTCTATTGCGGCGTTTCGGCGTCGGCGCGCTGCTGGCCATCGTTCCAGTAGTCACGATCATCGGCTTCGTCGGGCTCGCCGCCGCGCCCGTCCTGCTCGTGCTCGGAGTGTTCGAGGCGTCTCGCCGTGCGTGCCACTACGCCCTCAGTAAGCCGGCCCGAGAGACGCTGTTCACCGTCGTGCCCAGGGCGGACAAGTACAAGGCCAAGGGCATCATCGACACCTTTGTGTACCGTGGCGGCGACACCGTCGGTACGGTCGCCGACGCCGGCCTCGTGATCGTGGGGCTCGCCGCCGCGTGGCTGGCGGTGCCGCTTGGCGTGGGCGCGCTCCTCCTCGGTGTGTGGCTCGGAAACAAGGAAGAAGAAGGCCTACCCGAGCTCGATGACACGAATCCCGCGCCGACACCCGGCGCTGCACCCATGGCCTCCCCAGCCGGCGGCAACGTATAAACCCTCCGTGAGGTTCCAACCATGCCAGACAACATGCACCAGACCCGACGAGAATTCCTGCTGACCGCTTCCGCCGCGAGCGCCGCCGCGATGCTCGGGCTCGGCCCATTGACGCAGCACGCGTTTGCCAGGGGCAAGGCGTCCAAGGCCCTGAAG
>CALCCF010000047.1 GCA_937899905.1 uncultured Phycisphaeraceae bacterium
GGTCCGAGAACTTGCCAGGCACTTGGATGACCTCGCCGGCCGAGGGTTCTCCGGGACATCCTCCAGAAGCTCGATCGGTCGCTGGACGAGGCCCAGCACAAGCGTCAGCACGGCTCGGTGACGCCGGCGACCTCGACCAATGGCGTCAACGGCTCGCCCAACGGGCATCCGCAGACGCAGGCCACGTTCCCACCGGCCCAGCCTGCGCCCACGCAGGCGCCCGCCCAGCCGGCCATCATTCCCGACCACGACGCCGGGGATACCGATGGCCAGTCCGGTCGGCTCAAGGCCAAGCCGCTCCGCCGCAACCGGCCCGAGAATACCGGGCCCGCCCACGGCTGGGTCCATTAGGGCATCGCTCGCCCCACCGGCCACTGCACCATCGAGCGACGGGGATCGCCATGCTCTCGCGACTGTTCGGCAGGGACAACTCGAAGAAGACCAACCCCGCCAACGCCCACGCCGACGTCGCGGCCATGGCCGCCGAGGTCCACGGAACCGGCGAACTGGCCAGCTTTGATCGTTTCGGTCAGACCATCATCGCCACGCTGAAGGAAACCACGCTGTCGGGCAACGAGGCCGCCGCGCTGGTCGTCTCGCTCACCGACAAGCTCACCGAGCCGGGCCAGGTGCCCGCGCGCCATGTCGTGCTCGACCTGCAGAACGTCGACTACATGGACTCGGCCTGCATCGGCGTGCTCGTCGAGTTGCTCACACGCTTGCAGAAGGCCGGCGGCCGTGTCGCGCTCGTCAACGCGGCGGCAAACGTCGAGTGCTTATTCAAGCTCACGCGCCTCGACCGGCTGTTCCCGATCTGCCGCGACGTCATGCGCGCGATCGAGGCCGTCGAACGCCACGCGGCCTAACGCCGTCTGCCATTACGAACCGAAGAGCGCATCGAACGCCGCCAGATCGGCCGCGTCGAATTCGCCGTTCTCGTCGATGTCGGCACGCGGATCGCGCTCGGCCCACAACGCCTGGAACCGCAGGTAGTCGAACAGCGTGAGCCTGTCGTCGCGGTCGAGATCGGCCGGATGCCGCGTGAATTCTTCGGCGAGGCGCAGCGTGCCCTCGAGCAACTCCTCGCCCGCGGGCAGGATCTGGTCTGGCGGTGGGTCGAAGCCCGGCAGCGTGATCGGTCCCTCAGGCCGCAGCTCGATCGTCCAGGACAGCGCGCCGAACTCGTCGTAGAACCAGTCGCTGCCGCCGCCGCTCACGAGGTAGAGCACGGTCGCCGTCTGTCCAACCTCGTAGATCGCGCCGGTCGCGTCAAGCACGCCGTCCGCGAAGGCCTCGCCGACCTCGTTCAACTCGGCGAGGTCGGCCGGCGCATCTCGCGTGTAGCCCCACGGGCTGAGCACGAGTTGGCTGTGTGTGTGCACGTCGAGGTGCCCAACGATGCGATCGCCTACGGAGTCGATCGCGCTGAGGAACACCTGTAGCTCTGGTTCGCTGAACGGGCCATCGCCGTGGAACGTCTGGCTCCCAGGGCTGCTGCTCGAACCGGGGCCGCCCCAATTTATGTCCCAGTTGCGGTTTAGGTCCACGCCTCGCAGGCGATCATCGATCATGCGTTTGTTCTTGCGCCAAAACCGCTCGTCGGTCCACGAGAAGTCGAACCCATCGGGATTGACCATCGGCAGGAACACCCACTCCATGTCGTCGAGCAGCCGCGTGATGCGTGGGTCGCTGCCATAGCCGTTTACCAAGCTCTCGATCGTGAATGTCGTCGCCGCCGGGCTCAGCCACTCACGCGCATGCTGGCACGCATTGATAACGAACACGGGCTTGTCTGTGCGTCCATCGCCGTTGAGCACGATGACAGGGATATCGCGCCCTTCGATGGACCGGCCGGCGACATCGATGCTCGCGATGCCGGGATTGGCGTCCACGATGCTCTGCCAGCGGACCCAGTACTCGTCAAGCGTGCGGTACTCGTCGTACCAACCGATGTCATCGCGGGCCGCACGTGCGGCGATCCGTGCTTGCTCCGCGTCGACCACGGCCTGCAGGTCGTCGGCGACCACAACATGCGCGAGCCCAAGCTCCAAGACTGACGCGTACTGCTCGGGGCTCAGGCGGAGATCGATCGGACGCATCGGCACGATGCGATGCGTCCAGATGTCGGCCTCGAGCGTGTCGAGGGCCTCGACAACGGCCCGCGTGGCCGCCGGCACGCGTATCTGCTTGTGCCCCTCGTACGGACGCTCACCCGTCTGACCAAGCGCGACCGACGCGACGCACAACGACGCCAGCAAGTTTCGGAGTTTCAATGGCCCCCCTTAGTCCTTCGCCTATATCCATGATACAGCTGATCCAGCGATAGGTTGCCGGGGGGCAGGATGCTCATTTAGCTACCAAACAGCGTCTGAAACTCCAGGAAGTCAAAGATCGTGAACTCGCCGTCGAGGTCGATGTCGGCGGCCGGGTCGTTGTCTTCCCACAGCGTCTGGAACAGCAGGAAGTCGAACAGCGTGAGCCTGCCGTCGCGGTCGAGGTCGGCCGGATGCGGCGCGGCGCAGTCGACTTCGAGCACCAATTCGTCGATGCCGGCCTCGACGAGCGAACCGTCGCCCTCGTCGGCCGCGATGAACTGCAATCGCATCGTCGCGGTCGGCTCGATCACGTCCTGGATCCGGTAGCGCTTGGTCTCCCAGCCCGAGGTCGATTGGCCGATGGCGTCGAGCGTCTCCCAGGTCGCGCCATCATCATTACTGATGAGCACCGTGAACGTGTCCTGCCCCGGCGACGCGCCCTGGTCGTTGCTGTACCACAGCGCGAACGACACGTACGGCACGGGGTTCGGTTTGCCGCCCGTTACGGTGGCGTCGAAGGCCGGGGACACCAGCGACGTGAAGCCCTCGTCGACATCGAACGCGCCCGCGGAACCGCCCGCGCGCGGAGCGGTGAACCACGCGTTCACGCCGGCGGGCGACGCGTCGTCCTCGGGCTGGGCGGTCGTCTCTTCCGGATCGCCCAGCGCCCACAAGCCTCGTGAGGCCGTGTCGTCGGGGAGCCCGGCGATCCAGTCGCCCTCGATCTCGACCGGATCGCGCGAGACCTGGACCGGGTCAGTAACACGGTGCGTCAGCACGCCGGCCGCCGGGAAGCGGAACACCTCGCCGTCGACCGTCGCCGCCTCGAGGTAGAACTGGCCCTCATCGCCGCATTGCAGCGGCCCGGCCTCCAGCGTGTAGTCCTCGCCCTCGACGGCGGTGATCGTCGCCGGCGCGAACGGCTCGCTCGGGCTGGTGCGATAGAACCCGCGCACCGTGGCGGGGTCCAGCACAGCCGTGCCGTTGCGCACTTCGAAGGCCCGCTGCACGGTCTCGCCCGCGGGCGCTGCTTCGGCTTGCGGTGTGACGTGGAAACGCAACGGCTCCGCCATGCGCTCGGCCATGCGCAGCACGCCCTCGGTCAACTCGCGGCCCGTCGGCAGGATCTGATCCGGATCGGGGTCAAAACCGCCCGCGCTCCGCGAAGCCGGCCGCAGCTCGATGGTCCAACCGAATGGCTCGCCATCGAACTCGCCGTACGCCCAGTCCTTGGCCGAGCCGCTGGTGAGATACAAGCCGCTGCTGCCCTGGCCGACCCTGTAGAACTCGCCGCTCGTGTCGAACACGCCCTCGGCGAACACCTCGCCGAGTTCCTGCATCACCGAGTCATCGGGCGAGGGGTCGAACGAGTACCCAAGCGGGTGCAACATAAGTTGGCCGTAGGTGTGGATGTCCAGGTGGATGACGACGCGATCCGTGTAGTCGTTAACGAACGATAAGAACGTCTGCAGCTCTGGTTCGGTGAACGGCCCGGTACCGTGGTAAGTCGAGCTGCCGGGGTCATCGCTCGAACCGCCCGGCACACCCCACGCGACCGACCAGTTGCGATTCAGATCGACGCCGAACTCATCGCTGCCGTCGATGTCGCGTCGGTTCTTGCGCCAGAACCGCTCGTCGGTCCACGTGAAATCAAACCCGTCGGGGTTGAGCATCGGCGTGAACACCCACTCAAGTTCGTCGAGCATGCGCGTGATGCGCGCGTCGGTGCCATACCCAGTGACGAGCTGCTCGATCAGGTATGTTGTCGCCGCGGGGCTGACCCACTCGCGCGCATGCTGGCACGAGTTGATCAGCATCACCGGCTTGCCCGTCGCGCCGTTGCCGTTGAGCACGAACCCCGGCATGTCGCGGCCCTCGAGCGACTGGCCGATGACGCTGAACTCGGCGACGTCGGGATTGATGTCCGCGATGGCCTGCCAGCGCACCCAATACTCATCGAGCGTGCGGTACTCGTCGTAGAAGGTCAGGTCGTCCTGCTGCGAACGCGCGTCGATCCGGGCCCGCTCGGCGTCGACCACGACCTGGAGATCGTCGACGAGCACGTCGTGGGTAAGCTCGAGGTCGATGAACCGCGCGTACTGCTCGGGACTCAGCCGGAGCTCGATCGGCCGCATGGGCTCGATGGTGTGCGTCCAGACATCGGCGTCCAGCGAGTCGATCGCGTCGACGACGCCGCGTGTCGCCATTGGCACCCGTACCAGCTTGTGCCCGCGGTACGGCTCGGCTGCGCCTTCGGCCTTGCGATCGGCGGCGAGGGCCCCACCTTGGGCCAGCGCCTGGCCGGCAAGGCCGAGTATGGCCATCGCCGAAACCGAAGCGCCAACCGCCAGCGCACGCACGCACATACCTTCTCGTAGCGACATTGCAATCTCCAATAGGGCGGGCCGAGGGCAGGATGCCCGCCGAGGCACCTATGGCCCGCCTCGCGCCACCGTTTCGGACAACGGGGCTTCCCCCCGTAGGCTTGCACCAACCATGAACGACCTCGACGACAACTCGGGACACGAGAAGCCGGCCGGGGTCTACCGGGTCGCGCAGCTGGTTGGTCTCGCGCTCGGCCCGGTGCTGGCGGTCCTGGTCGGCTTGCTGCTGCCCGACACCGTGCCCGGTACCGACGGTCCCGTCGAACTCAGCCACGCCGCGCGAATCACCGCCGCCGTCGCGAGCCTCATGGCGGTGTGGTGGCTGACCGAGGCCATCCCGCTGAGCACCACCGCGTTGCTGCCGCTCGCCCTGTTCCCGTTTCTGGGTGCCACGGGCATGCGCGAGGCCGCCGCGCCCTACGCCAGCCCGGTCATCTTCCTATTCCTCGGCGGCTTCATGCTGGGCCTGGCCATGGAGCGGTGGGGCCTGCACAAGCGCATCGCGCTGCTGACCATCCTCGCCTTTGGCTCGGGCCCGCGTTCGATCATCGCCGGCTTCATGATCGCCACGGCCGTGCTCAGCGCGTTCGTCTCGAACACGGCGACGGTCATCATGCTCATCCCGATCGCCACGAGCGTGCTGGCAACGCTTCCCGAGTCGCCCGACGCGCCGCCCGGTGCGCGCAAGCGATTCGCGACGTGCCTCGTGCTTGCCGTGGCCTACTCGGCATCCATCGGCGGCGTGGCCACGCTCATCGGCACGCCGCCCAACGCCGTGCTCGCCGGGTTCGTCGAGAGCCAGGGCATCACCGAGCTGTCTTTCGGCCGATGGATGCTGCACGCGCTTCCACTCGTGATCGTGCTCCTGCCACTCGCGTTCGTGTTGCTGACCGGGCCCATGTTCCGCGTGCGCGGGGCGGTTGGCGGTACCCGATCGGCCGTTCGCGAGCAGCTGCACGCCCTGGGGCCCATGAAGCCCGGCGAGTGGGTTGTGATGTTCGTGTTCGCGTCTGCGGCCAGCCTTTGGATCCTCCGAGATCCGATCAATCAGCTGGACGCCATGTCCGGTACCACTTTGCGGTTGCACGATGCGCAGATTGCCATGCTGGCCGCCGTTGCCTTGTTTGTGATCCCCGTCGATCGCCGGTTCAGTGCATTCGCCATGGATTGGAACACCGCCGCACGCGCGCCGTACGGCATCCTGCTGCTCTTTGGTGGCGGCCTGAGCCTAGCCGCGGCGGTCTCGGCGTCGGGACTCGATGTGGCCATCGGCCAGCAGTTCGTTCGGCTCGATGGCCTGCCGCTGTGGGCCATCGTCTTGTGCTTGTGCCTGCTCGTGACCTTCCTGACCGAGTTGACGAGCAACACCGCCGTGACAACGGCCTTGCTGCCCGTGCTCGCGGCTGCAGCGGTCGCAATCGGAGTCGACGCCGCCTACCTGCTGTTGCCGGCGGCGGTTTCCGCGTCGTGCGCGTTCATGCTGCCCGTGGCCACGCCGCCCAACGCCGTCGCATTCTCGAGTGGGCGCGTCACGATCGCGCAGATGGCGCGCACGGGCGTGGTCTTCAACATCTTGTTCGCGTGCGTCATCACCGCCTGGGTGATGCTCGTCGCGCCGCGCATGTTCACATGATCGCGTACGAGAGTGCTACGACCCGCGCCGTGTGGCGTACTCGAACTTCCACCGCCGGATCGGAACGCCCGCGGCCCTGGCGAGTTCGAGCGCTCCCCCACCGCGGAGCCACCGGGCGGCCGCGTGCTGCTGCGCGCCGTTGGTGACCTTCACGACCAGCACGCCGCGCGTGACGCGGTCGGCCATGGCCCCTGCCCCGATACGCTCGCCCGCGAGTATCTCCCAGGCTTGCTGTAGCGTCTGGCCCGAGTGCGCGGTCGCCTCGTACTCCTCGCGGGCACGCTGGAAGGCATCAGCGAGGTCGAGCCGCGGCGATCGGACACGCCACTGGCGCAGGCGGTCGACCTGGGCGAGGCTCTCGGAATGGCTCAGAGTGCGTTGCATGTCAATGTGTTCGGATAACGAAAGGGTGTGGCTGCACAATTTTAACTAAATGTTTGGATGTTGTGCCCCACCGATCAGAACCAACACCGGCATATCCTCGGCCCATGACGACGCGGATTGGCATCGCCAAGCTCACCAAGACTTTCGGACGTGCCAACCGCCAGGTCAAGGCCGTCAATGAGGTCGATCTCACCATCGAGCCCGGCGAGATCTTCTTCCTGCTCGGCCCGTCGGGCTGTGGCAAGACGACGCTGCTGCGCATGATCGCCGGTTTCATCCAGCCGACCTCCGGCTCCATCCACTTCAATGACCACGAAATTACCAGACTAAATCCAAACAAAAGGAACGCCGGAATGGTGTTCCAGAGTTACGCCCTCTGGCCGCACATGACGGCGATCGAGAACGTCGCCTTCGGCCTGAAGGTGCGCAAGCTCGACAAGGAAGAGCGGCTCCGCCGTGCGAAGGCGGCGATGGAGGACGTCCAACTGGGGCACCTCGCAGATCGCAAGCCCGGCGAGCTCTCGGGCGGCCAGCAGCAGCGTGTTGCCCTGGCGCGGGCGCGCGTCATCCGGCCCGAGGGTTTGCTGCTCGACGAGCCGCTTTCCAATCTGGATGCGAGGCTTCGGAACGATCTTCGCGAGGAGATCCGCCGGATCTGTAAGGACGCAGGCATCACGCCTGTTTACGTGCCCCACGACAAAAAAGAATCTCTGAGCGTGGCCGATCGGATCGCGGTCATGCGTGATGGCAAGGTCGTCCAGGCCGGCTCGCCAATGGAACTCTACCGTCGACCCACGACAGCCTTCGCGGCATCGTTCCATGGCGAGACGAATCTGATAGAGGGCGAGCTCGAGCGTGGCGGAACCGCAGGTCAGATTGTGGAGCTCAAGACCGCCATGGGCGTGATCCCCGGCACGCTGGTGCAGGCGGCCGAGTCTGGCGCACGGGCTCGCGTGTCGATCCGCCCCGAGAGCCTGAGAACGGCTCAATCGGGCTCAATTTCGGCCTCAATTGCTTCTACGACGTACTTGGGCGAGTTGCCCCCCACCGCGCAACGCACGAAAGCGGGGGGGAGCTGGCGATCTCGGAGTTTGCGCCAGGGCCGCGGAGTGCCTTCCAGGGGCGTGTCTCGCTCACCGTATCGCCCGACGACGCGGTTATCCTGGTTGATTAGCTAGCCGGGAGTTCCACGTGGAACGTTGAGCCCACGCCGAGCTCGGACTCGACGCGGAGCTTACCACCCCACCGCTGGCATAGGAGCCTCACCACGGCGAGGCCGATTCCGGGCGAGCCAACAGGCAGGCCGCCCTGGTTGATGGATCGCACGTTGCGCTCTTCGAGGCCACGTCCATGATCGCTCACCGAGATCGTCCAGGCAGCACCTTGCCACTGTGAGGCCGGTCGAAAGCTCGCCGAGAGCTTGACCACATTTGTCGGCGTCGATGCAGCGATCGCGTTGAGCACGAGATTGAGGAACACGTGCTCAACCACTGCGGACGGGATCGCGACGCTTCCCGGCCCATCGAATCCTGCTTCCAGCCTGACTTCCGACTCATCGGCCCTGGACTTCGCTGTCGAGATGGTCGCCTGAACCGCATGAGAGAGTTCGCAGTGGGGGTGCGATGCTCGATCGTCCTTGGCGATGTCCATGAGAAGTGCGCAGATCGTGACCGCCCGTTGGCAACGCTCGACGGCTCGCTCGATGAGCTGATCGCGGATCTCTTCATCACCCTCGGTGTGCTCGAGCAGATCGGCAAGGCCGATCACCGGGGTGAGAAGGTTGTTCACCTCGTGAGCGATCGCCGCGGCGATCGAGTCGTTCGTGCGGGCCGTCTCTGGCTCGGCGAGTTCGCGTTCCATCCCACCAGCATCGGCGCTCCAGCAGCGGCCGTTGAGCCGCGTGTCACGTGGAACACCCGCTCCCGGTCGATAGAGTCTGCCATGGCAAACCAAAAACCACGCAAGCTCGGCAGGGGCCTTTCGAGCCTCCTCGAAGATTCGGCACCAGCACCGGTTGCCGTTGAACCTGCAAGGTTATCGGACAATACTGAACAAATACAGAATATTAAGCTGAATGACATTCGGTCGAATACGTTCCAGCCGCGCGTGCGATTTCACGATCGCGACCTGGCTGAGCTGGCGGCGTCCATCCGGGAAGTGGGGGTGATGCAGCCGATCGTGGTTCGGCCTGCGAAGGACGGCGTGCACGAGTTGATCGCCGGTGAGCGCCGCTGGCGCGCGGCTCGATTGGCCGGCCTTGAGACCATCCCCGCTGTCGTGCGCGACGCGGATGATCGCCAGTCGGCCGAGCTTGCGCTGATCGAGAACGTGCAGCGCAGCGATCTGAATCCCATCGAGCGTGCGAACGCGTTCCGCACACTGATGGGCACGTTCTCATTGACGCAAGCCGACGTCGCCGATCGAGTGGGACTCGACCGATCGAGTGTTGCCAACTTCTTGCGCTTGCTCGAACTGCCCGAGAATGTTCGCACGATGATCGCAGACGGCGTGCTCTCTGCAGGCCACGGCAAGATGCTCGCGTCGATAGCGGATCCCGAACACCAACGCGCACTCGTAGAGCGCATCGTCTCGGAGCACTTGTCGGTGAGACAGACCGAGAAGGCCGTGCGGGATCTTGCCAAGAAGCAATCGGAGCCGAGTGGCGGATCGTCCTCACCAACATCCTCCGATCAGGATGCCAACTTGCGAGACCTTGAATCGAAGCTTGGCGAGCATCTGCAGACACGTGTCCGCATCGATGTTGCGGCCACCGGTGACAAAGGAAAGCTCATTATCGAGTTCTTCGGGCTCGAACAGTTTGATGGCTTGATGAGCCGGCTTGGTTTCGAATCCTCATAAACTGCTCGGATCCCCCCAATAGGTGACATAAGCTGGCGGATGAGGTAACATCTCCGCTCGCCGGTTCTGTTTGCGCCGGCAAAGACGCACCGAGTAATCCGTTATTCCTGGAGCATGCATGCCTCGTAAGAAGAAGTCGACCGCCGTTTCGATCCATGATCTCTCGATTGAAGAGTTGAATGAGGAAATCGAACGCCGGCACGAAGAAGCCGTCGCACTCGAAGAGGAGCGCGCCGAGCTGATCGAGCGTATCGACGAGATCGATGCGATGCTCGATGAACTCGGCTCGGCACCTCCCGCCAAAAAGAGCAGCAGCAATCGCTCCCGCACCAAGGGCAGGAATCACTCCAAGAAGAAGACGGCGAAGAAGACCGCGGCGCGCGCCGGACGCACGACCACGAAGAAGAAGCCCACGAAGCCGCGCGGCTCGCGCAAGCGTCATCGCAATGACACGAATCTCGTCGAGGCGCTGCGCTCCGTACTGAGCGGCACCACCATGGGGGTGTCCGAGGTTGCCGAAGCGGTCCAGGTCGCTGGCTACAAGACGACGAGCCCCAACTTTCGCACGATCGTCAATCAGACCCTGATCAAGCACACCGACGTGTTCACCAAGAAGAGCCGCGGACAGTACACGGCAAAGAAGAAGTAACCTCAGCAGTCACGGAGCGGCTACGGGCTGGGGTGTCCTGGGCCTCGCGTTGCCGCGGGGTCCATCGGTCGGCCCGGATCGGCGGGCAGCACCATCGTGAACGTCGAGCCCTTGCCCGGCTCGCTGCTGAGCATGATGCGGCCGCGGTGGTCCTCGACGATGCGCTTGGTCACCGCGAGGCCGAGCCCGGTGCCCTTGAGGCCCTTGCTTGTCTGGAATGGCTCGAAGATCGAGGCCTGGCGTTCCTTGGGGATGCCGGGCCCGTTATCGATCACCATGATGTGCGCCTCGCCCGGGCTGCCCGGCCCGCGCGAGTCGGGCTCCTCGTAGTGGATGCGCGCGGTGATGGTCCCGTGTTCGCGTGGTACCGCCTCGAGCGCGTTCGTGAGCAGGTTCATCACGGCCTGGTGGATCAGTGGGGGGTCGATTGGCACGGGCGGTACGTCGTCCTCGGCATCGACAATGAGCGCAATGCCCGCCTGTTCGCACACTGACTCGAGCAGTTGCGCGCAGTCTTCGACTAGCGGGCGCAGGGGCGCGAACGCCATCTCCACCTGACGCTGTCGGCTGAACGCCAGCATGTTCGTTGTCAGGTCGGCGATGCGGTCAAGGTTTCGTCGCAGGATGCTCCAGCCCTGGCGGGAGATCTCGAGATCCTCTCGATCAAGCCCCATCTCGACGAGATCGGCGCCGCCGCTCAGACCTTGAAGTATGTTCTTAACCGAGTGGCTCAGGCTCGCGACGGTCTCGCCCATCGCCGCGAGTCGTTCGGTTTGCAGCTTGCCCTGGTTGAGTTGCAGATTCGAGAGCGCGATGCCGGCCTGCTGGCCGACGGCGTGCAAGAGACGCAATTGTTCGTTGTCGAACGTCTGATCGCTGGCCGAGGTATCGATGTAGATCGCGCCGAACACGGTCGCGCGGTGCTCGACGGGCACGCACACCGCGCTGCGGATGCGCAGGTTGTGCACCGAGTCTCCCGAGGAGAATCGCGGGTCGGCCATCGCGTTCGTTGACAGGACGGCCTCGCCCGTCCGCATCGCGTGCAACAAGATGGTTCGGCTCACTTGGATGCGATCGTCTTCACGTCCCTTGATGAGCGCGCGGTTCTTGACAGCGCCGGGCGCGAGCTTGCCGTCTTCGTCGATGAGCATGACCACGCCGCGTTCGGGCTGGAACTCTTCGAACACCAGCTCGAGCAAGCCGTGCAAGAGCGCGCCGCGCGTGAACGACTTGGCCGCCAGCTCGGTGATCTGATAGATGACACGAAGGTGGTCGAGCGCGTGCCGCTCGGCCTCGGTTGCGCCCCGGCCGTTGTGCGCCGGCTCGGCGGGCGATGTGTCGCCCTCACGCTTTAGGGTTGCGTCCACGCTCGTGGCAACCTCGCCCGGCTTGAGCAGCTCGATCATGTCGAGCTCGTCGACGATGCTGGTGCGACCGAAGGCCAGGGTGGTCTGGCCGACGGTAATGGTGTCGCCCGTTTGCAAGCGAACGCGGTCGTTGATGGCGTTGCCGTTGACAAGGGTGCCGTTCTGGCTCTCCAGGTCCCGCAGGTACCACTCGCCGCGGTCGGGCGTGAGCTCGGCGTGGCGCCGGCTGACGGCCTGGTCTCCCAGGGGCAGGGCCTCGCTCGACCGCCCGAGCATCTGCGGCTCGTCGGCAGGGAGCTCGAACCGCTTGCCCTTTGAGGGCCCCTCGATGACCGTGAGCACCAGCACGCCAGTGGTATACGCCCGGAAGGGCGGCTCGGTCGCATATCGTGCCCCCGCATGGCCAAGCGAGCCCCATCCAAGTCCGCGAAGAACGCCCCGCCGGACGGCAGCGAGCGCGTGGTGATCATGAAGGGGCCCGACGCATTCCTGCGGCAGCACTACCTCGAGCGGCTGGCCGAGGCGCTGGGCAAGGCCACCGGGCTCGATCTGAACACGATCCGCTTCGACGGAGAGACCGCCGAGCTGGCCGACGTGCTGGACGAGTGTCGCAGCCCGGGGCTGCTGCCGGTGCACAAGCTGGTGGTGGTGGACAACGCCGCCAAGTTCGTGCGCGAGAGCACGCGGCCAGGCCTGGAGAAGTACGCCGACGCGCCGGACGACCGTGTGACGCTCGTGCTGCGGTCCGAGGCCTGGCGTCCGGGACGGCTCGACAGGGCTGTCGAGAAGGTCGGCAAGGTGATGTCGTGCGATGCCGTGGGTCCGCAGCAGGCGGCGCAGTGGGCCACGGGCCGGGCCAAGGGCTTTCACAAGGTGATGCTCAAGGCCGATGCCGCGCAGCTGCTCGTTGACTCGGTCGGCGTCGACCTCGCTCGGCTGGACGCCGAACTGGCGAAGTTGGCGACCGATGCCGACGAGAGTGGTGGGGAGTTGCCCGAGGTCGGTATCGACCTCGTGCGGACGCATGTCCGCGCAACGCGTGAGGCGGAGACGCCCTGGCCGTTGCAGGATGAGATCCTCTCGGGTGACCCGGCTCGCGCGCTCGCGTACATCGAGTTGTGGATGGGCAACGCGCCGCGCGATCAGGCGGTGCCGGCGATGTGGGCATGCGTTGATCTCACGCGCGTGCTTGCGACGGCGGCTCGCATGGCCGGTGCGGGCACGCCCGAGGGCGCGATCGCCAAGAAGCTCAAGCTGTGGCCCGCGCATCGCGGTGGGGCGGTGGTCCGTGCGGCTCGTGCGTTGGGGCCGGCGCGGGCGGCGAAGCTGCACCAGCGGGCGTGCGAGGCCGACGCCGCGATCAAGCGTGGGGCCCACAGCCGCCGCACGCTCGAGACACTGTGCGTCGAAATCGCAAGCGGGCTGGGCCGGCGGGCCGATACGCGCTAACAGAGCGCTGGGGCGGAGTCCCCGGCTGTGCCGCGCGCGGGCGTGGCCTATGTCGCAGGAGGCGACCCGTGCAACGCAGTACACGCCGATGGTCCGTCGCGCTCGTTCCCTTCTTTGGGTTGGTGGCTTCGTGTGCAACGCCGACCGAGACCCGCGATTCGGCTCCAAGCGCCGCGCTCGAGGACCTTGGCACGCCGAGTGATCCCTCGCGTGTGGCTGGCGGTGGATCGGAAGAGACCACCGGGGGTTTGTCGCTCGCCGAGGCTGCGCGGCGTTCGGCCGATGACCTGACCGAGTTGCTGACGCAAGGGCGCCCGCTGCCGCGAACGCCGGCGGGCACTGAGGCGTCCACGCCGCGAGATCCGTGGCAGCCTCCCTCGGCGCGGGTTTCGCAGGCCGAGCAAGACGAGTCGGGTTTGTCAGACCAAGAGCCCACCGAGTCGGTCGAGCCGGCGCCGACCGAGCAGCAAACGCCCGCGGCCGAGATCGAAGCTGCGCCCGTCATCGATCCCATCGAGGCGGCGCTCGAACGGTTCGAGGACGATCAGGGCGATGCCGATCGAGCGTTGGCCGCGTCGATGATGGCCCGGTTGCTGCGCCTGTACGCCGATCGCGATGATGGGTCGCGGCCTTCGCAGGCGCTGAGCCCGGCCGAACGAGAGATGTTCGAAGCCTTAGAGCCGGTACTCGAAGCGATCGCGAGCGGCGAGCGTTATGACGCACCCGAGCGCGCCGGGACGGCTATTGAAGAAGCCGTGCTCGAACTCGCCGAAGTGCTGCCGGTGCGTATCCGCGACGCCGCACTGGCCACGGACATCTACGGCTTCGCGGCGTACCGGCCGTTTTACAGCAATGCGTTCCTGGCCGGCCGATCGAACCGGGTCTTGCTGTACACCGAGCCCTCAAGGTTCGTCAGCACGCCCACGGCCGACCCGGAGAGCTCGGGGACGGCGTCGAACCCCGGGGCCGTCGAGGTGCGGCTGGGGCTGGAGCTGCGGCTGTTCAACGAGCGGGGCTCGATGCTGGCCTGGCGGCGGCCCGAGGAGCGGGTGGCGATCCGCAGCGATCGGCCTCGCACCGAGGTCTACCTCGGCACGGTCATCGATCTGCCGTCCTCGCTGACGGTGGGGCGGTATCAGCTGAAGGTGATCCTGCGGGATCTGGCCGACGGTTCGGAAGATGAACGGGTCATCCCTATTGAGATCGTCGCCGACCCTCGGCTGGCGAACCGATCGACCCGGGACCGGTAATCCCACGTATAGATACCTGCTCGGGCTGTGAGCCCTGCCGATGCGGCAGGGGATCCTGGCTCGGGCCCGCCGGAAGCCGCCCAGAACCCAGCGTTTTGGGTGGCAACGGCCCTGAGATGGGTTCTGGGGCCTAACTGGCGGACACTGCGCACCGGGGCGGGCGGATTGGCCAATTGGCACGGTCCGTGCAACCGATACCCCGGAATGGGCCGATGCTCGGACGACTTGGTGTCCGATGGGTTTGGGCCACAGCCCGGGGAGCTCCAAGGCCCCGGGAGCCGGCTGGACGGATTTTGTCCGGATCAGCCTTTGGAGGTGCGGCATGTTTGAACGGTTTACCGACCGAGCACGCAAGGTGATGGGCCTTGCCAACCAGGAAGCCCAACGCCTCAACCACGAGTACATCGGGACGGAGCACATCCTGCTCGGCCTCGTGAAGGAAGGCTCGGGTGTCGGCGCCAACGTGCTCAAGAACCTCGACGTTGACCTGCGCAAGGTCCGCCTCGAGGTCGAGAAGCTCGTCAAGGCCGGTCCCGAGATGGTGACCATGGGCAAGCTGCCACAGACGCCGCGCGCCAAGAAGGTCATCGAGTACGCCATCGAAGAGGCGCGGAGCCTCAACCACAACTATGTCGGCACCGAGCACCTGCTGCTCGGGCTGTTGCGTGAGCAGGACGGCGTCGCGGCGCAGGTGCTCCGCAACCTGGGCCTGAAGCTCGACGAGGTTCGCGAGGAGGTGCTCAACCTGCTCGGGGCCTCGGGCGAGGGCGGCGGCAGCGAAGAGGGCTTCGCCGGCGCGGGCGTCTCTGGTGGTAGCACCAGCGAGGGCCGCAAGGGCAAGAGCCGCACGCCGGCGCTCGACAGCTTTGGTCGTGACCTGACCGAGCTGGCCAAGGAGAGCACGCTCGACCCGGTCATCGGCCGGTCGAAGGAGATCGAGCGCGTGGTGCAGATCTTGTGCCGCCGCACGAAGAACAACCCCGTGCTGCTGGGCGAGGCCGGCGTTGGCAAGACCGCCATCGTCGAGGGCATGGCCCAGCGCATCATCACGGGCGACGTTCCGGAAATCCTGCACGAGAAGCGCATCGTCGTGCTCGACCTGGCGATGATGGTCGCCGGCACGAAGTACCGCGGCCAGTTCGAAGAGCGCATCAAGGCGGT
>CALCCF010000048.1 GCA_937899905.1 uncultured Phycisphaeraceae bacterium
CAGCGACGCGGGCGTGCCCGCCGGCAGCGCCCAGGTCGGCTACCGCATGCGCGCCGTCAAGCCCGCCGCGGGCGCCGGCAACACCGACGCCGGCCCGCGCTACAGCAGCTTTACGAGCACGCAGACGATCTATCTCGGCGTGCCGGGGAACGAGGTCGTTGGGCAGATCGCGCCGGCGACGGGGCCGAGCCAGCAGGCCGGGTAAGACGCGTTCACGACATCGAGCACTGGCCGAGCACGGGCCGGGCCGGCGCGCTCCCCTAGACTCGGCCGATGGCACGGCCGCCGACCGCAATCCTGGTGCTCCTGACGCTCCTCATCGGGCCGCTGTGCTCGCTCGCGTGGGCTCAGGAACGCGCCATCGATCCCTTACAGCTCGAAATCGACCCGCTCGCCGTCACCGGCGAGGGCTTTGCTGGCATCGTGCTGCCTGCGGCCGAGGTGGGCCAGGCCGCCGACGCCATGGAGCTGGCCGGGCAGCGGGCGTGGGCGTGGGGCCGCGTCGCGGCGATCCCGGGGGCGCCGCCGACCCAGCGGCTTATGCTCGAGGGCGACGTGCGCATGACGCTGGGCACGCTGGAGCTGCGGGCCCGGCGGTTGCACGCGTGGATCCAGCCGCTGCAGGGCGGCCGCGGGCACCAGTTCTACCTGCTGCTCGAGGACGCGCTCATGCCCACCAGCGCGCCGGGCGTGGGCATCTCGGGCCCGGTCGTGCCGATCGAGGGCCGATTGGCGCCCGGGGCGCGGCTCGACCTCTCGGCCATCGTGCTGGAACGCTCCGAACCGGAGGCGGGCTCGATGGCGGCGCAATCCGTCGTCGTCGCCGAGCGGCTGTTCGCCGATCGCCTGCGTGATGCGCTCGGTCTGGCGCTGCCCGAGGTCACGGCCGACGAGCTCGCCGCCGAGGACGCGGCGTTGCGCGGCGTGCTGGACCTGGCCCGCGAGCGGCTGGGCTCCTTCGAGGCCCGCGAGCCCATCCTGCCGATGCGTGGCCGCGTGAGCTTCGCGGCGTCGGGCATCGAGCAGGTCCGCCTGGGCGACGGCAGCGATGGCTCACCGCCCTACGCCGTCGTGCTCCGCGGCCCGGTGGTGATCGTCTTCGACGACGTATACGGCGGTCGTCGGGCGCAGCTCTCCGCGCAGGACGCGGTGGTGTTCCACAAGGCCGAACTCGTCGGCACGCCGAGGCTCGATGCCGGCGATGTCATGGGCGTGTACCTCGAGGGCGAGGTCGTCGCCGATATCGAGCGCGAGCGAGGCGGGCGGCAGCCCATCGTCGATCGGTTCCGAGTCCGCTCGCCGCGCGTGTACTACGACCTCGCGAACGATCGGGCGCTGCTGCTGGACGCCGTATTCCGTGCGGACCCTGCCGGCAGCCCGGTGCCGATCTACATCCGTGCTCGCGAGATCCGCCAGCGTTCGCTGCGTGAGCTGACGGCGACGAGTGCGCGGGTGACCACGACCGGGTTCTTCCGGCCGTTGCTGGCATTGGGCGCGAGCACGCTGAAGCTGCGATTGGAGGACGATTCGAGCGGTGGCAGCGGGCTCGTCGCCGACGCGCGTAACCTCACGCTCCGTGCGGGCGATGTGCCGTTCTTGTACTGGCCGATCTATGTCGGCGACCCGGCCCAGATCCCGCTGCGGAACATCGGCTTCGAGACCGGCAACCGCCACGGCGAGGTCGTGCGCACGACCTGGGACGGCTTCGCGCTCGTTGGGGCGGATGCGCCTGCGGGTGTCGATCTCGACCTCCTGATCGATGCGTACTTCCGCCGCGGGCCGGCGCTGGGCGGCGAGCTCCGATGGAACGGGCGTGCGGGCGGATCGGGAAACCTCTTCGTCTACAACGTCATCAATGACACGTTCCGTGACCTGCTGCCAACGGGTGCGCGCATCGATCGCGACAGCGAGAACCGCACCGTGGCGATGTTCGAGCACCTCGGCAAGATCAACGACGAGTGGACGCTGCGGGCCGAGGCGTCGTGGTTCAGCGACGAGAACGTGGTTGGCGCGTTCTTCCCCAGCATGACCTGGACGCGGCGTGAGCCCATGACCGGCGCGAGCCTGCAACGGATCGACGAGCAGAGCATGCTGTTGCTTGGCGCGAACGTGCAGACCAACGACTTCCTGATCAGCGACTACCAGCTCCGGTCGCGGGGCTATGCGACCGAGCGGCTGCCCGAGCTTCGCTACGCACGCACGGGAGACAGCCTGCTCGGCGGGCTGGTGACGTACAGCAGCGACAGCCGGGTTGGGCTGCTCAGGCTGAGCTTCACCGAGCCGACGGCCGAAGAACTGGGGTTTGTGAACAACCGGCGCGCTCAGGCGGCCCTGGGAATCTCGCCCAGCGAGAGCCCGGGCGACCGGCTTCGGGCCGAGGGCCTGGACGAGTCGGAGGTATTCCGCTTTACCACGCAGCACGACGTCTCGACCCAGTTCGATGTCGGCGCGCTCCGCGTCCAGCCGTTCGTGACCGGCCGCTTCACCGCGTACGACACCGACTTTGACGACTTCAGCGCCGTTACGGGCGATGATGCCGATTCGCTGGTGGCCAGCGGCGCGGTGGGTACCCGCTTCTCGACCGAGCTGACACGCGTGTACAACGGAATCGACCTGCCCGCGCTCGACCTGTACCGCATGCGGCACGTCATCGAGCCCAACGCCACGGTGTGGTACGGCGACGGCACGGTGGCCCAGGGCGCCATCCCGGTCTACGACGAGAATGTTGAAGACTTCGCGCGCGGGCCGGCGGTTCGGTTCGGCGTCGACCAGACCTTCCAGACCATGCGCGGCTCGCTCGGTGGGTACGAGTCCGTTGATGTGCTGCGCGTCGGTGCGCACTTCGTGTTCGCCGGCGAGGATCGTCCCGACGCGGATCGCACGCCCCGATTCTTCGATGCGTACCCCGAGCGCAGCCAGCTCGGCGACTTCTTCGACCTCGATGTTGCCTGGAGGCTGACCGACGCCGTGGGCGTGACGGGGCAGTTCATCTACGACCTGGAGTCGAATCGGACAGCCGAGGGTGTGGTCGGGGTCGAGATCTCGCAGTTGCCTGACATGCGCTTCTTCGCCGAGCTGCGCCGATTGGGGTATAGCGAGGACACGTACATCAATGCCGGCGCGGACTACGAGCTTGGTGATCGCTACAGCTTGGGCGCACTGGGCGTGTACAACGAGCGGGCCGGCGAATTCCAGAGCGGGACTATCCGCGTCAACCGCGAGATGCCCCACCTCATCCTGACCGCACGCCTGACCTACAACGACATCACCGGCGATACCACCGTGGGCTTCAGCTTCCAGCCGACGGGGATCAACCGTGGGCGGGACCGGGTGAGCCGGTTGGGCGCGTCCCTGCTTGGGAACTGACACCAACTATCGCGGCGGGCCTTGCCCCGTGTCGATCTCCGAGCCGCCGAAGTCCACACCCAGCAAACCGCCGCGGGTCCAGCGGACCTTGCCGTTGGTCGCCTCGAACGGCTCGCCGTTGAGTGTCGGCGATTCCCAGGCCTGCGGCCGGTAGAGCACCGGAAAGGGTGCGGGATCTTCGGGTATGCCGGGGTTCCAGCCCGGGTTGTAGTCGGCGCTGATCTTGATCGTGACCGCGCTGTCGTACGTCAGCACGGGCTGGCGGCAGATGTCGTAGCCCATCCACGGCGAGAGCTTGCCAAAGTGCCGGCCTTCGCTGTCATGCATCTGGACCTTCTGGGAAGGGAACGCCACGCTGGTCAGCACCACCCCGCCGAGTCGCGCGTTGAATGGAGCGATGTAGAAGTAGTGCCCCGCGGTCGATTGCCGCACCCTCTCGCCGGGCTGCGATGCTCGGTCGTAGGCGGCGGGCACCAGCTCGTAGCTCGAGCTGTATGGGTATCGATGGTTGCTGGGGTCGCTTGGCGATGGCTGGCGGGGGAGCCAGAAGCCGTTGTCGAAGAGCTCGGTTGGCCGCTCTTGCCAGTTCTTGCGATCTCGATCGGCCGGCGAGACGACGGACGCCTCGGGCAACTGCTGGGCGAGATAGTCGTTCACGACGAGGTGGCTGTAGTAGACATGCGGGATCCACGACAGCATGCGGATCATGTCTTCGCGTGCGCCCCGGCGGCGCAGGATATCGACCGCTTGGTTCCTCGCCGCCTGCAATGAGTTGCCGGATTGCCTCAGATCGCTGTACTGGCTCTGCCGGCTGTCGTCGTCGCCGCGCCACGTAAAGCTCCACTGCAGGTCCTTGAAGTCGGCCGCGTAGGTGCCGGTCGCGAAGCCCATCTGCTTCATGTTGTTCATGCACAACGCCAGACGGGCGGCCTTTCGGGCCTCGCCGAGGGCCGGCAGCACGATCGCGATCAGCAGCGCAATGATCGACACAACCACCAGGAGCTCGATGAGCGTGAAGGCCGAGCGAAGACGGATTGGACCTCGCGTGATCGAGACGTCACCAAAAAGTTGTGGTTTCCAAACACCCATGAGTACGGGTTCGCACGACCTCCGTGATGGATGCACCGGAAGCGAGCGGGACGAGGCCATGGCAAAAACCGTATCATGCGACATGGCCCAGGATGCGATCAGGTACCTATCGGCCGGAACGAAGCGCGTTGCCCGGGGCGGCGTTGTGGCGGTGTTGCTGGTTGCGCTTGGCCTCGTCATCGGTGGCTGCGCGAGCAAGCCGGAGGTGCTGCCGCAGGACGAATTCTGGAACAGCGTTTCTGCCTTGTGCGGCAAGACCTACCCCGGTCGCGTGATCACCGACACGACGAGCAGCCCAACGTTTGGCGATCGGCCGATCACGCTGCACGTGCGCGAGTGCGACGAGAGCGAGATCACGATGCCCGTGATCATCGGTAGCGACGCTTGGGTAGAGCTCAAGATGTCTCGCCAGGACGGGCGGCTGGTGCTCACCCACACGCACGGCGGCCGCGAGGGCATGCCCGATGGCTACGGCGGTGCGACGCGCGCGGGCGGGACGGCGGTCTCACAGGACTTCTATGCCGACGAATTCACCGCGTTGCTGCAAGACGGTGCCGAGGACACGATCTGGACCATCGAGATCCGACCCGGTGCGGTAATCAGCTACGCCCTGCACCGCGAGGGTACAGACCGTCGATTCCGAGCCGTATTCGATCTGGCTCGCGGTCGGCCGGCGGCGACGGCGCTGCGCTAGCCCATCTATTCCACGCGCTTGGGCCACCACGCGTGCACGTGCAACGCCTTGGCCACCATGAGGTGGGCCCCATCGATCGGCGTCTCAATCGAGAGCGACTCGCACATCGTGTTGTCGCGAACCTCGCACTCGGCGGGGCTCAACTGCCATGGCTCGTGGTCGATCTCGCCTACCCACACACGCCTCGGCTCACGCGGAGGGAGCTCGCTGGCGAATAAGCGATAGCGACTGGTCAGGAATGACTCGAGCGATCCCGGCTTGGGAATGGCGAAGTCGCCAGTCGCGCGATACGAGCAGTCGAGCCGGGCGCTGTGGCCGCGTTGGTCGGTGCGAGCGCTCTCGTAGCCGATCGAGCCGCCTTGCTCGCGCAACGACATCCTTGCGTTGAAGTACGCGAGATGGAACGTGAGCCGGGCGGTCTCGACGGCGAGTCGGTTGGCCGCATCAAGGCTGAAGAACCACACGCCGGGCTCGCCCTTGTGGATGACGTATGTCCTGACATTGAGCTCGTGGAACGCGCCCGGACCGGGCAAGGCGGGCGTCAGTCGGGCTCGCACACCCGTCATCGTAAACGGGACGATTGCGATCCAGGCGGAGCCGTCGAACGTGTCGACCTCGAGCATCGGGGGGATGTGCGGCCGGAGCAACTCGGCATCGACCGGCCAGTGGGCGAAGAGCAGCTTCGACCACCACATGGCCATCACCCACGGGCTTCGCGGAGCTGGATAGGGTCGATGATCGCCCGGCATGGCCAACGGTACGCCCAGTGCACCGGTTCACACGTTGAAGTACTTCGCCTCTGGGTGGTGCACGACGAAGGCGCTGGTGCTCTGCTCGGGGTCGATCTGCCAGTTCTCGGTGAGCACGCAGCCGATGCGCTCGGGCTCGAGCAACCGCCAGATGATGTCCTGGTCGCTCATGTCCGGGCACGCCGGGTAACCCGGGCTGTAGCGGCTGCCGCGGTACTTCTGCCGAAAGAGCTCGGGGATGCGCGGCGAGTCGTCGCCGCCGATGCCAAGCTCGGCACGCACCCGCTTGTGCCAGAGCTCCGCCAGCGCCTCGGCGCACTCGACACCCATGCCGTGGACGTACAGGTACTCGGTGAAGTCGTTCGCGTCGAACAGCGTCTTGGCGAGCTTGCTCACGTCATCGCCCATCGTGACGCACGTCAGGCCCAGCACGTCCTTCTGGCCGCTCTCGACGCTCTTGAAGAAGTCGGCGATGCACAACCGCTTCTTGTCGGCCTGACGCGGGAATCGGAATCGCTCGATCTCCCGATCGTGGTCTTGGGCATCGAAGACGACGAGGTCGTCGCCATCGCCCTGGCACGGCCAGTACCCGTAGACCACCTTGGGCTGGAGCACGCCGTTGTCGCGCAGCTGCGACTTCATGCGGTCGAAGACGGGCTCGACCGTGTCCTCGAGGAAGGCGTCGTATTCCTGTGGAGACATCGAGCCCTTCTTGAACTGCCACTGGCCGCGGAAGAGCGCGATGGGGTTGATGAACGGGTAGATCTCGTCGAGGCCGAGCCCCTCGACCACGCGCGAACCCCAGAACGGTGCGACGGGCACATCGATATCGATGGCTACATCGCTGCGAACGCGCTCGGCTGTTGCGGCCCCAGACGCTTTCGACTCGGCGAACGCGTCCTGCTGGTTGGCCTGCTTTGCGCGGGCCTCGGCGATGACCTTCTGCGCGTCCGACCGCTTCCCGAGCCGTTCCTCGATCTCGGTGTCCAGCACCGCCGTCTCGCCGGCCTTGAGCATGTCCATCGTGCGCAGGCCCTCGAAGGCGTCGCGCCCGTAGAAGACCTTGCCCGCATAGAGATCGCGCAGGTGGCTCTCGCAGTAATGCCGCGTGAGCGCGGCGCCGCCCAGGATCACCGGAACCTCGATGCCCTGCTCGGTCATCTCCTTGAGGTTGTCTTCCATGACCGTCACCGACTTGACCAGCAGCCCACTCAGCCCGATCGCGTCGGCCTTGGTCTCTTTCCACGCGTCGATGATCTGCGGCAGCGTCTGCTTGATGCCGATGTTGTGGACGGTGTAGCCGTTGTTGCTCAGGATGATGTCGACCAGGTTCTTGCCGATGTCGTGCACGTCGCCCTTGACGGTCGCCAGCACGATGCTGCCCTTGCCCTCGCCTTCGACCTTCTCCATGTGCGGCTCGAGGTGCGCGACGGCCATCTTCATGACCTCGGCGCTCTGGAGCACGAAGGGCAGCTGCATCTGGCCGCTGCCGAAGAGCTCGCCGACGGTCTTCATGCCGTCGAGCAGGTGGTCGTTGACGATCTCCAGCGGCTTGTACTGCTCCATCGCCTGGTCGAGGCAGCCGTGCAGGTCTTCCTTCTCGCCGTCGATGATGTGGGCGCGGAGGCGTTCTTCGAGCGTGAGGTCCTTCTTCTGCTCGGCCGTGCTGCCGACGCTGTCCACGTCCTTGAACAGCTCGATGAAGGCTTGCAACGGGTCGTAGGTCGCGTCGTAGCTCGGGTTGTTCGCGTCGGCGTCAGGCAACGGCGACTCCCTCATCGGCCTTCGGCAAGCCGGTGCCACCCACACTCGTATCGCGCTTGTCGTAGACCAAGTGCATCGCGACGCGCTTCTGGTCGTCCTCGATCTTCGCCAGCGGCAGAATCTTGCTCGCGTGCACGATCGCGCTGGTCATGCCCGCCTTCACGAGCTCGTCGAGGAACACGCTGTTGAGCACCTGCCTGGCGGCGGGCTTGAGCCCAAAGCTCACGTTGCTCAGGCCGCAGGTGATCTGGACCTCGGGGAACGCCTCGGCGATGCGCCGTGTGCCCTCCACCAACTCCAGGGCGCTGCGCCGGTCGTCGTCCATGCCCGTCGAGATCGGCAGCACCAGCGGATCGATGAACAGGTCCGACTGGGCAAGCCCATGGACCTGCATCGCACGCTCGATCGCGCGGGTGGCGATCTCGACCTTGCGGTCGGCGGTGCGGGCCATGGCGGCCTCCGGGTCTTCATCGATGGTGCCGATGACGAGCGCGGCGCCGTAGGTCTTGGCGAGGCGGCAGATCTCGTCGAACTTCTCTTCGCCGTCCTCGAAGTTTGCGCTGTTGATGATGCACTTTCCCGGAGCGCAGCTCAGCCCCGCCTCGAGCGTGGCGACCTGAGTCGAGTCGATCATCAGTGGAGCATCGACCTGGCGGACGAGGCGCATTACGACCTCACGCATATCACGTGCGTTATCCCGACCTGCGTAGTCGACGTTGAGATCGAGGACATGGGATCCCTCGCGGACCTGCTGCTTGGCCATCGCGACGATGCTGTCCCAGTCTTCTTCTTCGAGCAAGCGTTTGAACTTCCGGCTGCCCGACGCATTGCAGCGTTCGCCGACGATCAGGAACGAGTTATCCTGGCGGTACTCGGTGGACGCGTACAAGCTGGTGCACGACGGTGCGGCTGGCTCGATCTCGTCTCGTGGAGGCGCTGACCGGCCTTCGACCAGCTCGACGACGGCACGCATGTGCTCAGGCGTCGTGCCACAGCAACCACCGATGATGCCGACGCTAGAGGTATCGAGGTACTTCTTGATCGCCTCGGCGAACGCCGTGGGCGTGAGCGGGTACTCGGTGCGTCCCTCGACGAGTACGGGCATGCCGGCATTGGGCATGACCATGATCGAGCGATCCCAGTGCTTGTCGAGCCAGTGGATGTGCTCGGCCATCTCCGTCGGGCCGGTTGCACAGTTCAGGCCAAGGGAGATGATCGGGTAGCCGGCGAGAGCAGCGGCCGCGGCTTCGATCGATGTCCCGATGAGCATCGTGCCTTGCTGCTCGATGGTCACGCTGATCATGATCGGAATGTCGTCGGTGGTTTTGCCCTTTTCTTCGAGGGCCTGCAGGCACGCGTTGATCGCACACTTAACTTGGAGCAGGTCTTGGCAGGTCTCGATGAGGAACGCATCGACTCCCCCATCGATCAGTCCTTTGGCCTGCTCGCGGTAGGAAGAGAGCATCGTGGGCCAATCGGTGTTGCCCAGAGTGATGAGCTTTGTGCCCGGTCCCATGCTGCCGAGCACAAAACGCGGCTTCTCTACGGTCGAGTACTTGTCGCACGCGGCTCGCGCGATCTCGGCGGATCGCTTCGAGTACTCGTACGCATACTCGCTGCGATCGAATTCACCGAGAACGAGGGTGTTCGCGCCGAATGAATTTGTCTCCACACAATCGCAACCGACCTCAAGGAAGCTCTCGTGGATCTCCTGGACGACGTCCGGACGAGTATCCACCAGGATGTCCGTGCAGTTCTCGCAGCCGCAGTAGTCGCCCTCGACGGTCAGGTCGCGGCTGTACAGGCTGGTGCCCATCGCACCATCGAGCACGAGCACTCGGCTCGCCAGGGCCTTGGCGAAGGGGCTTGAGGACAGCGGGTCTGGGCTTCGCATGGATCAGTATATCCGTTCATCCGGGAGAATGGATGGAAAGATGGTTGGCTGTTCCCTCTGATCCGATCATATATAGAACGGCTTGGAGCCATCAGGGCGTCGATCGCCCATACCATCGCCTCCGCACGCCTACTCCATCGCCCAGAAAGGCCGAGAACCATGACCTTCCCCGCGGATGCCCAAACACAGAATCTGATTGACGGCCGGTGGATCGCGGCCGATGACGGAGCCTCGATCGAGGTGGCCGACCCGGCGACCGACGAGGTGATCGCCTCGGTGCCCAGCGTGGGAGAGGCCGAGACGAGGCGGGCCATCGATGCCGCCCACGCGGCGTTCGGGCCGTGGGCCGCGAGGCCGGCGGGTGAGCGGGCCAAGCTGGTCGCGCGTCTGGCCGAGCTCATGCACCGCGACGCGGATCGGCTGGCGGCCATCATGACCGCCGAGCAGGGCAAGCCGCTGGCCGAGGCCAAGGGCGAGATCAACTACGCGGCGGCGTTCCTGGAGTGGGCCGCGGGCGAGGCCCCTCGGATGTACGGCGAGACGATCCCCGCGAACACGGCCGACAAGCGCATCCTCGTCATGCGGCAGCCCGTGGGCGTGTGCGCGATCATCACGCCGTGGAACTTCCCGGCCGCGATGATCACGCGTAAGCTCGGGCCGGCGCTGGCCGCGGGTTGCACGACGGTCATCAAGCCCAGCGAGCTCACGCCGCTGAGTGCGCTGGCGATCGGCGAGCTGGCGATCGAGGCCGGCCTGCCTTCGGGCACGGTGAACATCGTGACCGGCCCGCCGCAGGGGATCGGCGATGCATTCTTCGGCGACGAACGCGTGCGCAAGCTCAGCTTCACGGGATCGACTCCGGTTGGTAAGCTGCTGGTGAGGAACTCAAGCGAGAACTTGCTGAGGCTCTCGATGGAGCTCGGCGGGCACGCGCCATTCATTGTATTCGATGATGCGGACCTCGACCGCGCGGTAGCGGGAGCGGTCGCGTGCAAGTTCCGCAATGCCGGTCAGACGTGCATCTGCGCGAACCGGTTCTATGTACAGGCCGGTATCTACGACGCGTTTGTGGAGCGCTTCAGTGCGGCAGTCTCGCAGCTGAAGGTCGGGCGGGGCACCGATGAGGGTGTTGCCATCGGTCCGTTGATCAACGACGGTGCGATCGAGAAGGTTCGCGATCACGTCGAGGACGCTCGGTCGAAGGGCGCGAGCATCCCCGTTGGTGGAGACATGGCCAAGATCGACGGCCTTGCCGACCGTTTCTGGACCCCCACCGTCATCGACGGCATGACCCCCGACATGCGTTGCGCGACCGAGGAGACCTTCGGCCCCGTCGCGCCCATCGCACGGTTCGAGAAGGACGACGAGGCGATCGCCGCCGCGAACGACACACCGTTTGGGCTCGCCGCATACTTCTACACGAACAACGCAACACGCCTCATGCGTACCGCCGAGGCGCTCGAGTACGGCATCATCGGCGCGAACGACGCGGCCCCCTCGACCGCCCAGGCCCCCTTCGGCGGCGTGAAGCAATCCGGCTTCGGACGGGAGGGCGGGAAGTACGTGATGGACGAGTACACGAGCGTGAAGTACGTGAGCTGGGGGTTGGTGTAGCGAGTGTCGCTCCTCCTCGGCGGCGGCAGCGGCTGAAAGCGGCGGGTCGGTTTCGCGAACAACGCGCGAGCAGCCAAGCCAAGTCGCAACGTCGAGCCAGGAGCCCGTCATGCCCTGCACGCCGAAGGTCCTCGCAGCCAGTCTTGTCGCCACGCTCTGCGCCGCCTCGCTCGCCCAGTCGTGGCAGCGGAACGCCGACCCGGCGGCATTGCCGCTGCTCGACGGGCCACGTATCCACCTCTATGTCCAAGAGGCCTACGAGGCCTTCCCGGCCGACATAACCGACGCCGTCGCGGATCGCTACGCCGAGCTGGTGGATGCGGGCATGGACTGCTCCCGGCACCTGCTCGATTGGGCCGATCTGGAGCCCTCGCCCGGCGTGTTCGACGTCGACTCTTTGGTCGAGGCGCTCGATCGACGCATCGCCCAGGGCACGCCGAGGCAGTTCGTCAACATCACGGTCGTCGATAGCTTCGGCGTCGAGACCGCGCCGCGGTACGTGCAGGACCTGCTCGCCCAGGGCGCCCGGTGGGACGACCCGCGGATCACCGGGCCCTTCGGCGACCTGCTCGACGCGATCGTGCCCGAGATGGTCGACCGCGGCGTGTACATGCTGGGCTTCGCCAAGGAGGCGGGCGGCTACTACGAGAACGAGCCCGCGCAGGCCGACTCGTTCGCGGGCTTCGTGCAAACGGCTATCGATCGCACCCACGCCATCGAGCCCCGACTGGCGACCACGGTGGTCTTCGCCGGCACCGAGGACGCGTCGATCCCGGCACTGATGCCGATCATCGATGTCGCGACATTCAACAACTACTTCTACGAGATCGAACTCGATCCGTCGTGCACGATCCTCGGCGAGGGGCTGCCGCTGTGGCGCGCGACTGGTGCCAACCCAATCCCCGCCATGCTCGACGAGATGATCGCGGTTTCGGGTGACAGGCTGATCTGCATCCAAGAAATCGGCCAGGCCACGGGCTGGACCGATCGCCCATCGACCCTCGGCCCGCTCGCGGGCGAGGCAAACCAAGCGCGGGTCATCGACGCCTTGGTCGAGGCGCTGCTCGAGCGTCAGAACAGGTTTCGCACCGTAAGCCTGTGGACGCTGAACGACCACACGCCGGCGGGCATGCAGTACCTTGTCGATGCGATCTTGGCCGAGGGGCTGCCGGTGTGCTATGCGGCGAACATCGCGGAGATCTTCGGGCCGACTGGCATCGTGGAGAGCACGCCCGAAGCCAGGCCTAAGCGTGCCTTTGGCGTGTTGCGAGAGCGGATCGAAGAACTCTCGCGGTAGTCGGACGCGGCGAACCTCAAAAGGTCTTGCGTCGGACGACGGGATCTTGTATGCTGGACGCATGAATTTAAGCCCAGAACACTGGACTGGCGTCGCGGCTGCTGCCGCCCTCGTAGTGACATCGACTCAAGGCCAATGCCTGCCCGATTGGGATGAGGCCATCGGTTCGCCCGGCCTTGATCGCGGCGTGCGCAAGGGGATCGCCGTGCTCGATGGGGCGGAGCCCAAGCTCATCGTTTCCAGCGCTTTCGCTTCGGCCGGTGGCGTACCGGTGGGTGGCGTGGCAGCGTGGACACCCGATGGCGGGTGGGAGGCCTTCGGCGGCGATGGGCTGCGACGCTCGGGGGCGATCGTTGGCGCAAACGCCATCGCGGTGTTCGACGGCGAGTTGTACGCCGGCGGGCGATTCACCGAGGCTGGCGGTGAGCCGATCGCCAGCATCGCGCGCTTCGACGGCGATCGCTGGCACCCGCTCGGCACCGGCATCGACGGCCAGGTCCTGGGCATGCGCGCCATCGACTTCGACGGGCGGGACCTGCTCATCGTGTGCGGTACGTTCACCGAGGCGGGCGGTCTCGACTCGCCGGCCGTCGCCGCGTGGGACGGCACGGCGTGGGTCGCGTTCGGCGGCAATCTCTTCGGCTCGGCGAACGACGCAATCGTGTGGGATGACGGATCGGGCGAAGCCCTCTACGCGACGGGTGCGTTTGATGTCGCGGGTGGGCGTGGACGAGGCCTTGCCAGGTTGGATGCAGTGCGCGGCTGGCAGCCGGTGGGCTCCGGGTTCAGCGGTGGCGACAACCCCCGCGGCAACTCGCTGGCGATCTATGACGATGGTCGCGCGAATGCGCTGTACATCGGTGGGAACTTTCTTGATGCACAGCCGGCCTCGGGCGGGGCCGTGGGGCCGAACATCGCGCGATGGGACGGCACATCGTTCGAGGGTGTCGGCGACGGATTCGACAACACGGTGGCGTCGCTGCTGGTAGCGGACGCCGGTGATGGTGAGCGTTTGTATGCCGGCGGCACGTTCTTCCTCTCGGGCTCTCAGCCGGCCAATGGGCTGGCGGTGCTCGATGGCGATGGGTGGGAGTCGGTCGGCGATGGCATCTCCGGCGGCACCGTTCCCGGCGTTGGCGGGATGGTGGCCGACCCGTTCGGCGACGGGCTCTTCGCAGCGGGCGGCTTCCAGTTCGCAGGGCCGTTTGCAGCCGGCAATATCGCACGGTGGGGCTGCGTGATCGAAGACTGCCCGGCCGACATCGACGGCGACGGCCAGCTGACGTTATTCGACTTCCTCGCGTTTCAGGACCTATTCCAGGATGGAGACCCCGCCGCCGACATCGACGGTGACGGGCGGCTGACGCTCTTCGACTTCCTCGCGTTCCAGGACGCGTTTGATGTGGGCTGCGAGTAAAGCTCGTCGGTCGGTGGCGTCAGGAACAGCCGTCCTGGAATTCACCCTGGAATCGGAGGAAGTCGAACAGCGTCAGTTCGCCATCGACGCCGGCGATCTTGCGTTCGAGTCTCACCGCCACAAGATCAACATCGCCCCCTTCCACTCGGACCGCTCCGCCTGACTGGATCGCCGAGTTTCCGATGAAGACCTGCGGGCTGTCCGGCGTGGCAACAAGAGTGTCCGTGACGATGTACGGATTCCCACCCGCACTCCAGGTCGTGTCTTCGTCAATGACACCGCCGACCGTCGTCTGGCCCGACGAGGGCGTGGCGCACGCGAACGCGGCCGCAGCGATCGCGAGCGTGTAAAGCGAGCCATCACGCGTCCCGGCGTCTGCGGGCGCCCATACCGAGCGCTACAGCGAGCACGAGTGCCCCGGCGGGGGCCGGAATGACACGGATCACGCCCTCACCCTCGGCGAAGTCATCGAGGCGGCTCTCGCTGCTCGAGCTGCCGCGGTCGAAGTAGACATCGAATCGGCTTGTCCGACTCTCAAGCAGAACGTCGAAGGGCGCCGCGACGTCGATCGGCGCGGTGTACGTCACCTCCCAGAACGGCATCGGGTTGGAGTCGTCGGCGTAGATGCCGGCCGTGGCCGGGAAGTTGAGCTGGCCGGCAATGATGCCGCGAACACCGGTGTCCCCGATGTCGCCCGGCGTCGTGCCGGGGCCTTCCATTGGCGGGATCACCAGCGGGTCGCTGAGGCCCTGCGCCCCGGCGGAGCTGAAGAGCCAGGTCGCGATGCCAGCGACGGCGTAATCGCGCGGGCCGAAGTAGGCTTCCATTCGGATGTTCGTGGACTCGCCCGGCAGCAGCTCGGTATCTTCGATCACGATTGTGATTCCGTTGCTGGCGACCTGGGCGTGCGCGACCGGGGGCAATGCGGCGATGGCAACAACCGTCCCGGCAACGATGGCCAGTCGATGGGCGAACTTGCTCATGGCGGGGCTCCCTCTACGAGTCATCGCTGGACAAATGGGTACTGGTCCTTATAACCAAGATACCAGCGCGCGAGGATTGTGCCAGCCGGCGGCGTGATCGAACCGCGGCCGACCTTTCATCACCCCAAAGAACGGTTGCCCATCACAGGCCTTCGGGCTGCGGGATCCAGTCTGGGCGGGGCACGACTGTGATCTCGCTCGGCGCACCGAACCGACGGTGCAGCCAGATCGGCTCGACAACACCCGAAGTCCGCGTCGAAACGTTGCGCCAGACCTTGTCCTGGCTCTCATAGTTCTCGTGGAAGCGCGCAAAGTTCCGTACGCCCTTGATGTCGGGCTTGCCAGAGACCACGAATCGGCCGTCGGGCGATATCGAGGACACGGTGCGGAACAGCCCCGAGACGGGCAGCACTCGACGCGCGGTCGGCTTCTCGTCGGCCGGCCACTCGAGCCGGTACACGCGATCGCGCCGTTCGGTGAATCCGTAGTACGCGTTCGATGGGCCCTGCACCCAGCCTTCTTCATGGCTCGTGATGTGGTGGAAGCCCGAGTGCGGACGCCAGATCGAGGCGCCGGCCTTCAACTCGGGCGAGCCGCCTGCCTCACGATGGACAAAGAGGATCGCGCTGTCCGCAAGAACCGGGTACACCGCGTCGGCCTCGAAGCCATCGGGCCATCCGGGATCATCGATCGGCTGACCGTCCCATCCCATTGCGAGTAGGCCATCGGCGGTTCTGGCCACGATGATCTCGCCCGGAATGACAGCGACCAATCCTCCAGAGGGGGCATAGTGGTGCGGGGGGATGCTGCGTGGGATCGAGAACGGCACAAATCCTCCCGCAGCACTCCAGAGTGCGCCAAACTCGCCACGATCTCCGTACATCACCGCGTAGTGGTACCGGCCGGCGGGCCAGACAGCCCAGGCACCCTCGAACAGGACCGCCTCCACGGATTCGTCCTCGAGGTGTTGCAGCAAGCCGACCGTCCGGTTCGAACCGAACGGCGAATCGTCGCGGCCGGCAGGCTGCATGCGCGACCCAAGCTCGTGGCCCAGGCTTCCACTGAGGAAGACGGTCTTCACCCTGGGGTCGTACGTGTTCCGCAGCCCGGCCGAGTCCGCGGCGTCGATGAGCCACAGCCGAAGCCTGAGATGCTCGATGGAGTCGTCCCGCCAGCCTTGCCACACGGGCTCGACCCGACTGGAGACCGCGAAGTACGTCGGCCTCGGCCCCCGCACCGCCGACCCGGAGACGAGTGAGCACCCCGAGAGGACGAGCACCACGGGCAGCAAACCAACCACGAGCAGGGTCCGCATGAGGAAGCCTCCAATTCGATGCCGCACGGGGTCGAAACAGTAGGGTTTCGTTGAGGATCGCATACACTTGGGTCGCCTCCCGATCCCGCGACCCAAGGAGCCCGCCCGTGTCCGCAACCGCTTCCGGTTCTTCATCAGCCTCGGCCGCCCAGAGCCGAGGCCAAGCCCTCGTCGAACGCCGCCAGGCCGTGGTGTGCCAGGGCGTGGGCATGCTCAGCCCCATGACCGCGGCGTCGGCCACGGGGGCGATCATCACCGACGCTGATGGCACCGAGTTCATCGACTTCGCCAGCGGCATCGGCGTGATGAGCGTGGGCCACAGCGACGCGGCGGTGATCGATGCGGTGAACGCTCAGGTCGCCAACCTCCAGCACGCGTGCATCCACGTCGCGACGTACGAGCCCTACGTCGCGCTGTGCGAGAAGCTGGTCGAACTGTTCCCCCACCATGAGCACGATGACGACTCGACCAAGGCAATGCTGGTCAACACCGGGGCCGAGGCGGTCGAGAACTCGATCAAGATCGCACGCCAGGCCACCGGCCGCGACGCGGTGATCTGCTACACCGGCGCGTTCCACGGCCGGACGCTGCTGGCCGCGACGCTGACGAGCAAGGTCCATCTCAAGCAGGGCTGCGGGCCGTTTGCCCCGGAGGTCTATCGCCTGCCCTTCCCCGCGCCGCTGCCGGGCGAGACGATCGACGAAGCCGACCTCGTTCGGCGTGAGCTGCACCGCCTCGAGCGCGCCTTCGCCGACACGGTGTCGGCGTCGAACGTGGCGGCCATCATCATCGAGGTCGTGCAGGGCGAGGGCGGGTTCAAGGTCGCGCCCAAGGCATACCTCGAAGGGCTGCGAAAGATCTGCGACGAGCACGGCATCGTGCTCATCTTCGACGAGGTGCAGGCGGGCTTCTGCCGCACGGGCGAGTGGGCCGGCTACGACCACTTCGGCGTGCTGCCCGACCTGAGCCCATGGGCCAAGGCGATGGGCGGCGGGCTGCCCATCGCGTGCGTCATCGGCAAGTCGTCGGTCATGGACAAGGTCAATCCAGGAACGCTCGGCGGCACGTACGGCGGAAACCCGGTCGCGTGCGCCGCATCGCTGGCGGCCATCGGCCAGATGGAGGCGATGGACCTGAACGGTCGGGCCAAGGCAATCGGCAAGACGCTGCACCAGCGGTTCACCGATTTACAGCACCGCGTGCCCGCCGTCACCGACGTGCGAGGCCTGGGCGCGATGATGGCCATCGAACTGTCCGAGGGTGGCGACCAGACGAAACCGGCGGCCGGAGTGGTCAAGGCCGTCATCGACGACTGCCGGAGCAAGGGCCTGCTCATCATCGCGGCTGGTGTCCATGGAAACTGCATCCGCACGCTGGTGCCGCTCGTGATCACGGACGAGCAGCTCGAACGCGGGCTGGACATCCTGTGCGAGAGCGTCGCCCGGCACGCCTCTTCCTGATTCGTTCTTGAGAGAAAGGCACCCATGCGCCCATTCGCCATCGCCGGCCTGCAACTGAAGGTCTCCGGCCGACGCTCAAACCTTGAGCACATCACCGACCGCATCGAGATGGTCATGCACCTGTACCCGTGGGTGCAGATGGTCGTCGTGAGCGAGCTGGCAACATTCGGTGGATGGACCGGGCACGCCATGCCCTTGCCCGGCGAGGTCGAGGAGCACTACCAGCGGCTCGCCGCCCGCCACGGCATCTGGCTTCTGCCCGGCTCGCTGTACGAGCAGACCGACACGGGCATCTACAACACCACGCCCGTGATCAACCCCGAGGGTACGGTCATCACGCGGTACCGCAAGATGTTCCCCTTCATGCCGTACGAGACGGGCGTCGAATCGGGCACCGAGTTCTGCGTGTTCGACATCCCCGACATCGGGCGCTTCGGGGTCAGCATTTGCTACGACATGTGGTTCCCCGAGACGTCGCGCACGCTTGCGTCAATGGGCGTCGAGGTGCTGCTGCACCCCACGCTCACGCCGACAATGGACCGCGACGTAGAGCTCTCGATCGCGCGCGCGACCGCGGTCATCAATCAGATGTTTGTCGTCGACATCAACGGCATCAACGATGGCGGCAACGGTCGCTCCATCATGGTGGCCCCCACGGGTGATGTGCTCTACGAAGCGGGGAGCCACGAGGAACTGCTGCCCATCGAGATCGATCTCGACCGCGTTCGGCGTTCGCGCGAGGTCGGACTGAAGGGCCTCGGCCAGCCGCTGAAGAGCTTCCGCGATCGCAAGGTCGACTTCGACGTGTACACGCGCGGCAGCGCGACGACGGCGTACCTCGACACGCTGGGATCGCTGGAGAAGATGGCCCGCGGCAGCAAGGCGGGAATCGGCTTCGGCCAGCACCACCCGCACACGCTGCCTCCGATTCCGGATCAACAGACGACGCCCGTGCCGGCGGACTCCGAGACGAATGGCCCAGTGGCATGACCCAGGTGGATCCCAAAGCGACGCCAAGCCAGCGACAGAGCGGGCGGCAGTACAGCGCGTTCCAGCTGCGCATGGATACGTGGAACGAGCTGCAAGTGCGTACATCGTGGCTGCGCGAGGTGACACGCTCGGGCGGCGATGCGAGCGAGCCGAGAACGCTCGTTGGCCAGAGCCTCGACGTGCTCAATCACCTCGAGCCGTTCTGGGCCTTCCCCGGCCCGGCACGCATGGACGAACTCCGGCGGCTGCACGGGTTGGGCGCGACGGGCGAGCTCGCCGACCGCGTGGCGACCGTCGGCCGGCTGCTGGTCGGAGATGCCTACCGAGCCCGCGGCGGTGCGGCGTTCGACGATGCATCGAAAGATCCGCGTGGCAGTGGCGAGGATGCACGCGCTCTCGTGCGCGGCCGACCATACTTCGAAGTACTCTTCGTCGACGGTGCGGACGCGTACGACCATGACACGCTTCGTGACGGATTAGCCGCGTGCCGACGCGACGCGGACGAGTTCGTGTACGATGTCGTGACGGTGCCGAGCGCACAAGACGCGATTATCGCGGCCCTGTTCAACCCGACGATCCAGGCGGTGTTTCTTCGGTACAACTTTGCCTTCGAGACCGAGAATAAGCACCCCGCGTTGCGCCGTTACCTGGACGCGTTCGAAGCCGAGCGAATGCCCAGCTCTTTCGGCCTCGAGCGGAGCGTGCATCTGGCTCGCGTCCTGAAGAAGCTGCGTCCAGAATTGGATCTCTACCTTGTCACCGACACACCTCTCGACAGCGTGGCCGGCAACATGGGCACGGCGTTTCGCCGGACTTTTTATCGGCTCGAACATTTCATGGAGCAGCACCTGAGCATCTTGCGAGGTGTGCGCGAGCGGCACGAGACGCCGTTCTTTGATGCACTGCGCAGGTTTGCCGCCAAGCCCACGGGCGTGTTCCACGCGCTGCCCATCGCGCGTGGCAAGAGCATGACCACCAGCCACTGGGCCCGCGACTTCCACGACTTCTACGGGCCCAACATCTTCCTCGCCGAGACGAGCGCCACCAGCGGCGGTCTCGACTCGCTCCTGCAGCCGCGCGGACCGATCCGCAAGGCGCAGGAGGCGGCCGCCCGTGCGTTCGGAGCACGACAGAGCTTCCTGGTCACCAACTTCACGTCGACGGCAAACAAGATCGTCTTCCAGGCGCTCGTCCGGCCAGGCGACATCGTGCTGGTCGACCGCGACTGCCACAAGAGCCACCACTACGCGATGGTGCTCGCGGGCGCGCAGCCCGTGTACCTCGACTCGTACCCGCTGCAGCGATATAGCATGTACGGCGCGGTGCCCATCGAGGAGATCGAGCGTCAATTGCTCGCGCTCAAGGATGCGGGCAAGCTCGACCGCGTGCGGATGCTCGTGCTGACGAATTGCACCTTCGACGGGCTGACCTACGACCCCCGCCGCGTCATGGAGCGTGTGCTGGCCATCAAGCCCGACATGATCTTCCTCTGGGACGAGGCATGGTTCGCTTACGGGCGATTCAGCCCGACGCTCCGCCGTCGCACGGCCATGGACGCCGCAGCGGCGTTGCGCAGGATGTACCGCAGCAGCGAGCATCGCATCAACTACGCGAATCAATCGGCCGACCGGCCCATGGCCGACCCAATGGAGGTCCGCGTGCGCGTCTATGCCACGCACTCGACACACAAGACGCTCACGAGCATGCGTCAGGGCTCGATGATCCACGTCTACGACGAGGACTTTGAGCAGCAAGCGGCGGCGGCGATGAATGAGGCGTTCATGACCCATACGTCGACATCGCCCAACTACCAGATCATCGCCTCGCTGGATGTGGGTCGGCGACAGGTCGAGCTCGAGGGCTACGAGCTGGTCGAGAAGACCATCGACCTCGCCATGACGCTCCGCAAGCGCGTCAATGAGCATCCGGACATCTCGCGGTTCTTCCGTGTTCTGCGTCCGGCCGACATGATCCCCGCCCAGCACCGGCCAAGTGGGCTCGAGTTCTATTACAAGCCAGAGCACGGCTGGGGCACGATGGACGCCGCGTGGCGCGAGGACGAGTTCACGCTCGACCCGACGCGCGTGACGCTGGAAGTTGGCGCGACGGGGCTCGATGGTGACACGCTCCGCCACATGCTCATGGATCGCTACGACATCCAGATCAACAAGACATCGCGCAACACGGCGCTCTTCATGCCCAACATCGGCACGACGCGCGGCGATATCGCCTATCTCGTCGAGACGCTGGCCGACATCTCACGTCGCGTAGAAGACAACCTGAGCACCGAGAGCGCCGCAGGCCTCAACCTGCACACCCAGAAGGTCGACTCGTTGCTCGAAGGCCCGCCGCTGCCAAACTTCAGCCGCTTCCACGACGCCTTCCGCGACGGCGGCGACACGCCCGAGGGCGACCTACGCAAGGCCTTCTTCCTCGCATACGACGAGGACAACACGTCGTGGGTCAGGCTCGATCGCGAGCTGCTCGAACGCATCCGAGACGGGCAAGAGCTCGTGTCCGCGGCGTTCGTGACGCCCTATCCGCCGGGCTTCCCGATCCTCGTGCCCGGGCAGGTCTTCAGCGCTGAGATCATCGCGTACCTGCTCGCACTGGACGTCAAAGAGATCCACGGCTATCACCCTACGTACGGCCTGCGTGTGTTCGAGGACCACGTGCTGCGGGCCTGAGCCCACACACCACTCGCTTGGGGGACCGATGACCACCGTCACGACGAAGCCGATCGACCTGGCCAAGGCCAAGCCGCTGACCAGCAACATCGCCAGGCGCAAGCGCGGGACGCTGCACGGCATCTCCGACATCCGCCGGTTCTTCCACCGCAACACCGAGCCCATCTACTTCATCAGTGCTACGAACTTCAACCTCGTGGGCATCGACGAGTGGGTCGGCAACTTCGCGTACATCAACTACATCGATTGCTTCGATGGGCAACACCCAAACGTGTTCGTCCCGCCGGAGCGGCCGCACGAGCCCTTCGAGAGCATCGAGGACATCAACAACTACTTGTTGCGGCATCCAGCCGTCAAGAGCCTCATCAAGAAGCGTGGCGAGGACTACCAGAAGTCGGGCGGCAAGGGCAACGGCAAGGCCGTGTTCCTGATGTTCGACCAGACCACCGAGAAGCTCTGCAAGGAGCTCGGCCTCAAGGTCTGCTTTCCGCCCGCGTCGTTGCGGACGGCCGTCGACGACAAGATGGAGACCACCCGCATCGGCAACAAGGCCCGCGTGCGCAGCGTACCAAACAAGCTCGCACGCGTGAAGAGCTACGAGCATCTATCCAAGATCTGCGGCAAGAAGCTGGGCGACGACCTCGTCATCCAGACGGCCTACGGGGACTCGGGCCACACAACCTTCTTCGTGAAGAATGAGAAGGACTTTGCCAAGCACGAGGCCGAGATCACCAGCGCCCCCGAAGTGAAGATCATGAAGCGCATCCGCTGCCGCGGGAGCGCGCTCGAGGCCTGCGTCACACGGCACGGCACCATCGTCGGCCCGCTCATGACCGAACTCGTCGGCTTTCCGGAGTTGACGCCCTACAAGGGTGGCTGGTGCGGCAATGAAGTGTTCGCCGGCGCATTCGACCGACGCATCCGCAAGAACGCCAGGCGTGCGGCGATGGCCTTCGGCGACCAACTCCGCGAGATGGGCTACCTGGGCTACTTCGAGATCGACTTCCTCACCGACCTGGACACCGGCACGGTCTACCTCGGCGAGTGCAACCCGCGCATCACCGGCGCGAGCAGCATGACGAACCTCGCCGCGTTTGCGCACGCCGACGCACCCCTGTTCCTGTTCCACCTGCTCGAGTGGATGGGCGTGAAGTACGAGCTTGATGTGGACGAGCTCAACGATCGATGGTCCGACCCGGACAACATCGACAGCTGGAGCCAGCTGGTCATCAAGCACACCAAAGACACCGTCGACCGCATCACGCAAGCACCTCCCAGCGGCATCTACGAGCTCGACGGCCGCGGGCACATGCACTATGTGCGCATGCAGACCCACCGCCGGACCGTTCGATTCGAGAACCGCGCGTTCTTCCTGCGCATAGCCGCACCGGGCGACTACCGGTATGAGGGCGCCGACCTAGGCATCCTCGTCAGCCCGGGCCGATTCATGGACGACGACTTCCAACTCACGAAGCGCGCACGCCAGTGGATCCGGGGCATCCACAGCTTCTATGCCGGCCAGAGCGACGACCACGGCGGCCCTGAGAGCACCGGGTTCAAGCTGCTGTGAGCGAAGCCGATCCGCGGACGATGCTCTTCCGATCGATGGAAGACGGCGAGGCGCTCGACACGGCGTTCGAGGCCTACTGGCCGGCGTACCGCGAGTGGATGGCCAAGCCCAAGAAGCGCACCAGCGCCAAGCGGGCACGCGAAGCGCTCGCCGAGTACATGCCCGAGCTCGTGCCGACGCTGGAGCAGCTCCTCGCACGCTTCGGCGATCGCGCCGAGGTCGCGAGGTTCCTGACGCTCTACAACCCGCCACCGCTCGTGCGCGGGTGTACGCAGGCGATCTGGCTCGGTGATGGCGGTCCGGCGATGGTTCGCAACTACGACCACGCGCCGCACCTGGCCGACGGCGTCGTGCTGCACGCGGACTGGGGTGGCGTGAAGACGCTGTGCGTGACCGACTGCCTCTGGGGCGCGCTCGACGGTGTGAACGAGCACGGCTTGTGCGTCGCGCTCGCCTTCGGCGGGCGACCAACTCGCGGCGATGGCTTCGCAGCCCCGTTGCTCGTGCGCTATGCGCTCCAAACCTGCACGACCGCGAATGAGGCCGCCGAGGCGATCGCGCGTGTGCCCTGCGCCATGACCTACACGTTCGTGTGCCTCGACGAGCACGGGGATCATGCCACGGTGTACGCGGCACCAGACCGCCCCGCGCGGATCGACCACCAGCTTGCGAGCGCCAACCACCAGGGCAAGGTCGAGTGGCCGCAGTACGCCCTGAAGTGCAAGACCGTGGAGCGGCTGGCGCACACACGAAAGCTGCTCGACGCACGTTCCCAATCGCTGGCCGGGCTGACCAAGAGCTTCCTCGAGGCCCCGCTCTACCGGGCCACCTACGACGAGGGCTCGGGCACGCTGTATACGTGCGTGTACTCGCCCGCCGACCGCTCGCTCGCCCTGCACTGGCGCTCCGCACGGCCGGTGAGCCCGATGGCTTGCGATCTCCATCGATACGAAGCGGCATCGACCATCGCGTATCTGGGGTAAGGGCGCGTGCGCTAAGGACCTTTCAACAGCCCGGGCCGGTACAATTTGGTCGCATGGCACTCCAAACCAGCAACGGTTCGACCAGCATCCGCATCACCGAGCCCCTGTGCGCCGTCTTTCGCCGCCAGCTAAAGGCCGAGGGGCAGAAGTACACCCCCGAGCGGGCCCAGGTACTCGATGCCATCATCGCCCTGGATCGCATCTTCGAGGCTGAGCAGGTTATCGAGGAACTCCGCCAGCGGCAGCACCGCGTGAGCAAGGCGACGGTGTATCGCACGATCAACCTTCTGCAAGACGCCGGCATCATCCAGCGTGTGCTCACCGAGGGTGATCAGGCGCAGTACCAGCTGGCCTATGGCGAGAGCCCAAGCGACACGCTCGTCCGGCTCGACACTCGGGAGGTCGTGGACATCGATGTGCCCGAGCTCGCGGCCATCGCCGAGCGGGTCTGTAAGGATCTCGGGTTGCGTCCCCAGGGCCACAAGCTGCAGATCTTCGCGGTTGCTCCAAACGACTCATAGAACATCCCGGTTCGACCGATCGAGGCCGCGACCTTGGCCCACACAGGCGGCCTTACTCGCGGCAAGCCGATGTCGGTCCCACGACCGAGGGCTCGAGAGATCTCGCTGGCATCCCCTTGTTTTGGCGTCCCCCACAACCCTGCACGGTGAGCGGACATCCCTCGCATTTCGGGACATCCCTGGGTCAACCAATCGACCTTTTTGCGCACGATTCGCGTTCGGAGACAAGCGGGCCTTCTCAACAGCCGACGACCTAATGAGTCCCCAGAGGGAAGCAGATGTCGGCAAACTACAAGCTCGTTCACTCGCTACGGATACGCTACATCATCGCGCTCGTGCTGGTCGCTGTGCTCGCCGTGGGCGCACACTTCGCCATGCTCCACATGGTGACACAAGGCGAGAAGTGGGCGACCATCATCAACGTCGCCGGCCGTCAGCGGATGCTCAGCCAGAAGATCACCAAGGCCACCGAGCAGCGCGACATCGAACAACTCGCCAAGGCGCTCGCGGACTTCGAGCGTGCCCATGCAGGCCTCCTGCAGGGGGACGAAGGCTTGGGCGTGCCACCAACGACAGATCAAGGGGTGATCAAGGCGTTCCAGATCATGGAGCCCGCGTACGCAGGCCTCACCCAATCCGCACGAGCCGTCATCGATGCGCCGGCATCGGAGGCGGTTCTTCCGATGGCCGTAATCGAGTCGGTGCGTTCGTACGAGCGCACGTTCCTCCCGCAGATGCACTCCATCGTTGGGCAGTACGAGTCACTCAGCCGCGCCGACAATCTCGCCACCAAGAAGCTGCACCTTGGCGTCGTGATTGCCACGCTGATCATTCTGCTGGCCGAGGCACTCTTCGTCTTCGAGCCCGCCGCGCGGCGCTTGCGCGAGCAGCTGGGCAAGGTCCGCCGGAGCGAAGAGCGCTACAAGCTCGCGGTCGGTGGTTCACAAGATGCGATCTGGGACTGGGACCTTCTCACCGATGAGCTCCACTACGCGCCGCGATGGGCCGAGATGTTCCGAGACGATCGCCTGCTCGACGCGCACGACATCGAAGCGTGGATGCGCCTCGTTGCCTCGAGTGACCTGCACGCGCTGATCGACGACCTCGAACAGCTGCGGAGCGGAGTCATCGATACGCTGGACCGAGAGGTCGAGATGTGCACGCCCGATGGCACGGCGCTCTTTGTCTTGTGCCGCGGCGCTTCGGTAAGAGATCACGAAGGCCGAGTCTCTCGTATCGCGGGATCGCTGGCCAACGTGACCGAGCAACGCCTGATCCGCAATCAATTGCGGGACATGGCCGAGCGCGACGGTCTCACGGGGCTCGCGAATCGAACGTACTTCCACGAGCGCCTCGAGCTGACGATTGCGCGCTCGCTGCGATCGAACAGCTTCGATTACGCGCTGCTGAGCTTCGACTTTGACGGGTTTAAGGCCGTCAATGATGCCCTCGGGCACACCGCGGGCGATCACCTGCTCATCAGCATCGGGCACCGCCTCCAGAAGATCGCCCCCGACAACGCGACGGTTGCGCGCCTGGGTGGCGATGAGTTCGCCATCCTGCTGCACACGAGTGACGAGCGGGTAGTCTCGGAGATGTGCGATCGGTTCGTCGAGGAGTGTGCGAAGCCCCACGTGATCTCCGAACAGCCCATCGTCTCGACAGCGAGCATCGGCTTCGTCCTCGGCTCGTCTCGGTACGAGGACGCCGAGGCAAGCCTGCGTGATGCGGACGCCGCGATGTACATCGCCAAGCGGTCTGGCAAGAGCCAAGCCCGATTGTTCGACGAGTCCATGCACGCGGAAGCCGTGCGACGCCTGACGCTCGAGGGACGACTCCGAGAGTCGGAGTTCGGGCGTGACTTCGAGCTCAAGCTCCAGCCGATCATCTCGGTCGAGAGCGGACAGACCGCAGGTTTCGAGGTGCTCCTGCGATGGGTCGGTGCTGGCATCGAAGACGTCTCGCCCGATCAGTTCGTGCCAATCGCCGAAGACACCGGCGTCATCGTCCCGCTGGGCCAGTGGATCCTCGAAAGATCGGCACACATGCTGAACGAGATCGACGGACATGTCGGGCACGAAGAGACCACGCTCCACGTCAACGTCTCGAAGCGGCAGCTGCTCCACCCCTCGCTCGTGCCCCTGTTGACCAAGCTGAGCACGCAGTTCCCCAGCCAGCGAGGCCGGCTGATCCTTGAGGTCACCGAGACGGCAGTCATGGACCGGCGCGCCGGCCTCGTCCCGCGCATGAAGGAGATCCGCGAACTGGGATTCACGCTGGCGATGGACGACTTCGGCACCGGGCACTCCTCGCTCGCATGCCTACACCAGTTCCCGCTGGACGAGGTGAAGATCGACCGGAGCTTCATCCTCAACATCGAGCGGAGCAGAGAGTTCACGGCCATCTACCACGCCATCGTGAGCCTGGCCGACCACCTCGGCCTGAACGTTGTAGCCGAGGGCGTGGAGACGCCCGGCCAGCTCGCCCAACTCCAGGCGATGGGCTGCACGTATGCACAGGGCTATATGTTCTCTCGCGCGATGACGTTCGAGCAAGCGCTCGCGTTCCTCGCCAGCGATCCCCACGACACCCGCGCCGCGTAGGTCGGTGAGTTCGCGCCGGTCTCGCGGCTGTCCTCTACCGCTCGACGCGTTCCACGCGCAACGTCCGAGCCTAAACGGTTCTGCTGCGGCCCACTGCCGGGGTAGCGCGCAGCCCGGTTGCCCAGGCCGGACTATCGTGGTGCAACGTCGGCAGGCGGTGGCATGACACCGGGAATAGAACCCACCAAGTAGATGGGGTGCGGCCCGGCGGTCCCAATTGCCGCCGTCTTGAAAGCGCGGCAAGCACGGCACGATATGACTCACCCAACCGACCAACACTCTCTCGACTCAAACCGGCCGATCACTGTTGGGTCTCCCTTGCTGGTCTTGCGGCACTTGGCTGCCAACGCGCATCGACAACTCCTGATGGTCGGGGCCGTGATCTTCGCCTTGGCACCGATTTGCACAGCGATCTCCCTCTTGGACTCCCGCGTGCTCGATGGCGCCAATGTCTGGTTCAAGCCCATCAAGTTTCAGCTCTCAGTGAGCATCTTCCTCGTCACCCTCTCAGTGATGGTCGCAGCGACCGGACCACGCTTCAAGAGATCCATCATCGGACGCAGCACGATCTGGATCGCGATCTCGACGTCGGTGTTCGAGATCTTCTGGATCACCGTGCGTGCGGCGCTCGCGGAGCGATCGCACTACGACACCGACACGGCTTTCGGATCGACGATGTACGCGCTCATGGGCGTTGCGGCTGTGCTCCTGTCCGCGACGCCGATCGTCATCGCGATCGCGGCCCTTGCTTCCAGGTCGAACACGGCGATTCCGAAGCTCCTACCCCTAGGCATGCTGCTTGGCAGCCTCGTGGCCTTCGTCGGAGCAGCCGTGGTTGGAAGCATGCTGAGCAGATCGCCGGAGCACTACCCCACGAGCGTCGCGGACCAGAGTTCGCGCCTCCCCTTTATTGGCTGGTCTGTAGAGCGTGACGATCTGCGCATCGCCCACTTCGTTGGCCTGCATGCCCTGCAGGGGCTCATCGCTCTCGCAGTCATTCTCTTGCCCAGTCCGCGCCGCTTGGCAGGGGCAATCCTGTGCTCGACAGCACTCACCTGGCTCGCGGCCGTACTCGGACTCGTGCTGCTTGCGGTTTCCGGAGGGTCTCCGTTGGCATGGATCGCCGACTGAGCGCACGCCGAATGATCACTCCGTAGCACGTACGGCGAGACGCACTCGCCTCGTCGCGCACGAGCTCAATCGGATGGCAAAAAGACCCACAGATCCGGTCGGCCGCAATTGCAGTGCACCGCCCGGCCCAGCAACCCGAGGCCGGACGCGCTCACGAACACGGCGGTTCGTGCGGCATCGATGAATCCGATCCGCTGCAACGAACCAGCGCCATCCCGTCGGTTGTCTACGGCGGGTACGGGATGGAAGATCGCCTCGACGGCTCGCGGGCGCTCCGCTTCACCGTCCTGGAGTTGATCAAGCTGCTGCACGATCTTACGAAGAGTGCCTTCATCTTGGCCCGACCGTCGGAGCGCGCGGTCGATCTCCATAACGCCGGCACGCGAGGGCGTTGGAAGCGCGAGCAAACCGATGAACGACCACAGCGTGAACCAGAGGCTGAGGCTGATGATGCCCTCGGCCGTGCCCAATCGCGTCGGGCCGACAAACGCTGCACAGAGCGCGATGCCGACCCACGTGAACACGAGGGCCAATATCCGACCGCGCAGCCATGAACCGGTTCGCACCGCGAGCCTGCGTCGTTCGATGACCAACTCGACACCCTCTTCACCAAGAAGCTCCTGCCATCTCGCAGGGAGGAGTATCGCTCGCGGCCGGAGCACTCCAATGAACCCGCCGGTGAAGCCCTGGTCATCCGAGTGCACGGTCGCAACGCGGGTGTCGTTCTCGCCGGCGGTCATGTCCATGCCTCCATGGCGATGGATCGGCGCGAACGCGCTCGCCAGCGGCCGTCGTACTGCGAGGAGCCCCACCGACAACAGCACCCCCACCCCAACAACACCGAAGATACCAAGCTGACGCCCCGCGATCAGCATCACGATACCAGTGATCGAAAGAACGGTCGTGTGCAACACAATGCCACGCAGCCACCGTCGCGCGAACCGTGTCGGCGTTGGGTGCGGCCGGCCGAACCGCCTCGGCAGAACGTACCCCCCGAACACATCGAATGGCGCGTGCACAGCGGCGTAGAGCGAGAAGAACAGCATGATTGCAATCGCCCGGCCACCTGCCGAATCTCCGAGCCAGTTCTCGAGTATCTCCGGGAAGCCGACGAAGAGGGCGACCGCAGATAGCACAACGAACGTACCCACACCGCTCATGCCCAACCAGAGCCGCGCGCGCCCGTATCCCGCCTTCAGTTCACTGTTGTTTCGCATGGCCACTCTTCGTACGAGACTCGGCTTGTGATACTTGGACTACAGAGATTTGAGATACTCAAGAAGCGCAGCACGCTGGCCTTCGGTCAGATCATCGCCATAGGTGTGCCCGCCATTGCCGTATCCAGGCACGGTAGTGTTATAGGTCTTCGGAGCGCCATCGGGTGCATCTTGCGAACGATACTGCCACCCGAGCTGGTCGAGGTCGTAGTCGTCGCTCCGGAACGACCGCGACCAGTATGTCGGTCGCCGCGAGCTATCGAGCAGCGCAGCCAGCGTTGGCACCGAGCCATTGTGAAGGTAAGGCGCCGTGATCCACACGCCATCGAGCGGCGGGGCGACGTACGCGAGTTTGGGCTGGGCGTAGCTCGCATCTTCGCCTTGGCCCGCCGCAAACCAACTGTCGTTGTACCACTTCCAAAGCTCGCTTTGTCGCAGCATCTCGGCATACAGCGGATCGGTGCCGACCTCTTCGGCGGGCACCAGTCGGTTCGGATAGGTCCAAGCTGGGTCGTCATCCCGCCACGATGCGCCGTACGTGCCATGGCAGGAGGCACAGTTCGTCTCGAAGACTTCCATGCCCAGTTCGGCAAGCTGCGGATCGATCTCGCCGGGATATGGCGGCGGACGCAGGGACTCGAGGTATGCGACAACGTCGTCCATGTTCTCGTTGATCGCCGCCGCATGCGTGGCATCATCGATACCGACAACCATGATCTGCTGAACGAGCCGGCGGAAGTCACCACGCCCCATCCCGTTGTAGTACAGGGACTGCTTCTTGTGGACGTGCCACAACGGGGGCGTGTCGCTCGCGACGAATGTCTCCACGGGCTCGAAGCCCTGGGCTTCCATCCACTCCAGATCCGCCGGGTTGCGCCAGCTCGCGGCGACCTCCTCGAGCCTGAACGCCGGGTTCACGCCACGGAACGGCGTCTGGATGTGCCCCTCGAGCGCTTTGGTCCCACGCAGGAATCGATCGAACACGATCCGCTCTGGCGAGCCTTGGGCAAACTGGAACCGACCCAGGCTCTCGAAGGCCTTCAGGATGCCCGCGTTGCTCGTGGTCCAGTCGTTTAGCGAGTTCCCCAGGCCGATGACGAGCTCGCCATCGAACATCTGCGCATGGCAGGCGAGGCAGTTCGCCCCCGCGACAACCTCAACGCCCTCCGGCGAAGTAAACCCATTGAGGTCGTGGGGCAGTCCAGCGGAAGAACCGAATCGCTCGATCGCGAGAGGCCCGGCATCACGGAGGCGCATGATGTTGTCCCACAGCGATCTCGGGATGCCCGAACCGATGTAGTCGCCGTTCAGGATGTAGTCGAGGCCGCGCTCCGCGTCTGTGGCCTGCCTCCCGGCAACACTTGGCTGGTTGTTCGGCATTGAGGCACCGGCTGCAAGCCCCCCACAGCACAGAGCGAGCATGGCAAGCAGCCAAGCGCGACCGGCCGAGCGGTTGTCGCCCACGCCCCTCCGACCACGGGTTTCGTCAGACCGTTGCGGTTGCCCGAGCATGCCCATGGGTAATGAAACGGACGACGAACCGGGTGGTCGCTTCTGACGGGCCCAATTCGGGCTAGACCCTAGAGATCTGGGCATGCCCCCAACGACCCACCCGCATCCCTGGGCTCTTCACGGCATCGGTGTGGTCTCACCGTTCCCTGGCGATCCCAGCAACGCGAGCGCCCCCGCCACGATGCGGTCCGCGAGCGCCGCCCGGCCATCGGCATCGAAAGAAACTCCGGGATGGAGGCCATCGGAAACCCCGGCAACCAAGGCTGGATACATAGCCTGCCCGCTCACGAGAAACGCCACCGAGTCGACCAATCCCTCATCGGGCGTCACCCCAGACTGGGACTCATAGACCAACCCGCATATGTCCGCGAGTGCTTCAAGGACCCGGCGGATAGAAACCTCGATCTGCCGGTCGAACGCCTCGGTCGGATCAAGCATCTCGTGGATCAGGATGCGCGCCAGCTCCGAAGGCCGCCCGTGCTCGTCCAGCGAGTGGTCGAGCATCATCGACACGAACCGATGCAATCGAACCTCCGGTTCATCGCCAGACCAGAAATCGCGACCCGCATCGAGCTCGACCCAAGGATTCCGCGCGACGCTCGCCGAACGCGCGTAGTCGATGGTCGCGTCATACAGCCCCCGCTTTGATCGATAGTGGTAGTTCACCGCTGCGACGTTCGCGTCGGCCTGATCGCAGACCTGTCGCACGCTTGTGGCGGCGAACCCCTGCGAGGCGAACAAGCCCACCGCGGCACGGAGCAGCCGATCCTCCGTCGTGTCGGCGTGCGCAGAACTCATGGCGAGCTCGCCCCAACGACGTAGCCGAAGTGGTGCTCCGCATGCCGGCAATGCAGTTGCACCCACTCCTCGTGGGTCATCTTGCCGAGGAAGGGGCTGGGCTCCAACATGGCGCCCGCCTCAGACGCAAGCCCGATCTCCGTGCGAAACGCGGCGATGGCCTCATCCATGGTGATATCGGCGCGAGGCTGGAAGACGTCGGCGGTCTTCAATCCCGGCTTAAAGGAAGACCTCAGGAATCGTGTCTTAAGCAGCCGCCCCAACACCCGCACAGGCCACGGCATCATGAAGTCCGCACCGACACGCGACATGTGCACCAGGAGCCGCACGTGCTCGATGTTCTGGGCCGCCGTCCAGTTGCCGAGCGTGGTGGCCGGGCCGGCGGCGATCGACTCTGCGTCGGCCAGGATGTTCTCCATCGTCTCGAATCGGAGTTCACGGCGAGCCGCATCGACGGCATTGGTGTCGGACTGTGACGGGGAGGCAGAGAGAGTGCTCATTCGGACTCCTTTCACGGAGTAGGAGGTGTTCACGGCGATGACAAACAATCGTTTCATACGATCGTTTAAATGTCAAGCCACGATCACTATCCCTTCCGCGATAAATCGCCTGCTGCGCCTCGCAGGCGATTTGTCGCGTTTGTTTATTTTCTGTTAGGTCGCCAGACAGTCATGCCGACTGCGGACGCGCGAGGCGGTGAGACTCCGCTTCGCGGGTACGCCGGGCCTCCGAAGGCCGAAACTGCCCGGCGCCATGGGCTTCTCGCCACGAAGGCGAGTCCTGTGAGAGTCGAGCATCACGGATGAGCGCATGGTCTCGCCGCCGCTCCTCCGCGAGGGGCGCGATCGGCTTGGTGAGCAGCGCCCGCCCGAAGCCCGCCGCTGCCCGCAGGGCGCCCGACATACTCGGCCGCCCTGCGGGATCCTCTCTCGCGTATCGGCGCGCGATGGTCGCGAAGTCCTCAGGCTCCACACCGGCGACCTCTCTGACGGAATCGGTGGGTGCACCAATCGCAAAGGTGCCGCGCCGGTACTCCTCGAGGTACTGCACGAACTGGGTCTGCGGTCCGGTGGGCCATCCGTCCGCGCGCACCGACTTGAGGATCATCCGCTCCGACATCGGACGGTATTTGATCGAACGTCCGGTCGCCGCGGCGAGGTGGTCGACGATCTGTTCTGGCGACAGCAACTCCGGTCCCGTCGGACGATACGACTTGCTGGCATGCAAGCTTGGTTGCTCCAGAGCACCGACGATGACACGAGCGATGTCTTCGTTCGACGGTGGCGCGTTCAACCCATCTCCAAGCGGCATTGGGAAGATGCCGAGCTGCGCGGCCGGCTTGAGCACAAAGAAGTAATTGGCCGCAAACCAACCAACATTGATGATCGTGTGGGTGGCCCCGGTCACCGCCGGGATGATCCGATCTATGAGGTGGGTCTCTCTGGTGTACAGCGATGGATGGTCCTCCTGGCTCAACCATTGACCGAGTTGGACGACGTGCTCGACCCCGGCGTCTCGAGCGGCGAGCGCGAACACGTTGGCATAGTGCAGCCCGTTGTGGGCCATGGGGGCACAGAAGTAGGCTCGGCGGACGTCTCGAAACGCCGCACGTAGGTCTCGGGGGTCGGCGAGGTTGCCCACGACAACTTCTGCGCCAGCGCGCCGCAGAGCCTCTGCCCTCACATCATCGACTCGGACAATCGCTCGAACCTGATAGCCCTTCTCTAAGAGCTGCAGCGTGGTCGGTATCCCAGTCCTACCAGCTGCGCTCGTGACGAGGATTGGGTTGTTGTGGCTTGGTGCGGTCGTTGCGTGACTCTGTGGCATCGTCGGATTCTCCTTGGATTCTTGGTTGAGAGGTATCGCCCGCGGCGTTCCGGCCGGAGTGCCTCACATGACGGGCTGGCGAGTCGCGCGAAGCTCGTCGACTGCCACCGGGGCGACAACTTCTTCAACGGTGCCGGTGTCCACGTCATACAGAAGCGCCGCGACCGTGATATGACCCGGAACGCGCGGGTCGTCTCGCAGTCGAGCCACATCTTCACGCAGCGACTCGTGGTGGTCCTCGATCGCCGACACCGAGACATCGACGCCGGTCTGTTCGAGCAGCATGCGCCGGAACTCGGGATCGGCGAACCGTTCCGCACCGCACTTGGTGTGCTGAACCAGCACAAACTCGAACGGACTGTGTGATCCACCCTCCAACTTGTCGACCAGGTACGACAGCGTGATCACCTCGTCCAGCATGGACGGAGTGAGCCGTGCCCCGTTGTTTCGCATGACCACGCTGTCGCCGAGCTCCAGTCCGAAGATGTGAGCCGGATCGACACGCGCATCGGTGCACGCGAGAATGACAGACCGCAGCTTGGGGATGATGGGAAGTTCGGCATCGTCGAACGATGCTGCGAATCGCGCGTTGCGCTCCAACAGGGTCTTGGTACTTGTCATCTGTGTTCTCCTTGTTTTGTAATGAGATCTTGTTGAAAAGCGACCCGGTTATGCCGCCGCGCACTTGAGCCCGAAGACACCCATCAGCCGCCCGACGGACTCACCGAATGACTCGGGCGGTGCTCCAGTGATCCCCTGCACAAGGTCGCTCCGCTCGTGGAACACGCCGTTCTTGTGATCATCCGCGACATGCCCAAGGTGCGTGATCAGCGACGGCGTCATGCCTTGTACGCCCTCGAGTACCTCGAGCCACGACTCGCGAGGAAGGTCGACATACTCGATGCCGACGCCCAACGCTGCGGAGAGTTCGGCGGTCATGTCGGCGATTGAGAGCAGCTCAGGCCCGGTGATGACGTATCGGTTCCCATGATGCCGCTCGGAATCAATCAGGATGGCCGTGATCACGGCCGCGAGATCAGCGGCCGACACCGGCGCGTGCTTCTCTTCGCCGTAAGGAAGGTACAGCTTGCCCTGCTCGGCGATGGTCCGGGCGCCGAACATGAAGAGGTTCTCAACGAAGAACGTTGCCGCGATGTGCACCGCACCGACGTTCGCCCAATCGAGCACACGCTCGGACTGCCAGTGCTGGCGGGACAGCGGGCTCGGCGCGTCTTCTCGGGCCGTGATCTGCGACATGTTCACGACCGTCTCAGTACCCGCGTCCCGGGCGGCGATGGCAAATATGGTCGTCGCATCAACGAGGTGCGTGCCCTGCGGTGGGTAGCAGAAGTAGGCCCGCTTCACGCCCGCGAGAGCCGAGCGCATCGAGGCCAGATCGTGGAAGTCGCCGAGCAGGACCTCTGCGCCGAGCGCAACTAGCCGATCGGATCGCTCGTCCTGCTTCCGAGCGAGCGCTCGAACACGCAAGCCCCTTTGCAGCAGCAACTCCACGGTGGCGCTGCCGGTCTTGCCCGTTGCTCCGGTCACCAGGATCACTTCAATACCCATAGCACGCTCCTTGTCCTATTGTTGTAGATACAACACTTGGTCCAAATAAAACTACGCGTGCGCGCTCCGCGCGCGCACGCTGTTAAACGCTCGGATAACCGCCTCTGCACCTCCCGAACCTAGGAGTTCTTGAGCCCTCTCCTGCGCCGCCCTCCACTTCGGCAGCGCCTTTGCGATTACCGCCTGGCCCTTACGCGTCACGCGGATGATCTGCGTGTGGCCGGCCTCGCCCTGCGCGATCGTCACCCAGCCGTTCCGCTCCATCCGGCCGAGATTCCGGCTCAGCGTGGATTTCTCCAGTACGAGTTCCTTGGCGATCTCCCCCGGGGCAATGGGCCCGAGTTCGTGGATGAAGCTGAGCGTCGTCAGCTGGGCCGCGGTGATGTTCGCATCTCTCAGGGCCTCGTCGTACAGGCCGGTGATCGCCCTGCTCAGCAGGCGAGTCCGCCCAGCAAGGCAGGCCCCCATGATCTCGGCGGCAGGCTCAGGTTGTTCGTCGAAGCGCGGCATGCGTATTCCTAGTGTTGCATATACAACCCTGTTTGTCAAGCCGCTATTCCAAAGTCTTTCGTCGATTCCCCGGCCGTCTTCGGAATCCGATCATCGATCGCAGTAGAGCGTGCGACCTATGCCCTACGCCGCAAATCCAGCCTTCTGCGGCGTGCTCCCCCAGACGGTCAGCAGCCACAGCTTGGCTGTGCCGTGGATCGTGGGAAGCCAATGCAAACACAGCCACCGAGATGATCACTATCACGAGGGGACGCGTGGGGTGGCACCATCAGCGACGCCACGGTGATGCAGCCGGCTGCAACTCGCTCCAGCGCCAATCCGAATCGCACCCCGAAATCCGTTGACATCGCGGACTTTCTGCCGCACGATGCCGAAGGTTGCAACGATGTACAAAGGCAGCTAATGGGCGGGCGGGGACTCGAACCCCGGACCCTTCGCGTGTAAGGCGAATGCTCTAGCCAACTGAGCTACCCGCCCGGGTAGTGGGCAATCGTATTCGCGATCGCTCACCAGGGTGGCGTGTCCTCATCGGGCTCGAGGAAGTCGTTGCCGGCGGGGCCGTTGCCGTGGTCGACGCGCTCGTCGAAGGGGCGGTTGTCCTGGGCGCGATCGGCGCTGGAGGCTCGGTTGCCAAACGCTGAGCCAACGCCGCCATTGGCCCCACCACTCTTGGCACCGGGCATTGTGTCGATGCCGCCCAGGCCGTCGTGGCCGTCGGGCTTGGGCTCGAAGGTGCCGCTCGGTTCGTCGCGGGCCCAGGTGTCGCTCCGTGCGTAGCCGGCGCGGTTCTTGAAACGCGTGGTGTGCGTGTCCCACACAAGGCGGACGCTGCCCGTCGGGCCGTTACGCTGCTTGGCGATGATGAGCTCGGCCTCGTTGGCCCGCTCCTCGTTCTCTTCGAGCCAGGTCGGATCGCTGAGGTGGTAGTACGCCTCGCGGTGCAGCAGCAGCACCACGTCGGCGTCCTGCTCGATGCTGCCAGACTCGCGCAGGTCGCTCATGCGTGGGCGGTTGCCCTCGCGCTGCTCGCTGCCGCGGTTGAGCTGCGCGAGGCAGATCACCGGCAGCTCCAGCTCACGGGCCATGGCCTTGATGCCGCGGCTGATCGCGCTGACCTCGACCTGGCGGCTCTCGCGCCCGTGGCCGGGGCTGGTCAAAAGCTGCAGGTAGTCGACCACCACGCAGCGGATGCCGAAGCGCTGCTTCATGCGTCGGGCTCGCGCGCGCAACGCCGTCACGCTGAGCGCGGGCGAGTCGTCGATGTACAGCGGCGCCCGCTCGAGCACCTCGCAGGCGGGCGTGATGCGGTTGATGAGGTCATCCTGGCTGAACTGGCCGGTGCGCAGCTTGTGGCTGTCCACGCCCGAGTACGCGCTGATGAGGCGCTGCACCAGGCTGCTCTTGCTCATCTCCAAGCTGAACACGCCAACCGGCACACGCTCGTCGCTGGCGGGCTCGAAGGGCGTCGACCCGCCCATCGCGATCTGCTCGGCAAGGTTCAACGCCAAGGCGGTCTTACCCATCGACGGGCGGGCGGCGATGATGATCATCTCACCCTGCTGCAGGCCACTCAGCGGTTCATCAAGATCGGCGAACCCGGTCTGCAAGCCCGTCACCGCGCCGGCGTCACGATCGGCGATGCGCTCGAACTCGGCCTTGAGCAATTCCTCGAGCTTCTGGATGTCGGCCGACTGGTCGTCGTCGGCGATCTCGAAGATGGCTTGCTCGGCCCGGTCGATCAGCAGGCGGGCCTCCTCGGGCTCGTCCTGGCCGGCGTGCATGGCCTCGTGCACGATCTGGTTCGCGGCGCCGATGAGCTTGCGCAGGCGGCTCTTGGTCTGCACGATCTTCGCGTAGATCGCCGCATTGGTGGGCGTCGAGACCGCCTCGGCCAGGCTCGCGAGGTACGCGGCGCCACCGATGGTCTCCAGCTCGTTGCGCTCTCGGAGGCGGTCGGCGACCACGTTGAGGTCGGCCCGGGGCTCGCGCTCGTAGACCTCCTTGAGCACGCGGAAGACCGTCGCGTTGCTCTGGCGATAGAAATCGTCGGGCGTGGAGACCAGCGGCAGGATCTCGGCCAGCGTGAACGGGTCGAGGATGATCGAGCCCAGCAGCGCCATCTCGGCCTCGGGCGCGTGAGGGGGCAGCTTGTCGTACACGCGGGAGAGGTCGATGGCCAGGCCACCACTGGAGCCACCGCCGGGGCCGCGCTTCTGGCCGCGCTCCGACTTCGGACTCCCCCCAGCGAAGCCCCCACCAAAACCCCCGTCTGGCCCTTGGTTTCCTGGGGCTTCGTGCTGGTTGTTCGCGTCCATGCGGCGGCCTTTCGTCTGTGGATCGGAGGGTACGATTGCCCATGACCACCGGGCAAGAGCGCGAAACAAACGACAGCCACGCACCCCGCGCCGCGAGCGCGCAGACGCCTTCGGGCCAGCATCTTTCTGGTCCGCTCGACGCGATCCACGCCTTCCAGACCACGCACGACGAGCACCTGCCCGATCGGCTGCCCGATGATCCGTTCCCACTGCTCAACGACTGGATCGAGTACGCCAAGCGCGAGCGCGTGCAGCCCAACCCCACGGCCATCTCGCTGGCGACAGCAAGCGACAGCGGCATGCCGAACGTGCGCATCGTCCTCTGCCGCGGCGTGAACATCGAGCAGGGCTCGATCTGGTTCTTCACCAACGGCCAGAGCGTGAAGGGCGAGGACATCGCCGCCAATCCGCGCGCAGCCGTGGCGTTCCACTGGGACGCGCTCGACCGCCAGGCCCGCGTGCGCGGCATGGTCGAGCCGCTGCCCGCGGCCGACAGCGACGCCTACTTCAACCAACGCCGCTGGGAGAAGCGCGTGGGCGCGTGGGCCAGCGACCAGAGCCGGCCCGTCAAGAGCCGCGAAGCCCTTGAGGCCAAGCTCATCGAAACACTCGAACGCTTCGGCATCGACCCGAAGAACCCGCCGCCGTCCGATGCGGAGATGGACATCCCCCGCCCCCCGCATTGGGGTGGGTTCCGCATCGTGGCGACCGAGGTCGAACTCTGGGTCGGCAGCCCGGCCCGCATGCACGACCGCGCGCGCTGGACACGCGAGGAGCCCGGAACCGGGTGGAGCGCCACGCGGTTGCAGCCGTAGGGGGGGGCGAACGCGATTCGGATTCGATTCAGACACCGAGATACCCACCCCAGGGGCTTGTCCGAATCGAATGCGCGACCAATGGCGATTCCGTTTCGTTTCAAATCACGCCGAACCCACCCCCGGTCGTGATTTGAAACGAAACGGGCTGTCCCTAGGCTGGCGTGGAACGGAGCAGTCCATGGAGACGTTCATCCTCGTCAGCGTTTGGGGTCGCGAAGGGGAACCCGACAGGGCACGAGAGATCGCGTGGCGGCTCGACATCGACGCTCCCCCGCGCGATGAGCGCCGGGAGGAGATGATCCGGCGCTCCCCGTTCAACTCGGTGCTACATCTCGACCTCGCCGAGGAGATCGCGAACCGTTACATCGAAGAACTGGAACGGAACGGGCTCACGCCGAGCCTGTTGTTCACCGCCAAATACAACAGAGACGACATCCTGAACGCTCCGCTCATCGTGACTCGAACTGCGCATGATCGACACGATGTGGAAGTCGACGCAGATGCTCGCTACGAGGGGGCGACCGGCGGTTGCGAGCGTTGCAGATCGCTGTGCGAGGTCCATGGCCCGATCATCTTCACGCAAGATCCGCAACCGGGGGTACACATCGCCAAGACCGAGACAGACGACTGGATCATCTCGCGAAACCTCACCGAATTGCTCCGCGAGGTGCCGGGGATGCACGAGTACCTCGAACCGCTGCAAGATGCGGGAGACTGGGACGGCTGGCAGCGGCTCATCGTCGATTCGACAATGCCGCCGTTTGACCCTCACACCATCGGGCATGTCATCGGGAACCAGTGCCCCGCCTGCCAGCGCGACGGATATGGCGTTTCCAGACGGCTCGAACTCCCGAGGCTGCGATACCGAAGGGAAGACCTTCGCGATGCAGCCCCGATCAACGGCACGCACGAGTTGATTGCCGGAACGACTGTCCAAGACGGTCGCCTCATCGCTCGGGCCATGCCGATGCTGCTCGTGAATTCCGACGTCGCCCGGATCCTCCTCGATGAAGCGCCGGAGGATGTTGACCTTGAGCCCGTAGAAGCGGTGTAGCCCCAGAGCCACCCGATCGCGCACGTCCCCAGTGTTGGGCACCCAAGGGTCCAGATAAGCGATTCCTATTCGATTCGGACACGGCCCAAGGCTGGGTGTTCCGGTGTCCGAATCGAAACGAACTGCTTCGTGATCGACGTCCGTTTCGTTTCAAATCACGACCGGGGGTGGGTTCGGCGTGATTTGAAACGAAACCACGGACCCCATCCCCCGTCGCCCCACCGACACCCACCCGCACAACCCGCACACCTCCCCCCGCTTCCCGCCGAACGCTGAGAAGTCCTCCCCAGGCACCGCCGATGATCAGGCGGTGGCCCACGCGGCGGTGGGCCCCGGGGGATCGCCCGTGGCAGGCAAGGTCCGAGCGAATCTGAGCGGTCTCGAGGTCGAGGCACTGACCGACCTCCTCATGCGCAAGCTCGATGCGATGATCATCGAGACGCAGCCCGAGGTGGCCGCCAAGCTGCTCGACATGGTGACCGACCCCGAGGCCGGGCTCAACGAGTTCGCGGTCGTCATCCGCAACGACACGGCGCTCACCGGGCGGCTCCTGCGCATGGCCAACTCGGCCTACTTCGCGCAGCGCGAGCCGGTGACCACCATCGAGCGCGCCTGCGTGCTGCTGGGCATCAACCGCATCCGCGCGCTCGCGCTGGGCTTCTATCTCAGCCGCGCCATCGACGCCGGCGGCGAGCAACGCTTCGGCCGCGTCATGTGGGGCAAGAACCTGCTTCGAGCCTGCTACTGCGCCAAGCTGGCCGAGGAGATTCGCCCCAACCTCTACGCCGAGGCGTTCCTCATCGGCCTGCTGATGGACGCGGGCATCCCGCTCGTGCGGACGATGCTCGGGGCCGACGTGTACGACCCGACCTGCCCGGCCAGCGAGCCGCCGTCGCGAGCGTTCAAGGCAGAGAACTACCACTTCACGTACACGCACGTGGACATGGCCCGCGCACTCGTCCGCCGCTGGCGCATCCCCGAGGTGCTCGCCAAGCCCATCCTCTGGCACCACAGCCCGCCGCAGAGCCTCACCAGCGAGGAGCCCATCCACCTCCTGCACCGCATCTCGTACTACGTGGGCTCGATGCACATCGAGCACGAGCCGCCCGTGGCGATGGCCGTCCCGCTGCCCACGCTGGGCCAGAAGCTCACGAAGATCCCCGGCAAGCAACTCGGCAAGATCTTCGAGACCGCCTGCAAGGAGTACGCGACCGTCCGCGAGTTCTTCGGCCACGTCGCCGACGGCATCACCGACATCGAGTCGCTTGGCCACCGCGTCCACGGCGCGCTCAACAAGATCGTCGAGGAGACGATGGAGGCCGATCTCAAGCAGAGCAGCTCGATGACACCGGCGACGTTCACCTTCCACGCGGGCGTTATCGAGGTCGGCCGAGACATGGCACGCGACGACTTCGCGGTCGCCTACATCGTCGATTCCAACGGCACACGCCAGGCCCGCCATGAGTTCCCCGTCGGCTCGGTCACGGCCGACGACGTGCTCGAAGAGCTGAGCCTCGAACGCGACGACATCGACGAGTCGGAGCTCGAGAGCATGACCGACTACCTGCGCGCCCTCGCCGCATGATCCGAAACTAGTCGGCGACCGAGTCCTCGGGCCGCCGCCGGCTCTCACGCACCGCCATCGAGATGAGTTCCACGGGCCCGATGGGCTTGTGGCCCATGTCTCGCCGCATGGCGCCCAAGCGGTACGCGTGCCCCCACTGCTTGCTCATCACCTCGATGGCCCACCACCACGTGCGCGTCGGGTCGTACACGTTGGTGGCCTCGGCCGACGATCCATTCAACTCGATGACGCTGAAGCCTCGACCGGCCTTCAGCTCTGCCTCATCGGCGTAGCGAATATCGAAGCGTCCGATGTCCAGCCCGCCGGGGGTTCCGTCCATGTCGGGGAAGCGTCGGCAGATGCCATCGATGACTTCGGTCAGCTCGTCGGTGATCAGATCCGCACCGTCCTCGAAGCGGCAGCCCTGGGAGTGGTTGCCGGTGATGCCCATCTTCACCCGCTCACCCTCGGGCGGCACGCGATCGATCGCGCTGCCAAACCGCTTGGCGAACACGGGCTCTTGCACACGGAAGCGATCGTCGTTGAGCACCAGCTCGCGCAACGTGTGACGCCCGTCGCCGGTGATCTGCGGGAAGACCTTCCGTGTGACCGAGAAGATCATGCCCTCGCGGCCGTGCTCGTCGGGCTCGCCGGGCGGGCGCAGCCGAACCCAGAACAGCCCAACCTCGTGCGGCGCGGGCTCAAACTTCTGCATCACCATGTCGCTGCGGACGCGGGCGATCTGCTCGACCACATCGTCCTCGCTTCGGCACACACGCACCGCCGAGCCGCGCTCGCCACGATCGGGCTTGAGCACGATCGGGTAGCCGCCGAGCTCGGGGTATTGCTCGAGGATGTGCTTCGCTCGGGTGAGTCGACGCTGGTCGTCGCTGTGCGCCCGCAGTAAGACCGTGGGCAGCAGCGGTGCACCCGCCGCCTCGAGCGACGCCTTGAGCGTGCTCTTGCGCTCGCCGACGAAACCGCCCGCGCCCGCGATGCCCGGGTTGGTCGCCGTGAAGATCACGGTGTGCCGATACCGCAACGCCTGGGTGATGTACGTGGGCGCGAGCAGCACGTGGCTGATCCACGTCGGCCAGAACTCGTGGCTGATCCACCGCCAGACCTGGGCGCGGATGCGCTGCCGGTTCGACCGCGTCCACACGCGCGGCAGCACCCACGTCAGCGGCGCAACGATCGCGATGACCACGATGAGACCCAGCGCGCCGTAATCCTCGACCGCCCACCACCCACCGAAGCGGACCAGCACCCACGGCGGGAACAGCGAGATGATCGCAACAAACAGGCTCAGCACCCGCGAGCGCACCCCGGGGCCACGAACCGCCAACGCCACCGCGAGCCCCACACTCGCCACGCCGTAGTCGACGTACATGCCCGCCACGAGCGCCGCGGCAATGACCAGCCCAACCCGCCACCACACCAACGCGAGCACCGCGACCACGAGCGCCTCGAGTGTCCAATGCCGGCTGCGCAACGCAACCCCAGCGCGGTCGATCGCGCCCATCACGGGCCCGAGCCGCGCGGGCGGATCGAGCAGCACCGTCGACCGCACCGCGGGCGTCGACGGGTCCTCGTGCGCTCGAACGAACGCGACGACATGATCCGCCACGAGCCCCGGCGTGGTAAAGGGCATGAAGTGGTCGCCCTCGAGCATCACCAGCGTCGACCGCGGCGCGGTGTCGTGGTGCATCTCCGCCGCCCACGGCGCAACCAGGAAGTCGCCGCGCCCGTGCAGGATCAGCAGCGGCTCGTCGAGCTCGCGTAGCACGTCCGCCAGCGGTCGCTGATCGGTGTGCATGAAGTTGCGGATGAACGCCCACCAGAACGACCTGGGCCCCATCGTGCCGAAGTGCGGCACCAGCTCCAGAGACGTGAACACCGCGGCATAGCCCAGCGCGTACTTGCCCTTCTCGAACAGGAAGTCACCCGAGCCCTCGGTGCCCTGTTCCGCCGTGGCGCCAAGCAAGGTGAGCGAACCGAGCTCGACGTCGTGGCCCTCCTGCAACCGCGACATCTCCAGCGCGACCGCTCCACCATTGCTCCATCCCAGCACGTGCACACGCCTGGGCGACTCGCCAGCCGCGTGCATCTCATCGAGCAACGCCAGGCACACGCGCGCCATCGCCCGGGCCGAGTAGTCCTCGACCCACGGCGTCGACCCCCCGAACCCCGGCAGATCAATCGCGACCGAATCGACACCACGCTGCGCCAGCACGGGCCCGAGCATGTTGAAGTTCGTGGCATCGCCCGGCGAGCCGTGGATGAGCAGCACCAGTGCAGCGTCGGGATCGCCCGAGTACCACGCCTGGTACGAAACATCGATCGATGAATCAGCGATCGGTCCGTCCGCCGCCATCTCGGGCATCGCCACCACGCCATCGGGCTTGGGGCCGGGCGCGACACGTGTGCGATCGGGCCAGATCGCCCACACCACGTGCGAGACCACGAGCAGCGCGACATACACGCCCAGCAAGACACGCCAACTGACTCGATGCTTCGGCTTGGTCCAGTGCTCGGTGCCGCGCACGCTGTCAGCTTCCGCCGCCAACGGTCAACGGCGTGAGCGGGCCGACGATCTTGCGCCGCCGGATGCCCGGGTTGCCAAGCTGCCCGCACGCGGCCATGGTGCTGCGCCCCTTCGTCCGCCGACGCTTCACGAACACGCCGTGCGAACTTAGGCGCTGCACGAACTGTTCCACGTCTTCTTCGTGCGGCGCATCCCACGGACTGTCACGCCTTGGGTTATACGGAATCACGTTGACCATGCACCGCAGCGGCTTCACCCACTCGGCGAGCTCGTCGGCGTGCTCCATCGCGTCGTTCAGACCGGGGATCAGCACGTACGCGATGAGGTACGGCTTGCCCGTGCCATTGGGAAAGTCGAGCAACGCCTCGCGCAGCGCGCCCATGGGCATGCCGCGATTGACCGGCATGATCTGGTTGCGGATCTCGTCGTTGGGCGCGTTGAGGCTGATCGACACGCCAAGCCGGTGCCAACCAGGCTGCTTGACGGCTTCACGCAAGCGCCTCAATCCGTCGAGCCGCCCCACCGTCGACACGGTGATCTTGCTCATCGCCATCGCCGCACCGGCCTGGTCGGTCAGCACGGCGATCGCCTGCAACACCGCGTCGGTGTTGTCCAGGGGCTCGCCCATGCCCATGAACACGAGGTTGGTCGGCGCGATGCCAACCTGGAACTTGGCCGCATGCCATTGGCCCACGATCTGCGCCGGGGTGAGCGAAGCCATCAGCCCCATCTGCGCCGTCTCGCAGAACCCACAGCCCATCGCGCACCCGACCTGGCTGCTCACGCACAGCGAGTGCGTCAGGTGACCCTTACGCCCGATCATCGGGATCAGCACGCTCTCGGCCTCGAGGTCCACGCCCTTGCGCTGCACGTCGAGCTGCTGGATGAACTTCGTGATGACCCCCTCGGGGTTGTCCTCGGTCTGGATTCTCAGGACCGGGCCAACCCGGGGCTCGCCGACCTCGCCGAACACCGAGTCGTCGGTGCGGCCCTCGCGCATGAACGCCTTGTACGCGCGATGGGCCCATAACCGCCCGCCCTTCACGCGTGGGCCCACGGCATCGACCCACTGCCGGCTGGTCATGCCAAGCGGGCTGGGGGGGTCAGGCATCGGGGCTGGGGTGGGCATCGCAGCGATGTTACGGCTCGGCCCGGGTGGTTTGTGAACTTTGTGCTGGGCGCAAAGCTGGTGATGAAGTCGCATCTCGGATCGGTCGAAGCTGGTCATACGCACGTTGCGCGGTGCAGGGGCCGGCGGCGAGCAGAACCACGCGGAGGCGACGATGCCCCATCGGCTCTACCCGGCTCGGACCGGGTTCACGCTCATCGAACTCCTGGTCGTTATCGGCATCATCGCGGTGATCGCCGCGCTCACGCTGCCCGCTCTGGCCAGCGCCCGGCAGACCGCCCGCAGCACCGTGACGCTCCAGCGCCTCGGCCAGCTGTCAACCGTCGCCAACACGTACGCCGCCGACAATAAGGACCGGCTCTGGACCGCGACCAACTGGCTCAAGACCATCGAGGCCGAGCAGGCCCAGCCGGGCGTGCTGATCGAAACCGGCTACATCGAGCAGGGCGAGGCGCTCGAGTGCGCCGTCAACGGTCGCCGACTGCCGGCCAGCGACTCCAGCGGCCGCGCCCCCACGCCCCCGCCGATGCTGTGGAGCGATGCCGAGGTCGACAGCGACTTCGCATTCGTCCACCAGGTCGAGGGTGCGCAGCTCGGGATGCAAACCCAGTTCGCCTGGTACGCCGACCCTGCCGAGCGCGGCTGGAGCGGCGGCGTCTGGCTCGACGACGAGGAGCCCCTGGAGCTGCTGCCCGGCGTGCCCGTATTCGTCGAAGAGAACCCAGCGTTCTACCACGCCAACGACGAGATGCTGACCTTCAAGGGCTTCGACCAGCTCGACCGGCGCCACGACGGAGAGGGCACCGGCCGCTCGATCATGGCCTTCCTCGAAGGTCACGCCGCCAGCACGGCCCCGCCCGCCGACGACTCGCCCGAGGGTCTCGAGGTCAGCGACCTCACGGCCGGGCACTTCTACCTGAGCGCGAGCGGTCGCCGTTGGCGCGCCATGACGTTCAGCAGCGAGTATCAGTACGGCTGGGTCAACAACCCGCGCTAGAACGCTCGCGGATCGCGTTGCCCCGTCGTCTCACGATCCGTGGTGCCACGCACGCAGCATCCACACGTTCTTCTCGATCTCATCGCCGATGCCGTCCAGCAGGTTGACGGTGGTGCGATCGCCCGCGCTCTCGCCGTCCTCGATCACATCGCGGACGCTCTTGTGGATCGTCAGCAGATCGGCGACGACCCGCTCGACCATCTGCTTATCGTGCGGCGTGCCCTCTTCCTCAGCGATGCGCGTGTGCTCGAGGCATCGGGCGAGCGTCGCCAGCGGTGCCGCCTCCTTGGCACGAACACGCTCGGCGACATCGTCGATGTGCCCGGTCCATGCGGTGTAGAGCGACTCGAACTGTGCGTGCAGCTCAAAGAACTGCCGGCCGCGGACGTTCCAGTGGTAGTTTTGCAGCTTGTAGCGGAACACCACCGCGTCTGCCAGCAGGCTGTTGAGTCCGGAAATGATCTTGGCGTCGATCTCTGGGTTGCTGGCGTTGCTCATTGGGTTCTCCCGAACTGTTGACGCGGGCACGATTGGCGTGCAATGCGCGTCCAGAATGCGCGTTATTCCGCTACAATGTTAGGCGAAAGGTCGAACACCGCAGGCCCACAAACAGGCAAACGAAGGTGAATCCATGACGCGCACACCCGTCTCCCTCGCGACACTGACGCTCATCGCCCAGGCCGGACTCGCGCAGTGCGATTACTCGCAAGCCGAGGCGCTCACCGCGACCATCGTCGACGACCAGACGCTCTCAACCGGTGCCAGCCTTCGCTTCGAGGATCCGCTGCTTCCCGGGCCGAGCATCGAGAGCTACTTCGGCGATTACAGCCCAAGCACGGTTGTACCCATCGCCAGCGCCACCAAGCTGCTCTCGGCCCTCGTTGTCATGTCCTGTGTCGAGCAGGACGGTCTGGACCTGGACGCGCCCGTTTCGACGTATTTGCCCGAGTTCGTCGGCCAGAAGGGCACGATGACCGTTCGCCAGATGTTCAGCCACACGTCGGGCATGCCCGGCAACAGCGCCTTCGTGTTCGATCCCACGATCACGCTGCAGCAAGCCGTGACGCGCATCGCGCTGTTCACATCGCTCCAAGCCACTCCCGGCACCGACTTCTGCTACAGCCAGGTCGGCATGCACATCGCCGGCCGCGTGTGCGAGGTCGTCAGCGGGACCGATTGGGACACGCTCTTCGTCGAGCGCGTGGGCGACCCGCTGGGCCTGACCGACACCGACTACGACGGCCTGTACGAAACTACCAACCCCTTGATCGCCGGCGGAGCCCAGAGCAGCCTGGAGGACTACGGCCGTGTGATGCGCATGCTCGTCGACGGCGGCGTGTACCGGGGCACGCGTGTGCTCGAACAGTCATCCATCGATCTGATGTACACCGACCTCACCAGCGGCCTGCCGGTACGCTGCACGCCAGCGTCGACCGCAGGCTTGGGCTACGGCCTGGGCGTCTGGGTGCAGGACCGCCCCGACGGCACCAAGCGCATCGAGAGCCCCGGCGCCTTCGCGTACACGCCATGGGTCGAGATCGACGCCGGCGGACAGGCCATCCTCGGCGGGGTATTCATGATCGAGGACGGGCTGCTGGACCTTCGCGACAGCATCGTCGCCGTGCAAGACGCCACCCTGAACGCGAGGCTCGCGTGCTCGCCGTGCGACGCCGATGTGGATCACGACGGCCAACTCACGCTGTTCGACTTCCTGGCCTTCCAGGCCGCATGGGCCGCGCAGGACGCCACCGGCGACTTCGATCGCAACGGCGCGTTCGATGTCTTCGACTTCCTGGAGTTCTCGAACGCTTTCGACGCCGGCTGCCCCTGACCGAGCCAGGCCGCAGGCTTACGACGAGCGCCGCGATCGCGGCCTGGGCGCCGCTGGCTTCAGCTTCGAGGCAGTAAAGGTCCGTCCCGTCGTGCGCTTGTCCCACGTGTGCGCGGGCCCGCGGCTGGTTTCGTAACTCATCCACAGATCGAGCCAGTAGCTACGAAACGCCTGCCCGCCCTGGCCGACACCGAATCGCTCGTAGTGCTCGCTGACGAGCTTGAGCACCTCGCGATCGGTACCGTCGAAGCGGAGCACCTGCTTGCCGTGCCGAACACTCTCGGTGTCGAGCGGCAAGAAGCCGTACCGGCCCATCAATTGCATGATGTTGTGAGCCGCGTATGGCCCGATGCCCGGTAGTTCGAGCAGGAACCGTCGTACCTCGTCGTCGGGCGTATCAAGATCCTCGAGCCACTCGACATCGATCTCGCCCTTGTGGAACAGCTTGGCGAGATCGACCAATCGCTGGTCGCGATAGCCCACACGACACCGTGACCTCAGCCACGTCGCCTTCTTTCGCGCAAGCTGCTCGGGAGTGGGGAACGCGAAGCGGCCGCTCGGGCTCTCCGAGCCAACCCTGGCGCACAACGCGGCGTTCATGTCGATCGTGCCCGGCCACTGCACGTTGCAGCTCGTAATCGTCTTGGCCATGTCCTCGAAGAGCGTGGCCGAACGCATCAGCCGGCCGCGACCGCTGAAACGCCAGCGATCGTCGACAGCATGGAACTCAGCGATGTCGTCGACGGACTCATCAAGGCGCAAGATGCGGGCGATCATCGACCGAGCCTGCGCGACCTCCCGGCGGGACAGGCTGCGATCGCACGAGCCGGTCAGGTGCATGCCAACACGCGACTGCCGAAGAGCAATATACGCCGCGCCATCTTCGAGCGCGAGTGCGGCCGAGAACGTTGAAGAACTGGGATCCCAATCGTACGGATCGAGCAGAAAGTATCCGTACGAGCACGCGTCCCGAGCCAGATCGAAGTCCGCGGGCACCGCAATGCGCAAGCGCGTGGGTCGGGCTTGTGCGGCTCGCTGCGCCATAACTCAGACCGCCAACAACCGATCGAACGGCACAGCGAACGACGCGATGTTGAGGCACAGCCGATCGCACGCGCGAGCGAAGCGGGCATAGTGCTCGTCGAGCTGGGCTTCCAACTGCTCCAGGCTCACCGAATCCACGCCCATCGTCTTCTTGGTGATGGCGAAATGGCGCGTGATGCCGTGTCGATCGAACTCGAAGTGGAACTGGAACCCGTACGTACGGATGCCCACCTTGAAGCACTCCACCGGCGTGGTCGCGCTCTTGGCGAGCACGGTCGCGCCGGGGGGCGCCTTGCTGACGTGGTACGCGTGGCTCTGGAACATCGGCGTCGTCCAGGGCACGCCCGCCAGCATGGTCTCGGTCTGCCCGGGCACGGTGAGCTCAACGGGCTCAAAGCCAAGGCTCATCTGCGGGAGCTGCTCGACCTCGCCGCCGAGCGCGCGAGCAACGAGCTGGTGGCCCATGCACAACCCGATGACGGGCATCTCGGCCTCGTGCGCCTTCGTAATCAGGTCCATCGCCCGTCCGATCCAGGGCTCGTCGGCGCTGGGCGGCTTGGGGCTGCCGAGCACCACGAGGCCGTGGGCGTTGTCCAAATCGCCTGGGATTGCGTCGGCACCGTCCTGGTCGATGCGGCGATAGTCGATCTTGAACCCGTGGTCGCGCAGGGTCACCCCCAAGCGGCCGGGCCCGAGGTGCTTTCCATCCTGTAGAACGATGATCGTGGCCATGTGAGCCGATGTTAGCGGGTGGGCGCAGCGGCTGCCGACCCAGCGCGCAGGCTCTACGCTCCGAGAACCCACGACGCGTGCGGATCGCCCGCCGCGTCCCCGCCGAGCCACCTCGAGAACAGCCCCGGGAGACCGCCGTGACGCGAATCCGCACCAGAATTATCCGGACCCTTCAGTGCGGCCTGCTGGCGGCGGCCGGCGTGACGCTTGGCACCACCCCCGCGATCGCCCAGAACGGCATGTCGAGCAACGAGGTCGCCGAGCCCGCGACCGCTCAGGCCGACATCCGTGAATCGACGGTCAAGATCTTCACGACCAGCCGCGGCCCTGAGCTGACGCGCCCATGGACGCGCCAGCAGCCCAGCAACTCCACCGGCTCGGGACTGGTGATCGACGGCGGCCGCATCCTCACCAACGCGCACGTCGTCGAGTACGGCCAGCAGATCTTCGTGCAGCCGTACCTGACCAGCCAGCGCCTGGCGGCACGCGTTGTCGCGCGCAACACCGGCATCGACCTCGCCGTCCTCGAGCTCGAAGACGGGAGCGCGCTCGACGGCGTCCCTGTGGCCTCGGTCGACGGCGGCCTGCCGCACATCGGCGACAGCGTCAACGCCTACGGCTATCCGCTCGGCGGCGAAGAGCTCTCCATCACCGAGGGCATCGTCTCGCGCATCGAGTTCGTGGGCTATACACCCGGCACCCTGGGCCTGCGTATTCAGGTCGATGCCGCATTGAACCCGGGCAACTCCGGCGGCCCGGTCGCCGTCAACGGCTCGGTCATCGGGCTGACCTTCAGCGGCATCCAGCAGGCCGACAACATCGGCTACATCATCCCCAACGAAGAGATCCGCCTCTTCCTCGAGGACATCGAAGACGGCAAGGTCGACGGCCGCCCGTTCCTGCGAGAGACGTTCGACAACACGCGCAACCCGGCGCTGCGAGCCAAGCTCGGCTTGAGCTCGAATTTGGACGGCATGGCCGTCGCCGACGCGCCCGAAGAGAACCCACTCAAGCCGTGGGACGTCGTGACCGCGATTGACGGGCGCAGCGTCGACAGCCAGGGGCTGGTAAGCCTCACCGAGGATCTGCGACTGTACTTCGAGTACTTCGTGCACCACGGGCTGAACGACGACGACACCATCACGCTCAGCGTGCTGCGAGATGGCGAGGAGATCGAGGTCCGCTCGCCGGTGGTGCGCGGCAATGACGACTTCTTCCCCCAACTCGACAACACGTACCCGAGTTACATCGTGTTCGGACCGCTCGTGTTCACGCCGGCCTACCAGATCCACGCGTATCGCATCGACATGGGCCGCCTCGCCGCACGCCGCAGCCCGATCGTGGGCCGGGCCTACACCGGCATGGACGAGGACGCCGAGATCCAGGAGTTTGTCGTGCTCGCCGGCGGGCTGCTCAACCACCGCATCAATCTCGCATACCAGATCCCGCCGTAATCCTGCCGGTACAGCATGCGGCCGCTAGCGCGCTGGGCCCATTTGAAGACCTGACCGCTTCGGAAGCGGTTGGCCGGCCCGGTCGACTCACGGCGTGAGCGGCCCGCCGAACTCAAGAAGTTGAACGCGAGCGCCCCGCCTGTGCGAGCGCACACAGCATCCCAGGCACGATCGAGCACCACCAATGCCGTGCGCTCATCGAGCGTGTTCAGTGAACCGCTAAAAAGGATGATGCTGGCGTTGTGCTCGTCGACGAGGCGATGGAACAGCTCCCGGTCGCCCACGAAGTCTGCCGTGAGCCACGTGCTCTCGGGGAAGCGAGTCTTGGCCTGCTCCGCCAGCTCGGCGATGCCCTCCACCCCAATGTACTTCAGCGGGGCCTGGTCGCTCTCGGTCAGGTACGTGAGCATGTCGCCCAACCCGGCGCCCAGGTCGGCCACGATGCGTCCCTTGGGTCGCACGATCTCGGCCAGGATCTCGAACCGCTTGACCTGGTACGACTGGTTGCGCCACAGCAACGCCTCGAACCCCGGGCCGAAGGAGCGAACCGCCTCGCGGTAGGGCTCCAGGTACTGCGGGTCGGGCTTGGGCGCGTCTTTGGGCATGTCCTTGGGCATGTCCTTGGCAGGGCGGCTCGGGCTCAGCCGAAGCGGACCATGCGCGCGAACTGCGCGTACCGCTCGTCGAGTTCCTTTGGCGTCAGGCTCGCCAGGCGATCGAGGCTGAAGGACTCGATGTTGTAGCTGGCGACGATCGTGCCGTGCGCGACCGCGCGGTGGATGGCAGCAAACGACGTGGGGTCGACGCCGTTGTCCCCCTCGCGAGCCAGCGCACCCATCATGCCGCCGGCGAAGCTGTCGCCAGCGCCGGTCGGATCAACAACGTCCTCGGTCGGATACGCGGGCAGGGCCGCGATGCCATCGCGATGCACGATGCTGCACCCGTGCTCGCCCTTCTTGACGACGACGAACTTGGGCCCCATGTCGAGGATGTGCCGGGCGGCGGCCACGGTGTTTTTCTTGCCGGTGAGCTGCTCGGCTTCGTCGAAGTTCAGAACGAGTCCATCGATCGAACCACACAGCTGGGCGAGCTCGGTGCCGGCTGTGTCAATCCACAAATCCATCGTGTCGGCGACCGAGAGCGCACGCTCGGGCAACTGCTCGAGCAAGCCCATCTGCACCGACGGGTGCGTGTTGGCCAGGAAGACGTACTTGCTGTCGCGGAACGCCTCGGGCACGGCCGGCGGCTCCTCGGCCAGCACGCCGAGGTCGGTGTACAGCGTCTCGCGTTGGTCCATGTTGTCCAAGTACTTGCCGCCCCAGCGGAAGGTCTTGGAGCCCTGCCGGACTTCAAGGCCGCTGTGGTCCACGCCCTCGAAGAGTTCCATGGTCTTGCGAAGCTCGTCGGGGAAGTCATCCCCAACCGCCGCGACGACGCGGATGGGGTCGCAATAGAACGAGGCCGCGGCGGCGAAGTAGGTACACGACCCACCCAGCACGTTCTCGCGGTGCCCGTGGTCGGGCGTGTAAACGGTGTCGATCCCAACGGTTCCGGTGACGATCAATGGCATGATCGAGCATAGGCCGTCGCGAGCCCGAGCCCCGCGAAACGCTACGCTCTGCGGCCGTGACCGAACCCCTGAGCGACAGCCACCCGCAACGCGCCGCCTCTGCCGGGCTGGCGTACGGCCTCATCGCCTACCTCTGGTGGGGCAGCGCGGTCCCCATCTACCTGCACGCGCTCAGCCACGGGACATGGAAGACCCCAGCGACCGAGCTGCTCGTTCAGCGGGTCGTCTTCGGCATCCCGGTCCTGCTGCTTCTTATGCTGGCGACCAAGCAGCTCAAGGCGTTCCGCGAAGCGCTGACCGACCGACGCATGCTGCTCGTCCTTGCCGGCAGCGCAGCACTGCTCTCGGCGAACTGGTTCGCGTTCATCTGGGCCGTGAACAACGCGAAGCTGCTCGACTCGAGCCTTGGGTACTACATCAACCCGCTCGTGTCGGTCGCGCTGGGCGTGCTCATCCTCGGCGAGCGTCCGAGGCGCGTGCAGATGGTCGCGGTGGCGATGTGCGTTCTCGCCGTCGCGTGGGTCACGATCCAACGCGGCCAGCTCCCGCTGGTCGCCGTCACGGTCGCGCTCAGCTTCGGCTTCTACGGCCTTGTGCGAAAGCGGGCGCCTGTCAAGGCCGCGCCGGGCTTGTGCGTCGAGATGATCCTGCTGCTGCCCATCATGGTGGGCCTGTACATCTGGCTCGGCAGGCAAGGTGAGATCGAGCTACTCGAGGGCCCGCCGATACGCACCGGGCTCATGCTGCTGGGCGGCGTGATGACCGTGGTGCCGCTCGTCGCGTTCGCGGCGGCGGCGCACCGCTTGCGCTTGGCGACACTGGGCATGCTCCAGTACCTTGCGCCAACAGGGCAATTCGTGCTCTCGATTGTCTACGGCGAACCGCTCGACGCCAACACCCTGCTGGCATTTGCGATCATCTGGGTAGCGCTCGCGATGTACACGTGGGACGCGTGGCGGGCCAATCGAAACTGACCCGCCGCTACGCCGTCACGAATCAGCGGAGGCTGGCGCTCATCGTCGTGCTGGTGTGCATGAGCATGGGCAGCACGTCATCAAACGCACGGCGGTAGGCCCAGGCCTTCTCCGACCACGTCTGCTCAGCGTCCGCCTCGGCGATGCCACGCTCCAGGCGGGTGATGACCGCCTCGTCGAGCTGGCCGCGGCCGAGGTCGACGATCGAGATGGTGGCAAGTTCGTACACCGACGCACAACCGGCGAACTGGCCGGCGTTGAACAGCGGCGCGCCCCGGTTGATGGCCCGCTCGATCAGCCGGGCGGTCCGCAGGCTCGCGTTGCCCGTGGTCTCCATCGCGGGCTCGTCGGCCTTGGGCAGCAGCACGGCGTCAATCAGGTGCACGACGCCGTTGCCGGCCTGGATGTCGGCCTTCACGATGGTCGAGCCGCCCACACGAAGGGAGCCGTTCTCGGCACTGAACTCGATCGCATCGCCCAGCAGAGTGCGGGTCTTGCCGGTGGTCAGCAGATCCGCCGACGACAGACGCCCTGCGACAACGTGCAAGCCGAGCACGCTCACGAGCTTCTGGCGGTTCTCAGGGCGGAGCAGATCCTCGACCACGCCCTCGGGCAGGTCGGCAAAGGCACTGTTCAGCGGCGCGAAGACCGTCCATGGGCCGTTCTCCGGGCCGAGCTGGTCGAGCAGGCCAGCGGCATCAACGGCGGCGACGAGCGTGCTCAGCTCCTTGGTCTTCGAGGCGATCGTGGTGATCGGCTCCAACTCGGGCACGAGCACGCGATCGATGACATGCACGACGCCGCCGTCGAAGGGAACGTCTGTCGCAACGAGCGTGGAGTTGTTCAGCGAGAGCGGGCCATTGCCGCCAACCTCGACCGGCTGGCCGTTGAGCGTGCCGACCGAGCGACGCGAGAGCAGCTGCGACGAGGGCAACGCCGGAGTAGTGACGTGGTAGGTCAGGATCGACCGCAGCGTGTCGGCACCCTCGGGCGTCTGCAGCGAGCGAACGAAGTCGGCCGGCAGCGCGGCGAACGCCTCGTTGGTCGGTGCGAAGATCGTCACGGGCTCGCCCGGAAGCTCGAGGCCGTTGGCGACCACCAGATCGAGCAGCGTCGTGAGGCCCGCGGCCTTGGCAACACTCACAAGGTCGTTGCCCGAGCTCTGAGCCTCACTTTCTGACTCGCCGCCGTATGCGCTGATCGACCGGACGTCCAGCACGAACGGCCCGGGCTTCTTGTCCGAGAGCGAGAAGCCGAGCGACTCGATATTCGCGGGGACGATCTCGGGTGCGCCGCGAACGAGGCGGCCGAAGGACGTCAAGCGGAAGTCATCGTAAGGCAGGCGGATCGTCGTCCAGCTTCCCTTGGTCGTGTCGAACTCAACCTCGTACGCACCGGCCATCGTGCGGACGTTCGACACACGCAGTTGGAACTTGTACGTGCGACCGTCACCGAGGACCGAGATCTCGACGCCATCGGTGCCGACGAAGTCGTCGCCGTCAACGGTGAGTCGAGCCTGGCTAAAGCCACCGTTGTTCTCCAGCGACAGGTCACCACTGAACCGCATCGTTCCGTCCTCGGGCGAGGTCACGCGGCCGGTCGAGAGACCACCCATCACGCCATCGAGAACCGTGCGCCAGCCGTCGACGCCTCGCTTGAAGTCGAGGTCGAAGTCGTCGGCAAGCGTGACCGGCGCACTGAACGGCAACGAAGCGGCAAGGAGCAACGCGGGCAGGGACTTTGTCATGGGTCAGCACTCCGGGCGTACTTCAACCGCCCTCTTTGTCGGTCTTGGTTACACGGTCACATCGTCGAACGGTCCCGATGTGATGACCCCAACTGGGCCCCCCGTCAGCGAAAAGTGTCGCAATTCCAAGCGAGTTTGCGGGCAAAACACGCGAAACATCGGGTCATTCGCCGACTCGTGAGGGTTGCCTTTCGATTGCGCGAGGGAGTTTCCCGAGCCCCGTGCTCGGAACACCTCGAAGCGAGATTCGAGCCATGCACCCCGAGTGCAACTGGGATTGGCAAGTGCCGCTTAGAGCTGCGAAGGCCCCAGCGCGGTTCCGGGTTGATCCGATGGGAGATCGTGGCTTTATTTTGTAACCAATACGGTTACAATCTGCCAATGAACAGCGACTTTGCCATCGCACTGCACATCCTCGGCTTCCTGACCTCAAGGGGCGGTGGCCCGTTGACCTCCGAAGAGATGGCTCGTCTGTACGGCACCAACGCGGTTATCATCCGACGCGTCCAGAGCAAGCTCAACAAGGCCGGACTGATCGAAACCCGACGGGGGGTTGGCGGCGGCAGCGTGCTGGCACGCGACCCCGAGGACATCAACCTGCGCGAGGCGTACGAGGCGGTTTCCCCCGAGCCCGAGATCCTCCCGCGTCACCCCGCCTCGTGCCAGCAAGTCGTGCCGATCGTGGTGGGTCAGTTCGTCAACGAGATCTGCAGCGACGCCGAGGAAGCGCTGCTGAGGCAACTCGAGTCCATGACCATCAAGGCCATGGACCGCACGATCCGCAGTCGTATCCGCAAAGCGCTCTCTGCGAAACGAAGCGCCCGGCGAAGAAAGGCCGCGTCATGACTCAGACCCCCGCGCGTCAGACCACTCCTGCCCGTTGGCTGCTGCGAACCTCGGCTGTCTTGTGGGCAATCTGGGGCCTCGTGCACATCTTCGCCGGCGTCGTCACGCTCAAGGCCATCTTGGCCGGGAACACGGCCGAGGCGATCCAGGGCATCACATCGAAGGTTCCTCTCGAGGAGTTGGTGCGTGACTACCACCCAGCCGAGAGCGCCATCCTCTCGCAACACGCGCTGAATCTGGCTTGGTTCGGCCTTGTTACCACGATCGCCGCGCCGTTCGTCTGGCGTGGTCGGCGAGCCATGGTCTACGTCGCGGTGCTGGTGGGCGGCTGTGCCGACCTCGCGTACTTCATCTTCATCGATCTGGGAGGGTTCGCCACCCCTCCCGGTCCGCAGATGACCTGGATCTGTGCCGCCGCGATCGTCACCGGGCTGCTAGGCCTCTGGTTCGCACGCAGGTCCAGCACAACCCAACCACGACTCGGCGGTGAAGCCCATGCGTAAAAGCCGCGATCGACAAGGCAGCGGGCTGCGGCACGAGCCCGGTCGCTTGCTCAACCAGGCCGCACTGCTCATCCCATTTGTCGTGCTTGTCGGCCTCCTCCAAGGGTGCATCTCGAACAAGCTCTACAACCCGTTGCCGGAGCAGTACGTCCTCGAACTCACCCAGCCGACAGATGAAACGGTCGGGATCGATATCGCGGTAATCGAATTCGACGAGTTCGGCATGCTGTGGGCTCCCGACCAATTGCAAGCCGCGCTCGATCTGATCCACGAACGAAATGCCGCCTCCGAGCGGGGCATCATCGTCGTCACGTACACGCACGGTTGGATGAACAACGCCAATCCCGATCGGGAGGACAACGATCTCACACAGTTCCAAACCGGCATGCGCTCCCTCGGCAGCGAACTGCGAGCCGAGGGAGCGCCCGCGCCCGATCATGTTGTGGGTATCTACCTCGGCTGGCGCGGCGCGACGAACCGGATCCCGCTGCTGAGCACGCTGTCGTTCTGGAATCGCAAGGATGCGGCTGAGCGCGTCGCCTCGTATCAGATGCGCGAGACGCTGTTCCGAGTGACCGCTACCGCGAAGATGCGTCCGGACTCGAAGGTCCTGCTTTCGGGCCACTCGATGGGTGGCATGATCCTCGCCCGAACGCTTGCGCCAATGCTGTCCACGCTTCTCCTCGCATCCGGACCCGATGGCGTTCGTGCGCCTGCAGACATGGTTGTGCTACAGAACCCGGCGCTTGATGGGCTTGCGGCGTTCCAGCTCATCGAGTATCTGAAGCGAACCGGCGCACGCCTGGAGCATCGACACTCCGACGGCCGCGTTGAACCCGCGCAAGGTCCCGTCATCGCGTCGATCACGTCAGAGGCCGACTGGGTCACGGGGTTGGCCTACCCCGCCGGACAGATCGTGGACAACCTCACGAGATCGTTCCGGGACGATCTGGGCGCACAGATCCCCAGCCAGGGCAAGCTCGCCAACCGGGCGCACGGCCACATGGACTTCCTCGTGAGCCATCGCGCACGGATGCACGAGGGTCGAGTCGTCATCGAACCTGTCCCCGGCGCGTACAACGACACCCCGTTCTGGATCATCCAGACGACAAAAGAAATCTGCCGAGACCACGGCGACATCTACAACGAGCGCTTCCTGAAACTCGTCGAACAAGTCACCAAGCTGAATCGGCTCTACGAGACCGACCTCCAGACCTGGATCGCCCAGACACACCCCCTGACAACGCTGCACGCCGGTCCGCGCACGGAGCCCTAGTCGCCACATCGCACGTCGTACGCGGACCGTATCACGCCCTCGATCTGCGAAATCGAGAGCGCCGTTTTGGTCGTGGATCTCGGACGTAACTCATCGCTCCGGCTATCCCAGGCGTTGGCCCAAGGACGGCCCCGAACCAGAGCGGAAATACCCCCCACAGGACTCGAACCTGTAACCCGCTGATTAAGAGTCAGCTGCTCTACCGATTGAGCTAGGGAGGCGTGGAGCGAAGTGTATCACCCCAAATCGCTCGCGTGCGACCCTTCCAGGCCTCAAAATACGCATATTCCCGAATAAATTGGGCTTGCGTGAAACCTCGGCGGCAGTATACTAGTAAGTATTCACTAGAGAGTCGGCCGCCCGGTGGTGGGCAGGCCGTGATGACGGATTGACCGCATGACAGCCAACGGAGGTTCACCATGATCCGCATGACCAGATGGCGCCGATGCCTGGCCGCGGTGGCGGCGCTCGCCCCCGTCGCCCTGATGGGTGGGTGCAACAACGGGCTCCAGGGCGCCTTCTCGGGTGCCGCCCTGGGCAGCTTGGCCGGTCTCGGGATCGGCTCGCTCACGGGCGATGCCGGCCAGGGGGCCGCGGCGGGCGCGCTTATCGGCGGCGTGGGCGGTGCGGTCATAGGCGACCAGAACGCCCGCGCGTCCGTGTACCACTCTTCGGGCGGATACAGCTCCGGCCGGCCGGTGTACGTCGATCGCCCGGTCTATGTCGAGCCCAAGGTCCACGTGCACGAGCCGGCGTACGTCGCCCCGCCACCCGTGGTCATCCACAGGCACTCGCACCACTACAAGCACCGCGGCTATCGGCACCAGTACCGCCATCGGTACCACCACCGCCGGTACTACGACCGCTGCTGGTGATCAGGCGTTCGTGTTGGGCGTCTCGGGGTGTTCCTTCATCGCCTCGGCGATGACGCGGAGCGTGTCGGCCCATAGCCCGGCCTCGGCGTAGAGGTCATCCTCGAGCAGGTCGGCGACGGTCACGAGATCTTCGTCGGCTACGGCTCGCTTGAGCGCATCGAGCTGGCGTGACAGCGTTTCGGTGCGTTCGTCCAGAGCGCCTTCGCCGGCAAATTCGTTGAGAGGCTGGCCAACCGCGGCACCGCCCTGGATGATCGCCTCTCGGACGGCTTGCCACGTCGCGAGCACCTGGGCCAGCGCTCCCATCGCCTCGGACACATCGCCGCGGTGGATCATCTCGGCGCACGATGCGTGCTCGTCCTTGGAGACTTCCATCGCGTCGGCGGCGTCGAAGAGCGTGACGCGAACGAGCGACGCGGGGTCGGCCGTGGTCATCTCGATGTGGCCGCTCGGAAGCGGCTCATCGCTGGCATGGTCGAGGGCTTCGCCTTCGAGGGTCTGGCCGTCGACGAGGACCTCGATCACGATGCGGCCGTGGTCACGGGCGTGCGACGCCCCCGCTTCCAGCGCCGCGGCGAGCGAGGGGCGATCGAGTGCCAGGTCCTGTCCGTCGAGAGTCGCCTTCATGGTCGGGGGCTCCGTCTAGCCGGCGGTCAGATCGAGATCGGCCACCACCGGCGCGTGGTCGGAGATGCCATCGGCAGCATCGCGGTCGATCCAGCAATCCTTGAGCCGCTTTCTCGCAGCCGGGTTGGCCAGCACGTAGTCGATTCGCCAGCCGCGATCGAGCGCCCGGGCCTGCCCGCGATTGCTCCACCAGCTGTATGGGCCATCGACTTCGCCGTGCTTCTCGCGGATGACGTCGTGCCAGCCGGCCTCGAGCATGCCCCCGAACCATGCCCGCTCGTGCGGCAGGAAGCCGCTGGTCTTCTGGTTGCTCTTCCAGTGGAAGATGTCCCGCTCGGTGTGCGCCACGTTCAGGTCCCCGCCCAGCAGCACCGGCGTGCGTTTGCGTCGCATCGGCAGGGCCCAATCATGGAACTCGGGCAGCCACTCGTCCTTGACGGCCTGGCGGTGCTCGCCCGACGAGCCCGACGGCAGGTACACGCTCGACACGAACACCCCGCCGATGTTCGCGGTAATCATCCGCCCCTCGTCGTCGTCCGCATCGCTCTTGTGGCCGAGCCCGAACGACACGCTCTTTGGCTGCGTGCGGGTCAGCAGCGCCGTGCCGGCGTAGCCCTTCTTCGCGGCGGCATTCCACACGACGTGGTAGCCAGAGTCCTCGAACAGCTCGGCCGGCGCTTGCTCGGGGAGTGCGCGAACTTCCTGCAGCAGCACAACGTCCGCGTCCAACGCGTGCAGCCGGTCGCTCAAGCCCTTCGTCCACGCCGATCGGATGCCGTTGATGTTCCAGGTCAGCACTCGCACGCGTGAGCGTAACCACCCCGACGCCTACAGGCGCGGCGTCCAGTGCTCCATTGGGCGTGACGAGGCGATGCGTAGGGGATGGCACGGGTCGCCGGAGCTTGTCTCGCCCAGGCACCAGAGGGTGCGATTTCGTAGCACCCCCAATACCCGCGACGGGTTCTCGTGTCTCCACGCCTGCAAAGACGCGCCCCAACCCACGACGACCTCATCGGCGGATTCGAGCGCACGGCGGACGTGCCACGTGTTCCGCGGCCCTTGCGGATCGTCGGCCAGGCTGAGATCTCGCGGCGCGGTGGCCCGGAAAGCATAAAGATTGACCACGACGAGATCGCGCACGCCCTCGAAGTTCGTGGCCGAGAAGTGGCGCACGCGGCGGATGGTCTGGTCGTCGGTGTTCGCGTCGGCCGTGCTGGGGTTCAGCATGACCCAGACGACCGTGCGATCACCGGTCGGGTCCAGCTCGCGCTCGAGCCGATACCGAAACCGCCTGCACTTGGAAAACGTCGCCGCCACGACGCGAGGCTATGGCATCGGGCTCGGTTACGAGCCGTCTTCGGGCCCATCCAGGCCCAGCGCCTTCATCTTCTTGTAGAGCGTCGTGCGGTTGATCGCCAAATCGTCGGCCGTCTGTTGCCGGTTCCAGTCGTTGGCCTTGAGCGCCTTGAGCAAGATCAAACGCTCGGGCTCACGCATCGCGTCGGCCAGCGGCATCGGGACCCAGGGCGTGTCCTCCGCTTCGGCCTGCGGCGCGAGCGCGGTGGGCGTCAGCGGCCCGGTTGCATTCTCGATGACCTGCGGTGGAAGATCCTGCAACGCGATCGTCGTGCTCCGGGTCAGCACGGCCGCCCGCTCCACGATGTTCTGCAGCTCGCGCACGTTGCCGGGATAGGTGTACCGCCGGAGCGCGTCGATCGCCTCATCACTAAAGCCGAGCAACGCCTTGCCCAGCTCCTCCGCGTGGTGCTTCAGGAAATGCTCGGCCAGAACCGGCACGTCGTTCACCCGATCGCGAAGCGGCGGGATCTCGATCTTCACGACGTTGATGCGGTAGTAGAGGTCCTGGCGGAACTGCCCCTCGGCGACCAACTGCTCGAGCGGCTGGTTGCTCGCCAGCACGACTCGTGTGTCGACCTCGATCGTCTCGTTGCTGCCCACCGGCTCGAAGCGTCGCTCTTGCAGCACACGAAGCAGCTTGAGCTGCATCGCCGCGCTGGCGCTGTTGATCTCGTCGAGGAACAGCGTGCCGCCATCGGCCGCCAGAAACCGACCCGCCTTGTCCGCGTGGGCACCTGTGAACGCGCCCTTGACGTGGCCAAACAGCTCGCTCTCGAGCAGCGTCTCGGGAATCGAGCCGCAGGAAATCTCGACAAACGGCTCGTCCCGCCTGGGGCTGTTCTGGTGGATCGCCCGCGCGATGAGGCTCTTGCCCACGCCGCTCTCGCCGGTCATCAGCACCGTCGTTCGACTGGGCGCGACCGCCTCGATCAGCTCGAAGATGCGCTGCACGCGGTGGTCTCGGCCGACGATGCCCTCCAGCCCATAACGGCCCGAGAGCTCTTGCTTGAGCCGGCGGTTCTCGCTGAGCAGCTTGTGCTGGCGTAGTGCACGCTCGAGAGAAACGCGGAGCTCGCTGTCGACCACCGGCTTGGTCAGGTAGTCGCTGGCGCCCAATCGCAACGCCTCGACGGCGGACTCGATCGTGCCATAGCCCGTCAGCATGATGACGGCGGCGTCGTGCTCCTTCTGGATGTGCTCGAGCAACTCCATCCCGCCCATGCCGGGCATCGACACGTCGCAGATCGCAAGATCGAAGGGGTGCGGCACGCGGCTCGGGCCGTCGGTGTGCTGCTCGGCCTCGGCGAGCGCTTCCATGGCCTCGGCCGCGTCGAACGCCGTCGACGCCTCGTAGCCCTCGCGAGTCAGGAACTCGGCAAGACTCTCGGCGATGATCGGATCGTCATCGATCACCAGCACCTTGTGGGTGCCGGCCTTTGACTTTGGTGGGCTGATCGCGGTGTCCGTGGCCATCGGCGGCGTCACCCGATGCTCTGGGCGCCGCGATCCTGCGGCACGGGGTATCGCGCACGGAGCACGGCCCCACCCTCGCGCCGAGGCGTCAGCTCGATCGAACCGCCCATGTCTCGGGCGACCTCGGCGCAGATGGCAAGCCCGAGCCCGAAGCCCTTGGGCTTGCTGGTCACGCCGGGCTCGAAGAGCTTCGATGCCGGGCTGGTCTCGTCGATGCCCGTGCCCGTGTCGCGGATCTGCAGCGTGACGAGAGGACCCTCATCCTCATCGTGCTCGACGGAGAGTTCGAGAGACACCTCGCCGCCGCTGCCCGCGCGCTCAACGGACTCGATGGCGTTGCGCAGGCCGTTGAGGATCAGCGGGTACACCGGGCCGGCAGACACCTCGTACACGGACGGCTCAAGCCTGCTGTCGAGGCGAACCAACGCCTCGGAGGCCATCGGCTGCACCACGGCCAGCGCGTGCTCGGCGGCCTCGGCCAACGAGATCGGCTTGCCTCGCGCGACGGTCGGAGAGCCAGGGCCGCCCGGGGCCCCGCTCAGCGAGGCGTGCAGGATGTCGCACATCCGCTCCATGGCTTGGTACGCCGTGGTGACATTCCGGCGGACATCGTCCAGCTCGACGGCCGCAGCCGCGCTCAGCTCGGCGTCGAGCGACTGGCGCGCCATGGCCAGCTGACGCATCGAGCCATCTAAGAGGTTGTTCAGGTCGTGGGCCAGGCTCGTGAGCTTGTCGGCCACCGGGACCATGCCCGGCACGCCGGGGCCCGGACGCCGCCCCGAGCCCCCACCGGCGGATTCGCTATCTGGATGATGCTCCATCGCACCGGTCATCGGTCCGGCAGCGGGGCGTCTGTGTTGCTTTTGAGCAACGTCCAAGGAGATTTGGTTCTCGGACGTCAGCCGCCGGCAACATCTCGGCTCATCGCGCAAGGCTTGCGCGTGTCCATCAGGCCGCGCCCACCGCCTCGGCGTCGCGATCGCTCAGGAGCCCGCCATCGCCCCGCTCGCGAACGGTGCCGTCGCGCTTCCACGACCGTTCGCATCGCGGCTCTTCGCGGCGATCGGTCACCGAGATGGCGGCGTCGGCCGGGCCGATCTCCACCAGGCTGACGCCCAGGAGGTCGGCGAGGTCGCCGGTATCGAACCCATCGAGCAGGCCCTCGGCGTTGGGCAGGGTGACGCCCGCATCGAGCGGGTTGTCGATGTCCATGCCGCCCTCGGCGGCCGGGCCGCGGGCCTTCTCGATGGCCGCGAGCGCGCGATCGCGCTGCTCCATGACCTTCGTCCAGCGGCCCTCCACCGCGATG
>CALCCF010000049.1 GCA_937899905.1 uncultured Phycisphaeraceae bacterium
TACGACCTCGACGTCGAGTCCACGAGCTACCTCGCCGGCCACCCCGACACCGGCGATCGCTGGACGCTCAACTTCGGCCCCCAGCACCCCGCGACCCACACCACGCTCCGGCTCGTCCTCGAGCTGGATGGCGAACGCGTCGCCCGATGCACACCCCACATCGGGTACCTCCACAGCGGCTTCGAGAAGCTGGGCGAGACGCTCGATTACAACCAATACGTGACCATCGTGTCGCGCATGAACTACCTGAGCCCCATCGCCAACGACATCGCCTGGCACCACGCCGTCGAGACGCTCTTTGGCATCGAGATCACGCCCCGCTGCAAGGTCCTCCGAACGATCCTGGCCGAACTCGCACGCATCCAGGACCACTTGCTGTGCGTTGGCGCCGCCGCGCTCGATCTTGGCGCTATCACCGGCTTCCTCTACGGCTTCAACCCACGCGAGAAGATCTACGACATCATGGACTTCGTCTCCGGCCAGCGGTACCACCCCGACTGGACCCGCGTCGGCGGCGCGATGCAGGACCTGCCCGACCAGGAGACCTTCCAGCGGATGGTCAAGAGCTTCTGCCACGACGACTGCCTCGTGGCGATCGGCGAGATCGAGAACCTCATCGAGCGCAACCGCATCTTCATGGACCGCACCCGCGGCATCGGCATCCTCTCCAAAGAAGACGCCATCGCCTGGTCCATCTCCGGCCCGCTCGCCCGCTCGGCCGGCGTCGCCCGCGACCTACGCAAGGACGCCCCCTACCTCTGCTTCGAGGACAACTGGGACGGCCAGGGGGCCGAGGCCGTACGTTTCCAGGTGCCCGTTGCCGACCAGGGCGACGTCTACACCCGCGTGCTCGTCCGCGTCGAGGAGATCAAGCAGAGCGTCAAGATCATCGATCAGCTGATTGACAACATCCCCGACGGCCCGCTCGACGCGTTCAGCGACTCGAAGATGGTCAAGCCGCCCAAGAACGAGGTCTACGGCTCCATCGAGGGCCTCATCCAGCACTTCGAGCTCATCATGAGCAACCGCGGCTGGAAGCCTCCCGTCGCCGAGGCCTACGGCGCGAACGAGACCGCCAACGGCGAGCTGGGCTACTTCATCGTCAGCGACGGCGGCCCCCGGGCCTTCCGGGCCCGCACGCGCCCGCCGACCTTCATGAACTACGCCATCATGGCCATGATGACCGAGGGCCACATGCTGGCCGACGTCGTCGCGATCCTGGGCAGCATCAACGTGGTGGCGGCCGAGCTGGATCGGTAAGCCGATTCGAGACAACGAATGGAGAGGGGGCTCGCGATGGCTCTGGTCCGGTCGTTTGCTTTTGCTCTCGCACTGACCTTGTGCTTCTCGGCCCTCACCGGCTGCGTCTCGCATCGCCTCTACAACCAAGAGCCCGACCAGTACATCCTGACGCTCACCGCCGAAGCGGCATCGACCGAGTCGACCGAGTCTGCGGGCGCCATCGAGTACGACCTGGCCATCATCGAATTCGACGATCACGGCACGTTCTGGAAGCGCGACCAGCTCGAGGCGGCGGTTGCGCTCATCGAGCTGCGCAACGCCGAGTCGCCCGGTGGCGTGCTCGTCATCCCCTTCGTCCATGGCTGGAAGAACAACGCCGACCCCGAGGATCCCGACGGCGACCTCGCGCGCTTCCGCCGCCAGCTCGCCAACATCGCCGCCAGCCAGGTCGGCGACGACGAGAAGCCCGATCGCGTGGTGGGCGTCTTCTTCGGCTGGCGCGGCGCGACGTCACGCGTCTGGCTCCAGGAGCAGCTGACCTTCTGGGACCGCCGCCGCACCGCCGAGCGGCTGGTCTCGCTGAGCATGCGTGAGGCCATGTTCCGCATCATGTCGACCGCGCGCCAGAACCCGCGTTCGAAGTGCTTCGTCGTCGGCCACTCGATGGGCGGCATGATCGTCGGCAAGACGCTGGCCCCCTCGCTCACGACGCTCCTCTTAGCTGGCGGCGAGGAAGGCGTGTTGATGCCCGCGGACCTCGTCGTGCTCCTCAACCCCGCGCTCGACGCGCTCGCGTCGTGGCAGTTCGTCGATCTGCTCAAGCGTTCGGGGGCGCGCCTCGAGCTGCGAGACAACGACGGCGGCGCACGTCCCGCGCCCGGCCCGATCATCGTCTCGATCACCTCCGAGTCCGATCGAGCGACCGGCACCGCCTACCCACTGGGGCGGACGGTCTCCAGTTTGATGACCGCCTTCCGCGGCGACCACGAGGACCCCCAGCCGAGCCAGCGCTACCTCGCGACGCGTGCCGAGGGCCACGTCGACGCCCTGATCAGCCACCGCGCGTGGGTCGGCGACGACGGCGAGGTCGTGCTCGAGCGCGTGCCCGACGCGTGGAACGACACGCCCTTCTGGATCATCCGGGTCAGCCGCGAGATCTCCGACGGCCACAGCGACCTCAACAACCCCCGCCTGGCCATCCTTATCGATCGCCTCACGCGGATGAACGACGTGTACGCGGCGGGCGTCGATACGTGGATGATGACGGGCGACGCTTCCACAGCCGACGAGCGTTAGCCGAAGCATCCCAGCACCCATCGCCGCGGTACCGTTCCCGGTGGGCGACTGGATCTTCACCGTCCTGACTTGGCTCCTGCTCGCCGTCGGCGTGCTCGGTCTCGCGTGGGCCCTCTTCTGGGATCGATCCCGCGGCCGCAAGCGATGCCCGAAGTGCTGGTACGGGCTCGATGGCGTGCCGGCCGTTGGGGGCGTGACGACCTGCCCCGAGTGCGGCACGGTCGCTCGCAAGCCAAGGCAACTGCACAAGACCCGTCGGAGGCGGCGCCTCGCCCTGCTCGCGATCGTGCCGCTCGCCGGGGCGTACGCGAGCCACGCATACCCGATCGTGCGCGACCACGGCTGGTGGCGGCTAGCCCCCGACATCGTGCTCATCGCGGCCCTGCCGCCGCACATTCCACCACCGCAGACGCCGTTCTCGCTCGTGCCACAGCGGAGCGTGAACCCTCTATTCGCCGAGGCCGAGCGCCGTTCGGGGTGTCGATCTCGCAGCGGCGGCTGGGCCGACGGCATGTGGCCGTGGGAACGCGCGCTCCTGGCACCGCGCGCCGCACGCGGACTGGAGAACGCCCAGCGCCCCGATGAGCTCCGGCTCTACGCCTGGCTCCTCGTCCTCGCCAGCGACGAACCGATCGATGCCGTCATCGATCCGAAGGACAAGCCATTGGTCATCCTGCTCGCGTCGGTGCACGCCTACGCCACCATGGACGCGTACGTCGACTTCGGCTTCAAGCAGCCGCTGGCGTCGACGTGGCCGGTTTCCGGCTCGTACTTCACAACCTCGATGCGCCGCGGCGCGGGGCTGCGGTACGACGAGCGGAAGATCGACCATTCGAGCGCGGGCACCCCGGTCGTCTACTGGCTCGCCGGCGGCATCGATCCGCAAGGCGACGCGTGGCGGTACCACTCGCTGCATTCGCTCGAGGCCAAGCCATCCAAGAACGTCGCCGAGTCGCTGGCCAACGCGGCGAGCAAGGTCGGCCTCGACCTCTGGCCGAGCGAGCAGACGCGCTCGAACCTGCTCTTCATGAGGGATGGTTTGTCGCTGTGGGGCGTCCGGAACGACCGGGATCGCGAGGTCTATGTGATCGAGTCTCGCCGCGCCGCGCACATGGCCGAGACGATCTACATCGATACCCAGACGCTCATGGTCCGCTACGTCCGGAACATCTACGACGAAACGACCTACTGGCCCCTCGTCGGCAAGGAGGCGGACGCCGTCATCGGTGCGTCCTGGTGGACACTCCATCCCTCCGAACCACATGACGCCCCGATCGTCCACATGATGCGCCGCCACGAGCCCGACCGCATCGACGACATCCGCCCGACGGACTTCACCGCGTACATCCGCCAGCAGCGTGCCAGGCAAACGCAACCGGGCGGCTGAGCCCCCATCCCGGAGGGCCCACCCGCCCGCGTCGTCGTGACGTGTCCTGGTGTGCTGGTGTGGCCGTCTCACGCAGCCTTGAGGTTGTCCGTCGGCGTGTCGTCGCCGGTGACGGTCGCCGTCTGCTGCCCCACACCCCCACCAACACCATTCCCAACCCCGAACCGCACGTTAAACTCCGCCGCGTCGCCGCGCTGGGTGCTGCGGAAGGCGGTGATGCGGTAGGTTGCGGTGTTCAGGCCGCCGGGGATCGTCGCGTCGGTGAACTCTCGCTCGCCGGCGTTGAGGACGAAGCTGAACGCGCCCGTGCCGTCGTCCTGGCGGCTTACCTCGTAGCTCACGCCGCCGGCCGTGCCGCCCTGCGCGCCCGGGTTGTCGCACTTGAAGCGCACGCGCAGCGCGCCGGTCTGCAGGATCTCGGTCACGAACTCATACGGCGTGCCGGGCGCGGGCGTCGGCGCGGGCGCAGCTGGCTCGGGGATCTGGGCCAGCGCATAGACACTGGGATCGCCGGTGGTCTCGGCGTAGGCCTTAATGGTGGCGACGAGGCTGGTGCCCAGCTCGCGCATGGCGTCGGTGTCGGTGTGGAAGGTCAGCGTCGCCGCCTTGCTCTGGGCGCGCTGCTGGTTCGCGTCTTGCAGCGAGTTCGAGGCCGTCTGCGTGAGTCCGGTAAGGCTCGTGACCTGGGCTTCCTCTAAGCCGATCTGCGCAGCGTTGGCCTGCCAGAGGGCCAGGCGGTCGGTGAACCAGGTGATGGACTGCGCACGGCTGTTGGGGACGATCGACATAACGGGATTCCTTTCGGTTCGGGCCGCTCGGCCCTTCGCGATGCGTACCGGCGGCGGCCCATCCGTCGCCACCGTCGTCGTCGGCACGATCCGCACAGCCGTCGCATCGCGCCACGCCGCACAAACCTAAGAACGGTGCCAGACCGACCTTACAATCCGCACGATCGCGCCAGATAGAACGCCCGCACGCCCACCCGCGTCCCGAAACCTCGCGCCTCGGTGGAGCCACGCGACGCGCCACGTCCGCGAACCCGGCGCCGATGCTCCATCAGCGCTGCCTGATGGAGCATCAGCCAGCGCTGATGGAAGGTTTGGGGCCCCTAATGGAGCATTAGGCAGCGCTAATAGAAGGTCTGGCATGCCTGATCGAGCATGAGGCAACGCGAACATCGTGTCCGGGATGCCTGATGGAGCATCCGCGGCCGCGGATGGCGTGTCTGGGGCCGCGGGCAGAGCCCGAAATGCCCTTGTCATACGCCAAGGGGTCCAGTATGCTGTGGCGGATAGGAGCGCCGAGATGTTCTGGAGTCGTTGCGTTATAGCCGTGCCAGTCGTTGCGATCGTCGTCGTCCAGGCTTCGAGCGCCGTGGCCCAGGATTGCGACCCGGCGTCGCTCTATGGGCCCGGCGAGGGATACAGCATCAATGGCGAGCCTCGTGGCGTCGCCATCGGCGACCTTGACGGTGATGGGCAGCCGGACGTCTTTGCGGTCGGAGACCCCTTTAGAGCGGCAGTTTTGCTCAATGATGGCGCGGGCAGGTTCGTGCTCTCGTCCACGCCGCCCGGTGGCAATCGCCCCGACGATGTGGAACTCGTGGACATCGATGGCGATGGTGACCTGGATGCGATCGCCACTTCGCTCGGGGGACAGAGCCTTGGGTTCTACCGCAATCGCGGCGATGGGACGTTCGAGGCGCCCATCTCGATCCCCAATGCCCGGAGCCCCAGAGATTTGGACATCGGTGACATTGACGGGGATGGGGATGTCGACGTCGTCGTGGCCAACTTCGTCGACGCCACGATCACCGTGCTCATCAATCTCGGCGGCGGCGTGTTCGCACCACCCAAGGCCATCCCCGTGCCCCGTGGGCCGCTCGCGATCTGTCTTGGCGACTTTGATCGTGATGGCACTCTTGATATCGCTGCGGCGGACACCGACGCCTTCATCCTCCCAGGCCTGGGAGGGGGCTTGTTTGGAGCACCCGTGGTGTACGGCATCCTCCGGGGCGTCGGAGTTATCCAAGCGGTCGACTTGAATGACGACGGATGGGCCGACCTCGCCGCCACCGAGGTTAACGGCGTGGCGGTTCTGCTGAATGCCGGAGATGGCACCCTGCTCCGTGAGATTCGGTTCGAGGCGGGGTTTCCGGGTCGTGGCCTGGCCGTGACCGATGCCAACGGCGATGGAACGGCCGACTTGGTTACGTCTGATCGTGAAGGCGTGAGCGTGTTCCTTAATGATGGCACCGGCTCGTTCGACCTGCCGGCTCGGGTGTATGGGTCGTTGCGCAACCCGGCGCGCATGGCCGCGGCGGATCTGGACCGAAACGGCCTCGACGAAGTCGTCGTCGCAGACTTCGGCGACTTCAGCGTTTTCGTGTTCGAGAGCCTGTGCGTGCCATGCCCGGCCGACCTTGACGGCGACGGCGAGCTGACGCTGTTCGACTTCTTGGCCTTCCAAAACCTCTTCGACGCCGGTGATCCCGCCGCCGACTTCGACGGCGATGGCCGCCTCACCCTCTTCGACTTCCTCGCCTTCCAGAACGCCTTCGACGCCGGCTGCCCGTAGCACTTCCGTTGCAGCGGCTCGCGCACCCGATTGCCCTTGCACCGCCTCGCGGATTCCGGTATGCTGGAGCCGAGAGGAGACCCAAGATGCCCGAGATCCGCACCCGCGCGGCCCTGATCGCCGCCGCCGCGCTCATGCCGGCCACTGCGCTCGCCCAGCCGGCCGAGCCCATCCTGCACTACGACTTCGACGACGCCTCGAACCCCACGGCCAATAGCGGCACGCTCGGATCGGCCTACGACGGCGTCCTGGGCGCGGGCATCGCCTTCACGCCCTTCATGGGCGGGTTCGCCGTCAACTTCGACGGCGTCTCGGACGAGCAGGTCCGCCCGCTCGGCGACGAGGACGCCTTCGACCTGGCCGACGGCGACTTCTCCGTCGCGGCGATCGTCGTCACGGACAACAGCGAGCCGGGCGAACCCGGCGGCCGCTTCGTCATCAACAAGGAGAAGCTCGGCAGCGAGGACGGCTGGGCCATGACGGTCCGCCGCGACGACGGCGCCGTGATCTTCGCCATCTCCGCCGACGGCGCCCTGAGCGTTGGCCTCGCGAGCGTGACTCCCGTCAACGACGGGCAGCCCCACGAGATCGTGGCCGCGCGCTCGGGCGACTTCCTCGTCCTCGCGGTCGACGGCATCGTCGAGGCGGCCGAGCCCATCCCCGCCGGCCTGGGCTCGACGGCCCAGAACAACTTCGAGCTCTCCATCGGCGGCCGCGGCCGGTTTACCGGCGGCTCAACGTCCGGGCCCAACGACGAGTTCCTGGGCACGATCGACGACGTGCGGGTCTACGACGTGGCGATCATCTCGCCGTGCCGGGCCGACCTCGACGGCGATGGCGCGCTGACCATCTTCGACTTCCTGGAGTTCCAGAACCTCTTCGACACGGGCGACCCGCGTGCCGACTTCGACGGCGATGGTGAGTTCACCATCTTCGACTTCCTGGCCTTCCAGAACGCCTTCGACGCCGGCTGCCCGTAGCAGGTTGGTGAGCGTAAACCGCTCGGGTCCTACGGCGTCATGCCCGCCATCGCTTCGTTCAATCCCTCGAACGTTGGCGTGTACGCCCCGCGCTGGGCCGCGAACCGCAGCGGCTCGCAGTGACTCACGATCACCTCGCCCGACTCGGGCTGCGACTCGAGGATTTGCATCGCCTCGGCGATGAACTCGTCCAGCGGCATGGCCCGTGGGTCGCTCGCTTGCGACTCGCCCGTGAGGTGCGTCTGGACGTAGGGCGGGGCCAGCTCGATGACCTCGATGTTCGAGCCCCGCAGCTGGTAGCGCATCGACTCGGTGTACGAGTGTAGCGCGGCCTTAGTCGCCGAATACGTCGGCGCGTTGGTCAGCGGCACGAACGCGAGGCCGCTGGTCACGTTCATGACCACCGCCTTCTCCTGCTTGCGCAGCGTTGGCAACAGCGCGTCGGTCAGGCGGATCGGCCCGAGCAGGTTCGTCGTGATCGTGTCCTCGGCGGCCTGCGTACCCCCACCACCATCGAAGCTCTCCCAGCCCATGATGCCCGCGTTGTTGATCAGGACGTTCACGGCCGGTTGCTTAGTGACCAGCTCATCCGTGAATCGCTGGATGTCTGCGGGATCGGCAACATCCAGGGTCATCGCCTCGATGCCCGGGTTCGCCGCGACCGTGCCCTCCAGCCGCTCGCGCGACCGCCCGGAGATGATGACCGTGTTTCCAAGCTTGTGGAAGGCCTCGGCCAGCCCTCGGCCGATGCCCGAGCCGCCGCCGGTGATGAGGATGGTGTTTCCGGTCATGTCCATGGTGTGCTCTCCCTGCAGTGTGTAGACCTTCGATCCGCGGACGCGATGGCAGGCAAAGCTGCCGCGACCCAGCACTATTCAATGCACTGGGCCTCGGAGCGAACTTCGCGGCCGAATCCGCGTAGGGTTGCCCATGCCTACCTCGACCCGTACTCCGTTCATTGGCGGCAACTGGAAGATGAACACCACCAGGGGCCAGGCCCTCGAACTGGCCGCCGACGTCGCGCGTGCGGCGGCCGAGAAGGCAGTCGGTCCACAAGTGGCCGTCTACCCGCCCTACGTCTGGCTCGAGACCATCCGCGCCACCGTCGGCGGCGTCAGCCTCATGCTCGGGGCCCAGGACTGCTCGCCCGAGGCCAACGGGGCATTCACCGGCGACGTCTCGCTTGACATGCTTACCGAGTGCGGCGTGAGCACCGTACTCGTCGGCCACAGCGAGCGGCGCCACGGCCTGCGCGAGCCCGAGGAGCGCATCGCCGCCAAGCTCAAGGCCGTGCTCGGCCGGTCGATGACCGGCGTGCTGTGCATCGGCGAGACGCTCGACGAGCGCGAGACCGGCGCGACCGACACCGTCAACGAGATGCAGCTCCGCTCGGCACTGGATGGACTGAAAGTGAGAGACCCGGGCAAGCTCGTCATCGCCTACGAGCCCGTCTGGGCCATCGGCACCGGCAAGACCGCTAGCAGTGATGACGCCCAGGCTGCCCATGCCGCGATCCGCACCGTCCTCGTGTCGATCCTTGGCGATGCGCACGCCCAGGCCATCCGCATCATCTACGGCGGCTCGATGAAGCCCGCCAACGCGGCCGAGCTCATGGCCCAGCCCGACATCGACGGCGGACTCATCGGTGGCGCCTCGCTTAAGGCAGAGGACTTCACCGCCATCGTCGACGCAGCGCGAGCATAAGAAAAGACCACGTGCAATGTGCACGTGGCCTCGCTTCAACTCAAATTGCAAGGAGCGAGTGTCGGCCCGGAGGGCCGTACGGAGCGCTCAAGCTCAATAACGGTAGTGCTCGGGCTTGTACGGGCCCTCGACCGGAACGCCCAGGTACTCGGCCTGATCCTGGCTCATCTTGGTGAGCTTGACGCCCAGCTTGTCCAGGTGCAGGCGAGCGACCATCTCGTCCAGGTGCTTGGGCAGCACGAAGACCTCGTTGTTGTAGTTCTCGCGGTTCTCGAACAGCTCGATCTGCGCGATCACCTGATTCGTGAAGCTCGCGCTCATGACGAAGCTGGGGTGGCCCGTCGCGCAGCCCAGGTTCAGCAGGCGGCCCTCGGCGAGCACGAGGATGCTCTTGTCCTGGCTCTTGAAGTAGAACTCGTCGTACTGCGGGCGGATGTTGCGACGCTCGACGTCGCCGTCGCGCATCAGCTTCTCCATCTGGATCTCGTTGTCGAAGTGCCCGATGTTGCCGACGATGGCCTTGTCCTTCATCCGCTTCATATGCTCGAGCGTGATGATGTCCTTGTTGCCCGTCGTGGTGATAAAGATGTCGGCCGTCTCGATGAAGTCCTCGAGGGTCTTGACCTCAAGGCCCTCCATCGACGCCTGCAGGGCGCAGATCGGGTCGATCTCGGTCACGATCACGCGGCAGCCCTGCCCGCGAAGGCTCTGCACGCAGCCCTTGCCCACGTCGCCGTAGCCGCACACAACGGCAACCTTGCCGCTGAGCATGACGTCGGTCGCGCGGTTCAGGCCGTCGATCAGGCTGTGGCGGCAGCCGTACACGTTGTCGAACTTGCTCTTGGTCACCGAGTCATTGACGTTGATCGCCGGGAAGGGCAGCTGGCCCTGCTCGGCGAACTGGTACAGGCGGTGCACGCCCGTGGTCGTCTCCTCGCTCACGCCCTTGACGGCCGGGGTCACCGTGCTGAACCAGCCGGGGTTCGAGTCGATCGTGTCGCGGATCGTGTTGAGGATGTGCTTGTACTCCTCGGGGTCCTTGGCTTCGTCGAACGCCGGGACGCTGCCGGCCTTCTCGAACTCCATGCCCTTGAGCAGCAGCAGCGTGGCGTCGCCGCCATCGTCGACGATCTGATCCGGGCCGCTGCCGTCGGGCCAGGTCAACATCTGCTTCGTGCACCACCAGTACTCGGCCAGCGTCTCGCCCTTCCAGGCGAAGACGGGCGTGCCCTGAGGGTTATCCGGCGTGCCGCCGTCCTCGGGGCGACCCACCACGACCGCGGCCGCCGCGTTGTCGGCGGTGCTGAAGATGTTGCACGAGCACCAACGCACGTCGGCGCCCAGCTCGACCAGCGTCTCGATGAGCACGGCCGTCTGCACGGTCATGTGCAGGCTACCGGCGACCTTCACGCCGTCGAGCGGCTTCTTGTTGCCGTACTTCTCGCGGAGCGCGATCAGGCCGGGCATCTCGTCCTCGGCGAGGCGGATCTCCTTGCGGCCGCTCTCGGCGAGGTTCAGGTCCTTCACCTTGTACTGCAGCTGGCCTTTGCCGGTGGTCGCCACATCGGTCGTGAGAGTCGTCATGCCTTCGTTCCTCATTCCTTGGCTGGTGTGTTGGTTCGTTGGGTCAATGGCTCGGCCGTGCATGCGGTCGAGCGGGATTAGTTCGTTATCGATTCCTGCCGCGGCCGGATCGCCGTCGCGGCAAACACCTCTGGTCCTCTCGCCTGTGGAGTACTCGGCAAAGGCCGGTGGCCAATCCACTCGAGTCCGGCCTCACTGCACCACGCCGCGAGTTGCTCGGCGGAGATACCCGGCCATGCATGGCCCATCTCTAGCCGGAACTCCTCACGCTGATGCGGGAGCATGTCCACGATCAGTGCCCGCCCATTGGGCCGAAGCACCCGCGCCACCTCACGCAGAGCCAATACCGGCTCCTCGAGGTGGTGCAAGATCAGTCCGAGAACGGCAAGGTCGACGCTCGAGTCGTCGAGCGGGAGCGACTCGGCTCCACCCTGCCGAAGCTCAACATTGGCGGGGTTACCAAGTCGTGACCGCGCCGCATCGAGCATCGTCGGCTCGCGATCAATCCCGATCACACTGCTCGCGATCGGCGAGAGCATCTCAGTGAATACGCCCGTGCCGCAGCCGATGTCAGCCGCAACAAGGCCCTGCGGCAGCAAGGAGGCGATCGCTTCGCCGGCGTACCGCTCGCCGTATAGCTCACGGCTCACATCGTCCCACTGGGCCCCCACCCGCCCGAAGAACGCTGCCGATCCTGGCTTCCGAGCGGCGATCACCGCGCGGAGCCGGCGGAGGTCCGCCTCGGCCTCGTCGCCGCTCTCAGCCGCAGCTCGCACCTGCGTCCACACACCGCGAAGTTCTGGCGGGAGGTCGTCGCTCAAACAGCGGTAGAGCGTGGCCGTGCCCACGGCGCGTCGCTGGATCCAGCCGTGCTCGGCCAGCAGCTTCAGCCGGCGGCTCACGGTCGACTGCGGAAGCTGGACGATCTGAGCGATCTCGCCGACCGCCAGTTCCTCGGCCTCGAGCACGCGGACGATGCGCAGCCTCGTCGCATCGGCGAGAGCCGAAAGAGCCGCAGCAAGATCCGTGAGGGTTTCGGCCGTATTCATCCGTTCAACCGGATGAAGTGTACAAATCCGATCCTGTGAAGCAACCGAACGCGTCAGAAATTGGGATTACCCGCGCTCTTCGGGCTCCGGCGGAGCCGCGTCAGGGGCGAGGATGCCCTCTTCCACCGCCTCACGCGGCACCCGAACGAAGGTCCGGCCCGGAGTCTCCCCCAGGGTGCGGATCCGCTGGGAGATCTGCTCGTTGGTGTAGTCGAACCACAGGGCCATGGCGTAGCGCTCCAGAGCGTTCGCTTCGTCCCCCAAGCCGTGGTAGAACTCGGCGAGCTTGAGCTGCGGCTCCACGCTCAGGCCCCGATCCACCCGGGCCGCGGCGAGCAGGGCCCGCTCCGCCTCGTCAGGATCGCCAATCTCCTGGGCGTATTGGCCGAGGCGTAGGAACTCCTCCACCGTCCCTGGCTGGCGGGTCCGATCACGGAGCAGCGAAATCAGCCGCTCGTGCTCGCCGGCTCCATATAGCGCGCTGATCAGCAACTGCAGCTTCTCGTCATCGCGTGGATCGTCGCGATACACGCGCTCCAGCGGGATGATGGCCTCACCAGGGCGCTCGAGGGCGAGCAGTGCCTTCCCTCGACCCAGATCCGAAGCCAGCGGCACCGGGTAGACGCGGGCGTACTCGTCCCACTCGGAGAGCGCCGTCTGGTAGTCGCCGCGGTCATAGGCCTTGTTGGCCGACTCACGGATCTCCCCGGCCGAGCGCTCCCGCTTGGCGCAGCCGCTCAGCGACATCGGGAGCAGGGCGAGGATCACCAGGAGGGCGGTGAGAAACGCGATATTCTGGTTCCGTGGCATAGGCTGGATTATCGGCGCTCAGACGCGGCCTTGGCTACCCGGCCAGCCCCCAATCGCTCCGATTACCCAACTTCCACGTGCGCCTTGTGAATCACGCCCTCGACCATGCCCGGCACCCACCCCACCGTGTTGCTTCGCCACAGCCTGCCAGATGGCTCCCACCACTTCGATTGGATGCTCGCGCGCGACGACTCCGGGTCGCTCCTTACCTTCCGGCTCGACGAGGACATCAGCCTTGGCTGTCAGCGCTTTTCTGGGCCACGCCTGCCCGATCACCGCCGGCGATACCTCGAATACGAAGGCCCCGTCTCCGGCGACCGCGGCCGGGTAGATCGCGTGGCCCGCGGCGATTGCGAGATCTTGCTCGAGAGCCACGAAGAGGTGCTCGTGCGCGTTGCTCTGGGCTCCCTGAGCGGCGAGATTCATGGCACGGCGATCGAAGACGGCCTGTTTTTGTTTGGATTCCAATAAAATCACCTTCGGATTCGCACCCGCTTGTGGTATTCTGAAAGGGACCCGCTGATAGGAAGCCACGGTCGGCTTCCCATCGATCGGCCGCGTGGGGTAGCCGATCTGGGCCAGCCGGGATCGTGGCAGGCGGGTGACGATTCCTCGGAGCATGGCGATGCTCGAGCAGAACCAAATCAAGCACGACAACGACAGCAAGCCCAAGATCCGCACGCTTGCGAGTCTGGGCTCGGCCCCCGAGGACGAGTCCGGTTGGCAGCGGCACGCGAAAATGACGGGCCAGGGCGCCACCCATGTCAAGAGCTTCCACTGCAAGCTGCAGGGCGACGCGCTCAAACACCTCGACCAGCAGATCAACGATTGGCTAGAGGGCCATGAGGACTGCGAGATCAAGCTCGTGACAACCCAGGTGGGTGAGTGGAGCGACAACCTCGGCAAGGCCTGCCACCTGATCGTCCAGGTCTGGGTGTAGCGCAGGAGCGAGAACTCGGTTGGCTGGGCTTCGCTGACGCTTAACGCCCGTGCCGACCGATATCCCACGCGTGTGCGGCATCGTCGCAATTGCGCGAGGGGGACGCGTGCCGTGCTCGGTCTCCGAGCGGCAGGCGATCAAGATGCGCGACGCGCTCGCGCACCGAGGACCCGATGGCGCCGGGGTGTGGTCGGCGCCAGGGGTCTTCCTTGGGCAGCGCAGGCTGGAGGTCATCGCGCCCGGCGAGCCCGGCCACCAACCCATGCTGTCGCGCGATGGCCGGTGGGCCCTCGTCTACAACGGCGAGCTTTACAACGATGCCGAACTGCGCACCGAGCTCGCGCGTACCGGGCACGAGCCCGATTGCGAGAGCGACACCGCCACGGTTTGCCAAGTCCTGAGCGCCTGGGGCCCGCGTGGCCTCGAGCGTTGCCGCGGGATGTTCGCCATCGCCGCCTTCGACACGCAGGAGCAGAGACTCGTCCTCGCCCGAGACCCGCTGGGCATCAAGCCCTTGTACTATGCGCTGGCCCAGCCCCCAGGTGGCGGTGGTCCGGAATTGGTCGTTGCGAGCGAAGTGACGGCGATCTTCGAGCACCCAGCGATCTCGCCGCAGATCGATCCGATCGGGCTTGCCGCATACCTGACGACCATCCGCGTGTCGACTGAGGGCCGAACGCTCTTTGATGGCGTGAGCATGCTGATGCCGGGCCGAGTCGAAGAGCTCGACCTGCGCAACGCGGAACTCTCGAGCGAGTCTTGGGACCTGCCGATCGAGGCGGACACTGGCACTGATGTTCGGGCATGCCTCGAAGACTCCGTCGTCCGGCATCTGAGATCCGACGTGCCCGTGTGCGTGCTCCTCAGCGGCGGCTTGGACAGCACCATCATCGCCGGGCTGACCCAAGAGCATCGCATACGTCTCCCCACGTTCGGCGCAGGGGATCAATCGAACGCGGCCGATGGTGACCTGGCCCACGCCCGCGAACTGGCTGCGCAATGGGGCCTGCCGCACCACGCAATCCGCATGAGCCAGACTCGGTTCACGCGAGGCGTCCGCACGCTCATCGAGCGAACGGGCCAGCCGGTCAGCACGCCCAACGAGACGGCGATCCATGCCCTTGGCTGCGCGATCAGGGCCGGAGGCTGCAAGGTCGCGCTCACAGGTGAGGGCGCCGACGAACTCTTCGGCGGCTACCACGCCCCGTTGACGCGCGCGGCCGCATACATCGAGAGCGACGGCAACGACCCTGCCATCGACTTCCTGGTCGGGCACGCGTGGGTTCCCCCACCGGCGATGCCCAAGCTGCTCAGCCCGAAGCTCGCGCGGCTCGGCGACTTCTCACAGTGGCTCGCCGACGCCTACCGCCACGCGTACGAGCAGGAACTCGGCCGCCCCGGACCATCGGTTTCGCCGGCGGACGAGGCCATGCGCGGGCACATGCGTCTGGTCCGTCGCATCAACCTCACGGGCCTGTTGCAACGCGTCGACAGCGCACTCTCGCAATCGGGTGTGGAAGGACGCACACCGTTCGCCGACCGTATCGTGGCCTCGCTGGCCGATCGCCTGCCGATGGATCGCAAGTTCGACGGCTCGCTGCCACCGCACGAGGGCACGAAGATCGCCCTGCGCGATTCGTTCGACGGCATCGTTCCCGACAAGATCCGCGCTCGCCCGAAGGCAAGCTTCCCGCTGCCGTTCCAGGATTGGCTCGCGCCGCTATTCGCCGACCTCGATGGTGAACCGCTCATCGACGAGCTGTTCAGCCGCGAGGCGTGGGAGTTGGTGCGTAGCGCACCACACCAGCACTGGTCGCTTGCCTGGCCCATGATCAATGTTGGGCTGTGGGCGCGTCGCTGGTTCGCGTGAGGGCTCAAGACGGCTCGCGGCCTAGCCCGCTCGCTTCGTGTGCACGTCTCGGCACGCGGCGAAAAGGCCCGCGAGCGCGTGTTCTGCATGCTCGCTCAGATCGACAAACGCCAGCCCGATCTCGCGAGTGAGCACGCCGGGCCGCGTCGACCACGCCACCGTGACCTTGAGCGGCAGTACTTCGGGCATGCCGTGCAGCTCGACCTCGAACGCCCCATAGGTATCTAGTGCCGGCCACGGCACGCCGCGCAGGCGCATGCCGCCTGGCCCGATATCAACCACGCGACCGAGCCTCGTGCGCAGGTGTCGGACCTCGAGCCGGCCGAGGTTTCGGCGTTCGGTCTCGAGCTTCCAGGCCGCCGGTGGTGCAAGCGTCTCACTCATGATTCCCGAGCATCGGCCCGTCGCTGTTGGCCATCGACGCCCATCGCGCGACCGACGCCTTACGGACCGCCAAAGCTCCGGTCCTAGGGCCTGTACGGGCTTGATCGGTCCCGATGTGCGGTCTATGACAGGCGATGCCCGACGCAAGCCTGCTAGAGACGTTCGAGACGCCGGTCGACACGCCGTTCATGATCGAGCACGTGGCCGAGGAGTTCACCTCGCTGTGCCCAAAGACTGGCCATCCCGATTTTGGTGAGGTCCGAGTTGTGTATGAGCCCAAGCCCGCGAACGCCGGAGGGCAGTGCGTCGAGCTCAAGAGCCTGAAGATGTACTTCCAGTCGTTCCGCGACGAGGGCATTTTTTACGAAGCGGTGACCAACAAGATCCGCGATGACCTTGCTGCGCTCATGGAGCCCACCTGGATGCGCGTGACCACCGACTGGAAGGGCCGCGGCGGCATCCGATCGGTGATCCGGGCCGATCATGGTCCGGTGCCCGGGCACGTACACTAACGGGCGCGCCCCCAAGACCACCGAAAGGCCCATGCATGGCTGCGACCTCCAATCGAACGCTCATCACCGACCTCGGCGAGGGGGAGCACGTCAGCGGCCCGTTCGCCATCATCAATGCCCAGCTCGGCAAGACACGCACCGACAAGCTGTACCTGCGGTGCCTGCTGTCCGATCGCTCCGGTACGGCCCCCGCTCGCATGTGGTCGATCGATGAGGTGATGTTCAATCGCCTGCCCGCCGAGGGGTTCGTGTGGATCGAGGGCGTCGCACAATCATAAAAAAAAAAAATGCAGATCATCATCCAGTCGATCGATCCGTTCGATCAGTACGAGGAGATGATCCGCGAGCTGCTGCCGGCCTCCAAGCGCAACCCAGAGGAGATGTTCCAGGAGCTGCGCACGCTCTTCGAGTCGCTCACGCACCCCGCCGCGGGTCGGCTTGCCAAGGCGTTCTTCGACGATGACGCGTTGATGTCCGCGTTCCGCTCCGCGCCTGCGGCCAAGGTCCTGCACCACGCCTACTTGGGCGGTTTGCTCGAGCACACGCTGCAGCTTTGTAATCTTGCCGATCGCATGCTGCCGCTGTATCCGCTGCTCAATCGCGACCTCGTGCTCCTGGGGTTGCTGCTCCACGACATGGCCAAGACGCGTGAGCTCATGTACGACCGCGCGTTCGACTACACCGAGCGCGGCCTGCTGGTCGGCCACATCGTCGACGGCGTGATCCTGCTGCGAGAGAAGGTCTACCAGCCCGGCATCGAGATGCCGCCCGAAGCGATCATGGTCCTCGAGCACATCATCCTGTCGCACCACGGCGTGCCCGAGTTCGGCGCTGCCAAGGTGCCCAGCACGCCTGAGGCGATCTTCGTCTCGAACCTCGACGATCTGGACGCCAAGACCGAGATGGCGCTCGTGGCGTCGAAGCGGGACAAGCCGGTTGGTGCCGACCTTCGTGGGGCGTTCACCGAGAAGCACTGGGCGCTGAATACCCGTGTATATCGCCCGGATCCCCTTTCGAGCGGTGGCGGCTCGTAGCCCTTGGGACAGGCGATCTAGAGTTCTTCATGAGTGACGAAGTTGCCATCCAGGTGAACTTTGGCAAGCCCATGCCGCTCTTCCCGCTCGGCGTGGTCGCGCTCATGCCCCAGCAGGTCGCGCCGTTCCACATCTTCGAGATGCGGTACCGCCAGATGATCGAAGAAGCGCTCGATGGGTCCGGCCAGATCGCCATGGCGACCTACGACACCAGCGAGATGGAGAGCTTTGACTACACGGGCGACACCGTGCCGCTCAGGCCGGCCGTCTGCGTGGGCCAGGTCTTCCAGCACGAGAAGCTGCCCGATGGCCATTACAACATCCTGCTCCAAGGCATCTGCCGCGCTCGCATCGTCGATGAGGACGAGCCCGAAGACGGCCGCCTGTATCGCGCCGCGTTCCTCGAGCCGCTCGATCTCCCCGGCCAGCACGAGCAAGACCTCAGCGACGCCCGCCAGAAGCTGACGCGCAATCTGACGGCATGGCCGCTCCAGCAGCTGCGTACGGCCTCATGGGTCGTCGAGCGGCTGCAGAACCACCAGATCCCGGACTCGGCCGCACTCGAGCTGGTGTGCTTCTCGCTCTTCACCGATCCCGAGCTGCGATACCAACTCTTGGCCGAAGCCGACGCCGACCGTCGGGTGAAGCTCGTCGAGCTGGCGCTGGGCGACATGGCCCGCGTCATCCGCCACGCCGCCGCCCAGCACCCCGAGCGCTGGCCTAAGGGCGTGAGCTGGAACTAAGCCGTCACCGTTCTGTACGAATCTAGACGTTGAACAGGAAGTGGCACACGTCGCCGTCTTGCATGGCGTAGTCCTTGCCCTCGACGCGGAGCTTGCCCGCTTCCTTGATGGCCTTCTCGCTGCCGAACTCGTCGAGCTCATCCACGCCGTAGATATTGGCGCGAATGAACCCACGCTCGAAGTCGGTGTGGATCACGCCCGCGGCCTGTGGCGCGGTGGCGCCCTGCCGAACGGTCCACGCGCGGATTTCCTTCTCGCCCGCGGTGTAGAAGCTCTGGAGCCCCAGCAGGCGGTAGGCCTCGTTGGCCAGTTTGTTGAGCGCCGGCTCGTCCATGCCGTAGTCGGCGAGCATCTCGGCCTTGTCCTCGGGATCCAGCTCGGCCAGCTCGCTCTCGATCTTCGCGCACACGGGCACGAACGCGTTGCCCTCGGCCCCGGCATGCGCCCGGACCTTCGCGGCCAGCTCGCCCTCGCCGTTGGAATCGCTCTCGTCCACGTTGGCAATGTACAGGATGGGCTTGGCGGTGATCAGCCCCAGACCGCGCCAGGCCTTGCTCTGTTCGGCGTCGATAATTTCGCCCGCGATGACGCGCGCCGGCTTGCCCTCCTCAAGCACGGGCTTGATCTTCTGTAGCACCGCGAACCGCGCAACGGCCTCGGGTTCGCGGCTCTTCGCGGCCCGCTCGGCCTTGGAGAGCGCGCTCTCGACGGTCTGCAGATCCGCCAGCAGCAGCTCGCTGTTGATCGTCTCGATGTCGCGGATCGGATCGACCGAGCCGTCCACGTGCAGGATCTCCTCGCCCCCTGGCGCCTTCTCGAAGCACCGGACAACCTGGGCGATCGCGTCGACCTCGCGGATGTTGCTCAGGAACGCGTTGCCCTTGCCGGCACCCTCGCTTGCGCCACGCACCAGGCCGGCGATGTCGACAAGCCGCATCGATGCTGGGATGACCTTCTGGGTCTCGATGTGCGCGTTGATGCGGGCCAGATTGCCATCGGGAATGGGCACGATGCCCACGTTCGGCTCGATCGTGGCGAACGGGTAGTTCGCGGCCAGCGCGCCCGCGTTGGTCAGTGCGTTGAAGAGGGTCGACTTGCCGACGTTGGGCAGCCCGACGATGCCTGCATCCATGGGAGAATTTCCGTTACGGTCGTGCGTGGGATGGTCTGGAGCGGGCCAAATGTATGCGCGCGGCCGTCCATCCAGGGTTATCTGGGGCGGCTTCTGCCCGGGCCGCTGGCGTTCGCGGAAAGCCGTGATCTACTTGGTTCCAGGCCCGGGGTACACTGTCGCCTGACAACCAGCAAGAGCGCTCGTAGCTCAGCAGGACAGAGCAACGGTTTCCTTCGTCAAAGAGGGGCCCGGCCCGGAAACGGGCCGAGGCGAACCGGGTGAACTCGGGGAACCCCCACCCACTCTCGCAGTGGCGGGCGATCCCGAGCCGAGCCGCCGACGGGGCGGGCCTCGAACCCTCGAGGCGCGGTCGGCGGAAGGTGTAGAGACCAGCGGGTGAGCCGCCCCGGCAATACCCCCGCACCCGCATTGGCCGGTGCCAACGCGGGAAGCGCCCGGCACCCTACCCACGCACTCCGATACGGAGCTGCCTGGCGGGTGAAGAGATGGTCCGGTCCGCGGCGGAAGCCGTGGGTTTGCCGAAACCGTAGGTCGGAGGTTCGAGTCCTCCCGGGCGCGTTGGAAGGGATCGGAGAGCACGCGGGCGAACGGAGCGCTCGCGCACACCCGGACGGAGCCACGGACTCGCGGAGGCGAGCATGGCACGAATCCATCACGTATCGACCGTTGCACTCGCACTCTGCGGCATCGTGTTTCTGACGGGTTGCTCAACGGCCACGCCACACGCACGGACGATCGCACCCACGTTCGCGAGCGCGGCACCTGCGCACAGCACCGAGTCGTGGGCGTCCGTCATGCCAAATCCCGGCGTCGGCTCGTCGGGCCTTGCGATGGCGCGCCGGGATCAGAGCCTCGGCATGCCCGCTCCCGGGTACGTGCAGGCCGCGGGCGCATGGCGTGGGATCGAGCGGCCGTCCATCGATCGATACCTGCTCATCACCGTGCCACGCACCGAGCGCACGTTCCTGTTCTTCAGCGGCTCGCCAAGCTCACCATACAACGAACGCCGTGCGCCACGGGTCCCCAGAAGGGCCCATCCGTGGCACACGGCGTGGTAGAGCGGGCTTTCGGACAAGCCCGGGGAGGCGTGGGTTAGTCGAACGCCGCGCTGTTGCTGGGCACCTCAACCGAGCGCAGCCTCAGCGTGGTTTCGATCCGGAAGTTGGACCGGCTGTAGTGCCGCTCGGCGAAGAACACCTTCAGCTCGTACTCACCGCCGTCTTCCAGGAAGTTCAGGCGGCTCAGGTCAACGGTCTGGCTGCTCGCGCCGTGCACGCCGCCCAGATCGATGACCATCTTGCCGTCGATGAACACCCAGACGTCGTCATCGCCGTAGAAGGTGAACACGTTGTCAGCCGACGCGTCGTAGATGAACTCGGTCGCCAGCTCGTACGTGAAGTGGTAGTTGTGCGGCTTGGTGCCGCCCGCCGAGTTGCCGTACAGCTCGTTGTTGATCGGGAAGAACCCCTCGATCTCGCTGGTGCCGCCGATGTCGTGCGCGTGGAACACGTACCGGTTGGTTCCCGGCTCGCGCTCCAGCGTGATCGACACGGGCTTGGCCAGGTTCACACCCGGAACCGTGCGGAACCACTGGCTGAAGGTATCGGCGTCGGTGACCACGCTGCCGCTCTGGGCGTTCAGGCTACCCGTCTGATCGCCCTCGCGGCTGTCCATGTAGTCCACCTCGGACGCCATCGGGAACATGGCGCGGCCCCGGCTGTCCTTGAAGCTGCCACTGGGCTTGAACCCCTTGGGCGCTTCACCCAGCGCCGGCTTGCCGTCTTCATCCAACTCAAAACCGACCCAACCGACGCGCAGGCCCGTCAGGTACCGCTGGAAGTCCGGATGCCCGCCCTCGCCATGCGGACGGAAGTCACGGACCGTGCCGGTCAGCTGCAGCTGGCTTGGCAGATCCCCATACTGGTCCATGGACTGGCCGTCCTGGGCCCAAGCCACGGTAGTGCCGCCACTCAGCGCGACGATGCCGGCCACGCCGACCGCGCCTGCGGCCCGCACGATCCGGCGAGTAGTTTGACCATTTCGCATCGTTGCCTCCAAACTGCCGACCATCGGCATCTATCCCGGATCCACCGGGCGAAAGGCATGGCAACACGCCATGCCATATTTAGACCTTCGATTTCCTGTGCGAGAGTGCCACCAATCCGTGTTCACGCGGGGTAAATCGAGTGGGTACTGCGGGCTGTGGCGCGTGTGGGCCTCGAACGGGCCGTGAGGAGAGGAATGCCTGAGCACGACGAGAAACACGCCGCGACCGGGATCGCGGCGTGTTCGATGTGTGCCTTCGGAGTGTGCCGGTCGTCGATGCGAATCAGTCGAACGAACCCGCGACAGTCGGAATGTCAACGCTGCGGAGCGTCAGCGTGGTCTCGATCCGGAAGTTCGACTGGCTCGTGCGCCGCTCGGCATGGAAGATCTTGAGGTTGTACTCCTCACCATCCTCCAGCCAGTCCAGACGGCTCAGGTCCAGGAACTGCTCGCGACGCGGGTGCAGGCCGCCCAGGTCAACGACGAGCTTGCCATCGATGAACACCCACACGTCATCGTCGCCGGTGAATTTGAACACCGGGTTTGAGTCGGCGTCGTAGATGAACTCGGTGTCGATCATCGTGGTGAAGTGGAAGTTCTTGCCACCCGAGTAATCGCCGTAGCCCTCGCCGTTGATCGGGAAGAAGCCGCCCGACGACTTGAAAGGCTCGTCTTGAGCAGAGTCGAACACGTAGGTGTTCGTGCCCGGCTTGCGCTTGAGCGTGATCGGCTTGGCCATGCGAACGTTCACGCCTGGAGTATCGCGGTACCACTGCGCGAAGCTCTCCTCGGACGCGAATCCGTTGCTCGACGGGCCGCTCGAGAGCGAACCCTCCTGATCACCGAGGTCGGGGTTGAACAGCGCGGGATTGATGTTCCGCCCCTGGGAGTCCTTGTACTCCTTGGAGATCTTCATGCCGCGGAGGCTCTTGACGACTGGGAGGCCGTCTTCATCGAGGTGGTCCTCGACGAGTCCGACGGTCGTGTTGCCGCTAAATGCCTGGAAGTCGGGGTGGCCGCCGTCGCCCTTGGCGCGGAAGTCACGGATTACCGCCGTGAGGCTCAGCTCGGACGGAAGATCGGCGTGGGGATCCGACGAGGAGCCGCCAATGCCGTCTTGCGTCGATGACGCGCCCGAAGCCACCGCGGTGCCGCCAGCAAGGGCGACGATGCCGGCCACGCCGACCGCGCTCGCGGCCCGGACGATCCGGCGAGTTTTATGACCATTTCGCATCGCTGCCTCCAATGCCGGCCCTGCCGGCCTCGCTCGCGGCTTGCCCCAACGCGGAGCGCCGCCAGTACCCGTACAGCCTCGATTGCGGTTCATCCCCATGCCAGCCAAGGCAAGCCCGATGCGCGGATTTCTGGGCCGGATGTGCAGGGTGGAGAAGCGCAAACGACAGCGCGGGGCCGATTCCAACGCTGCTGGGCCCCTGCCGCCGATGAATCCGCTGACGGCGGGAGGTACTCGGACCCTTCGCCGGCGTACGCTGGACGAAGCGTCGGCCCAAGGCTCGGGCGACACGGAGAAGCACGCATGGACGCGTTTGTGATCGAGGGCGGCAGGCCCGTCTCAGGCCGATTCGAGGTGCATGGGTCCAAGAACGCGGCGCTGCCGATGCTGGCCGCCGCCCTGCTGACCGATGGGCCCCTCGAGCTTTCGGACGTCCCCAAACTCCAGGACATCCAGAACATGCTCCGCCTGCTCGCCGAGCTGGGCGTCGAGATCGACGAGCCGGACGATGGCCCAGGCCTACGAGCCGGCGGGCGGACGATCCGAACACGCGTGACCGACGCGAGCCAGAGCCATGCCCGGTACGACATCGTGCGGACCATGCGCGCGGGCGTGTGCGTGCTCGGGCCAATGCTGGCTCGTCGAGGTGAGGCGCGTATCTCCATGCCCGGCGGCTGCGCCATCGGTCCACGCCCCATTGACCTGCACCTGAAGGGCTTGGCCGCGCTTGGCGCGTCCGTGAGCCTCTCCAACGGCGACGTTATCGCCAAGGCCCCCGCTGGCGGCCTGCGCGGCGCCACGGTCTTCCTGGGCGGGCCGTTCGGGTCGACGGTCCTGGGTACCGCCAACATCATGAGCGCCGCCACCTTGGCTCGCGGCCGGACGGTCATCGAGTCGGCCGCTTGCGAGCCCGAGATCGTCGACCTTGGCCGGTTGCTGATTTCGATGGGCGCGCGAATCTCGGGCCTCGGCACGCCGCGCATCGTCGTCGACGGTGTGGCGGAGCTTGGCGGGGCAACGCGGCGCATCATGCCCGACCGCATCGAGGCGGGGACCTATGCCATGGCAGCGGCGATGACCGGCGGCGAACTGACCATCGCGAACTGGCCGGTCGATGCGCTGCTCGGGCCTTTCGAGATGCTCCGGGCCGCGGGGCTCGAAGTCGAGCTCGGCGAGCACGAGCCGCTCGATACGCCCGGCGGCGACCCGATCCGCACCACCGCCTTCGTGCGCCGAACCGAGCGCCTTCGTCCGATCGAGTTGACGACGCAACCCTTCCCCGGCTTCCCGACCGATCTCCAAGCCCAGGCGCTCGCCATGCTGACCCTCGCCGACGGCAACTCGATCATCACCGAGAAGATCTTCCCCGAGCGATTCCTGCACGTGGCCGAGTTGATGCGCATGGGGGCGCGGATCATCCGCCACGGCCCCACCGCCGTTGTCAGCGGTGTGCCCAAGCTCGTGGGCGCCCCGGTGATGGCCAGCGATCTGCGCGCCTCGGCGGGCCTCGTGCTTGCAGGGTTGGCTGCGCGCGGCCAGACGGTCGTCCGCCGCGTCTATCACCTGGACCGCGGGTACCAGCGGATGGACGAGTATCTCACGGGCCTGGGCGCCAAGATCGAACGCGTGAAGGAAGAGGCGCTTGAGGAGCTCGCGGTCCCGGTCTAACGGACCTCAGCCCGTCGACCCCGATCCGTCTTCGACAGGCTGCGCCGCGCTCGCCACGAGCACCGGGATTCCGCCGCGGATTGGGTACCGGTACGGCTGCCCCACCGCGCGGACCCACTCGCGATCGGGCTCCAACTCGAGCTTGGCGCCCGTGATCGGGCACCGAAGCGCATCGGGCAGCTGGACGCTCCCAGGCTCACTCTTCATCGAAGCCCCTCGCGAAGAGATCGGCGAGGGCCTGGCAGGCGGCGTCGGCGTCGTCTCCGCGTGCGATGACCTCCAGCTCAACCCCCTGCGTCGCGGCCAGCAGCATGATCTGCATAATCGACTTGCCGTCGATCTCTTCCTCGTCTCGCCGAAGGCTGATGGCGCTGGTAAATCGCTGGGCAAGGTCGGCCACGGCCGTCGCCGGCCGGGCGTGCAAGCCCAGCCTGTTCACAACGGTTACCTTGGCGGCACATTCCTTGGCCACGCCCGATTCCTCCATGCGCTCGTGTTCGTATCAGCCCGGGAGCTTTTGGTGGTCGGCCTCGTGGAGGAGTTCCACGATCTCGTCTCGGGTGGTGGCCTGACGCAGGAAGCGGCGGAACGTCTCGTTGCCCAGGCTCTTGAAGATGACCTCCATGGCCTTGAGGTGGTCCTCGGGGTTCGTGTCCGGGCTGAGCAACAGCACGACCGAGTACACGGGCTGGCGATCGAGCGCGCTGAAATCGATTCCAGGGCTGCTCCGACCAACGGCAGCGGTCATGGTCTTCACACCGCTGTGCTTTACGTGCGGCACGGCGACGCCGCGACCGAAACCCGTCGAGCCCTTGTGCTCACGCTCGAGCACGGCGGCGACGAGCGCGTCGCGATGCTCGGCGTCGGCGGCACCCGACTGGACGAGCGCATCGATCAACTCCGCGATGACATCGTCCCGCTCGGTCGACTGCAAGTCGGCGACGATGGCCTCGGTGGCCACGATCTCGGTGAGCTTCAGTGCCATGGATTAGTGCCCTTGCCGCTTGTGCAGCTTGACCTTGTCGTGGAGATCCGAGAGCTGGCGGATGCCCTTGCGATGCACGCCGTCGATCACGCCATAGAGATCGCTGCCGTCGTCCTTCGAAACCAAGTCGTCGTGGTGCTCGACATCGACGAGCAGTTCGACTTGGTATGACCCACCGGAGGCCACGTTGTGGTGCTCGATCGTCCAGGTCACGGCGAGGATGCGGTCATAAAAGCGGGTGAGCTTCTCGGCCTTTTCTTCCGCGTGCTGGCGGATGGCATCGGTGATGTCCAGGTGCCGTCCCACGACCTCGATCCGCATGGTCACGTTCCCTTTCTGGCCGGGGTCAATCGCCGGCTTCTATAGCATACCCACCGGGCGCTCAGGGGTTTGGCGGGCGGCTGGTCCCGTTCGTCGCGGGGGCGACGTCAAAGCCGGAGGCACTGGGTGCTGGCACCATCTGGGGCTTCAGGGGCTCGCCCTGCGGGGTGGCGGCGAACCGGTCGGGCACGAGCGTGCCACCGGTAATGAAGAATCGGATCGCTTCATCGATGGACATCGGCACGTCGATCGCCTCGTCCCTGGGCACCGTGATCGTGAAACCCGTAAACGGCGTGGGCGTCGACGGGATGAAAACGGCCAGGCAGGGCGTGCCGGTGGCCTCGACGGCCTGAACGAACGAGTCGCTGGTCACGAGCCCCAGCGTCCAGATGCCTCGGCGAGGGTATTGCACCATCACCACACGACGGAAGGCCGCCTTGCGGTCGCCCATGATGAGCTCGACAAGCTGCTTGACGTGCGGGTAGACCTGCTTGAAGCCCGGTATCTGGGCGATCAGACGCTCGATGCGCGAGTACACGCGCCGGCCGAGGTAGTTGCCCAGCAGCAGGCCGGCCAGGTAGATCAGCATGATGGCCACGACGAGGCCGGCACCCTGAAGGTACCAGTGCTGGTTCCAGAATTCGCCCAGCTGCTCGCGTACGAGATGCTGGCGTACGACCGCCTGTGGCCGATCTCGGAACTGCCGGCCTTCGGGAGCGGCCAGGAATTCGTCGACCTGCGCCCCGGTGACCTGCATGAACTCGGGTTGCTGGTTCTCCGGCCAGACTCGAGGCGTGACCTCAACGACGACGACGCGAATGCCGCGATTGATCGGCTCGGCCACGTTGTTGAACAGGAAGACGAATGCCTGCCAGAGCAGCCATAGCGTCAGGATTGACGGCAGCAACACTGCAAGCCCACGGCCAAAGAAGCGACGGAAGTCTTCCATGAAGCTGTCTGGGCGCTTGGCCTGGGTTTTTTCGTTGCGTGCCACGCGACCGGGATCCCTTCAGGCAGAAGTCCGGCCGGGCAGAGCAGGAGATCGGGCTCGGGCTCGGCCGAACTCGGAGCCGCGTTCACGCGAACCGGCTCATCGAGCGGGACTGCCCGAAGCCACCCGCGTGTGCGGGAATGGGCCTGACAGGATTCGAACCTGTGACCTCACCGTTATCAGCGGTGCGCTCTGACCAACTGAGCTACAAGCCCGGACCGGCCAGTGTATCGGTCCGATTGGGAGAGTCAACGAACGGAAAGGCCCTGGGGCACCGCGAGGCGTACGCTTTCTACCCAAGGAGGGGCGTCTTCGCGCCCGAGTACATGCCAAACACCCACCTCAGCCGTCTGCGGCGGGCCCTCCCACTCATCAGCAGGATGCTGTTCGGACTCTTCTTGCTCGGTGCGGCCACAGGGCTCTACCAGATCCTCAGCGCCACCAAGGCGGAACCCACTCTGACGCAGGATGCAGGCCAGGCCCCGTTGGTCCGTGCGGTCGCCGTGTTACAAGTCGACCTCGCGCGCCCCTGGACCGGCTACGGCACCGTGCGTGCCATGGACACGGCCCAGGTTGGTGTCCAGGTCACGGGCCGTGTTGTTGAGCGCCCAGGCGATATCGAGGCCGGGCTTTCGGTTGCGCAGGACGACGTCCTGCTCCTCATCGATCCCTCGGACTTTGAGCGTCGCGTCGCGTCGCTCTCGGCGCTCGTCGCCGCATTGGTCGCCGAGCGTGAGCAACTGGATGTCGAGGCGTCGTCGCTCGATCGCCAGCTGACGCTGGCGCTCGAGGAGGCCGAGATCGCCGAGCGGGAGTACACGCGGGCGAAGCGAGCACTCGAGGAACAGGGCGCCGGCAGCCGGACGGAAGTCGACCAGCGCTTGTCGACGCTTCGGCGTACCGAACGCGAGGCGGCGGCGCTCGATCAGCGTTCGCGCTCGATCCCCTCGCGTCGGGCGGCGCTGGAGGCAAACCTTGACTCACGGCGTGCGGAGCTCAGGCTCGCCGAGCAGGACCTTGATCGCGCCACCGTTCGCGCGCCCATCGACGGCGTGCTGCAGGAAGTCATGCTCGACGCCGGCGATCTGGCCCAGGCCGGCATGGTGGCGACGCAGATCATCGATCTTCGCCGGCTCGAGGTGCCGCTCTCATTGCCAGCCTCGGCGCTCTCGGATGTCGCTGTGGGTGATCCGGTAGAGGTGTTCCTTGAGTCCGGGAGCGATCGTCGCTGGAGCGGTACGGTGGTACGAATTGCGCCCGAAGCCGACTCGGGCACGCGGTCAATCCGTGTGTTCGTCGAGATCGTGCAGGATCTGAGCATTGATCCCGATGGCTCGGTTCGAAGCGTCGACGGCGACCTTCTCCGCCCGGGCATGTTCGTCATTGGGAGTGTGCAGCCCAGCCGGACCTCGCCGTACCTGATGGTGCCTCGCCGCTCCGTTGTGCAGCGTGGCGTGCTCGTTGCCGAGCGGAATTCGCCGACGCGGGCCAGACGCGTCGAGGTGAACACGCTCTTCGCGTATGAGGGCACATTCCCCGGAGCGCCGGCCGACGAGACCCAGTGGTTTGCCGTCGCCCAAGGTTTGGAGGCGGGCGAGCTCGTCCTCGTGAGCAACCTTGACGACCTCGAAGATGGTTCGCCGATCCGTGTGGGCGGCCAGGCCGACATTGGCTCGAAAGGGACGCCATGAGCCTCCCGGCCTTTGGCGTCCGCAAGCCCGTTGTCGCCAATCTCGTGATGTTCGCGATCATCGGCGCGGGCATCCTGCTCGGGCTCGGGCTCCGCCGAGAGTTCTTTCCCGAGGTCACGCCGAATCGTGTCGTGGTTGCCGCCCCGTATCCGGGAGCGTCACCCGACGAGATCGAGCGCGCGCTCGCGATCAAGATCGAGGATCGCATTGCCGACCTGCGTGATGTCGTTGAGATCAATACGACGGTCACCGAGGGCAGCGCGCAGCTGATTGTCGAATTCGACGATTCCGTCGATATCGACGAGGCCGTCAGCGATGTGAAGCGCGAGGTTGACGCGCTGCAAGATCTTCCAGAGCAGTCCGAACGCATCGTTGTCGACAAGCTCGAGCCCAATCTGCCCGCGGTGATCCTCTCGATCTTTGGAGATACGAGCGAGCGTGCGCTCAAGGAAGCGGCGCTTGCGATCCGAGACGATCTACGCGCTCTGCCGGGCATGGCAGATGTCACGGTCGATGGCATCCGAACAGACGAGATCCGTGTCGAAGTCCGGCCGCAAGCCATGATCGAGCACGGCTTGAGCTTACCCGCGGTCTCCGAGCGTGTTCGTGCGGCGATGCGCGAGCTCCCGGGCGGGACGGTCCGTACCGGCACGCAGACCCTCTCGGTTCGGACCGTTCGGGTCGAAGAAGACGCCCAACTGGTCGCGGACATCGTCGTGAAGGGCGACGGCGGCCGCGTGCTGCGGCTGTCGGACATCGCCGATGTCACGTACGGCTTTCGTGACACCGACCTCATCACCCGCTTGGAGGGCAAGCCGGCGGTCTCGCTGACGTGCTTCCAGGTGGGCGACACGGATGTGGTCAAGATCGCGGAGTTGACCAAGGCCTACAAGGCCGGCATGCGCGGCGAGCCGCTCGACCTTACGATTGGCGAGCGTTTCGCGGTGTTCATGAAGGACATGCGGAACAAGCAGCTCGAGTCACAGGGCAAGCCGCTCGATCTTTCGCCCGCGACCGATCGACTCGAGGCGTACGAGGCCGGCCAGAAGTGGTACGGCCGGCTGCCCGGCGAGGTCCGCATCACGACCGATCTCGCGCGTTTTGTCACCGGCCGCCTGGAATTGCTCACCCGCAACGCGCTCCAGGGTGGCGCGCTGGTGTTCTTGGTTCTCGTGCTTCTGCTGAATTGGCGCGTTTCCTTCTGGGTGGCGATTGGCCTGATTATCTCCCTCGCGGGCACGATCGCGATGATGCGCATGACCGGCATCACACTGAACCTTCTCACGATGTTTGGTCTCATCGTGGTCATCGGCATCTTGGTTGACGACGCAATTGTGGTCGCGGAGAACATCGTCGCACGCCACGAGGAGGGCATGTCGCCGACTCAGGCGGCCATCGAAGGCGCGGGCCAGGTGTCGTGGCCCGTGGTGACGACCGTCCTGACGACCGTCTTCGCGTTCTTGCCGCTCGCACTGATCGAGGGCCAGATCGGCGACTTCCTGGCGGCGCTGCCCGTCGTCGTTGCCGTGGCGCTTCTTGTTTCCCTGATCGAGTGCCTCTTCATCCTGCCTAGCCACATGGCTCACACGCTGAAGGCGACCGACGACGCAGAAGCCGCCGGAACGGTCTCCAGGCTCTCGCGTATCGAGGCTCGCTTCGACCACTGGCGGGATCGCCTGTTCACCCATCTGCTCATCCCCCACTACACGCGGATGCTCGTGCGTTGTCTGCGGCATCGTTATCTCACGCTGACGGCAGCGATCTCGATCGTCATCGCGTCTGCGGCGATGGTTGCAGGCGGCCAGCTCGAGTTCATCTTCTTCGAGACCGAGGACGCCGAGTCGGTCAACGTCACGCTGCGCATGCCGATTGGGACACCCGTCGACGAGACCAACGTCATTGTGGATCGCATCGAGCGCGCTTCGCTTGCACAGCCAGAGGTTGCCAGCGTATATGCATCGGTCGGCGCCATTGGCGATGTCGAGGGCGAGGGTGGAGACATCAGCCAGCCACATCTCGGACAGCTGTTCCTCGAACTGAACCCAGTCGAAGAGCGCGACCGCACGAGCAACGACGTCATCCTGGCCATCCGTGCAGAACTGGGAGAACTCTCCGGCGTGAAGAGCCTTCGCTTTGAGCCTATTGGCGGCGGCCCGGGTGGTGTGGCTATCAGCCTCGGCGTCGTCGGTGGAACCAGCGAACGCTCGCAGATGGTTGTCGATCGCATCAAGTCCATGCTCGATGAGATCGAGGCCGTGTTCGACATCGAGGATGACTCGGACGCCGGACAGCGAGAGCTGCGTTTCGACCTAAAGGATGGCGCAACCGAGCTCGGTTTTACGCGCGCATCGCTGGGCGAACAGGTCCGAGGGGCCGTGTTCGGGCTCGAGCCGCACACCTTCGCGGGGAATCGCGAGGACGTCAAGGTGCGTGTGACGCTGCCGAAAGACGTGCGTTCGAGCCCGGTGGCCCTGGAGCAGACGTATGTCTTCACGCCCGATGGCCGGGCCGTGCCGCTGGTCGAGGTCGCGACGATCGAAGAGGGCCGGGGTTTTGCGACCGTGCGCCGGCTCGATCGCGAGCGGATCATCACGGTCTCGGCGGACGTGAATCGCCAGCTCGGTAACCCGGAAGAGATCGTTTCGTCGCTCGATGAGAAGCTCACCGAGCTGGAGCGCGAATTCCCTGGCGTGCGCATCATCGAGCGTGGCCGCCAGAAAGAGGTCTCGGATAGCTTCTCGACGCTGCCGCTGGGCATGGCGGTGGCCTTTGGGCTGATCTTCGTAACCTTGGCGTGGCTCTTCTCGAGCTATTCGCAGCCGCTCATTGTCATGGCGGCGATCCCATTCGCCACGGTTGGCATGATCTGGGGGCACATCGCGCTCGGCTTCGCGATGACGTTCCTCTCGCTGATCGGGTTCGTCGCGCTCTCAGGCATCGTGGTGAACGACTCACTGATCTTCATGGAGTTCTTCAACGAGCGCAAGCGGCGGGTGTCCAGCCTCCCGCTGGCGTTGGTCCGAGCGGGCCGCGCACGCCTTCGCCCGATCCTCCTCACAACGATCACCACCGTGCTCGGCCTCACGCCGTTGATGCTCGAGCAGTCGTTCCAAGCCAGGTTCCTCATCCCGATGGCCATCACGATCGCCTGCGGGCTGATCTCGGCGACGGCCATCATCCTGCTCGTGCTCCCGGCGATGCTGGCGATCCTCAGCGACATCAATGCGCTGCTCCGCTTCGCGTGGTCGGGCAGCATGGACCCGGAGGGAGACCGTGGAATCCCACAAGCGGGCGAGCCCGTCAAGCCCATCAAGAACTCGTAGAGCCGCTCGAGCGATCGCGCGTGTTGTGGCCACCGTTGCCATTGTCGGAGCGCTCGCCGTGACGCTGGGTCTTACGTTCTCGCTAGATCGCGCCATGATGTTCCCGGCGAAGTTCGCCGGCGCTCTGCCGCCGCCCCCACCGGACGTCGAGGTCATCGACACGCCTTCGGGGCTCGCGTGGTTTGTTCCGGCCGAATCCGATATACCCGCGCCGGTCATCTTCCTATTCCACGGCAACGGTGAGCACATCGCCAACCGGCTGCCCGATGCGCGGGCGTACCAGTCCCGCGGGCTCTCGGTTGCCTTGGTCGAGTACCCCGGTTACGGCGGTACGGCTGGTTCGCCATCGCAGGCGTCGATCTCACGAACTGCCGAGGAAGCGTACGACGCGATTACGGCTCGGTCGGATGTCGATGCCACTCGGGTGCTCGTCCACGGGTTTTCGATCGGAGGCGGTGTCGGTGCCCAGCTTGCCGACGCTCGCAAAGTGCACGCCTTGATCCTTGAATCGACGTTTCGGAGCATGGTGGCGATGTACCGCTCGATGCGCTTGCCCGGCTTCCTGTGCCGCGATCCGTTCCGGACGGATCGGGTACTGGAAAGCTACGAAGGCCACGTGCTGCTCATCCACGGCCGACGCGACGATATCGTGCCCATCGAGCACTCGCGTCGCTTGCACGAGATCGTGCCCCAGGCCACCCTACTGGAACTGGACAACGGGCACAACGATGGGCCGTCCGACCCGGTGGCCTACTGGGCGGCAATCGACTCGGTCATCAACTCGATCGATGCTGCGACTGCGGGCCTCAGCTCCGAAGCCGTACAACCGCGCTCTGGCGACGGCCCCCGCTAACAAAGTCAACGCGGACGCCGGTTCTGAAGTCGGCGCGTTCCATCACGGCGATCAGCTCTTCGACGGTGCGCACGCTCCGGCTGTCGATGCCGAGTATCACGTCTCCCATCGAGATGCGCAGCTCGCTGGCCGGCGTGTCAGGCTCGACCTCGACCACGAGCACGCCCTCGCTGGGCATTCCGGGGAAGAGCATCGGCACGCGCTGATCGATTGTCAGACCCTGCACCCCGAGCGTCATGACGCTGCGCGAGTTGTTCTCGATCGCATCTTCGAGCGCCTGCCTCTCGGCCTGGTGCCGCTGCTGCGTCGCGAGCCTTCGCAGCTCTTCTCCATCGGCCACCTCGGCAGTGAGTTCCTTCAGCTCGCCGTCGCGGATGACCTCCAGATCGATGGTGGTGCCCGGGCGAGTCAGGCCAACAAGATTGCGCAGGCGATTGAAGTTCTCCGTGCGTCGGCCGTTGATCGTCGTGATGATGTCCCCAGGGCGCATGCCCGCCGCATCGGCAGGGCCGCCCGCGATCACCGTCTGCACATACACGCCCAGAGGGAGCTCTTGGCCAAGCTCGGCGGCGATATCTGTCGTATTCACGAGGTCGTTCACGCCTAGGAAACCTTGCTCGAGGCGCCCGGTCTCTCGGATGTTCTCGAACACGCTGGTTGCCATCGCGCTCGGGATCGCAAAGCCGATGCCTACCGAGCCGCTGCCGCTGGTGGCGATCATCGAATTGATGCCGATGAGCTCACCATGCAGATTGACGAGCGGCCCACCGCTGTTGCCGGGGTTGATGGCCGCATCGGTCTGGATGAACTCCTCGAATCGGTCGACGCGCTGTCTTGAGCCGGCCTGCGCGCCGAGGCCGCTGCGACCCTTGGCGCTGACGATACCGGCGGTGACGGTGTGATCGAGGCCGAAGGGGCTGCCCACGGCGACGACCCAGTCGCCTACCTGAACCGCATCGCTATCGGCGATGCGGGCCGGCGTCAGGCCCGATGCGTCGAGCCTGAGCACAGCGAGATCGGTGCCGGCATCGGAGCCGATGATCGTTGCCTCGACCTCGCGGCCATCGGCCAGTGTCACGAGCACGATGTCGGCGCCCTGCACCACATGCTGATTGGTGAGCGCGTACCCGTCGGCGGTCACGATGACGCCCGAGCCAACGCCGGCGGGCATGGTCTCTTCCTGGCGAACCAATCGGCCGAAGCGATCGCGGACGGTGCGTGAGATCTGGCGTGCGGTTTGGATGTGGATGACCGAGGGCTCAATCGTGCTCGACGCGTGGCGGAACACGCGGCTGAGGCTGCCCGCGAACGCGACGTCGGCCGCCATCTTTGACGGCAGTTCCTCGGCTTGGCCTTGCGGGTCCGCAAAGACGAGGCCGGAATCTTGCAGCCCCGTCCGCTGGATCGCGCTCGTGCCGCCGGGAAGCAGCGAGGCCGCAAGGGCCGTCACCGCGATGACGATGGCGACGCACAGCACGGTCATCCTGATCGACATTCGCACCTCCTGTTGCTTGGGCACTGTACGGGCTCCCAGTCCGTCGGTTCACCCGTGTGTTGGGACGCGCCCCGGCCGCGTATCTGTCATTTTGCGCAGATCGTCGTCTGTTCGGTATGAATCAGGTCCCACGCAGGTTGCCGAAGAGCTGGATGTGCAGCCGGTGGCAGTACCGCCAACCCCGATCGAGGCAGGCTTGGAGCAGCCAGGACTGGCTGCCCGGCTCCGGCGTCGTGACGCCTTCGGGCATGAGCAGCACATCCTCAGGGGCGACCTGTGGGAGGTAGTCCAGCAAGCCTTCGATCTCCGGCAGGTCGTCGGGTGAGGCCACGACGAACTTCAACTGCCGTTCGGCGTGATCGGCGAGCAGGGCCTGGAGCGCGTCCAGGTCCAGCCTGCGCTCTTCGTGCCTCTCGGCCCACACACCGCTCGCATCGCGCTCATCGTCGATCGGCGTGCTGTTGGCCAGCTTTGGGCTCAGGCTCAACAGGTCGCAGTGGATCGGCCGATAAACAGTACCCGCCGTCTCGATCGTGACGTGGACGCCCCGTTCGTGCAGCGCTCGGGCGAGATCCTCGATGGCATCGAAGATCATCGGTTCGCCGCCGGTGAGCACGGCGTGTCGCATGCCGTGGCCATCCAATTCAGCGAGCAGATCCTCAAGCGTCCGCTTATCGCCCTCGGGCGACCAACTGGCATAGGGCGTGTCGCACCAAGTGCATCGGAGGTTGCAGCCCGCGACACGCACGAACCAGGATGGCGTGCCTGTGAGCTTTCCCTCACCCTGGATAGACACGAAAGTCTCGGAGATGGGCAGCGACCGATCACTCATCGGGGCACCGCTTCGGCGTACCGAGTCGGGTCGGGAGTGCCAGCCTCCTCGAAGCCGCGCCGGCGGAGGATGCACGCGTCGCAACGCCCACACGCGAGCGGTCCATGGTCGCCGGGCAAGGGGTCGTAGCACGAGGTCGTCAGCGAGAAGTCGACGCCGGCTTCCAGGCCTGCGCGCACGATGCCGGACTTGCTGAGCTTGAGCAGCGGCGTGTGGATGGTCAGCGGTAGCCCGCTCTCGGTGCCACGACGTGTCGCCAGCTTTGCCGACTGGGCGAAGGACTCGACGAACTCGGGCCTGCAGTCGGGGTATCCGGAATAGTCCACCGCGTTGACGCCGACGAAGATGTCGCCCGCGCCCAACACCTCGGCGTAGGCCGTCGCGATCGAGAGGAACACGAGGTTGCGCGCCGGCACGTAGGTCGATGGGATCGCGCCCGAGCCGGGCTCGGGGCTGTCCTTAGGCACGTGGCCGCCCGTGGTTAGTGAAGAGCCGGCGAACGGCGTGACGTCGAGCGAATACACCGTGTGTGATTCGGCCCCGAGCGAATCGGCGACGCGGGCCGAGCACTCGATCTCTGCCTTGTGGCGCTGCCCATAGTCGAACGTCAGCGCGTGGCACCGGAAGCCATCGCGTCTCGCGAGCGCGAGGCACGTAGCGCTATCGAGCCCGCCACTGAGCAGCACGACCGCGGTGCGCTCCAAAGCGGTCATCGAGCATCCCCTCGCTTGCGCAATACGGCGCCCTTCGGCGTGGCGCCCCGTTCGGCGAACTTCTTCTCGAAATTGCTGCCGATGAGCCCACCCTCGGGTGCCGACGGCAGCTTGGGCAACGGCCCGCGTTCGAACGGTGTCGACAAAAAACCACTTGGGGTACCGCCGCACCAGCGCTCGAACTGGACCTCATAAAACGCCCAGAGCTCCTCGTGGTCGGTGGCCAGCCTGAGCTCGCTGTCTGCTCTCAGCACTCGCCAGCAGTCGGCCAGGAACTCGTCCTGAAGCACCCGATTCTTGTGGTGCTTCCGTTTGGGCCAGGGATCGGAGTAGTACAGGTGGATGGTGTGGACGCAGGCGTCTTGTGTGCGCCACTTCAGGAATGCGACGGCGTCTCCACGCAGCACTCGCGCATTGCGCACGCCCGTGGACTCCTGCAAGCGGCGCACGCGGTCGGCCGTGTAGTAGTACACGTCCGGGTCCTGCTCGATAGCCAGGAAGTTGTGCGCCGGCCTCGCCCGCGCGGCTTCGACAAGGTACCCACCCTTGCCCGGCCCGACCTCGATCTCAAGGGGGCGATCCGGGTGCTGGAACCAGGCCGAGGGATCGCGGCGTGCGGCTTCCGGGCGATCGAGCAGGTCGTCGGGGAGCGTGCCAAGCTCGTCCTTGGTCACGCCTACCACGCCCGGCGCGTCGTCGAGTGTCTTTCCGCGTCCCAGGTCCGTGCCCATCATGAGCCCCCCGCGGCCGCGGTGACGGGCTTGCTCATGATGAGGCTCAAGTAGTTGGTGTAGGGCCACTGCCACGTTTGCACGACGCGGTACCCCCGACGCTCGTAGTACGCGCGGAGCGGGGCGTCGGGCTCGGCCATGCTCAGGGCCAGCTCGGTGCACCCGAGCGACACTGTTTCTTGCTCGACGCGATCCAGGAGTGCCCGCCCGACGCCAGAGCGTTGGAGCAGCGGGTCGACTGCGAACTGGGAGAAGTGCGTCACGCCGGTGCGCAGGAACCACGGCGGGAAGCCGGCGTCCTCGCGTTCTTGCAAGAGGATCGTGCCGAGCAGGCGGTCGGCGAAGTCCCCCGAGGGTGACCCGCGGCCCGGGCGGAGGGCGACGAAGGTCTGGCCTCGATAGCAGCGTTGGCGCGTGACTTCGATGCTCTGGCGACCCGCGAGCGGGGCCAGCCCCTGCTCCAGTTGGCCGGCATACGCCCGGTGGAGCAGGGCCGTGATAGGCGCGATCGGATCGGTCGCCAGAAGCGTGCGCACCTCGAACTCGACCGCCGCGGCTGGCGTGACTCGTGCTGCTAAGGGCGTGTGTGTCCGGGTTGTATCAGGGGTGTCCATACAACGGTCGATGGGGTGGCGGTGTGTCGGATTGGGAGGCAAACGCTAGACTCGCCGCGTGCCCGCAACGAGCCCACACGACCCATCCGGCCCATCCCAGGCCGCCTCGATCGACATTCGCGTCCGGTATTGCGAGTGTGATCCTATGGGCGTGGCGCACCACGCCAGCTTTGTGCCTTGGCTCGAGATGGCTCGTACCGAGGCCTTGAGGGCTTTGGGGCGTACCTATGCCCAGATGGAAGCCGATGGCGTGTACCTCGTGGTCACCAATCTCGACATCCGGTACCGCCGGCCTGCGCGGTACGACGATGTTCTACGCGTCTCCTGTCGGGCCGAGATCGCCGGCCGCGCCCGCCTGCGGCACCACTACGTGGTCGAGCTGGTCGAGACCGGTGATCAGCGCACGAGTCGGCTGGATGATCAACCGCTGGCTACGGGAAGCACGGAGCTGGCGTGCGTCGACGGTCAGGGGAGGCCAGTCTCCATGCCCGCGTGGCTGAGCGAACTGATTCCCGATCGAGCGGGCGCGCGAGACTGATCCCCCACACGCACTCCGGAGAGCGCATGCCCCAAGGCGAGGCGAAGAACTCCAAGGCTACCAAGCGCGGTCGGCTCCGCGGCCGGTGGTCGAAGCGCCTGGCGTTCGCGGCGATCGCGTGCCTCTTGCTTGCGCTGCTGGGCGCCGGGCTCGTGTTCACGCCTGTTGCCGGAGTGCTCATCCGGCCCAAGCTTGAACGGGAACTCGGCGTTGAGACCAGCGGCGGGTCACTTCGATTGGATCTCGGCGGCGACGTCATCATTCGTAACGTCACGTTCAGCGTGCCGGAGTCGACGAACGGCAATGGTCCGAAGGGTGATGCCGCCCGGTTTCTGATCGTGAAGCGCGGCCAGGTGCTGCTGTGGTGGCGAGGCAAGGTCCGAGGCCAGAGCCTCGTGCGCCGGGTCGAGGTCTTCGATGCCGATGTCGTTCTCAGCAAGCCGCTCGATGACTTCGACCTGAACATCTTGGGGATCGAGCCGCCAGCCCCGAAGCCGGGAACCACACCAGCGCCACTGCCGAGCATCGTCGTGCACAAGGCCAGCGTGCTGTTGGGCGAGCATAACGCTGACGGTGACGTGTTCGAGCTGAGGACGCTGCCGATGGTCGCGTCGCTGCGCGCTTCCCAGGAAGAGCTTGGTGCGTACGACGTGACGGCGTTCGAGGATCCGAGCCTGAGCACGAGCCGCAAGCCCCTTCGATTCCAAGGGCGTTTGAGCCCGACGGGTTTCTCGGGTGACCTTGGCGCGATCGACATGGCCGACTTTCCGCCGAGCACGATCCCGCAGCAGCTTCGCGAGGCGTATACGGAGCTGCGCGTCAGCGGCCGCACGCGCGGGGCGACGGTTCGCTATGACGAAGCGTTCGACGTGCTCGAGCTCGTGCTCGACGTCCAGGAGGCGTCATCGACTCCGGCCCCGTTCATGGACGACACGGACATCGATGCCCGGCTGAATCTGCGGATTCCCGTGCCCACGGACGAAGACGGCACGCTGCGACCACTCATTCCCGCCAGTGGCAGCGGCCTGGTTCGGCTGATCCAACGTCCGCTGCCTCGATTGGGCAACAGTGTTCCCTGGGAACGCATCCAGGCGCCGCCGGAACCCGGAGAGTCGGGCATCGGCAAGCGTTCGCTCATGGTCGAGGGCGTGCTGCGCAGCACCATCGAGGACGCGTCGGCGTCCCTCGACGTCCGGCTGTGGCTCGGCGGCGGCGAGCCGCTCTACGAGTTTGAGGTCGCCACGACCGAGCCGTACCGAATCGATCAGGGCACGCCGTGGCTGGCTCGCCCCGCGCCGGTGCTCGAGAAGCTCTCGGAGCTACTCGACATGCTGGGGTCGGAGGGAACGGTTTCGTTGGCGGCCACGGTGTCACAGGTCGCCGAAGGCAACGGTGTCCGGCAGGTCGTCCAGGGATCGGGCTCCATTCGCGATGGCGCGATGCGGTTTCGCTACTTCCCGTATCCGGTCATGGGTGTCAACGGCTCGATCGAGATCGATGACGGGCAGATCCGCCTGACGGGGCTTCGCGGCTCGACACCGTCGGGTAGCCCGGTGTTGGCTTCGACGGTTGTTTCCCTGGATCAGGTCGCGACTGGAGTGGATGTCGATGTGCGAGCATTCGGTATCCCATATGACGAGGCCTTGCAAGACACTCTGGATGAGATTGCGCCCGAAATCCGAGAGATCATCCTGAACGAGCGCGAGTATGCGCGGCTCATGGACGAGGGCTTGATCCGCTCGCCCGGAGGGGCCGGCCGAGCGCCATCATTTGCGCTTGGTGGTGAAGCCGATGCGAGGGTACGGGTCACGCGAACGCCAGGCGTCATGGGCAGCACGACGCTGGACATCGATGTACGCTCAACGCGGCTTGGGTTGCTACCCGAAGCGTTCCCCGTCCCGATCATCGGCACGGATGTCGATCTCAACATCTCCCTGCCTCCCGATCTGGAGACCACGTACAAGGGATTGCCGCGGCTGCTTCGAATCTCGACCGACGATGCGAGCGTGACTTCTCTCGCGGGCGGCGATGCTCGCGTTGCTGTGGACATCACGGTGCCCATCGATCGGACGACCAGTGCCGAACGATCGACCACCGTCGACGTTCAGATTGATGCGCGCGACGTGCCCATCCACCCGCCGTTGCTGGCGGCGGTTCCCGGTGCCGGCGATGGTGATCCGTCCGGGGCGCTGCCCCGAGGGCCTCGGGGGCTGTTGGAAGATCTCGGCCCGAGCGGTGAGATCGGGGCTCGTGTGAGCGTGGTTCGTGATGCAAACGGTGGTCTGGACTGGTCGGCCGAGATCTTGCCGAACAATGCGACCTTCCAGCCAGCTGCGATCGAGGCCCGGCGACCGTTCCGTGTGCTTCGTGTCAACGGCACGGTCTACATCGATGGAGAGGGGCTGCGCGGCGAACTCGAAGGCCGAGCCGATCGCGGGGGTCAAATCCGTTCGACGTTCCGCTCGGACTTCGGCGAGGAGAGCGTGCTCGCGGTGGTTACGTCCGAGGCCCTCAATCTCGAGTCGAGGGTTGAGGATGCGGTCGCCGTTTTCGCGCCCGAAGTGGGCCGACAACTGGCGCTCGCACGATCGGAGTACGAGGTCGAAGGTGTGGCCAATGTTGTGACTAGCGTGCAGATCCGAGATGGCACTACTACGGCCGAGGTTCGTGGCTCTGCTATCGACCGACTGCGCTTCAACTGGCTCGAGGGCCGCATGGGCATCGATGACGGCCGCGGCAGCGTGGTCGTCACGACAACGGATGCGGGACCGTTGATCACGTTTGACCGGATGGTTGCCAACGGCACGTACAACGAGGAGCCGTTTGGGCGTGTGCGGATGCGGGGCGAGATCCCGATGGATGCCCTCCGCGAGCGAGGGTCGACCTACGCGGATGCCACGGTCGTGGATCTCGAAATCCAGGGCGGCTCATTGGACTCTCCGTTGCTGCTTGCGCTCGCCTCGAATCGTGGTGGCGACGGCTTGGGTGCGTTGCTGGAGGCTTGGCAGGTTCGTGGGGAGTACGACGCGTTGGTCGCGATCGAGACCGTGGCGTACGGCGGCCACGGACCTGGCATCAAGCCGCTTCGCCACTTCGAACTCTCGCCCTATGACGCGTCCATCTTCCGGCATGGTGAGCGGTTTGTCGTGCCGTGGCTCAGCGGCGTGGTCAGCGGCCAAGAGATGCTCCCCAGTGAGGAGGGGCCCGGTGGCGCGACCACCTACTCGGGAGAGCTTGATCACCTCACGCTTGGCGGTGACGACTGGTGGATTAGCCTGGACGGGTATTGGCGCTCCGATGGCTTCGGGCGCTCGGTCTTAGAAGCCGACCTCGATGGCGAGATCGACGCACCCGGTTCAACGCCCGATCGCCGCCACGGTGTACCGACACCCATCTTTGGCTTGGCCCCTGTCGCGATCGTGCGTTCCTTCGACGCCCTGTCGTTGCAGAGCGATGGCCCGCTGGGCATCGAGAACGGTGTGCTGCGTCTGGTGAAGCGACCGCTCGAAGAACTCCACACGCGGTTCGAGTCGGAAGTGTCCTTCGGCAGCGCCCGCTTTGGGAGCCGGCCAGTTGCTAGCGGCACCGACTCTGAGGACGCGGTTCTCCAGGGTGGTGCGAGGTCCATCGTCGAGTTGCGTGACGGCGTGATCCGGCTGAACAGCGATACAGAGCACTTCACGCTGCTGGGCTCGGTCGGGGTCGAAGCCGAGGAGGGGAAGATCTGGGATCTCAGCTTCGAGGACGTCGGGCTCGACGCGCTGATCGGCCGTGATCGGGTCATCGAACTGGAGGATCTTCGGTTCGCCGTGGGAGGCGGGCGGATGGCCGGGCGTGGCCGCGTCATGCTTCCGGATTTGCCCCGGGACCCGGTTGGGTATGAGCTCGACCTCTCTGGTGCGGGGCTCGACACCGAACGGTTCATTGCCGCCATTCAGGACCGCACTTTTGCTGGCGACCGCTCCGCGGGCGACCTCGATCTTTCGCTCGGGTTGGCCGGTAACTTCGGTGATGCGCAGAGCATGCGAGGACGAGGCTCGATGCGGATCCGCGAGGGCTCGCCGGTCGATCTGCCCGTGGCCATTCGTGCGGCGGTCGAGGCTCTGAACGTGAACTTTGGCGCCGAGCAGTATGACGCGATGAACGCCGAGTTCTTCGTCGTTGGCGAGACCGTGACCTTCACACGGCTCTCCGTGAGTTCACCGTCGGTTGTGCTCAATGGTCTGGGCACGGTCGATGTGGCCGATGGAGGGCTGGACTTCGCGATCACGTCACGGTCAGCCAACGAGACCTCGGTGGGCAGTTTCTTCCGATTCCTCCGGGATGTCATCGTTGGGATCGAATTGCGCGGTACGCTTGACGCGCCCTCCCCCGCGCCACGGCCGCAGGCGTTGCTGGGCCCGTTTGACCGCTTGCGCCGAGTGATGCAGGGCGGCCTGACGTACGAGGAATGGGAGCGGGAACGCCTCCGCCGATACACGGACGCCCAGGGTGAGTCGCGCAGCGGTTGGTAGGCTTGCGGCGCCCCTTGGAGGGCGACACCCCCGGCTATCCTTGGGCTCATGCAAGAACACCAAGACGCAGATAGTTCCGAGCCGACGGCCACACCATCGCGCGGTCGCACCGACTGGAAGGAGATCGGGGCCCGGATCGATGATCTGGTGGACATGGTCGCGGCCGAGTCTACCGAAGCGTTCGATCGAAAGCTGGTCGCCGACCTGCTGGCCTCTGGCCTGAAGCTGCTCCCCGACGGCCGCGACCGCGGCGAGCTCAAGCTGATGACCGCGGCGTTCAAGGAGCTGCGATACGCCTACCGGGTGTTCGGTCGGTACGCCCACGCCCACAAGGTCACGATCTTCGGCTCGGCGCGCACGCCAGAGGACCACCCGGATTACATCTCGTGCGTGGACTTCTCCAAGCGAATGGCCGAGGCCGGATGGATGGTGATCACCGGAGCCGGCGACGGCATCATGAAGGCCGGGCATGTCGGCCCGGGGAAGGCCGCCAGCTTCGGTGTTGCCATCCGGCTGCCGTTCGAGACCACGGCCAATACCGTGATTCACGGCGATGAGAAGCTCATCCACTTCCGTTACTTCTTCACGCGCAAGCTCATGTTCTTGTCCCAGGCCGAGGCGGTGGCGCTGTTCCCCGGCGGCTTCGGCACGATGGATGAGGCCTACGAGACGCTCACGCTGATCCAGACCGGTAAGAGCGGCATGCTGCCCATCGTGATGCTCGAGGGTGAGGGCGGCGGATACTGGGACGAGTTCCACGCCTTCGCGCGCAACGCGTTGCTGAGCCGGCAGATGATCGGCGAGGACGACACGGCGCTGTACTACCACGCGAAGGATCCTCACGACGCGGTGCGACACGTCCTCGACTTCTACCGCAATTACCACAGTTCGCGGTATGTTGGCGACGATCTCGTCATCCGGGTCCGCCGACGGCTCGAAGATGCCAACCTCGAGGTCCTCAACCAGGAATTCACCCGGTTGGTCAAGAGCGGGAAGATCCGCCAGGGCGGCCCGCTCGAACAGGAAGACGACCACTTAGACTATCCGAGGATCATTTTCACCCATACGCGACGGGACTTTGGCATGGTCCGCAAGCTCATCGACCGGATCAACGAGCTCGACGCGTCGTAGACAACCATGACCTGCAGCCGCCGCAAGAGGTCGCACGCCTACATCCGTGGTCTCGCGCTCAGTGGATGCGCGTGCATTGCAGTGTGCGCGCTGATGGCTGGTTGCGGGACCAGCGTCCGGCTGCCCGACTCTCCCCCTCCGGTCGAAACCGATCCCGTGTTGCCCGTTGCGGGCTTCGGCATGGAACTTCGGTTGTGGGATCTCGACGCGTCGTCGTGGCGAAGGGCCCGCACGAACGCCCAGCTCGCGGAGCTGTATGAGCAGTGGCAGGAGATTCTTGCGCAACGCGAGCAGAGCGCCGACGACGCAGCCGGACCGCAGCGTGATGCTGCACCGGATTCGGCGACAGCACCGGGAAGTACGTTTGGTCCGCCAAGCGATGAATCAGCGTCCGAACCCCAGACGTTTGAGGCATTTGTTGAGTCAAGCGGGGCCACCCTGCCCCAGCGGCCTGGGCGAGAGTCATTCGAGCGTTACGCGTCCCTGCGCGGATCGATTGAGTCCCAGTCAGAATCTGTCTGGCGTCGCAATGGCGTTGAGTTCGCACTGGTTCCGATCCAAGAACTGGCCCAGCTGCGGACCGAGATGGGTGTGCGCAGGCCGCTCGAGCGTACGTGGTGGGGATCGACCACAGAATGGTCTCGGATGCTCGGCAATCGGTGGATGGAAGCGCGGCGGTTCGAGACCGACGCCGGGCCGCTCGAACTCGGCGCGGGTCGCTTCGGCCTTGTTGGGCGGGCATGGGCCGCTCCGGGCCTCAGCGAGCCCGTGCTGCGCCTTGACCTCTGCCCGCAGTTCGTGCCCCAGCGCAGCCGCGCCGAGCGTCTGGAATCACGGCTCCAGTCTCGCCTGACTGATGATGCCGGGTTGGCCGATGCAATTTCTGAAGGCGCAGTGTTCGAGCGGCTCGCACTGCATGCTTCGGTGCCGCGTGGGTACGCCCTGGTCGTCGCGGCGACACCAACGGAGGCCAGCGGACCGCCCATTGGTCCGGCGATCGAGAGCTCAACGCTTGGGCAGGCGTTGTTTTCTCGCCCAGGCCCAGATGGACGGAGCAAGCCGCTCGCTCTTGTCATCGTCCCGGTGCTGCCGGAGTGGTACGGGCTGGATGGCGGCTGACCCGCCTCTGGCATCACCCCCAGGGGGCTGAAGCACCCGCGCCGCTATCATCGACACCTCGCTGGGCTGCGGCCTGGCTCCAAACGACCGTGCCGGAGCGTGCGTCCCGTTGCCACACGTGATTTCCTTGTTATGGCTGCTGCTCGGGCTCGCGTTGCTCGTTGTTGGGGCCGAGGTCATGATCCGTGGTGCGACGCAGCTCGCCAAGCGGCTGGGCGTGCCCACGTTCGTCATCGGGCTCACGGTCGTGGCCTTCGGCACCAGCATGCCCGAACTCGCGACCGGTGTCGGCGCGGTGCTCAAGGAAGAGAGCAACCTGATCGTTGGAGCCGTCGTTGGGTCGAACGTTGCGAATATCGCACTGGTACTCGGCTTAGCCGCGCTCATCCGGCCGGCTCAGGTTCGCGGTGGGGTTGTTCGGCGCGAGGTCCCGATGCTCATCGCGATCACGGTGGCGTTCGTTGCCGTGCTCTTTGGGGGTGTCGTTCATCGTGTCGAGGCCGGCTTCTTGGCCGCGGGCTTTGTTGCGTTCATCATCTGGACGTTGTACGCCTCAAGGCATCTGAATCCCGAGGATTCCGCGCTCGTCATCGAGACCGAAGAAGAGTCCAAGGATGAAGACAGCAACGGGGCTACGAAGAGCCTGCCACTCGCGGGCGTGTTCATCGTGCTCGGGCTGGCGATGATGGTCCTGGGCTCGGACCGTGCGGTTGAGGGCGCCGAGCAACTCGCGACCGCCTTCGGCGTGCCCGCCTTCATCATCGGGCTCACGCTCGTGGCTTTCGGAACATCGCTTCCCGAGGTCGTGACCACGGGTGTCGCCGCGATTCGTGGCCACTCGGACCTGGCGGTAGGCAATGTGCTGGGGTCGAACATCTTCAACGTGCTCTGCGTGATCGGCATCAGCGGGCTTATCGGGCCGCTCGAAGTGCCCGAGATCGCCCTGCGGCGCGATGCCTGGGTGATGCTCGCGCTCACGCTCATCCTGCTGCCGATCATGGCGACGCGGTTCACGATCTCCCGCAAGGAAGGGTGCGTCCTGCTGGCCGCATATGCCGCATACATCACCGCGGTTGGCATGGGCTGGTCCATATAAGCGGCGGCGTCTTGTTTTGTCCGGCTGGGGGCCAAATCTGGCGATCGCCGGCGAATTTGCCGCGGCCTGCCTGCCGATTGTGTATCCGGGTAACGCCCGTTCCCGGAGAGCCGCATGCTGCGTGTCGCCATCAAGGAAGCCGCACCGGGCATGCGCCTGGCCATGCCCGTGTACCACCCGCGTCGCGGCGGCCCGGTGCTGCTGAAGGCCGGTGTCTCGCTCGACGATCGCCTGATCGATCGTATGAAAGAGATCGAGCTGCGCGAGGTCTGGATCCGCTATCCCGGCATGGGATTCCTGGGCCGATACACCAGCCCCGCGATCACACAGGCCCGTGCGGAGCTCACCCATAGCGTGCTGAACGCGCTCGATTCCGTGGCTGTGAACGCCGAGGCCCGGCTGGACTTCTCGGAGTACAAGCGCGCCATCGTCTCGTTGGTAGAGCAGCTGATGCGGTCACCCACTGCCGCGTACTACGTGGAGGAGCTCGCGGCACAGGACACGCCCCACGGCCGACACGCGAACAGCGTGTGCTTCCTGAGCCTGCTGATGGGCCTGAAGCTGGGCGACTACCTGATCGCCGAGCGATCGCGACTACACGCCACCCACGCGAAGGACGTGACATCGTTGGGTGTGGGCGCGATGCTGCACGATGTCGGAATGCTGCGCCTCTCTCCGGAGGCCCTGCGAAAGTGGAACAGCAAGCACGACGAGAACGACCCGCACTGGCAGAGCCATGTAAAGCTCGGATTCGAGATGGTGCGCCAAGGTATCGACCCTTCTGCCGCGGCAATCGTGCTGCATCATCACCAGCAATACGACGGCTCAGGCTTCCCGCGTCGCAAGCTCATCGGCGGTGGTTCAGCGCCGCTCGAAGGCCAGGACATCCATGTCTTCGCGCGCATCGTCGCCGTTGCCGATGCGTTCGATCGGCTGCGCGATAGCGGGGATGCGCCGGGTTCGGATCGGGTCGCGCAGACGCGACGCCCCACCGTGGCGGCATTGCGCGAAGTCGCGCTCGGCGAGTCGTCGAAGCGATTCGACCCCATGGTGATCCGGGCTCTGATTGCTTCCGTGCCTGCATATGCGCCCGGTTCGGTAGTAAGGCTCAACGATGGCCGGGATGCGGTCGTGTGCAATTGGCGGCCGGACGATCCATGCCGTCCGCGTGTGCTGCCCATCGAAGGCTTGTCCGCCGCGATCGACTCCGATGATGACGCGGAGCAGATCCTCGACGGCCACGAGATGCCCGCCAACGCGATCGATCTGAGCGCTTCGCCCGCGCTCTACATCGCGCGGGCCGAGGGCTTCGATGTCTCCGATGACAACTTCCTGCTGCCCGAAGCGTCGGCGTTCGACCTGAAAAAGGCGGACCGCGATCGCATCAACCGGGCGGAAACCCTGGAAGCGTCGTAATCGAGTTCTGTTCCAGCCGGATCAGCCGGCGGCCGGAGTGCTCTGGCTGACCTTTTCGCCATCCGCGGTGGTCGAGACCGGGGTCGTTATGGTGTCGGCGTCGCCAACTGGGCCATCCGCGTCGGCATCGGCCGCGGCGACGGGAGTCTCTGACGTGGCTTCTTCGGCGGCGGACGCCTCGGTGGTGCGGGACGGGCGTCCGCGCGAGCCACGATCGGGCACTGGCTGGCCGTCCTCATCAAGCCGGTAGCCCACGGCCTGCAACCCGGCCTCATCCCAGCCGCCGGTGAGCACCTCGCCGGTGTCGGGCGTCCTGGTCAGCACGCGATCACCAGCCGCGAGCCCCGCAAGCACCTCGGCTTGTGTCTCGCTCCGCCGACCGAGTTGCACGGGAACACGCTGGAACCGGGGTCCGACGGGCCTGTACACGTACCGCAAGCGCCCATCGCTGAACACCGACTGGACGGGCACGGTGAGTGCTTCATCCACGCGGTCGAGCACGATTGTCGCCTCGGCGCGCATGGAGGGCTTGAGCTGCTTCGCGAGTTCGCCGGGCTCCAAGAGCACTCGGACGGTGTACTCGCGGAGGTTCGGGTCACGCCAATTGCCGCTCTCGGCGAGTACGCCGATCGACTCCACGGTCCCGGGAAGGCTCGCGGAATCCAGTGCTTCGATCTTGACCGTCGCACTCTGCCCCGGACGCAGGCGGCCCGCGAGGGACTCATGCACCCGAACCGATGCAACCATCTCGCCGGTATCAGGAAGCACGATCACGACCTCGTTGGGGCGGATTTCCATGCCCGGCTCGGGGGTCTCGCTGTTCCAACGGCCGCGACGCGTGCTCGAGTTGTACACGACGAGGCCATCGTTTGGGGCCCGCACCTCGCAAAAGCTGAGCTGTTCATTGAGCTTGGCAAGGCGGTCCGTGCGGAGCTCGAGCTGTCGGCGAGCGTTCTTGCGGCTGGCGTCCTTGCTGGAGAGCTCGATCGCGTTCTGCTTGCGGACGCGTTCGACCTTGGCCTTTGCCTCTTCAACGTCGCTGCTGCGTTGCTTCTCGTCGCGAGGCCGCTGGTAGCTCTTGTACGTGTCGAGCGCGAGCTGGGCCTGCTTGACGCGTGATACCGCTTCGAGGAGCTGGATCTCCTCCTGCTCGTAATCATTGAGGCTCTTGAAATCTCTCTCGAACAGCGTCGTGCTTTGCTCGAACTTGCCGCTCAGACGCTTGTGGTTTCGCTGTGCGCTATCGAGATCGGCCTGTAGCCTTTCCAGCTCTTTGGGATCGTCACCGTCTCTCCACTGCTGATAGGCTAGCTCGGCCAACTCCAGTTCGAGGTTGGCCGCACGGAGGTTCGAGTCGTTGTCGCTGACTCGGATGAGGTAGGCATTCTCGGCGGCCTCGAGGTCGGCCCGGGCCGTCTCAACTCGACTCTCCTCTTCGGTGATCTGTTCCTCGATCGACTCGCTGTTGAGCACGAAGAGCACGTCGCCTTCGGAGACGCGTGTGCCCTCCGCGATGATCGAGACCAGCGTGGCCCGGCTGTCGAGCTTGTTTCGGATCTCAACCTGCTGGCGAGCCTCGAGCTCACCGGTCGCGATGGTCTGGATATCAAAATCCTGCACCGATGCCGCGACGATGTCGTTCGTCGCGGTGGACTCGGTCAGGGTCACCTGGGTCGATCCATACCAGACCCCCCCGCCGATTACGGCGAGCGCGATGACCGACCCGACAACCTTGACGAGCGTCGAACCGCGGCGACAGTGGCGTTGATCCACGGATGAGTCCCTTCATGTGGGCTACGAATCCGGGGGCGGCCCGAACCCGATACCTTGGAGTGTGCGGCGCGTTGCACCGAGACCGGTTGAATCATCGGTCCCGCAGATGAGTCGACACTAGCGTTCAACCACCAAGAGCCCCGAAAGGTTCCGTTCCGTCGAAGGAAACCCCGAAAAAACCCTGGATGATCCCTCGTGCATCGTGATCCCGACCAATCCGCCCGCGAAGAGCCCTCGGCCACAGCGCCCTGGCTCCTGACCGTCGCCGCCGCTGCTGAGGCCGAGGCCGTCTTGCAGGGGCTCGGTGTTGACGCCCCACTCCCCGCGGAGTGGCACCCGTTCGAGGCCAGCGATCGGCTCGTGGTCGTCGTGACCGGAATCGGGAAGTCGAACGCGGCGGCCGCGACAGCCGGAGCGTTGGGTTCTCGGACGTTTGGGGCCGTGCTGAACCTTGGCATTGCCGGTTCATTGCCCGTCGCCACACCGCTGGACCTGGGCGATACGGTGATCGCGACACGATCGATCTATGCGGACGAGGGCCTCGTTCTGCCGGATGGCTCGTTTATCGGGTGCAGCGACATGGGCTTCCCGCTCGGCCCGTTCGATGACTGGGGCGTACGCGGCGATCCGAGCTTACTGGACGCACTGGCGGGACTCGCGACGGTGACCGCGCCGATTGCGACGGTCTCGACCTGCTCGGCGACGGATCCGCTGGCTCGGACGGTCGTCGAACGGACGTGGGCCGTGGCCGAAGCGATGGAGGGTGCCGCGGTCGGCCACGTGGCGGCCCGGCTCGGCGTGCCGTTCCTGGAACTGCGAGCCGTGAGCAACACGACCGGCGATCGCGGAAACCAGCGTTGGTCGATCCGGCTCGCGCTCGATCGCGTCCGGGAACTTGCTGCCGGCGTCGCGGCCGCAGCCGCCCGATAAACGCGGGTGAGATTCCCAAGGTCCGGTTGTAACGCGTGGGCGGTCGAGGTCGGGCCCGATGGCCGCAGCGTCTGCTGGACCGATGCCTCGCACGGACCGATTTTCTGGCTGAATCGAGGGATTGCGCGGCCGTGCCGCGCTGGAACCGCGTGCAGGTCAGGGGGCCATTGTGGGCATCTCACTCAAGACACTCTCGGCTCTCGGTTCAGCCCGCCTCATGAGCGGTTCGGGATCCCCGATCGCGTTCGAGTTTGGAACGTCCGAGCTCAAGGTGCTCCAGATCACGACCGGCCCGAACCCGCACCTCGTCGCAGCCGCTGCGCTGGAGATGCCCCCTCGGCTGCGTCGCGACGCGCAAGCGCGGCTGGCGTTCCAGATCGAGGCCCTGCCAAAGCTGGTCAAAGCCGGCGGCTTCAAGGGCAAGCGGGCCGTGTGCTCCATGCCCAGCGCGATGTCCTTTTGCAAGCACCTCAAGATTGTCAAGGCCGACGGTGTATCGCTGGAAACGCTGGTTCGCGCGAAGCTGCAGTCGACGATGGGCTGTGATCCCAATGCCCTGGTCTATCGGTGGGTGCCTGTCGAGGGGGGCGCCGGAAGCCGTGATGAGGTCATCTGCATGGGCGCTGGCCGAGAGGTCATCCAACGGCTGATGCGCGGCTTGAAGGCCGCCAAGCTCGAGCCTGTGGCGATGCACAGCGACTTCCAGGCCATCCTGACGGCCATGCACGCCTGCACCCGCCATCTCGATGATCACGAGGACAAGCCCACGCTGTATCTCGAGCTTGGGGCCGGTGGCTCCAGGGTGCTTGTTGGCGACGGCGAGCGTCTGGCGTTCGCGAAGTTCGTTGAGATCGGCGGACGCCACCTCGATGAGGCCATCGCTCGCGAGCAGAACATCGACCTCGAGCGTGCGCGGCACATCCGCCTGGACCTCGAGACACTCGTCCCGGAAACCGCGGATGCCGCGCCGGTCGAAGCGGTTGAGGCGGCAGCTGAGGACTCGGGCTCCGGATCGGGATTGGCCATGCTCGAGGCGGCTCTGAAGCGGTCTCGAGCCCGGCCGAACAACGAGGACAATGGCGGAAGCGCCGTGATGGCAGCTCTCGATGAGAGCGCGATGGGGATGGAGACGTTGGACGAGGCGATGTCCCGCACCGGCACCGATCTGTCCGAGCCGCTGGAGATCCTCACCGATGAGGTCCAGATGTGCGTCCGGTATTACAACGGGATGTGCCCGCAGCGTCGGATCGAGCGCGTCGTGTTCCTCGGCGGTGAGTGCCGCCAGATGGCGTTGTGCACCCACATCGCCAAGAGGCTGAACTTGCCGGCGCAGATCGCCGACCCGCTCGCTCGTGTTACTCGGACCGGCAACGAGCCCTGCATCGGCACGGACCTCAGCGGCAGCCAGCCCGGTTGGGCTGTGGCGCTTGGCTTGTGCCTTCGTCCAACCGATCTTTGAAGAGGCCCATACCCCGGAGGATGGCGATGCTCGGACCTTCCAATGACAATTCCCAGCAGGGCGGCGCCCTAGGCGGCGGCTTCCTGCCCGAGGACTATGTGCAGCGCAAGGCCGAGGGGCGGGCCAACATTATTGGGCTCACGCTCTTCTGCGCCGTGATGGGCACCGTGGTCGCCGCCTTCTTCGTGACCAATCGGAGTTGGAAGACCGTCCACGAGGAGCGGGAAGCCATCGCCGTGCAGTACACCGCGGCCGAGCCCGAGATCGAGCTGCTCATCAAGCTCGAGGAGCGCAAGGAGCAGATGCTCCAAAAGGCCGAGATCGTGACCGCGCTCATCGAGCCGGTACCACGCAGCATCCTGATGGCCGAACTCGTCACACGCATGCCCGAGGACATGACGCTCTTGACTGTCGAGCTACAGGGCCGGCGTGTGGCCGATGCGGCACCGACCAAGGAAGACGATTCGCGTTCGAAGCGGTCGAGCGCTCGTGGTCGAAGGGCCGGCAGCCTCGGAGGGACGCGGACCGGGGCGAGCGCGGACGAGGCTGAGACCGCGAAGATCCTCCCGCCGCGGTACCAGTATTCGCTGACGCTCAACGGCGTCACGCCCGAGAACGGCGACATTGCCGACTACCTCGACGCGCTCAAGCTCTCGCCATTGCTGCGCAGGGTTGAGCTGCACTTCGCCGAGCCGCACAAGATGAACGACATCGAGCTGCGCAAGTTCGAGATCACCGCGGAGATCGATCCTCGGGCCGACGCGCGTGGCATCGATCCCCCCGATGCCGACAGCGCACTGGCGAACAACGGCACGCCACCCACCGAGGGTGCTGCTGAGGATGCAGGAGCAGGCCAGGCCGCCGAGGACGAGGCGTACGCCACCGTGAACGACGCCGGGGAGGGCCAGTAACATGAAGTTTGGCATCCGTGAATTCGTGCTGCTTCTTGTCCTGTTTGCCGTGCCACTGGCCAGCTATTGGTTTGTGTTCCGGCCGCAGAATGCGCAGATCGAGCGTGCGAAGGAAGAGATCGCGCTCCGCCGCGACAAGCTCGAGAAGCTGCAGCAGGAGAGCGCCCGTCGTGGTACGCTCGAGGCCGCGACCGATCAGATCGCCGAGCGCATCGAGTCGATCGAGGCCCGCCTGCCCACGAACAAGGAGCTCTCGGACGTGGTGCGGCAGGTGTCCGAACTCGCGGTCGAGGCGGGCTTGCAGCAGCCGTCGATTGTTGCCGAGAAGCCCGTGAAGGCGTCGCTCTACATGGAGCAGCCGCTCAAGATCGAGATGGCCGGTGACTTCCGCGGGTTTTACAAGTTCCTGCTGGAACTCGAGCGTCTCGACCGCATCACGCGCTTGCCCGACATGACCGTGCGTCGCTCGGACAAGGTCGACGGCCACATGGTCGCCGAATTCACGCTGAGCATCTACTTCCAGGATGAGGAGGCCTGATGAACGCCGACCCCTCAAATCTGCAAGAGCCAACGGGCGAGGACATCCAGCCCGTCGAGAGCTTCACGAGCGAGTCGAAGAAGCGCCTGCCGATGCAGGTTGGCATCGTCGCGGGCGTGCTGGTCGTAGCCGGTGGTGTGATCTTCTGGATGCACCACAAGGGCATCGCGCCGGGCAAGTTGCTCAAGCCGGTCGAAATGCGCTTCACGATCGAGCAGACCCAGGCACGGCACTACGAGGGTGAGGAGCGCATTCTGCGCCAGCTTGCGCTCTCTGGCCCCCCGCCGCAGGTCCCGCTGACCGACATCGACGAGAACCCGTTCCGCCTCGAGCGGGCCCCCCAGCAAGAGGGCCCGACGATGCCGACCGAGGTCGGCCAGGTGCGCGACCAGACGCTGGTGCAGGCCGAGCAGATCCTGGGCTCGTTGAAGATCGAGATGGTGCTCAACAGCGAGACCAACCCGCTGACGCGGATCAACGGCAAGGTCTACCGCGTTGGCGACAAGATCGACGGGGTGCTCGAGGTCGTGTCGATCTCGGGCCGCTCGGTGACCTTTCGTGCCAAGACGCTGATGCGAACGCTAGAGATGGACGGCAATCGCTGAGTTGGATCGGCTGGGGTTGGATGGGCTGAGGGTGCGAGGCGGATGAGCAAGTACAACATCGATGACATCCTCAGCGAGTTGTCCGATACGCCCGCGCCTGGGAAGCCAGCGGCCAAGGGCAAGGGCGCTCGGCACCGCATCGACGAGTCGGAGCAGTCCTTTAGCCCGCTGCCTTCGATGCCGGCCCACCAGGGCGACGCCGGCCGCGACGCGGCGGCCGACGATCCCGCCGTCAAGCAACGGCCGAAGCACGCGGCCGAGTCCAAGGTCGGCAAGGCGATCAGCGATGTCTTCGCCCCCGAGGAAGACAGCGTTGGCGATGAGTACGACACGACCGAACTCGCCGAGCGGCTCGTCGAAGCCGAGGCCGTGTCGGCCGAGGACATGGCCCAGGCGCAGAACATCGTCAAGCAGACGCCCGGCCGTCGCTTGGTCGAGGTATTGCTGGAGCGCGGGGCCGATGAGGAAGCCGTCCAGCGTGTTGTGGCGACGAATGCCAGCCTCGTGTTCGAGCGCATCGATCTCGATTCTGGTCTCGACGGCGGCTTCGATGGCACGATGCTCCAGCGGCTTGGCGGGGACTATTGCCGCGAGCACCAGGTCCTGCCGCTGAGGACCGAGGGGCAGCGCGCGGTCGTGGGTGTCGTCAGACCCGACGATGTCTTCTTGTTCGACGAGCTTCGTGAGCGGCTCGGAGTCGTCGGCGTCAAGATCGTGGTGGTCACGGGCTTTGACATCCGCGGCGCGCTCGAAGTCGCGGGCATGGGCGAGCACGCTGAGGAGCCCGAAGACGTCGACCTCAATGAGATCCTTGACCAGGTCGATGAGCAGGACGTTCAGGTCGAGAAGAGCGAGTCGCAAGAGGTCGACCTGGAGCAGAAGGCCGGCGAGAGCCCGGTCATCCGCTACGTGAACTACATCATCCAGCAGGCGATCAAGGACGGGGCTAGCGATATCCACATCGAGCCGGCCGACAAGAAGCTGAAGGTGCGATTCCGCATCGACGGCGTGTTGTTCGAGGCGATGAACCCGCCCGCGGCTATGTCTGCGGCCATCACCAGTCGCCTGAAGATCATGGCGAACCTGGACATCTCCGAGCGCCGCGTCCCACAGGACGGCCGCATCCGATGCGTGGTCGCTGGTCGCAAGCTCGATCTGCGTATGTCGACGCTTCCCAACACGTATGGCGAGAAGACCGTCATGCGTATCTTGGATACCAAGAGCATCAACGTACAGCTCGAGGACCTGGGCTTCTCCGACGATGCCCTGGAGATCTGGCGGGGTTTGGTGACGGCACCTCACGGCATCACGCTCGTGACCGGCCCGACCGGTTCGGGTAAGACGACCACGCTGTACGCCTCGCTGCGGACGCTGGACAAGAACAAGATGAACATCTCCACCGTCGAGGATCCGGTGGAGTACCACCTCGACGGCGTTACGCAGACCCAGACGCACGAGAAGATCGGGATGACCTTTGGCAAGGCCCTCAAGGCCCTGCTGCGTCAGGACCCCGACGTGATCATGCTGGGTGAGATTCGCGATATGGATACGGCCATGACGGCGGTTCAGGCCGCGCTCACGGGCCACCTCGTGCTCAGCACGTTGCACACGAACGATGCGCCGTCGAGCATCACGCGTCTGGTGAACATTGGCCTGGAGCCGTTCCTCGTCGGTGCGGCCGTGAACGGAGTGCTCGCCCAGCGTCTACTCCGCCGCCTGTGCAAGCACTGCAAGGCCGAAGAGCGTCCGAGCCCAGAGATGGCCGAATACCTCGAGATGCAGGGCATGGCCACCGACAAGGTGTGGACACCAAAGGGATGCGAGCGGTGCCGCGGCACGGGGTACTCGGGCCGAGTTGGCATTTATGAGCTGCTCGCCGTGGACGACCGGCTGCGGGACGTCGTGGCCGGCAACCCCAACGTCAGCGAGTTCCGGCGGATGTGCCTCGAGCGGGGCATGGTCTCGCTCCGCATGGACGGCATCAACAAGGTTAAGCAGGGCTTGTCGACCGTCGAAGAAGTGCTCCGCGTCACGGACGGCAATCACTAGCTTATCGGTAGCCCATTGACGGGGCGTTCCATGGTGCCATATACTGGCATTATGGCGTCAATATCCCAACAAACAAAGCCAATCTCCCCACGCCAGGCGGCTAGGCGTCGCAGCCCAGTCGACAGTCTGCTCGACGTGGAGCTCTTCCGCGCCCTGGCCGACCCGACACGGCTCGAGTTGCTCCGATGCCTTCTCAAGTGCCGACGCGCGTGCTCGGTGAGCGAGGTGGCCGAGTGCTGCGATGTCGACTTCTCGGTGGTTGCGAGGCACCTCGGTACGCTAGCTCGTGCGGGCGTGCTGGAATCTCGCAAGGAGGGGCGGACCGTGTGGTATTCGGCTCGGTATGACACACTGGCCGAGCGATTCCAGGGTTTGGCGGACACGCTCGCGGGCTTGTCGCCAGATGGCTCGTGCTGCGACGGCGTCTGCTGCGATGGGGGGCGATGACATGCCGACCCGCTCGATACCACGCATCTTGTTCTTGTGTACCGGCAATTCGTGCCGCAGCCAGATGGCCGAGGGCTGGGCCAACTCCTTGTTTCCGGATCGATTCGAGTGCGTGAGTGCGGGTACGGATCCGCATGGCGTGAACGCCTTGGCCATACGGGCCATGGCCGAGGCCGGCGTAGATATCTCAGGCCATACAAGTAAATCGATCGCTGAGTGCGATCCAGATACGCTCGACCTTGTCATTACGGTGTGTGATCACGCCAACGAGCACTGCCCGACGATGCCGGGAATGACGCGCTTCATCCACAAAGGCTTCGATGATCCGCCGCGGCTCGCTGCGGGTGCGAGCAGCGATGACGAGGCGCTGCCCCACTATCGCCGCGTTCGTGACGAGATCCGGGCGTATGTTGAGACGCTGCCGAGCTTGTTCCCAGACAACGGTTCGGTTCGATGAGCGACGCTCCATGCCTGAACAGCAAGCCTCGCTTGGGCTTCCTCGATCGCTTCCTAACGCTATGGATCTTCCTAGCCATGGCGGCCGGCGTGCTCATTGGTCGGTTCGTGGGTGGTGTGTCCGAAGCGCTCGACGGCATGGTCGTCGGCACCACGAACATCCCGATCGCTATTGGCCTGATATGCATGATGTACCCACCACTGGCCAAGGTGCGGTACGAGAAGCTGCCCGAGGTCTTCAAGGACTGGAAGGTCCTCGTGCTGTCGCTGGTGCAGAATTGGATCGTCGGCCCGGTGCTGATGTTTGTGCTGGCGGTTGTGTTCTTGCGCGACTATCCCGAGTACATGACGGGGCTCATCTTGGTGGGCTTGGCGCGGTGCATCGCGATGGTGTTGGTTTGGAACGAACTCGCGCGTTCAAGCAACGACTACGCTGCGGGCTTGGTCGCCTTCAACAGCATCTTCCAGGTGCTGTTCTTCGGTGTATATGCATGGCTCTTCATCACGTTCCTCCCTCCCTTGCTCGGGCTGGAGGGCAGTGTTGTTGACATCGCGATGGCCGACGTATTCAAGAGTGTCTTGGTCTACCTGGGCATCCCGTTCTTGGGTGGCATGCTCACGCGGGCCGTGCTCTTGCCAATCAAGGGCGAGGCGTGGTACAGCACTGTGTTCATTCCGCGCATAGCGCCGATGACACTGATCGCGCTCCTCGCCACGATCGTGCTCATGTTCTCGCTCCAGGGCCAGCGGATCGTGGAGCTGCCTCTGGACATCGTTCGGATCGCGATACCGTTGACGATCTACTTCGTTGTGATGTTCCTGGTGAGCTTCTTGATGGCCCGGAAGGTCGGTGCCGACTACCCCAGGGCGGCCACGCTGGCGTTCACGGCGAGCGGTAACAACTTCGAGCTCGCCATCGCGGTGGCGATCGCCGTATTCGGATTGGGCTCAGGTGTGGCATTCGCGACGGTCGTCGGGCCGCTTGTGGAAGTCCCCGTTCTCATCGGCTTGGTCAGCGTCTCGCTCTGGCTTGGTCGTCGCTTATACACAAAGTCGCCGGATTCAATGGCCATTCCCTCGGAAGGAGCCGCATCATGACCAACACAACCAACGCTGACGCACTGCGTGAGAAGGTGCTCAAAGGCTACTCCAAGATCGCCAAGGACGGCCAGTGGTCGGGCGTGCAGGCCGACACCGACGGTTCGTGCTGCGGCGGGGGCGGCTGCTGCGGGCCCACGACGCTCACTGCAGAGCAGGTCGCCCAGGCGGTTGGCTATGGAAATCGAGACATCGAGTCGTTGCCGACGGGGGCGAACATGGGATTGTCGTGCGGCAATCCCACCGCCATCGCGGCTTTGCAAGCTGGGGAGGTTGTCGTAGACCTCGGCAGCGGCGGCGGTATGGACTGCTTCTTGGCCGGGCCACGCGTGGGAGCGAGTGGTCGCGTGATCGGAGTCGACATGACGCCGGACATGCTGAGCAAGGCCCGGCGGAACATTGAGAGCTACACGCGACAGAGTGGGCTCAACAATGTCGAGTTCCGATTGGGCGAGATCGAGAGCCTTCCGCTGGCCGATGGCAGCGTCGACGTGGTGCTCAGCAACTGTGTGATCAACCTGTCGCCCGACAAGCGGCGCGTGTGGAACGAGGTCGCGCGTGTCTTGAAGCCCGGCGGAAGGGTGGCGATCAGTGACTTGGCCTTGCTCAAGCCCTTGCCTGAGCCCGTGCTCGCCGATCTGGAGGCGTTGGTCGGCTGCGTGGCCGGTGCAGACCTTATCGAGGACATCCGTGCCGACATGCAGGCTGCCGGATTGGCAGGCATCGAACTCACGCCGAAGCCGGAGTACGTCAAGGCGATGAGCGAGTGGCAGGATCCGCTGTACAACAAGATCATCGACGCGTTGCCCCAGGGATCATCAATCGCGGACTTCGTGACAAGCTTGGATATCGCCGCGCGCAAGCCGTGACATCGGTCCCTAAGGAATGGCCGCGGGCTAGACTCCGCGAGTGAGATTCGACACCAGCCAGCACATGCGGCTTGGGCAGCAGATGAAGCTGTCTCCCAGGGTCATCCAGTCGATGGAGATCCTGCAGATGCCGCTGGCTGACCTCGAGCAACGCATCGAGGAAGAGCTTGAGGGCAATATGGCCCTCGAGATCGTCGAGCACAAGGCCGACAAGCAGAGCGAGAACCGCGACGAAGCCGATCGGCCGGATCGCGAGTTGACGATTGCCGAGGGCGGCGACGCGCAAGACGACTTCGCTCGGCTGGATAGCTTCCAGGCCGATCAGCCCGACGCGGCCGACAACGCGTTCGATGGCCCGAACCGACCGAGCCTGGAACCACTCCCAGGGCATCGGGTCTCGGCGGGCGAGCGTGACGGCAAGATGGACGCCATGGCTGCCGCTCCTGCCCGGCAGGCGTCCGTGAGCGAGCAGCTTCTCGAGCAGTGGTCGCTCGCGGAGATGGATTCCGAACTGCGCGGCTTTGGGGCCTTCCTCATCTCGTTCATCGATGACGACGGGTACCTCCGGACGCCTCTCGAAGAGGTGGCGAACCAGGCCCCGGAGCCGCTGGCCGAAGCCGCCGGCGGACGGGAGAAGCTTGCTGAGCAGTTGCCCTGGGTGCTTGAAGAGGTGCAACTCGTCCTGGAGCCGACTGGCGTCGGAGCTCGCGACGCGCGCGAGTGTCTGCTCCTCCAACTCGATGCCGTGCAGGGCGATCCAGACTTTAACGAGGATCAGCAGACAGACGACGCGATCGAGTCGGCCCGATGGCTCGTGGCCGACCACCTCGACGACCTCATGAACAACCGGCTGCCGAAGATTGCCGAGCGTACCACGCTGACGATCGACGAGATCAAGCACGGAGTGCAGCTCTTGCGTCGGCTAAGCCTGGCACCAGGCAAGCGGCTCGCACCAGATCGCAGCGAGCCGATTATTCCTGACGCGATCGTGGAGTACGACGAGGATAACGATCGCTACGTCGCGTATCTCAACGATCGGAGTCTCATGAACCTGAGGATCAATCGTGAGTACGCGGAGATGGTGCGAGAGAAAGAGCTCGATAAGCAGGGGCGCGACTTCGTCCGCAAGAACCTCTCGAACGCGCAGTGGCTGGTTGATGCGATCGGCCAGCGACGCGACACGCTGCTTCGTGTGATCCATGCGGTGCTCGATGCGCAAAGGGAGTTCTTCGACTTCGGCCCAGAGAGCCTCCGGCCTCTGCCGATGACGCAGGTTGCCGATCAGTTGGGCATCCACGTGGCCACCGTCTCGCGCGCGGTGTCGGATAAGTACCTCCAGACGCCCAGAGGGGTCGTGGCCCTTCGGCGCTTCTTCACCGGCGGAACGCAGAATGATGCGGGAGATGATGTCAGCTGGGCGGCCATCAAGGCGGCGATGCAGGACGTCATCGAAAAGGAAAACAAGGCCAAGCCGCTTAGCGACGAGGCGATCGTCCGCGAACTCAAGAAACGCGGCATCGAGATCGCTCGGCGGACGGTCGCGAAGTACCGCGACCAGCTGGGTATCCCTTCGGCCCGAATGCGCAAGACGTTCTAGCGGGCGGTCTGGCGATCGATAACCAACCGGATGCGAACGGCGTTGCCGACCACGCAGAGGTCGCTGAGCGCCATCGCGGCGGCCGCAACCACCGGACCGTGCTCGCCGAGAAGGCCGAAAGCGGCTGCCGGGATGGCTGCGGCGTTGTAAACGAATGCGAGAAAGAGGTTCTGGCGGATGCCGCGTCGCGTCGCGCGACCGATACGCACCAGGTCGCTCACCGCGGTCGGCCGCTCCCCTGGGATAATGACGTCGGCGGCCTCGATCGCGACGTTGCTTCCGGCGTCGAGCGCAATGCCGACCCCACCGCCCGCGCCGGCTGCCGCCATCGCGGGCGCGTCGTTGATGCCGTCGCCCACGAACAGCACCGCACCCGATGCCGACGCCTCGCGGACGTGGTCGACCTTCCCCTGCGGCGCTAAGCCGTGGAGGATCTTGTCGTGATCGAGTCCCAATCGGTCGGCCAACCGATGGGCCGGGCCCTCTCGATCGCCGGTCAGGATGTAGGCGGCAATGCCCATGTCGTTGAAGTCGTGCATGAGCTCGGTCGCACCCTCGCGCACGGTCTCGCGGAATGTGACAATGCCCTGGAACTTGCCGTCGGTGGCAACCACCGAAGCGGGGCCAATCACCGCGTTGGTGCTTCGAACTTTTGCGCCGGACCGCTCGGCGACCTCGATCGAGGTCAGCGTGACCGTCTGTCCGTGAATACGCCCGTGTAGACCTTGACCGGCCAGTTCCTGGACATCTGTTGCGCCTTCGAACTCGAGACCGCGTGCTTGCGCTGCCGACACGATCGACCGTGAGAGCGGGTGGTTCGATTGGGCCGCGAGTGGAGCGGCGAGCGCCAAAGTCTCATCGTCGGTCCCTTCTTCGACCTGCGGCGCGCCCGTTGTCATAGTCCCTGTCTTATCGAGCAAAGCCACGCGTGCGACCGCGGCTCGCTCAAGCGCTGTCGCCGACTTGACAAGGATGCCGCGCCTCCCTGCCGCCCCGGTGCCCACCATGACGGCCAACGGAGTCGCGAGGCCGAGCGCACACGGGCACGAGATCACCAGCACCGTGGCCGCGGTGATCGTGGCCTTGGCGAGTCCGCCGCTCGGCACGATCAGCCAGAGGATGAAGCTGATGGTTGCGATGCCAATCGCTACGGGCACGAAGATGGATGAGATCTTGTCGGCTAAACGCTGTGCGCTCGCCTTGCTCGCCAGCGCATCGGCGACGAGCGCGACCATGCGGCCGAGTGTTCCGCCCACCCCGTCGGTGGTCGCACGGACAATTGCCGGACTCCCGACGGCGATCGAGCCCGCCATGACCGCCTCGCCTTCATCGCGTTCTCTCGGGATCGACTCGCCGGTGACCGCCGATTCGTCGAGCGAAGCCCGCCGGAGCAGCTCACCGTCCACTGGGCAGCGTTCGCCGGGCCGAACGAGGACGATGTCGCCGGGCATGACGTCTGCGGCTGGCACCGTGGCGCCGGTTGCCTCGTCCGCATCCTTCAGCACGACGGCTTCTTGCGGCTGCATCGCCGCGAGTTCCCGTAGGGCGCGGGTCGTGCCCCGCCGGGCTCGACGTTCGAGCCAGTGCCCGAGGGAGATCAGCGTGAGCAGGCCAGTCGCTTCGATGAAGTAGGTTGGGTGCTCGCCGCGGCCGGTGAAGATCAATAGGACGTGGCCAAGCGAGAGCAGGTATGCGGATGCGCTGCCGAGCGACACCAGCGTGTCCATGTTCGTGCGCCCGTGCCGGGCGGCTGAGATGGCCGAGCGGTAGAACGCCGAGCCGATGAAGACCTGGGCGATGGTGCCGACGGCGAGCGCAACCACGAGACCGGGACCGCTCGACATATGCAGGCCCAGGCCGTGGCCGAACCAGTGGGCCAATTCCATGGGGAGCCAGAGCACGACGCCGAGGATCACCCGCCAACGCCACGCCCGGGCAGCCTGTCCACCGTCGTCGCCGAGCGCGCTGGTGAGTTCGGCGGCTGCGTCGCGAAACGTGGCGGCGCTCGCGCGGAATCCGGCATCCGTGACTCGTTCGACGAGCTGCTCGGCGTTGAGCCCGTCGCCCCTCACGAGCGCCGACGCTCCCGCGAGGCTGACCAACGCATCTTGCACCCCATCGGCCCCGATCAGGGCTCGCTCGACTCCCGAGACGCATCCGGCGCAGTGCATCCCTTCGACGCGGAGGCGAACGGTCTCACCGGGCTGGCTTGCTGGTGCGGCTGCCACGGACACGTTAGAGGTTAATCGCGCTCGGCGAGCACTTCTTCGAAGTGGGCGAATGCCGCGTCGATTCTCAGCCTCGAGCCATCGGCCGTTTGGAGTACCAGGCGCCACTGCGCGTCGAGTTCCAGCACGGTGCCCTCCACCGACCGGTCTCCAACCCGGAACCGGCATAGGTAGCCCCGAAGGGTGCTGTGAGCGTGCCAGGACTCACGGATGTCGATCGCGTCTCCCTCGATCATCCTCGCGATGCCTTCGAGCACGGCCAAGGCGGTCTCTTGCCTCGAAGCCTTGACGCCGGCGTCCTCGATGCTCATGGCAGCCCGCGCGAGTCGGCCCTCGAAGCCGCTCCCACCTGCATGTACGTTGACCCCGACCCCCACGATGGCCAAGCCGTTTGCCGACTCGATCAACACGCCCGCGACCTTGCGGCCAGGCCCATTCCTGGATCGTTCGACAACATCGTTTGGCCACTTGATCGCGAGGTTGGATACACCCAGATTGGTGCAGCCATGGATCACGCCAAGACCAATGGCGATCGAAAGGCCAGTTGGCGGCAGGTGAGATCGCACGGCAAGGCTCATAGAGAGCGCCGCACCGTCGGCATCGAGCCAGGTTCGGCCCTGCCGACCGCGGCCCTTCACCTGGCGTTTCGCGATAACCACCCCTGGCTCGCCAGCGTCGGCGAGTCGGCGGGCTTCATCTTGCGTGGAATCCACGGTATCGAGCACGCAGACTCGGCCGAAGGGCGATTCCAGGCCGTCCACCTTCGACCACGGATCTTCGGTCACGTCGGCTGCTCGATTGACGGGCCGGCGTCGAGCCCGATGTCGAGCCACACTGCTTGGTGTGTGATCGCTCCAAGTGCGATTCGATCAACGCCGGATCGTGCGGCATCCCCGATCGAGTCGAGCGTGATGCCGCCAGAAGCTTCCAGCAACACACGCGACCCTGAACGATCGCGTAGCTCGACCGCCTTGGCAAGCAGCTCGGCGGGCATGTTGTCCAGCAGCACGATGTCGATGACACCTTCCTCAAGGCCAAGCATGGCTTCCAGCTGATCGAGCGTGTCGACTTCGACCTCGATGAATGCGGGCGCATACTCGGCCCGAGCCAGTTCGGCGACGCCGGCGACCTTGGCCGCAGCGTTGGCCGGGTTGAGTCCCGCGAGGTGGTTGTCCTTGACGAGCACCGCGTCGTACAGGCCCATGCGGTGGCTCCGACCCCCCCCGCACCGGACGGCGTACTTCTCGAGGTGGCGTAAGCCGGGGTTTGTCTTCCGTGTGTCGACGACCTGCGCTTTGCTGCCGGCAACCGCGTCAACGTACCGCTTCGTCAGCGTGGCAACGCCGCTGAGGCGGCCGAGCAGATTCAGGAGTGTGCGCTCCGCGGCAAGGATCTCGCGGCGGGGACCAAGCAGCGCACCTAAGCGCTGGCCGGGCTCGACAGCATCGCCGTCACGCACGAGGCCCCGGAACAACGTGGTGGTCGCGAATATATCGAGGATATCGCCGATTGCGGAGAGCCCGCACACGATGCCGGCTTCTCGGGTCACGATCCACGCTTCGCCGCGCTCGCTGCGGGCCACCATGAGCGTTCCGGTGGTGTCTCGATGGTTGGGACCGAGATCCTCGTCGCGGCACAGTTCCAGCAATCGGCGGGTCAGCGCTGGGGAAACGAGGTCCTTGTACCACTGATCTGGGCCGTCGAGGTCAGGCATGCCCGCCTCGGTTGTCACGGATTCATCGTTCACGCGAGATGGTACGACCACTCCGGCGGGCGCGGGCCGTACACTGGCCCTCGCACAGTACCACCGCGGGCGCTTCGAGCCCCTGGGAGGCAACATGGGTCTACTGGACGGCAAGGTCGCCCTCATCGTCGGTATCGCAAACGAGCGTTCCTACGCGTGGCATATCGCGAAAGCCCTTATCGATCACGGTGCGACGTGTGCGTACACGTGCTTGCCCGGTGAAAAGAGCGAGCGTCGGCTGCGACGAGCGCTCGAAGCCCTACCCGGAGCCGGTGGTGAGAACCCGCTCGTCGTGCCAATGGATGCGGCGAGCGATGCGGACATCGACTCGGCGATCTCGGCGTTCGAGGTCAGCTACCAGTCGCTGCATGTGCTGGTGCACTCGATCGCGTTCGCCGCCCGCGAGTATTTGGCCAAGGACCGGTTCATCGACACGCCACGTGACGCGTTCCTCAGCGCGGTAGACATCTCCGCCTACACGCTGCTCGGCCTCACCCGGCGTTGTCGCGAGTTGTTGGCGAAAGACGGCGGCTCGGTCATGGCCATGAGCTATTACGGGGCGGAGAAGGTCGTGCCCGGCTACAACGTCATGGGTGTCGCCAAGGCCACGCTCGAAGCGACGGCCCGCTATCTCGCCGGCGAGATGGGGCAGCACAGCGTCCGGGTCAACACGATCTCGGGCGGCTATCTGCGGACGCTGGCCTCGAGCGCCGTGGGCGGCGCGGACAAGATCAGCGACCAGAACCTCGAGCGGTCGCCGTTGCGGCGGAACGTCGAGGGCGGCGATGTCGGCAACACGGCGGTCTGGCTGGCCAGCGACCTCAGCTCGGGTGTGACGGGCGAGAACGTCTATGTCGACTGTGGGGCCAACATCGTCGGTGTGTGACGCCCTGTTTGGGGCTCGTCAGGTTTTGTATCAAGCATTCTCGTGGCGCTGGTCGATAGCTCTGTTATGAGCGTTGCACCAACGAGTGCTGCCGCCACGGTTGCCGCCAGTGCCGCCGCTTCCGAGCGAGCCAGCAAGGTCCAGGTCAACTCGAAAGCGAGCGACGAGGCCCGCCGCAGCAAGAACGGCCAGCAAACCGGCGACCGCGTCGTGCTGAGCGCCGACGCGGTCCAGCCCAAGCAAGGTGCGACGGATCGATCGGAGGACCAGGACCACGATCCTGGAACCGATCAGCAGGCGGCGGAGGCTATCGAGCACGACCGGCACATCGACGTGCAGGGCTGATCGCTCTTGCCGATCACGCGGCAGAGCGGATCCGCGCGGTCGCCAGCGCCTCAATCATCGCGAGCACCCGCTCTTGGGCGTCCGCGTTGCTGATCAACCACTGTGCGCCCATGACCTCG
>CALCCF010000050.1 GCA_937899905.1 uncultured Phycisphaeraceae bacterium
GCGTCAGCGTGGCCGGCGCGGGCACCGTGTACTCGTAGGTGTACTCGACGATCATCAGGTTGTACTCAACCGGCCCGCCGGGCGTCCGCAGGGGTATGGTGCGATCGATGTCGATGCCGTCCCAGGGGTTCAGGAACGAACTGGTCAGGTCGAACACCGTGAAGTCGATCCCGCCGTTCTCGCTCACGAAGATCCGGTAGTCGATGACGGTGATATCGCCGGTGAAGTCCAGGAACTCGATCGGGTCGCTGGCGCCGATCTCCCAGCCAAGGAACTCAGCCTGCTCGTCACCGATCAGGTAGTCGGCCGGAACGAACGGGCTCCCGTCGCGAGACTGGAACTCGAACTGCAGGGTGTTTACCCCAAACCCACGGATCTCGGTCCACTTCGCTTCGATCACGTCCGGCCCACCGAGCAGCGGCCCGATGACCTCGAAGGCCTGATCGATCGCGATGGTGCCCTCCGAGCCGTGGATGATCTCGGATTCGCTGCGGGAGAAGGCCTTGAGCGCAACGCTCGCAGTCTCGCCCGCCTCGATCGTGCGGATACCCGCATCGGCGGGATCGATCTGGGCGTGGGCAGACGCGGCGCACGCCAGCGTCGCGGCCCCAAGCAAGACAGACCATGAGCGCAACATCTCCACCTCCACAAACACACAGGCCCGCGAAGCGACGTCCTCACAGCGCCGCCCGCAACAGATCGCGCTCCTGAAACGCGACCATTCCGGCAGGGATCACACACCCGCCGAGCACTCTTTGATCAACCTACATCAAGAATCGGGGGCGGCCAGTAACCGGCGCAAAAACCGCGCCAATCGCTACAAATAGTCGCCGATGCGGACCTACTGATTCGCCCGGTTTGACAACAGCACGAAGCCCTCGATCATCACCCGGTCCTGGATGGCGCCATTGCGGCCCTCATCGATGCGGATGCTCAACTGACCGCCGGTGGCGTCGGCCGGAAGGTCAACCGTGAACGCGGCGTCCGGCGAGTCGCCATGCAACCGAGCCACGGTCGCTGGCCGACTACCCACGACAACCGACACCTCGCAATCGCCCCAGATCCGGCAGTCGTCCCGCAGCCTCGCTCGCAAGGCCACGCGGCGGACACCCTCGGGAAGCTCCCAGGAGGCGACAACCGGGCCGATGAGCTCGATCCGAGCCGCGCCCAGCAGCACCTGGTCTGCGTCCTCAACGACCGGCGGCAGCGCCCAACTCGACAACGCCTCCCACTCAGGCATGCCCAGGTCCGCCAGCGGCCGAACACCGCCGCTCTCGAAGGCCACCGCGAGGATCTCGTCGATCGTCACGACCGCCTGGTCCCGACCCGCCAGAGCCACAGGGCGGGCGGGCGCGATGCGGATGCCGTCACTGGTCGTCTCGATCGAGTCCACGCCGATCACCGAGCCGTCGCTGAGCCACACGCGAGACCCGGTCCGCTCGGCGGCCGTGTTGGCCAGCGTGATCGACGACACAGCGCTGAGCTCGAAGGTCCGCAACTGCCCGTCCACATCCAGGACGATGTTCGGCCACAACCGCTCGAGCAGTCCTCGTGTCCGGTCGCCGTTGTTGAGCACCAAGACATCGTTCAGGTTGTCATGGGGCGCCTGTGCCACACCCTCGCGGAGCACCACGCGGCGGAGCGCATCGAGCGGCACGCGCACGCTACCCATCAGTGGCGTGGACCACACCAGCCCGGGCTCACCCGTGGCCTCCGTCAGCGCTGCCACCTCGGCCGAACCCAGGATCAGTGGCGCGCCGATCAGGCGCTGGCCGTCGGTCAGTTCGACCCAGGAGTCCCGCGGCCGCGGCGCACGATCGCTCGGCTCGACCACCGCGACCACGCTGCCATCGAGCGGGAGCCGTTCCTCGACCCCGCCGCGCTCGAACGCGATCTCGTCCGACTCAAACCGGATGTTGCCGACGACATGACGCTCGAGCGCATCATCGATGAGCACACGGTCACGCGAAACCTGTGCGCTCGCAACGCCGGCAATCGCCAACAGCACGCCGCCGGCAAGGATCGAGCACAGGATGGTGCGGCAATTGTGAATCACTTCGGGCATCACTTCTGGTAAATCGGCAGATAGCGCTTGGGCATTTGCAGCACGATGAGCGCCATGGCCGTCCCATAGGCCGTGCCCACCGTGCGATCGGGCCAGGCGCCATTGCCGTCCTGCAGGTCGATCAGCTCGCGCTTCGTCGCCGGCCACCAGATGCGCCACGCATCGCCACCGGCCAGGAACATCGCCTGCACCGCGTAATAGTGCCCGTAATAGAAGTAACCCCGACGCAAGCCGCGCCCGGGCAGCGCCTCGCGGATCAGGTAGTCCACGCCGGGCCGGATCGCCTCATCGCGGAACTCTCCCGCGTAGAACAGCGTCGCCACGCCGGCCGCCGAGCGAGGCCACGCGCTGCTGCCCTGCCGGGCCTGATACCGAAAACCGCCATCGGGATTCTGGCACAGCTTCACGTACTCCACCGCGTCGTCGATGACCTGGCTGCTGACCTCGATTCCGGCGTTGCGCGCCGAGCGCAGCGCCATCACCTGGCAGATGGTCACGCTGACATCCGCGTCGTTGGGCACCGGGTTGTACCGCCAGCCGCCCTCTTCGTTCTGCGACCGCTCGATGAGCCGGACGGCCTTGACGAGCGCCTCGTGCAGGCGCTCCTGCAGCGCCTCATCGCCGCCGCTCATGCCGTAGACCTCGCCCAGAAACAGCGCCGCAAAGCCGTGGCCGTACATCGGGCTCGGCGCCTGGTCGTCGGCCAGCAAGCCGCTCTCGCTCGAGCGATCCAGCACGTAGTCCAGTGCGCGGCGAACCTGCTCGCCATAGCGCCCACGCCCGGGCATGTGCCCGTCGGCCATGAACGCGAGCCCGGCCAGCGACGTCACCGCCACGCCGCGGCCCCACGAGCCATCGCCAAAGGAGCCGTCCTCGTTCTGCTGGCTCGCCAGGAACACGAGCCCGCGATTGATGCTCTCGTCGAGCTCGGGCGTGATCTCTACCAATGGGTCGGTCGCTGGGGCCGCTTGCGGCGCATCTTGTCCCCAAGCGCCAAGCCCACTCGCCGCGACCGCTGACAACACCACCGCTCGACGCATCAGTTCCCCGCCTCCTCGGCCAGGCGACGGTAGTACGCCTCGGTGATGGCGCGATAGACGGCGCTGTACGCATCGGAAGAACCCTGCCGCAACGCCTCACGCACGCGCGGAGGCAGCGCGCCCCACGTGGCGCCAACGGCCGGCTCATCGGCAAGACCGCCACCCTGCTGGGCCTGCGTCGACACACCCTGTGGGTCTGTGGTCTGCTGCTGTTGCTGCTGGGCCGCGTCCTGCTGTTGCTGCTGCTGGGGGGCCTGCTGCTGTTGCTGTTGTTGCTGCTGCTGTTGTTGGTTCTGCTGCTGCTGATTCTGGTTCTGCCGTTGCCGGGCTTCCTCGATCAGCCGATCGAGCGCGGCGATCGCTTCCTCCTGCACGCGCTGGGTGGCGATGCCCGTGCCGCCGTCACCCTCCAGCCGGCGCGACGCGCGGTCCATGAGGTCGACGGCCCGAAGGAACGCGCCAGCGAGCCCGCCCTCGAGCTCCCGATCCAGATCGCCGCGATCCGGTCGCTCCGTGCTCACGCCCGGCTCGGAGAGGCCGAGTAACTCGTCCAGCGTCGGCGCATCGCCGCTCGGCTGCGCTGATGGTTGATCCTGCTCCGGCTGCTCTTGTGTCTGCTCGTCCTGCATCGGCGCAAAGCCGAGGTCCCAGTTCGCGCCCGCCGGCGGAGATCCGTTGCCCTGCTGCTCGCTCAATCGCTCGACCAATTCGTTGGCCGCCTCGCTCAGCTCGCGTTGCAGCCGGCTCGCATCCGGCAGGCGCTCCGAGCCCAGCATGCCATCATCGATGGCCCGCGTCATCTCCGCCGCCTCGACCTGCATCGTGCGAAGTAGAAGCAATTCAGCCATCGGCGGCACGACCCCCTCGTCCTCACCGTCTTGTCCACCCTGGCCGCCGCCCTGCTCGCCCTGATTCGCCTGCGAAAACTCCTGGTCGCCCTGCTGGTTGCTGCTGTCGAGGGCCTCGATCAGGCCGCGCAACACCGTGGAGATCGTGTCCTGGGCGAAAAGCGTCTCGCCGTCGGCCGTGCTCTCTGCAAGGCGCTCGGCCGCGACCTCGGCCCATCGATCGATACGGGAATGCGCGAGCCTGAACGCCGTCGCCTCGTCAAGGCCCTCGGTGCGCTCGCGTACATCGTTCAACTCGGCGTGCAGCCGGCGCTGGCGCTCACCCAATCGGCGGACCAGGATGCGCTGACGGCGCGAGAGCTCCCGTGCCTCATACGACGCGGTCTCATCGCGTAGTGAGGTCTGGGCGGCCAACGCCTCAACGTACGCCTGACGTAGCTCGCGTCGCTGACGCTCGAGCTCGCGCTGGCGGGCCTGCTCGTCGAGCTCCTCGGCCTCCTCGAGCGCCGATTGCAAGAGTTCCAGGCTCTGGCGCTCGGCCATAAGTGCGGCGGAGTCGTCGACCGGCGTTGCGCGCAGCGCAACAACAGCTTGGTCCTGCGCGTCGGCAGCATCCAGCAGCGTGCGGATGATGCCCGAAAGCGCGTCATCGCCGCCCGCTTGCTCCTCGGCGAGCGCCGCGGTATCACGCGAGATCCCGATCATCGCGCGATCGAGACCGTCGAAGGTCTGCTGCGCTTGCGCGCCGATGAGGTTGTCGATCTCCGCCTGCTGGCGCACGATCAGCGACTCGATCGCCGCCGAAATCTCGGCGAGCACGCGTCGCAGCTCCTGATCACGGTCCTGGTTGGCCTGATCGAGCCGCTCGGTGACGTCCTCGAGCGCGTCAAGCGCCCGCTGCTGGCTCTGTTGAGCCGACGAGAGCTGGTTCTGCTCTGCTTGCTGGGCGGCCTGCTGCATCTCGCGTGGCGCCTCGCCCTCGCGCCCGCGCTGCGCCGCCTCACGCAGGGTCTCGGCCCGGGCCGGATCGCTCTCCTCCAGCGCCTCGGCCCGATCGGCGAGCTGGTCGAGCGTGTCCTGCGCACGCCGAGCGAGCTCGGCCTGCCGCTGTGCGATTTGCTCGAGCTGCGAACGCTCCTGGCCGGTCAGCTCGTCGAGCGAGCGCCCCGCGGTGCTCGACTCGGCCTGGGCGGTTTGCTCGCGCAGCTCACGCTGCTGTTCGATCAGGCGATCGAGGTCCCGCCGCGCGAGCCACTCGTCCTCGTCGCGGCTAAGCAATCCGACCAAACCACCGAGTTCGTCACGCACACGCTCCTGCGCGCGCTCGGCCTCGTCCCGATCGCGTTGCTGCGCCTGCTCGGACGGCGACTCGGTCGCGCGGTCGAGCGCGCTGGCGGCACGATCGGACTGCTCGGCCGCCGCGTTCAGGTGTTCCTGGGCCAATCGCACGAGCTCATCGAGCCCGGGCTCATCGAGCGCGTTGCGTTCGGCACGCTGTGCGACCTCACGCACGGCCTCGGCTTGGCGCGCAAGCTGTGCGGTCAGATCGCCCTGCTCGCGTTGCATCGCTTCGTCGTCGTCTGCCTCGCGCGTCTCGGCCAGCTCGCCGGCTTGCTCTAAGAGCTCGGCCTGTGAGCGATCAAGTCGCTTGGCCGATTCGCGAACAGCGCCCAATTGCGCGCGCAGCTGCTCGACCAACTCGCTCTCGGCGATGATACGGATCCGTCGGACGGCGCTCTCGGTCGGCTCTCCGCGTCGGAGGTCGGTCGCCAGTGCGGTGACCAGCAACTCGTCGCCCGGATCAAGGTCGAGGTCGCCGAGCGTGACACTGGCCGCGGCGCGTGCCTCGAGCGGCGCGGTGCCGTCGGCCCATCGGGCCAACTCGAACGCGTCGCCAACGGGCTCTGCTGGCGCGCCCATGCTGCCCGCGGGCGGGGTGGCTCGCTGGGCGCCGAGTATTACCGAGACGAGGCCGAGATCATCGCGGGCCTCACCGACCATCGGCAGCGTCGCGGTGGCGAGGACGGCCTCGTCCTGCGCGGGCTCGACTACGGCGGCGGTGGGATCGGCGTCGCTCAGCACGTCGAGCGCGATGACCACGGGCCGCACGGAGGCGATGCCGAGCGCGTCTCGCAGCTCGATCGTGAGCGACGCGGGGTCTTGCGCAAGCACGCGGACAATCGAGCCGAGGCCGTCGGGCATCGGCTCAACCGAGATGCCCGAGGCATCGCGTTCCTCGGCTGCCGATGCGATCGAGAATGATGGCTCCGCTGCGGTGCTGTAGCGCAGCTCAAACTCGATCGCCGAGCCCCGGAGCACGGGGCCGAGCGAGGCCGTGTCCTCACTGCCGAGCGCGAGCGGGACGATGCTGGCTTGCCGGCCGAGGCCGATGATCCGCGCCGCGGTCGCGTCCTGGGCGTACTCGGGCGGCCTTACGCGCGCGCTCGCGCGTGTCACGCGTGGCGGGCGCACCAGCTCGACGGTGACCGACTCGGTGCGATCGTCGCGTGTCTGCAGCCAGGTCTCGAAGGTGACGCGTTGGGTCTGGCGGAGCGCTTCGGCCGCGGGGTTCACCAGTCGCTCGAACACCTCTGGGCCGTCGTCGTTCGCGGGTGCGCCCTGGCTCGTGAGCGCGAGCTTCTGCGGCACGCCGCCATCCAGGCGGTACCACGCTTCGACGCGGGTGCGCCCAACGGGCTTGTCGGTCCGTGTGAGCAGGCCGCGGACGGCGATCGGGTCGCCGAGCGGATGGAACTCCGGGAGGCTCGCCAGCTCAATCGCCGTCCGCGAGGGCCACATCGCGGCAGTCCACGGCGCCAGCACGCGGGTTGCGCCGAGCTTGGCGTTACCGGGCTGCAGAGCGGCGAATGTCGCGATCGAGGCGACGACGATCAAGCACACGCCGAGCGCCAGGATCGTCGGTCGGCGTTTCATAAGGTCCGGCAGCGTGTCGTGGCTCAGCGTGTCGACGAGGTTCTCGAAGCGTCGGTCGAGCGAGCCGCTCTGGGCGAGGTCGGTGGCCGAGGCCAGCCGACCTTTCAGTTCAGGGCGACCGCCCTCCAGCCGGAGCGCGAGATCGGTGAGCGTGGGGTGCATGCGCCATGCCGGCCATGCGTACCGCACGAAGGCCCAGCCCGCGCCGGCGATCGCGGCGATGAGGGCGATGACCCGGACCCACGCGGGCAGACGCAACGCGTAGTCGGTGAGGCCTACCAGCGCGAGCGCAGCCAGCACAGCGGCGAGCGTCCCGCCGAGGCGGCGGGAAAGCAGCAGTAGCTTGGCCTCGCGGCGGATCCGCGACAGACGCGACAGCAGGCGTCGTGCGCTCGCGCGTCCTTGCTGGTTGCTGGCCATGGCGTGCTCCCTCCGGGGTGCCTCTCAGGCTATCGGCTCGACCGCGGCTCACCAGCGAGCGATCGCCCTCAAGGGGATACGCCCCCCTCGCTGGCACGTTCCCCCGGCGGACCGCCTTGGAACGAACCGCCGGCTTGGGCGGCGAGCGCCTGCACGAGGCCGCTGGCCGCCGCGACGGCCGCCGTGCCGATCCTCAGCACGTGCGGACCAAACCCGACCAGGGCCAATCCCGAATCTCGGGCCAGGCTTCGCTCATGGGGAGAAAAACCGCCCTCGGGGCCGACGAGCACCAGGATGCTCGTGGGGATGTTGCCCGACAGGCCGGAGTCCAGCACGGTTGCCGGCGGCGGGCCCTCGGGATCCGCCAGGACGGCCCCCGGCGTGGAAATGGCCTCAGAAAACGAGATCGGAGCCCCAAGATCCAGCAGCCATGGCCGGCCGCATTGCTTCAGGCTCTCCTGGGTGATGCGGGCGAGGCGGTCCATCTTGCCGGCCCGAGGCTCTCGCTCGCTGCGCTCGCTGGACAGCGGCCGCCAGCTTGCCGCCCCGACCTGGCTGAGCTGGTCGATCATGGTCTCGAGCAGATCGCCCTTGGGGGCGGGGCAGGCGATGTGGATGGCGGGGTTGGGCCTGGGGTGCTTCCGAAGTGCCGAGACACGTACCAGAAGCCGCCAGGATCCGTCTGGCCCGTTTTTATCGGAACCATCGACCGTGGCTTCTGCGGTGGTGCCGGCGCCATCTAAGAGGATGAGCGGCTCCCCGGGCTCCATGCGCCTGACGCGGACGGCATGGCGGGCCTGCTCGCCTTCGATGGCTACCGTTTCGAGATTTGGGTCGAGTTCGGGAGCGATAATATAGTGCATTGTCTGGCTCTCACGTCGTGTTTGGCGGGGCCGTAGGTCCGAGAGCTTGAGTTCGGGTCCGAAACGGTCGATGACAACGGTGCCCATGGCTGACCAGACCGAGGATATCTCGAGCTTCGAGGATATTGGACAGCGGCTCGACGACCTGTTGGATGCGCTGGAGGTCTCGGCTCAGGAAGTCGCGCAGACCAGCGCCAACCTCGGCAAGTCTCTGGACGAGATCGCGGCGGCCGAGGTTGCCAGCGATGCGAACGCGGTCATCGGCGATGGCGGTGTGGTGGTCAACGCGAAGAAGCCCGAGCCGACCGCCAGTTCCGATCCGGCTCCGCCAACAGCCGCCGACCCCTCGGCAGCATCGGAGCGTGTAGCCGATCCGGAGTCCCAGGCCGAGTCCGAGTCCGAGTCCGAGCCCAAGCTCGAGTCTGAGCCCGAGCCCGAACCCGAGCCGGTCGACCAGGCTGGCGGTGAAACGACATATGCTCCCTCGGTCGAGCCGGAAGCGGAAGCTCCCCCAGAGCCCGCGACCGGGCAGCCTGAGGCAGGCGACGCCCAGGTCGCTGAGGATGCTGCCGCGGAGCAGGACGAACCAGAGCCAGCCGACCCGGCGAAGCCTGCGCCGACGTTGGAGTATGACGAGTCCTTTGATGAGCCGACCTCGGAGGACGAGTCGTCGATCATCGACGATGGATTGCTCATCGAGCCGGAGTCGAAGGCCAACGCCGAGAATGTCGATGACGCGCCCGTTGGCCCGGCCGACCTGGAGAACGAGCTCGACGAAGAGCTCGACGCGTTGCTCGCGTCAGGCATGTTCGAGGATCCGCTGGCCGAGGTCGGTACGGACGAGTCCGCGACTCCGATCGACCTGCCCGAGGCCGAGCCCGAGGTCGAAGCCAGCGCCGAAGCGTCGAAGGAAGAAGAGCGGAAGCCCAACCTGCCCACCGATGAAGCCGAGCTGATCGGTGAGCTCGACGAGCAGCTTGCCGCGTTGGCTGACGCGGAGCTCGACAGCGACGAAGAGGCCGAGCCCGCGCTCGAAACGCCCGCCGCCAGCGTGGACTCGCCGCAGGCGACCGAGGAATCGGACCAGCCCGTGGAAGCGGCGGCGGCGGCGCCCGAGGCCGAGCCGGCGGCCCAGCCCGAGCCGGTCGCGGTTGCGGCGAAGCCCGTGCCCGCTGCGGGGTGGAAGGCCACGCTGGCGCGGATGGTTGAACAGGGCAGGCCGGTAGCCGAGCGTTCGTGGCAGCGCACGCAGACGGCGATGATCGCCGGCGCGACGAGGGCGAACGCGCCGCTGAAGGACAAGCCGCGACTGAAGCAGGTCGTCGGCTGGGTGGCCTTGGTGCATGTTTTCTACGCGGCTTGCCTGTGGTCCTACGTCGTGCTCTGGCACAACCCGCCCGCGCCGCAGCCGGCGACGCCGCAGCCGACGCTTGAAGCGCCGGCGGCTCCCTGATCTCGCGGTTTACCCGTCGGACAGTGTGGTGCGGATGTGGTTGGGACCTGTGATGGTCTTGTGCACGGGGCACTTGTCTGCGATCTCTGTGAGGCGGGCCCGCTGCTCGTCGCTCAGGTCGCCGAGCGCGGTGATGGTGCACTCGATCACGCTGACCATGCCGGTCTCGGCCTCGCAATCGTCGCAGTCGTTGGCGTGCACGCGGTCGTGGGTGAGCTCGAGCTCGAGGGCTTCGAGCGGCCACTGCTTGCGGTCGGCGTACATGCGCACGGTGATGGCCTTGCATGCACCGATCGAGGCCAGCAGCAGGCCGTAGGGGTCGGTGCCATGGTCGGTGCCGCCGAGCCCTTCGGGTTCGTCGGCGACGAGAGCATGCGTGCCGGCGGTGATGTCGGTTTGGTAGTGGTCGCGGCCGATGCGGACGCGAACGGAATGCGGCTCAGCCATGGACGTTCTCCTTGGCTGAGCCTATCCCAGGTTCGCATGGACGTGTCTTCGTGGACGCGGCTGGCGCCGTTAGCCGCCACCGCCTGGGCCACTGCGGATGATGCGTCCGCCGACCACGGCGCTCACGGGCTGCTGGCCGAAGCCGTCGATGGTGGAAGCGCCGGTGTCGACGCCCATCGTGACGTACCGCCGGCCTTCGATGACCGCGGTGAGGCGCCGCGTCGGCCAGTAAGTGTAGCCGACGATGCCGCGATGGACGTAGTCTGGGGCGCGAACGATGATGGTGCCCTTGAAGTAGCGGATCGAAGCGCGCTGGTTCTCGATCCAGTGATCGGGCTCGACGAGGTCCTCGATCAGGCTGATGATGTCCTCGGCGCGTTCCTCGATCGGGCGCTCGTCGAGGTCGTTGTCGCCTTCGTCGCCGCCGAACGGGCTCTGGCCGCCGCCGCCCTGGCCGCTTTGCAGCGCTTGTTGAAGATCGATCTGGGGCACCTCGGGGTACTCGGGGAGCACGAGCAGCAGGTCGTTGATGTCGTAGATCTCGACGCGGTTGAAGCGGTTCAGCCGACTCGTCGGGCCGACTTGCATCGCGCCCCACTCGGCCATCTGCCAGTTGTTGCCGCCGCCGAAGTCGTCCTGCACCTTGGCCAGCACGCGCTCGAGCATGGTGATGGCGGGGGTGCGCTCGACGGAGATGGACACGAGCGCTTCGGGATCGAGCCCCGTGCCGGTGCGCTGGTCGAGCCAGAAGACTTCGAGCTCGGCCCCGGTCACGCGGGCGATGTAGTCCATCACGTCCTGGAGCGGTTGGTTCTCGAAGGTCGCGGTGATGGGCGTCATCATGCGCGAGAGGGTGACTCGCTCGGGTCGCACGCCCTCGGGATAGGGCTGGACGACCGGCCTGCTCGAGGAGGCCCCGGGGGCCTGCTGGGCACCCGCTGGGAAAGCGAGCACGGCGGCGAGTCCGAGGGCAGCGATCGTGATGGAGCACTGGTGGCGCATTGCGGCCTCCTTGTTATGGGACGGTCCTCGACGGAAAGCGGGGCCGCCGATCCGTCCCGTGCCCCCGGTTTGGTGCTGGGGCCGGGCTCGGCTCCAAGGCTACGTGGCGATGGCTACCGGCCCGGGGGAGCCAGCGGCCAGCGTACGGACGGGCGCGGCCGTCGCGTCGCCGCCACCGTTGTCTATACCGTCGCAACGGGGAGGGGTTGCGGCGACGATGCGGTGGCTGTGCGTTCACGAAGTCAGACGCAGCGCGACTTGAGTTGTTCCATCATCCACGGGAACGTCCCCACTGGGCGGGTCGCTCGGCGCGGGGAACCGGTCGAATCTGCGCGAATATGAAAAACTGGTCGAGTACGAACGATCGGACAAAGTTGCGCGGCTGGGCTGCCGAAACTGGTTGTGCGGGCAGTTGGAAGGCAGGACGCCGGCCCGCACCCTGAGTTGTTCCAACGTTGAACGTGTACGAGGGCCCGGTGGGGGTCGCGCGATCGTTGCGCGCCTTCGGAGGGCTCGGCCGCGGGGTGGCGCTGCCACGGCGGCTCAAGAGGAGTGGTTCGAATGAACAGCGTGATCAGCAGCGTGCCGACCGCCAGCCCCTTCGCTGGCGGCTTCGGCTTCCCGTCCGTTTCCTCGTTTGGTTTCCCTTTCAGCACCCCGTTCGGCTCGTACGGCTTCGGCCAGATTGGAACGCCCGTGGTAAACAGCGGATTTAACAGCGGTTTCGACAGCGGTTTTGGCTTTGGCACTGGTTTTGGTAGCGGCTTTGGCCCGTTCAACTCGTTCGGCAGCGTGCCGTTTGGTTTCTCGCCGAGCAGTTCGTTCGGTACCCCGTTCGCGACTCCGTTCAGCACGCCCTTCTCGAGCGGCTTCGGTGGTTCGCCCTTCGGCTTCGGCTTCGGCTTCGGCCAGCCTTTCTCGAGCTTCCCGGGGCAGTCGTTCCCCAGCCAACCGTTCGGCCAGTTCGGCTCGACCCCGTTTGGCTCGAGCTTCGGCTTTGGCCAGCCCAGCTTTGGCTTCCCACAGAGTGACTGGTCGACCATTGGTGGTCGCTTTAGCTCATTCGGCTCGTCATTCGGTCAGCCGTTCTCAAGCTCGTTCTCCACGCCGTTCAGCGATTCGTTCTCGACCCCGTTCGGTAGCTGGAACACGCCATTTGGTTTTGATGGCTTCAGTGGCTTCGGGGGCTCGTTTACCGGCCCGTTCGCAAGTTGGTTCGGAGGCCCGTTCAACAGCTCGTTCGGTGGTTCGTTCAGCACGCCGTTTGGAAGCCCGTTCAGCGGCCCGACCGGTTGGTCTTTCGGCTCACCCAGCTTCGGTAGCTTCACCCCTTGGAGCGGCCAGTTCGGCCAGTTCAGCCCGATTGCCTTTGGCGGAGGGAGCTTTGGCTTTAGCGGCAGCCCGACCCCGATCTCGGCTCCCATCGCCGGCCCGACGAGCATCCCCTCGAGCGTGACCGGCGTGCCGTCGACTACCACCGGCACCCCGAGCTTCAATGGCCAGAGCACCACGAGTGTCTCGACGGGTTCGCCGATCTCGCCCGTTTCTCCGATCACGGGCAACACGCCGTCCACCGGCACTGGTCTGCCGAACCCGACTCTGAACCAGGGCGGCTTCATCCCCGGCCAGCCGATCTACTCGCAGTTTGGCGGCGTGCCGGCCAGCACCCCGGTGTTCGGCGGCACGAGCGGCTTTGGTAGCTTCGCCACGCCGATTACCTCCGGGCACTTCCCGAGCCAGCCGTTTGGCTTCAGCGGCTCGCTGGTGACCAACGGTTTCGGCCAGCCCATCTTCCAGCAGCCGTTCTTCCCCGGAAGCGTCCCGCAGACCTCGCCTACCGGTCAGTTTGGCGGCTTCCAGGGCCCGATCTGGAATGGTCAGACCGACAGCCGTACCAGCGGTACCACGATCAACGTGAGCCAGCGCGAAGCCGCGTAAACCGCTTCCGTTCTAACGTTAATCTGACATAGGCCGGGCCGGGTGGAACGCAGTCCATCCGGCCCGGTTTGTTCATAGAAGAGTGGGGTTGAATGCGCGAGGAGTTTGCGTTCAAATACAAGTAGAAAGGGCTCGTAATGGTGCGGGCTTAAGCTCAGAAGGGGTATATAATGCGCAGGCTCTCTGTCACGACTTTTGCGTGCGGTTTTGTTGCCGCAGCAGCCAACGCTCAGTACATCAGCGACTTCGAGGATCTCGCCTCTTCGGCGGGTGGCGTTCCGCTGACGGGCCAGGAGATGTTCTATCTCCCCCCGGATACCGACAGCGTCGATTTTCAGGCGTTCCGGTATGCCGACAACCCGCTTGGCTTGCCGCTGAATCCGGACGGCGGCCGGACGTTTGTCAGTGGGGCTGGACCCGGCGGCCCGGTGTTCGCGCGGGCCCAGCGCGACTTCCCGTTCTTTGGACTGCTCAAGCGTGTCAGTTTCGACTTTGCGGTGCCGTCGTACGCCGGGACGCTGCCGGCCACGGATTACATCGGCAGTTTCTCGTTCCAACCGGCCGACTCGGCTCAGTTCATTGCGCTGATGAGTTGGATGGACTTGGAGACAGCCGAGGACTTCCGGCTCGGATTCGTGGTGTTCGATGAGGATGGCAACCAGGTGCCGCTGCCCGGGGCGGTTGCGAGTGCCGCCTGGGAGAACCTCGAAACCGACACGTGGTATCGCGTCGAGATCGTCGGTGAGTGGCGCGAGCGACGCCTCCGGCGCGTGGAGATCACCGAGATTGCCGATGGCGACCCGGTGTCGGACACGCCGGACGACTGGTACGTGAACGGCGGCGCTCTCGGCACCAATCCGCTGCCATCGGCATTGCGCTTCTTTGGGGGTGGCACCGCGGCGGGCAACGCAGTGGCCTTCGACAACTTCACGTTCACGTGCTATGTCGATTGCAACGGCGACGCCGAACGCGACATCTTCGACTTCTTGTGCTTCCAGAACGCCTTCGCCGCCGGCGATCCGTACGCCGACTGCGATGCGGACGGCGAGCTGACGCTGTTCGACTTCCTGTGCTTCCAGAACTTCTTTGTGTGCGATTGACACATTGACCGCAACGCATGAGCGAACGCCCCGGGAACACTAACCTCGGGGCGTTTTCGTTACTCCCACTCGATCGTCGCGGGCGGCTTGCTCGAGATGTCGTAGACCACGCGGTTTACGCCGCGGACCTCGTTTATGACGCGGTTGCTGATGCGGGCGAGCACGTCGTAGGGCAGGCGGGCCCAGTCGGCGGTCATGAAGTCCTCGGTCTCGACGGCGCGGACGGCGATGGCGTTCTCGTACGTTCGGCCGTCGCCCATCACGCCCACACTCTGGACCGGCAACAGCACGGCGAAGACCTGGTTGGTCTGGCGATAGAGCTGGGCCGAGATGATCTCTTCGAGCACGATCTCGTCGCACTCACGCAGCACGGCGAGCTTGTCGGGCGTGACCTCGCCCAGCACGCGAACGGCAAGGCCCGGGCCGGGGAACGGGTGGCGCCAGACCATCTGGCTCGGCAGGCCCAGGACCTCGCCCAGCGTGCGGACCTCGTCCTTGAACAGGTCTCGCAGCGGCTCGACGAGGGCGAAGCCGAGCTCCGCCGGCAAACCGCCAACGTTGTGGTGCAGCTTGATCGTGGCCGAGACGCCGCCGTGGCCCTGGCCGCTCTCGATGACGTCTGGGTAGAGCGTGCCCTGGGCGAGCACATTCGCGTTTGGAATGTCCTTGGCCGTTTCCTTGAACACCTCGATGAAGCGGTGGCCGATGAGGCGGCGCTTTTCTTGCGGGTCGGTGACGCCTGCGAGGTCGGAAAGGAAGTCGTCGGCGGCATCTACGACGCGCAAGTCGGCATCGAAGTGGTCGCGGAAGGTCGTCTCGACGAGTTCGCGTTCGTTCTTGCGGAGCAGGCCGGTATCGACGAAGACGCATGTGAGGCGGTCGCCGATCGACTTGTGCAAGAGGGCTGCGCAGACGGCCGAATCGACGCCACCCGAGAGGCCGCAAATCACGCGCTGGTCGCCGACGGCCTTGGCAATCTCTTCTTGCTGGCGTTGTGCAAAGTCGGCCATGCGCCACGTGCCCTTGCAGCCCGCGACCTCGAAGAGGAAATTACGCAGGATGTCGATGCCGTGGGGCGTGTGCGTGACCTCGGGGTGGAATTGCACGCCGTAGAAGCACACGCCGTCGTGCACGTGGGCCACGGCGGCGGCGGGGCACGTGGGGGTCTTGGCCAACGTCTTGAAGCCATGCGAAGTCAGCTCGGTGATCTGGTCGCCATGGGACATCCATACGGTGGTCGTGCTGGGGATTGCGCCCAGCAGCGTCCGGCGATCGGTGACCTCGAGCGCGGCGCGGCCGAACTCGCGGTGGTCGGCCTTTTCGACGTGCGCACCCAGCACGCGGCAAGCGATCTGCATGCCGTAGCAGATGCCCAGCACGGGCACACCGAGCCGCAGGGTTTCGGGGTCGAGAGACGGCGCGCCGGCGTCGTCCACGCTCGCCGGTCCGCCGGAGAGGATGATGGCCTTGGGCTTGGCTTGGGCAAGCTCGGCCGCGGGCGTGTTGGGCGAGACCATCACGGCGCACACACCCAGCTCTCGGCATCGGCGGGCGATGAGCTGGGCCGTCTGCGAGCCGAAGTCGACGATCAGGACGACCTCGTCGTGCGGTGTTGGGATCATCTCGGGGTGCCTCCACGCAAAGGGGAAGCGCGAAGCATATGCCTACGGGTGCTCGGCGCGAGTGGCTATGGTTAGGCATGCGGCGGATCGGTGCGTTTGCCTTGCTTTTGGGCGTTGGTGTGTTGGCCTCGGGCGGGTGCGAGGCGGGGCTGCCGGCCAGCTTCGAGTCTGCGGACGCCGGCAGCCGGATCCGCGCGGTCGTGGCCAGCGCCGATGATCCTGACGCCGCCGACCTCCGCGGCATGGTCGAGGCACTGGGCTCGGACGACCCCGCCCTGAGGACACTGGCCATCGCCGCCCTGGAGCGGGCGGTCCGTGAGCGATTCGGCTACGATCCGTGGGCCGCTGAGATCGACCGCCGCAGGGCGATCGACCGCTGGGAAGTCTGGTTGGCCCAGCACGCGGAGGCCGCGTCGGGCCCGGCGACGATGCCAGCCGGGACGCCCTAAGCGCAGATCGCCTTCCTGCCGGCTCATCTCGCTTCCGTTCGTGCCCCGGAGATCGCCCGCTTCATGCAGCCCGCCGCGACGAACCACGTGCCCCAGAGCCCGCCCGAGGTGGTGCTGCGGATGGTCAGCGATTTTCGCTACCTCGCCGGGGCCCGGGAGATGGTCGCCGGGACGGCCAAGCGGTTCGGGTTCTCGCACGACTCCAGCTCGCACCTGGCGCTCGCGGTCGATGAGGCGTTGTGCAACGTCATCCGCCACGGGTACAAGCAGGCACCAGGGAACCCCATCTGGGTCAAGATCTGGCCGCTTGAGGACGATGGCCAGCTCGGGCCCGGCTTGTGCATCGTGATCGAAGACGAGGCCGAGCAGATCGACCCCAGCGCGATCCAAGGTCGAGACCTCGACGACATTCGGCCCGGTGGCTTGGGCGTGCACATCATCCGCCAGGTCGTGGACGAGGCGCAGTACGCCGCACGGGAAGAGGCGGGCATGCGGCTGACCCTGGTGAAGCGAACAAACGGCCCGAGCGCGCAGCGCACGAGAGAACTGACCAATCGGTGCGCCGAGAATACGAGCTGCGACGGCTTGCCGCCGTCTGCGGACGCTTCGGCGGACCATGATCGAAGGACGGGAGCGTGAGCGTGCACGAGGGACCAGCCCAGGATCCGGAGAACCGCATGGACATCAGGTCGCACGACCAGAAGACCATCGTGCTGAGCGTCAGCGGCGAGGTCGACATCGTGCGGTCCCCAGATCTGCAGACGTCGCTCCAGGACGCGATCGGCAAGGTGCCCGGCAAGGGCTCGGTGATCGTCGATCTGTCGGGCGTGAGCTACATGGACAGCTCGGGCGTGGCGACGCTGGTGCGTGGCTTGCAGCTCAGTCGCAAGAAGGACGTGGGGCTCGTGCTGTGCTCGCTGCAGGACCGCGTGCGTTCGATCTTCGAGATCGCCCGGCTGGACACGGTGTTCCCGATCGCAGAGACGTTTGACGAGGCCGTGGAAGCCGCGGCATCGGTGTAGGCGTGGTCCGTTTTCTCGGCTTCATCGGCGGCGTCTTGATCCAGATTCTGGATCACGTCGGCGATATGCTGGCGCTGCTTAGCAGTGCGGTGCTGTGGCTGACGCGGTCGATCTTCGATCCGCGGGTCCGCATGGGTTCTTCGGCGATCAATACCCAGATCATCCGAGTGGGTGTGCGCTCGGTCGCAATCATCTGCCTCGTGTCGGCGGCGGTCGGGCTCATCCTGAGCCTCCAGATGGCGCCGCCGCTCGACGAACTTGGCCAGAAGGACAAACTCGCGAACATCATCGGCGTGGCCGTACTCCGCGAGCTCGGGCCGCTGATTGGCGCGATCGTTCTCACGGGATATGCCGGTGCGGCGATCACGGCCGAACTGGGCACAATGGTGGTCGGCGAAGAGATCGAAGCCCTCGAGGCCCACGCGCTCAACCCGGTGCGTTTCTTGGTCGTGCCGCGCGTGTTCGCGACATGTACTTGCATGGGCGCGTTGGGCGTGTTCGCGAGCATTGTGTCCATCGCCGCGTCGGTTGGTGTCTCGACGATCGTGCTCGATCTGCCGTTCACCGTCTACTGGCAGAACTTGCTCTCCCAGGTCAAGCTGGTCGACTTCCTGACCGGCGTGGCCAAGGCGCTCGTATTCGGCCTCTTGATCGGCGTGATCGCCTGCGCGAACGGCCTGCGGGTCACCGGTGGGGCGGCTGGCGTGGGTGCCGCGACGACGCGGACGGTCGTCGAGAGCGTGGTGGCGGTGGTGCTGGCGGATCTGGTGTTTACCGCGCTGTTTTACGCCTTGGGGTTGTTCTAGCTCAGCGCCGTGATCGATCCAGCGACGTAACCGTCTAGACTGGCGACCATGCCGTCCACGCCCAACGAATCACCCGCCTGGCTCGCTTCCCTCAGGGGCCGCTTCCTCGTCTTCGAGGGGCCCGATGGTTCGGGCAAGAGCACGCAATTGCGGCGGCTCGAGGCGATGCTCAAGGACGCCGGTATCGCGTGTATCACTGTTCGTGAGCCAGGGGGCACGGCGGCGGGAGAGGCGATCCGCGACACGCTCCTGGACCATCGGCAGGCGGCCATGGACGTGCGATGCGAGATGCTGCTGTATATGGCCAGCCGCGCGCAGTTGGTAGCCGAGCGGATCGCGCCCGCGTTGGCGCGCGGCGACGTGGTGTTGGCCGATCGGTTTGTGGCGTCGACGCTCGCGTACCAGGGAGCCGCGGGCGGTCTTGATCAGGCGGACATCCTCGCGGTTGCGCGCGTGGTGACGCACGGGGCCGAGCCGCACGCCGAGCCGGACTTGAACATCGTCTTCGATGTCGACGAGGCAACGGCGGCGGGAAGGCTCGGCCTGCTGCTCGATCGGATGGAGGCCAAGGGTTCGGCGTTCCACGCGAAGGTGCGGCAGGGATACCTCGATCTTGTGGCGACGCAGCCGGACCGCTTCGCACGCGTCGACGCGGCCCAACCAGAGGCTGGAGTGTTCGCCGACCTGCTGGCGTTGCTGGCTTCCAGGTTTGGCACTTCGGCTTAGCAATTCTCCCTTTGGGAGTCTTGCGTATCCGCGTTCGCACGTGCTGTATCTAGGCAGATTTCAGAAAACCGGGCCTGCCACTGCGGAAAGGTCACGCCGATGTGCGGGGTTGAAAAAGTGGGCAAAATGGGCGTGGCGCTCTCGAATGCCCATTGGATTACCGGTCGTTTGCGTTAGAGTACGTAGACCCGGGTCCACGACCGGCGTTGGAGGCCAGCTATGGCCGACCGTCCGTCCGACACCCCGAATCCGGGACCGACGCGTGCGCAGGCCGCTGTTAGCCGCCCCTCGCCGGCCCCCACCGAGGCGGGTCTTCCGTCCTACGCCGATGCTGGTGCCGCTCCGGATGTCGTGGCGGCGATGCAGCGTGGTGGGCGACGCCCTGATACCGACGATTCAGCGGGTCCGAAGCTACCCGATCGCGCGGCGTTGGCTGGCCTGATCGCGGCGCTCGACTTGGAGCCCGCGGTTGGCATGGCGATCGTCGACGCGCAGGCCCGGCCGCTGCATGCCAATCGCCGATTCGGCGCACTGACCGTCCCCGATCAGCGGGGGCGTGCGGTGACGCCCGAGGCGCTTGCGCCCAGGAAGGGTGTTTGGACGCTCGTTGGGCCAGATCTTGTGGAGCGCGTCCTTGCCGAGAAGAAGCCCGCGGTGCTGCGGTTCATCCACGACGGCTCGCAGGTACGGTGCACGGTGTGGCCGATCGAGATTGGTCCGGATGCCGTTGGCGCGACCGAGCCCGATGCAACCGATCGTGGGCCGTTGCTGCTCGTGCTCGCCGTCGAGGGGCCGGTCGAACCGAGCGGACATCGCACGCTAGAGGTGCCGCCGTCCCAAGCTTCGGCCGACTCGGCGCGGGTGGTCGAGCCGAAACCCGGCATTGTCACCGGCGCGCCAGAGAGTGAGCCGGAGCATGACTCGGCCCACGGCTTCATCACCATGAGCGCCACGCTGGCAGAACTCGGGCCAATGTCTGCGTTGACCTCACGCGAGCTTGAAGTGCTTGCGCTGATAGGCGAGGGGTATGCGACGCGTGAGATAGCCGAGGCGCTCGGGCGATCGCCGCGTACGGTCGAACGGCACTGCGATGCGATCCACAAGAAGCTCGGAACGACCAATCGCGTTCAGATGGCGCGCTACGCCATGCGCGCAGGATTGACGATCGAGGCGGGCAAGCTGAAGCGTGTATAGCAGAGTGCCCGTGGCGTACACAGACTAGAGAGACTCTAATGAACGGTGATTCTGGTACACCGTCGTCGGGATGCTCGTCATCGGCGCACGGCTTCCTAACTCACCCATCTTCACAATACTGGGGTTGATTGGAGGTCGTATTGCGATCTCCAGATGGGTTTCTTGACATCGTTCGCGAAAACGCCGTGCCGCTCGGTAGACTAACGGCAACGGCGATCAGTCGCCGCGTGGAGGTATGAGCATGCGATTCCAAGCAACCGTTTCAGCCATGGCTG
>CALCCF010000051.1 GCA_937899905.1 uncultured Phycisphaeraceae bacterium
GCGGCGCGGGTGCCTGCGATCTCCGTCCGCAGGATCCGCCGCTCGTTGAACAACCCGGACATATCGGGCATGGTCGCGCGGATCACGCCCTCGGAGACCGGGTTCAGGCGCGTGTACTCGCGCACCAGCTTGTGGCCGGGCGCGAAGTCGTTCTGCGTCCAGAGCTGAGCCCAATCGTTGTAGACGTCGTTGAGCTTTTCACGGGAATCGAAACCGTCGCTGTGGACCTGCTGCATCTGGTTCCACAGGCCGGCCTCGCTGAAGCGCCGGAGCGGGCGATCGCTCGTGGTGAGCGAGCTCATGGTCGAAGCGAATCGATCGGTCGGTCGGCCGCGATCATCGAAGATGCGAGACAGGATCTGACTCGAACCCTGGTAATCGCCGTTGGGGATGCGGACGCGATCGATGAGGAGGAAGCCGCGGCGACCGAGGTCGAGGCGGTTGATCGCCTTAGTCAGCGAGTCGTAGTCGAGCTGCGGGTCGTCCTTCGTGTTGTCGACGTACGCGATGTCGCGGCTGCGGATCGCCGCATCGATCATCACTCGGAAGCCCCAGTCCACCTCCTCGAAGAACTGGCGGTCCACCATCATCCGGCCGAGGTGCATGAGGTCGATCAGGACATCCAACGCACCGGCCGCATCACCGGACTCCAACCGCCGCGTTGCCTCGACATGGGCCAGGATGGCCAGATCGGTGAGCTTCGGCATGTACCGGAACTCGGCCGTCGTGAGCGTGGGAGGATCGCCAAGCTCGGTGTAGAGCCCCGCGCGAACGAGATCGAACGGAACGCCATCGATCCCATACGGCTGGGCGATGACCATGGAACTCAGGAACTCGGGGTCCTGCGTGATCTGTTCAAGCGCGGCGATCGCGGCCTGCTGTGGTGCGCCGCTCGCCCACTGCGATGCCTCGCTCCAGCCTCGCAGGCCCGGGCCGAGGAGCATGGCATCCGTCGGCCTGCCATCCTCGAGCTCAGAGACCGACGCCGGCGGGGCTTCGAGGTCGACGAGCGCGGGAAACAACACGACGTCTGCGCGTTGGTCTTGCGGGATGGTCTGGCTGCGCTCGTTCACATTCGCGATAAAGTCGGCGCCCTGCGCGATGACGGGTGCGGGCGAGACCACGGTCAGGAGCAAGGCCAGCACGCACGCCGAGCCGGTCTTGATCCTGCGAGCAACATTCGAGCACATACGGGGCAGCCTCCGAGTCGTCCTGAGCGTGTCATCGCCCCAAAAAGCGACGGGGCGTCGAGGGGGCCATACACGCGGCCAGTGCCATTCGCTACACCCATCCCGACCGAATCATGCGGGGCTGGCTCTCGCGAGAGCGATACTAGCCAAAACCCTTGCGAACGGCTCCCAACGCGGGCAATCTGCCTGCAGGAACGCGGTTAGGGGCAGCGCATCTCGACAGATTGCCGGGTAAAATCTGGGCCGCGCCCGCCGCCGTGCGGGACGCGTCATGAAACCGCACAAGAGCCAAACCGGGTTTGGCCCCCACATCCGCTGCTCGATCCGGTGCTTTCGAGCCCACAGAGCACGCAACCGGCCCATTCGTACACAGGAGCTCGGCCCATGATCGTTGGCGTCCCCACAGAGGTCAAACCCGATGAGTACCGCGTCGGCCTGATGCCCGCGGGCGTCGACCAACTGATCCGCGACGGCCATAGCGTGGTCGTGCAGAGCGGCGCTGGGCTCGGGATCGGCTTCGGCGATAGCGACTACGAGGCCGTCGGGGCGTCGATCGCTCCCGACGCCGGCGAGGTCTGGGCGAAGGCGGACATGATCGTCAAGGTCAAGGAGCCGCAGCCCGCCGAATGGCCGCACATGCGGCACGGCCAGGTCGTCTTCACCTACTTCCATTTTGCCGCGGACAAGGATCTCACGCTTGCGTGCCTGGAGCAACGCATCTGCGCGGTTGCGTATGAGACCCTCGAAGCACCGGGCATGAGTGGCAAGCCCGCGCTCCCGCTTCTCACGCCCATGAGCGAGATCGCCGGGCGCTTGGCCACGCAGGAGGGCGCGAAGTACCTCGAACGCCCGCAGGGTGGTCGCGGCGTGCTGCTCGGCGGCGTGCCGGGCGTCGAGCCTGGCAAGGTCGTCGTGCTCGGCGGCGGTGTCGTCGGCTCGAACGCCGCCCAGATCGCAAGCGGCATGGGTGCCGACGTCGTCATCCTGGACATCGACCTCGACCAGATGCGTCACCTCGAGGACGTGATGGCCGACAACGTCACCACGATCTACAGCGACCCGCACGCCATCCGCAAGTACCTCGCCTGGGCCGACCTGGTCATCGGCGCCGTGCTTCTCCCGGGTGCGAAGGCCCCGCACCTCGTCAGCCGCGAGGATCTCAAGATCATGCAGGAGGGTGCCGTCATCGTCGATGTCTCGATCGACCAGGGCGGCTGCGTCGAGACCAGCAAGGTGACCACCCACGGCAACCCGACCTACGTCGTCGATGGCGTCGTGCACTACTGCGTGGGCAACATGCCCGGTGCCGTGGCCCGCACCAGCACGCACGCGCTCAACAACGCGACGGTGCCATGGGCCCGCCGCCTCGCACGCGTCGGCCCCCACGAGATCGCCGCCCGTGACGCCGGCTTCGCGATGGCGATCAACTGCGACGATGGCCGCCTTCTGAACCGGCCCGTCGCCGAGGCGCATGACCTCGAAGTCGCGACGGCTTAACCAGAGCGGCTGGATACCAATGCAGCCCGTGGGAGAGCCGCATGGGTTCCCTATGGGCGTAGCCTCCTATGCCATGCAAGACGAGCGACCGACTTCGCGCATGCTCCGCCGCCATGCCATCCGTGGCATGGTTGGTAGTGCCGCTGTGATGCTCGGTGCTTGGGGTGGCTTCTTTGCGAGCATGGTGGCTGGGCTACCACTGGTCATCGTTGCCCCGATCAGCGTGTTGCTGATCGCCGGAGGAATGGTGATACCCGCATGGATGTGGTTCCGGGATCGCCGACACATCCGAACCTGCGGCGGCCAAGCCTGCATGCACTGCTTGTACGATCTTCGTAGCTCATCATCCGCCGGCAGATGTCCTGAGTGCGGCATCGAGTACCGCAAAGCCGACATCGTTCGAGAGTGGCGAAATCTCGACAGCTCGTATCAAGCCAAGAAGCTCTACACGTTCGAAGAGGATCATGATCGCCAGCAGCCCAAGCTGTGAAGGCGCGTATCGTCCAGCATGGCATCGACAGATGCAGCACGCCTCCCACCCGTGCTCAAGCGACACGGCAAGTGGTTCTGGGTCGGGCAGGGCTTGTGTGTCCTCGGCACGCCTCTCGTGTGTGTCACCGCTGCGCAGCTCGGATGGCGCCCGAACTTCTACTACGCCCTCGCAGGCGCGGTCCTTGGGTCACTGGCGACGATCGGCCTTCTGATGTACCTAAACAGCCGTGATATCCTGCGGGTACGTCGGCTGCGTGGGCACGTGTGCACGATGTGCCTTTACGACCTGAGCGCTTTGCCAGCGAGTGGCCGATGCCCCGAGTGCGGCGTTGAGTACACGAAGGCCGACATCATGAGCCAGTGGCGCAAGGCCGATAGCTTGTCTAAGGACGAGACGCTCTACTCATTGGAAGATGGCGGAAGTGGCGGCTGAATGATCACGCCGCAGGTAGGTCCGCCTCGCCGAACAGTCGGAAGCTCTTGCGCCGCAGGATCTGCCCCGCCAGCGTCATGTCATCGACCGAGAGGGCGATAGTCGCGGTGCCGTTCGGCCGGAGCATCAGCGGGTAGGCGAAGAAGATGTTGAGCTCGGCACCGAGCAGCGAGAGGCACAAGCTCTCGAGGCTGTGGCCCTCGGACAACTCGACCACGAGGACTTCCTTCTCGCCGTATGGGAGCCGCTGCTCGCGGAGGATCCTCGCCGCGATGGCGGCCCGGTTGGCGATGATGCGCACGACCGCGTAGTCCGAGGCCTCGTGCACGCTCAGCGCACAGATCTTGGCGGCGGAGTGATCGAAGGCGTTCACTAGCTCGTGCAGTCGGCCGACCCGGTTGTCGAGGAAGACGCTGAACTGCGTCACCGTTGGCGTGGCGTATCCCTGCGTGGTTTCCAGCGGCGTTGCGCCCTGTGATGCCATCGAGCGTCCTTCCGAGGCGAATGGCGGGGCCGAGTGATCGGCCAAGACTCCTGCAAAGCCACCCAGTCCGACCCGTCCTGAGATCGGTCCCACAAGTCTGGTGCTGAGGAGTACTTAATACAATACCCGCAAACGCGGGCAGGATGCAACGCTATTTCGCGTCCGATCGGACGATTTTCGCTAGAAATCGAGAGGCCGGGATCTCGGGATCAGGCCGAGAAGCTCGAACCGCAGCCGCACGTCGCGCTGGCGTTGGGGTTCTGGAAGACGAACCCGCGGCTCATGATTTCGTCCTTGAAGTCGACCACCGTGCCGTGGAGGTAGAGCAGGCTCTTGGGATCGCACACCACGCGGACGCCGTGCTGCTCCATGATCTCATCGCTATCGCGGACCGACTCGGTCAGGTCGAGGATGTAGTTGAAGCCCGAGCAGCCCCCACCCTTCACGCCAACCCGCAGGTGCACCTTGGCGGCGTCGAGTTCTTGTTCCTCGACGATCTTGCGGATCTCCTCGGCGGCACGCTCGGTGACGGTGACGGCGTGGGTATCGGCTTGGCTGGGGTTGGCTGCGGTTGCGGACATGTCGGCTCCTGGCCTGATTGGCTGCGGTAATGCGTTCCTACCAGTATAACGGCCGGAACGGCCTCGGAGTTCCATCCGAGCTCGGGGGACTCCCCTTTCCCCCGAGCTCGGACGCCCGAGAAGGCATCAGTGGGCGTGGGCCGCCTCAGACTCGATGCCGTTCTTGGTCTTGTAATCCTTGATAGCCGCCCGGATGGCGTCCTCAGCCAGCACCGAGCAGTGGATCTTGACCGGCGGGAGGCTCAGCTCCTCGACGATCTGGGTGTTCTTGATCTCCAGGCCCTCGTCCAGGCTCTTTCCCTTGAGCCACTCGGTGGCCAGGCTGCTGCTGGCGATGGCCGAGCCGCAGCCGAAGCACTTGAACTTGGCGTCCTCGATCTTGCCGGCGTCGTCGACCTTGATCTGCAACTGCATCACGTCGCCGCACTCGGGCGCGCCGACCAGGCCGACGCCGACGTCGCTGCGCTCCTTGATCTCTTTCTGCGTGCCGAACGTGCCCACGTTCCGCGGGTTCTCGTAGTGATCGATGACCTTATCGGTGTATGCCATGTCGGGCCTCCTCGCGTGTAAACCGCGTCAGATTCGTTCCTGTTCCGCCAGAGCGTCGCTGCGCCGTCCTAGTGGGCCTGCCACTCGATCTTGGTGATGTCGATGCCCTCGTTGTGCATGTCGTACAAGGGGCTGAGCTCACGCAGCTTCTTGACCGATTCGATGATCTTGTCGATGGCGTAGTCGACCTCCGCCTCGGTCGTGTAACGGCCCATGCTGATGCGAAGCGAACTATGGGCCAGGTCGTCGCCGACGCCCAAAGCCTTGAGCACGTAGCTCGGCTCGAGACTGGCGCTGGTGCACGCCGATCCGCTGCTCACCGCGATCTCCTTGATCGCCATCATCATGCTCTCGCCCTCGACGAAGCCGAAGGAGATGTTGGTCAGGTGTGGCAGGCGCTTGTCGGCGTGGCCATTGACCTGCACCGTGTCGAGCTCGCTGGTGATGCGCTGCTCGATCTTCTGGCGGAGCTTCAGCAGACGCTCCTGCTCGCTGTCCATCTCGGCCGCACAAAGCTCGCAGGCCTTGCCCAAGCCGACGATGCCCGAAACGTTCAGCGTGCCCGAGCGGAATCCGCGCTCCTGTCCGCCGCCCTCCTGGATCGCGGTGAGACGCACGCGCGGGCGGCGGCGACGCACGTACAGCGCGCCCACGCCCTTGGGCCCATACATCTTGTGGCCGCTCAGGCTCAGCAGGTCGATGTTGTCCGTGTTCACGTTGGTGGGCATCTTGCCAACCCACTGCGTCGCGTCGGTATGGAAGATGGCGCCGTGCTCTTTGCACAGCTTGCCGATCTCGGGGATCTCGTTGATCGTGCCAAGCTCGTTGTTCGCCCACATGATGGTCACCAGGATGGTGTCCTCACGCATTGCGCCTTTGACCATTTCGGCGGTGATAAGACCATCGCGCCCCGGCTCGAGGTAGGTGACGTCGAAGCCTTCCTTCTGCAGACGCTTGCACGGGTCGAGCGTGGCCTTGTGCTCATGGAGCGCGGTGATGATGTGGCCACGACCGGTCGAGCCGGCGGGGCCCTTGGCGTACATGCTCGCCGCACCCTTGATGGCCAGGTTGTTGCTCTCGGTCGAGCCGCTCGTGAAGATGATCTCCTTGCGATCCGCGCCGATCAGATCGGCAACCTGCTGGCGGGCCGTATCGATACCGTCCTCGGCCACCCAACCGAAGCCGTGGTTGCGGCTGCCGGGGTTTCCGTAGATCTCGGTGAAGTACGGAAGCATCGCTTCAACCACACGCGGGTCGGTGCGGGTGGTGGCGGCGTTATCGAGATAGATCGGCAGGTCTACGGACATGTCGTCTCCCTGGGCGTCCCTGGAGGCGTGCGAGCTTCAGGTCGGCGGTGCACACTTATCGGATCTGAGTCGTTGGGCGAATGGTACCGCCGCGAGCGATCCCTTTTAGAACGATTCTATGATAGAGCTTCCAATCTGAATCGCACGCGGACAACCCTGATATCTTGGGGAATCCCGAACCCGAGAGCGTGAGTGCTCTTCGGTTTCCGGACGACTGGAGCCGCTCCTCAGTCCGGCCGCTCGTAGACCATCTCGAGACGCCGGCCCTGGTTCTTGAACTCGGCGTGGGTCATGTACGAGCGGATGAGGAGCAGGCCGCGGCCGCCGGGCCGGGTGAGATTCTCTTCGGCTGTCGGATCGGGCACGTCGTCGGGATCGAATCCTGGGCCGGGATCCTCGACGGCGATCGAAACACGCGCGTCGGTGATTGTGTAGTCGACCGTGATAGGGGTGCCTTCGGGCAGATCCTTGAGCCCGTGCTTGAAGGCGTTCGTCATCGCCTCTTCGAGCGCCAGCCGAACGGCGAACACAGACGCAGCCGCATAGCCATGCACCTGCATGGCAGCCTCGATATCGCCCCACAGCTGGTCGATGCGGGGGCGGTCGTTCGGGATGTGGACCGAGGCACTCACGGTGGCGAGCTCTCCCGGCGGCTACCGGGGTTGTTCCCGTGCCGCTGGAGCGTGGTTCAGCCGAAGGCCTTCATGGCGTCGTCGACGTCTTCGTGAATCGTGAAGATGCGATCGAGCTTGGTGATGCTGAACACTTCCTGGATCTGCGGATCGATGTTGGCCAGCCTGAGCTCACCGGAGCGATTGCGGATCTTGTGGTGGATCGTGATGAGCGTGCCAAGGGCAGCCGACGACATGTGATCGACCTGCGAAAAGTTGATCAGGAGCTTTGGATCCGACGAGTTGTCGATGATGTCGGTGATCTCTTCACCGATGCGTTGGATGCTTGCCTCGTCGAGGATGTTGCGATCGAGGAATTCAATCCGCGTCACCCCATCCTGTTCGGTGATTCGCAAGCGGGTCTCTTCGGCTGGCATGCTGGACTCTCCGAGTGAGCAAGGCCGGTCGATCCTCCGACCGGTCCGAGCGCAAGCGTAGCAACAACGCCCGCCCCGGTCACAGTCCGGGCGGGCGTTTTGGGTGGGTCAATGGGTGTCGCCCGACGGCGGTGAAGGAGAGCACGAGCCTGGAAGGCTCAGAAGGGGTTGATGCCCCCGCCCAGGGCCGGGAAGTTCCGGGCCTCTTGCTCGCTCTGGATGAGCACGGTGGGCTTCATGAGGATGAGCAGGGTCTGCTCCTCCTTGCTCTCGACGCGGTTGGTGAAGAAGCGGCTGATGATGGGCATCTTGCTCAGCAGCGGCACCCCGGTCTCGACCTCGAACTCACTGACCAGTCGCTGTCCGCCGAGCAAGAGCGTGCCCTCATCGGGGACGGTGACCGTCGTGCGAACACGCGTCACGGTCACGGTCGGCAGCTGGATGAAGGACTGGGTGTCGGCCGACGTCACCAGGGCACCACCAGCAACGGCCGTGACCTGCTCGCTCGCGAACCCGTCGATCTGGGCCAGGCCCGCATCGACGTTCATGGTCACGTAGCGACGATCGCTGGAGATCGTTCCACGAACGAGCAGCGTGACGCCCTCGGTCGCGACATCGATCTCGGGGTCAAAACCAACAGCACTGTCGCTCACGACGGGCTGCAGATCGCCTATGTACGCGACCTGGGTTGCCACGTAGATGTTGGCCAGCTGGCCGTTCGTCAGTGTCAGGCGGGGCGCGGTGAGCTGCGTCGAACGACGATCCGCCTGCGTCGCTCGGACCAGGAAGTCGACCTGGACATCATCGAGGAACTGGCCGGCGACGCCTAGAGCCGGGGCCGCGGTGAGGATCGTGTTCGCGATACCACTCGACGGCGAAAGGATGTTCGCCAGGCCGAGTGAATCCTGTCCGGCGCCGATGACGCTCGTGTCCGTCGGGGCGTTCACCGGCTGGACCACCTGGGCGCCGTCTGGTCCACCACCGATCACCGTGCGGGTGCGGCCGGTGCCCGTCGAGAAGTCAAAGAAGTCGCTGGGCAGCAGGCTCGGGTCAGCCGCCGCGGCTGTCTGGAACTGATCGCTCTTGGCGTTGAAGTAGATGTCCAGATCAAAACCGATCTGCTCAAAGTAGTCCTGGTTGACGAGCAGGAAGCGGGTCTCGACGTTGAGCTGAAGGGCCTGCTGGGCGCGGAGCTTATCGAGCAGGCCGCCGATCTGGCGGTGCGCCTTGGGCGTCGCACGGACGATGAGCAGGCCGCGGTACGGCGTGATGGTCCAGCGACCCTCGAGGAAGCCGCGATCCTCTTCGATGTTGTTCTCGATGATCTCGATGATCTCGTTGATCCGATCCTCGAGCGGCGTCTCCTCGATCTCGTTGTCGCCCTGGTCCTGGAAGGGGCTCTGGCCGCCACCGCCCTGACCGGACTGCAACGCCTGCTGCAGATCGAGCTCGGGCACGTCCGGGTAGTCCGGCACCTCGTGGAGCAGGTCGTTGATGTCGTAGATGCCAACGGCCGTCTTATCGAGGAGGCTCTCGGCCGACGTAATCGTGAGCAGGCCGTCGAGGATGCCCCAGTCGGCGGCGTTGAAGTCGTCCGGGCTCGCCTTGGCGAGCAGGCGATCGAGGGCCGTCGACGCGTTGACCGAGCCGGCCAGGCGGAGGGTCACGGGCGTGTTCCGATCGATGCCAAGCGTCTCGAGGGTCTCCCACTCGACGTCGATGTCGACCTGGGACTGCTGGGCGATGAACGCGAGGGCGCTCTCCAGCGGGTTGTCCTGCAGGTTCATCTGGACGCGGGACTCTTGCAGCTGCGCGAGAACGCGGCGGTTCGCAGCGGAGTCAACGAACTCTGCTTGCGCTTCGCGGCTCTGGCTGATGGCCGGCCAGTTCTCCGGATAGTTCACCACGTTCAGCGGCGGGATCAGGGCACGCTCGGCGTCAAGCCGAAGGCTGGCGAACTGCCGACCACGCTGCGCCGTGATCTCGCTGTACTCCATGTACAGGATGATGTTCTCGTAGGCTTCCTTGAGCAAAAGACCGGCGGGGTTGATCGGATCGATCAGCAGCAGCTGCTCAACGGTGTCGAGGGCCTCGCGGTAGCGCATGTTCGTCTGGAAGTCGCGGGCCTGATCGAGCAGCAGGTTGATCGTGCGCTCACGCTCGTTCTGCTGACGCTCCTGGCGATCGGCGGCCTCCGCCCGGGCCCCCTCGTCGAGCTGACGCTGCTGATCGGTCGCACGCAGCTGTGCGGAAGCCTCGATATCCGAGTCCAGATCGTTGAGCTGAGCGATGCGGTCCTCGAACTCGGGCTGGCTGAACACGTTTCGGTTGCGTTGGAAGTCCACGCGGGTGCGCGAGACTTGGGCGCGTGCCGCGGTCAGGTTGCCCTGGTCGAGTTGGCGGCGGGCCTCGGCGATGCCGACGTTGAACTCGGCGATGGCGTTCTGGCGGATCAGGATGCGCTGGTCGCCCAGGCCTTCACCAGGCTGGCCGCTCGGCTGGCCCGAAAGACGGACGGCTATCTCGTCGATCCGCTCGGCCACGCGGTCACGCTCGTCGGGCGTCAGGAGGTCCTGGTTTGCACGAACGAGCAGGTACAGGCGACGGGCCTCGGCCAGCTGACCGGCCTCGAACGCGGCATCGGCCTGGGACAGGTTGGCCCGGGCTTCTTGCTGCAGGGCCTCGCGCCACAGCTCGCTGGGATCGTCCTGGCCGGCCTGGCTGCCCTGCTGTTCCTGACGCTCGCGGACGACGCCGGCCTGCACGCTGGCGGCGGCGATCGAGCGGGTATCGAACGTCGTGCCCGCGGCCCGCTCTGCGTCGGCGACGCGGAGTTCCATCCGGCTGAGCTTCTCGGCGAGCTTGCGGTCGAGGTCGAGCCCCGAGCGGCGAACCACCGAGAGCTGGGCCTTGGCCTGCGCGAAGCGGCCGGCGTTGATGTCGTCGTTGGCTTGCACGAGCGCGTCGTCGATCAGCGGACGCAGCGCCTGCTGGCGGCGCTCGATCGTCGCCTTCGCGTCACTCGCACGGTTCCACATGGTCGACCCCGAATCGACGGCCTCAAGCACCGCGTCCACCCGCGAACTGGCGAAAGCCAGATTGCCCTGGGTCACCGCGAGCTCGGCCTGCTGCAACGCGATCTCGTGGCGATCGGCGCTGGACAGCTTCTGGCGGACGTTCTTCAAGGCGACCAACGTCTCGGCGCGATCGTCGGCGGAGCCGTCGGCGTGGCTCAACGCGTCCATAAGCGTCGCCTGGGCGAGCACGAGTTGGCCCTGGGTCACCAGGGCTTGGGCCTGCGTCCGGGCCTCGGCCAGGGGCGAAGCCGACTGGGCGGCGTCGGTATCGGCCAGGGTGGTCAACGCCGAGGCGTGCAGCGAGGTGGCCAGGGCCAGGGCGAGGAGGCGTCGGGGGGTCCTGCTGGTGCTCATTCCAAGCTCCAAAGAAAGTATGCGGGGGAGTGCGGGGGGAATCGGTGCGAGTTCGGAGGCACTTCTGTGAGGCGGGGTGGTTGGCGGTCACCGTCGAACTGGTACGTCTGTGCCGAATCGGTGTGGGGCGGTGTTGGGTCGTGTGGGTCGGTCTACGCGTCGTGCGAGGGGGCGTTACGAAATAGGACACGGGTGGTCTTGGTTCGCTTCGCGGTCTCGCGGGGCGCTGACGCTCCGGGCCTGCGTGTGCTCTGCGTTGGTCTCACAGAGGTTGGCTTTGGCTCCGGATCGTGCACGGTTCTGGTCGGCTGCCGGGCCGACGGTCCGTGGGGTTCTTGGGTTGATACCCGTGGCACGCGCCACAGGATGCACGCTCGCGCCCCGAAACGTGCCTGGGCCCGAGCGGGGGGAGGATAATCACCACCACCGGCCAGAGCAACCGCCAGGCACGCCGACTTGGGCCCCGCTCGGGAGGCCGCCGTCGGCGGGGTGGCCCGCTATTCGAGCCATCGGCTCCGAAGGATCCGCCCATCGGCGCCGTTCGCGAGCGCTTCGTCGAGCAAGCCGGCGATTTCCGGTGGCTCAGGCTGATGCGGATCCTCGGGATCGGCGACCGGACCGTCGCTTGCAGGCGATGGCTGCCCAGCTTCACCCGGAACGGCGTCTTGTCCGCGTGCTGTATGGGCCTCGGGCGTCGACGATTGGGGACTGTTCTGGTTTCCAGCTGGACGGCCCGCGCCACGAGACAGGAGCGCGACAACCTCGCGACGCCACAGTCGATCGGCCGCGACCAGCCGCGGGCTGTCTTCATCGGTGGGCGATGTGTGGCGCGGACCGCCGGGCAGTTCGGTGGCCGCTCGCAACGCCAGGTCCTCGGCCTCACGCCAGGATTTTGCGGCGACGAGGGCCTCGGCGTACCGCACGCGGGGCACCTCCCCGCCCTTCTCGCCCGAGTCGGACGGCCCAGCGCTCGCCGGGGCGGCCTTGGTTGTTGCCGTCGGCGCCGCCATGGGCTCGCCAAGCTCCTTCGCCGAGGCGCCGGTCGAGGGCCCGCCGGCCTCGACGACCTCGGGCATCGGCGGCTCGACGCGCACGAGGCAGCGCCACCCGGTGACGCCAAGATCGCGGCCGTCATCATCGAGGTTCCGCTCGACATCGATGTTCAGCGTCATGCCCCACAGGTCGACCAGGGCCTCGGTGACCTCCTCGGGCCCGGGCAGCTCGGGGCGGTCCTCGGGGGTCAGCAGCACGCTGCGGTGCTCGTGGCTCACCGCGTCCGCGGCCATGCCCTCCGCCAGCGGGTGGCCGTCGGCCCGGCGGGGACGCTGGCCCTCCTTCTCGTCGCCGGCCAGGTTCGGCAGGTCGAAGGCCGACAGCAGCCGGTCGATCCGTTCGCGGGCCGCCGTCTCGACGCGGATGGTCAGCACCTTGTGCTCGTCGAGGAAGAGGTACATGAACGGGTCCTCGCTCATGGCCCCGAACCCGCACAGCCCATCTTCAAAGAGGAAGGGCTCGTACCACCGCAATCCGTCGTACAGGCTCTCGACCCCCACCAGCTCGTAGGCGATGTAGGGATCGATCTCGCGGAAGGCGTCGTTACCCAGCACGTCCAGGATCGGATACACCCGCCCGGGCAGCAGGCTGAGCACCGCCGAGCACAGCGGCTTGAGCCGCTCGGCCGACACGAGGATCTCGTAGACGTAGCGGTCGGGCCACTCCTCCCACTCCTCGTCGCCGTCGGCGGGCTCGAAGTCGACGGTGAAGCCCGTCCTGGGGGCCACCGGCTCCACCGGATAAACGCCCAGCGGGAAGGCGAACCCGTTGACGCGAACACGCTCGAGGGCGGGGTTGAGCAGGCATCGGTGCATCGGCGGCATGCTAGGGATGCGTGCAGGGGGGTTGGGGGGATGGGCAGGCCCACTGGGGGCACAGGCGAGCCGAGGGTGGATCGGGTCCGGGCGGGGTTCCGCCAAGACCCGCCGACATCGCCCATCGTCGGGCGATCCGGGCCCAATCGGCCCTGGGAGGGCCTGGGGGCGGTTTGAATTCGCGCCGACCTCAACTCCGCAGGCGGTAAGTTCAAGTCCGTAGGGATCGAGCTCAACTTCGCAGGGACTGAGCTCGACTCCGCAGGGACAGAGTTCGACTTTGCAGGGACCGAGCTCGACTCCGCAGGGACTGAGTTCGGGTCCGCAGGGACCAAGCTCGACTCTGCAGGGACCGAGCTCGGGTCGGCAGGGACAGAGTTCGGATCGGCAGTGCCCGGGTTGCATGCCGCCGGGACCAACCCCGTCGCCGCATGCCATGGGTGGGGCCCGGGACGCCCGGCCGGGCGGTCTTGCAAATCGGTTTGCACGTCCGGCTGACCTCCGGTATGCTGTGGCCGTGAGGAGACCAGAGATGCGTAGTTCCCGCCCCACCGTGACCGCGATGGCCGTCCTTCCCCTGGCCACGCTCCCCTGGGCCGCGATGGCTCATGACTGCGACCCCGCCGCGATCTTCGCACCGGAGGTGCGATATGGCGCGGGCGACGCCGCCGGGTCGATCGCCGTGGGCGACATGGACGGCGACGGCGATAAAGACCTCGTGATCGCCAACCAGCTCGACGACGACGTGGGCATCCTCCTCAACACCGGCGACGGCACGTTCGACGGTGCGGTGCGGTACGCCGCGGGCGATCAGCCAGACGCGGTAGCAATCGGGGACGTCGACGGCGATGGTGACCCGGACGTCTTGACGGTCAACCTCAACAGCCGGGACGTCAGCGTGCTGCTGAACAACGGCGACGGCACCCTCGCGGCGCAGCAGCGCGTCTCGCTCAATGGCTCGCCCAGTGATGTGGTCATCGGTGACCTTGACGCGGACGGAAACGCCGATCTGGCCGTGGGAATCTTCGGCAGGACGAGCATTCGCGTGTTGCTGGGTAACGGCGACGGGACGTTCACGTTCGATGCCGACTACCAGATCGCCAGCAACCCCAGGAAGATGGCCCTGGACGACCTGGACGGCGACGGCGACCCGGACCTGGCCGTCGCGTCCGAGGCCTCCAGCGGCGTCAACGTTCTGCTCAACAACGGCGATGGCACCTTCGGGTTCGCCGCGCTGTATCGCACCAGCGACTCGCTCTGGTCGGTCGCGCTGGGCGACCTGGACGGCGATGGCGACCTCGACGTTGCGGCGGGCAAGCGTTTCGGCCGCGACATCAGCGTACTGCTGAACGACGGCGATGGCACCCTTGGTCCCGAAAGAGAGTTCCGCGCGGGCTCCGAGCCGCGCACCGTGTCGATGGGGGACCTCGACGGCGACGGCTTTACGGACGTGGCCATGGCCAACGTCGCCGACGATACCGTGGCGGTGCTCATCGGCGACGGCACGGGCTCGTTCGTCGACTTCGTAACATACGAGGTCGGCGACTTCCCCCAGTCGTTGGCGATGGCCGACCTGGACGGCGACGGCGATATGGACCTGGCAACGGGCAACGGCATCGGCGACGACGCCAGCGTGCTGCTGAACCAATGCGGCCCGTTTGGCTGCCCCGCCGACCTCGACGGCGACGGCACCCTCACCATCTTCGACTTCCTCGCGTTCCAGAACCTCTTCGACGCCGGCGATCCCATCGCCGACTTCGACGGCGACGGCCGACTCACGCTCTTCGACTTCCTCGCCTTCCAAAACGCGTTCGACGCCGGCTGTCCCTAGCTGACGGCTACGCTCTGCCATGGCCGGACTCTTCGATGGCACGCCGCTCGAGCGGCCAGTGACGCCCGAGCCGAAACCGACGCCCAGCCCACGCGTCCGTCGCGAGAAGCGGCGCGGCAAGTGGTGCACCGTGGTGGCCGAGCTCGACATGACGAAGGACGACGCGAAGGCGCTGCTGAAGCAGCTGCGCACGGGCCTGGGCACCGGGGGCGGGCTCGGAGACGCCAAGGACGGTGCGGGCGAGCTCGTGCTGCAGGGCGATCACCGCGACGCGGTCGTGCGGCGGCTCGTGGATATGGGCTACAAGGCCAAAGCGGCGGGCGGTTAACCCAAGAGATCTCGGGCGGCGTCTCGCAGGGACCCCACCACCACCGCCGGTGTGCCATGGGCCGCAGCTTCGAGTTCGTCGCGATCGTGGGCCCCGCAGGTCAGGCCGTACACGCGTCCGCAGTTGGCGGCCAAACCGCTGGCGATGTCGCCGGGGGTATCGCCGGCGTACGCGACCACGGCGGGATCACTCAGAGAGAGCCGGCGCATTGCCTCGTGGATCAGGTCCGGGGACGGGCGGCCACGCTCGATCTCGTCGCTGCCCACAAGCACGGCGAATTCGAGACCCGATACCTCGAGCAACCGCAAGGCGGGCCCACGAGCGAAGCCCGTGACGTAACCCACGGCGATGCCGGCCTCGGCCAGAGCGGCCAACGCCTCGGGCACGCCCTTGAGCACGGGCGGCGGATCGGCGGCGATGGCCTGGAGCATGAAGGCGTCGAAGGCATCGGTCATGCGACCGATGAGTTCTGGCTCGTCGACGCGTTGCGGTGCGTGCTCGGCCACGACGTCAGTGAACAGCTCGGCCTTCTTGCGACCTGTGTTGACACGGACAGACTCGGCAGAGACCTCAACGCCAAGAACCTCGCGGTACACGCGATGGAACACGGCCTCGAAGCCGCCCGAGCGCACGACGGTGCCGGAGATGTCGAGGAGGACCGTTTTGATCACGACGCGGGCCAGTCGAAATCGGCGATCACGGGCGCGTGATCACTGGGCTGCTTGCCCTTGCGCTCGTCGCGGTCGACGCGGGCGTCGGAGCATGTTGCGGCGAGATCCTTCGTCGCGTAGATGATGTCGATGCGCAGGCCGTCGCCCTTTGGGAAGGCCAGCTGCCGGTAGTCCCACCAGCTATAGACGCCGCCCTCTTGGTGCTTCTGGTAGAAGACGTCGGCCAGGCCGAACGCTTCGACGTGCTGTAGCCCCTCGCGCGCCTCGGGCACGCAGTGCGTGCTCTCGTTCCATCGATCGGGTTTGGCGACGTCGCCATCGAATGGGGCGACGTTGACATCACCGGCAACGATCAGCGGCTCGTCGGCCGAGTGCCGGGCGTCGAGCAACTCTCGCAGTCGGCGCATCCAGGCGAGCTTGTACACGAACTTCTCGCTGCCAACCTCGCCGCCGTTGGGGAAGTAGCCGCTGTAGATGCGCACGCCGTAGACGACAGCCCCGATCAACCGGGCGTGCGGGTCGTCGCCGCCGTCCGCATCGAAGCCGATGCCCTCGAACCCAACGAGCACGTCCTGCGGCTCGGCCTTGCTCAGGATCGCGACGCCGTTGTAGGTCTTTTGGCCATGGACGGCGGCGTGATAACCGCGGTCTTTGAGGTCGGCGAGCATTTCCGCGGGGAGCTCGGGGGTCTTGAGCTCCTGCAGGCACAGGACATCGGGCTCGTGGCGTTCGAGCACGCCGGCCAAACGCTCGGCCCGGACCTTTACGGAGTTCACATTCCACGTCATGATGCGCATCGGGCCATGCTAGGATTGGCCTCAAAGGGTCCGAGCCTCGAGTTGGCAAGGGAGCCGATCGGGCAAGGGCGCCCGGGGCGGCGGATGCGGCTGTTGCATCGCGGCCCCCAACCGGAAGGACGCATCCCCGTGCGTAGCGGAACCATGACGGACCAGGACCCAGGCCTCGAGCAGACCGGCCACCGCCACCAGCCCGCCCAGAGCCAGCACGCGCAGGACGCGCACCTTCCGCTGGGCCCGTCGGTCTCCAACGACGGCTGGACGCATGCCGAGGAGGCGTTCGCCAAGGACGTCTTCACCGAGGCCCTGATGCGCCGGCGTTTGCCCAAGCGTGCCTTCAAGACGCTGCAGCGGACCATCCATCACGGCGAACCACTGGATCCCTCAATCGCCGACATGGTCGCGGTAGCGATCAAGGACTGGGCCGTGGCGCACGGCGCCACGCACTTCACGCACTGGTTCCAGCCGCTGACCGGCCTGACCGCGGAAAAGCACGACACGTTCATCACGCCCGATGGCCAGGGCGGGGCCATCAGCGAGTTCACCGGCGAGTCGCTCGTCCAGGGCGAGCCGGACGCGTCGAGCTTCCCCAGCGGCGGCCTTCGGACGACCTTTGAAGCCCGTGGATATACCGCGTGGGATGCGACGAGCCCGGTGTTCCTCAGCCGATACGGCGACACGGTCACGCTGTGCATCCCAACCGCCTTTGTCAGTTGGACCGGTGAGGCCCTCGACAAGAAGACCCCGCTGCTTCGTTCGATGGATGCGGTGAGCACGCAGGCGATGCGGGTGCTCACGGCCCTGGGCGAGCTCGACGGCGCCACACGCGTGTTCTCGACGGTCGGCGCCGAACAGGAGTACTTCCTGGTCGATTCGAGCGTCGCCGCCACCCGCGAGGATCTGACCATCTGCGGACGCACAGTCTTCGGCGACACCCCCATCAAGGGCCAGAAGCTCGAGGACCACTACTTCGGGTCGATTCCCGAGCGTGTGCTCAGCTTCATGAGCGAGGTCGAGGGCATCTTGTACCGCAAGGGCGTGCCCGTCGCGACGCGGCACAACGAGGTGGCGCCAGGCCAGTTCGAGATCGCCGCGCACTACGAGGCCGCCAACGTCGCGTGCGACCACCAGATGCTGGTGATGGAGACACTCAAGCGTGTCGCGCCGCGCCACGGATTTACCTGCCTCATGCACGAGAAGCCCTTCGCGGGCATCAACGGCAGCGGCAAGCACGTGAACTGGTCGCTGGCGACCGACACCGGGCGCAACCTGCTGAGTCCCAAGAGCGAGCCGCACCTGAACCGCGTGTTCCACGCGTTCCTCGCGGCCGTGGTGCGTGCGGTCGACCTGCACGCCGACCTGCTGCGTGCGAGCATCGCCAGCGCGGGCAACGATCATCGACTGGGAGCCAACGAGGCCCCGCCGGCGATCATCAGCATCTTCCTTGGAGACATGCTCACCGACCTGGTCGAGCAGTTCGCCAGCGGCGGGACTGCCAGCAGCTCTCGCCAGGGCAGCACGATGGACCTGGGCGCCCAGACGCTCCCCGAGTTCATCCGCGATGCGGGTGACCGCAACCGCACGAGCCCGTTCGCCTTCACCGGAAACAAGTTCGAATTCCGGGCGGTCGGCTCGTCGGCGGCCATCGCGCTGCCGGTTACCGTGCTGAACACCATCGTGGCCGAGAGCCTCGCGAGCTTTGCCGACGAGCTCGAGAAGGCCGAGGACTCCGAGGAAGGCCTGCGGCAGATCATCCACCACGTCTTCAACGAGCACAAGCGTGTGATCTTCAACGGTGACAACTACTCCCAGGAGTGGGAGGAAGAGGCCGCGAATCGCGGCTTGCCGAACATCAAGCGTTCTGCCCACGCGATCCGAGAGTTCACCAGCGACAAGAACCGCACGCTGTTCAACAGCCTTGACGTACTCAGCCCGCTGGAGACCCAGAGCAGGGCGAACATCCATGCCGAGAAGTACACCAAGCAGGTGCGCATCGAGGGGCTCACGTTGCGAAACATGAGTAAGACCCTCCTGCTGCCCGCGGCGATGCGGCAGATCCGCGAGCTTGCCGACGCGGTCGCCGCCCTCGAAGCGACCGACATCGATCCGCTGGAGAACCGCACGGCCCTGGAAGAGCTCGCCGGGCTAACCTCGTCGCTGCGTCGTGGCATCGCCGCACTCGACGCCGTGCTCGCCGAAGAGGAGAGCGAGTTCCCCCTGGACGCAGCGGATCACGCACTGGCGAAGATCGTGCCCGCGATGGACGCCGTGCGTGAAGCTGCGGATGCAATCGAACGGATTGTGTCTAAGGATCTCTGGCCGGTGGCGGACTACAACGAGCTGCTGTCGATCCAGGCCTGAGACAACCGATGGCATCGAGGACCGATCAAGACACGGGGGAACGACCGTGTCTGTTTATCTCTTACGAACGACTGGGTCGACCTCGGTCTCATCAGCCGCGTCAAGCGGCCGGATGACCAGCCTCATCTTGTTGCCCTCGATCGCATACATCGCGAATATGTCGCGGAGCTCGCTGGGCGTGTACTCGCCAAGCAGCGCACGCTCGTTTCCGATATCGTCGAGCGACTTGCCGAGATAGTCAACGGTCCGCAACTGCCGCAGCCAGATCCCCGGGCTCCGTACGTTCTCGTCGTGGACGTTGCGAAGCTGCTGGACGGCAACGTCCAGCTCTTCGGGCGTTGGGCCGTCGGTCGCGAACTCTTGGAACATCCGCAGCAGCTCGTCGGCCAGCTGGTCCGCCCGATCCGGATCCGTCGGCGTCTGCACGCTAAACAAGCCGAAGCCCGGCCAAGTTGTGCCAGTGCGACTCGAGACGCCGGGGCTGTAGGCCAGGCCAAGCTCCTCACGAATGCGATTGATCATGCGACTTGACAGGATGCGCGCGGACAATCGCATCGCAAGGCGGTCACGCTCGTCCCACTCGTCAGGCCCGTAGAACCCCGCGATCACGAACGCCTGCGGCGTGGAGACTTCCGGCTCGCGGAGCATCTCGATGGGGCCCACCGGCCGCTCCATCTGCCGAGCGTCGATGTTGGTTCGCGACGACACGCGTTCGCGTGCGGGAAGCGAACCGAGATACGTGGCGGCCAGCTCGATCACTCGATCGATGTCTAGATCTCCCACAAGCGCGACCTCGATCGGCCCGCCAAGCTGCGCGTCAAGCCACGCTTGGGCCGACTCGGCCGTGATGGCGTTGATCCGGTCGGCCGTGTTCAGGCGCGGGCGTGGATCATCCATGGGGTACATCGCGTCGATGACCGCCTTCAGCGCCGCGCCCTGTGGCAAGCGCTCGAGCGTCTCGAGCGTGCGGAGCTGGCCCCGACGCCATTGCTCGATGGCCGCGTCCTCGACCGTCGGTGCAGTCAGCAGGACGTGCACGAGCCGCATGGCGCGATCGAGCTCATCGGGGCTCGCACTCAGCCCGATGGTGAGCCCATCGGCGTCCGAGCCGCCTCGAACGGATGCCTTCCAGCCGGTCGTCAGATCGTCGATCTGCGTGGAGGACAGCCCGCCACCGGCCGGTCGTGCGAGCGCGGTTGTGGCCGCATCGGTCAGGCCGCGCGTGCCGGCGTCTTCATTCACCAACCCGCCGAAGACATGGATGGAGCCCAGGATCTCGCCCTGCCGCTCGGTCATGCGCTT
>CALCCF010000052.1 GCA_937899905.1 uncultured Phycisphaeraceae bacterium
GTCGGCGGCGCGCTTGATCAGGCCGGGACGGCCGGTCAGATTCTCGACGCCGCGCACGAACAGCTGCGCCGCCCGGGTCCTGACGCTGAACGCGTAGCTGATTTCCTTGGCGGCGGCGCCCTGCATGCGCGTCGCGTCCTTCGACCGTTTCCTCTCGGTCCCGAATACCGCCCGGCGCGGGGCGCTGGCAAGCGGGAACGAAAACGCCCTCCGGCCGGGGCCGGAGGGCGGAAAGGCGGGCCGCGGCGCGGAGGCCGCCGCCCGGACGCAGTCGACTAAACACGGCTGCCCTACCCAGAATTGGGTGGTTTCACCATGGTGTGAGCACACGGCCCCGGGCATTGCTCGGGGCCTTTGTGTTGCCAGAAATCGCGCTGAGAACCGAGCCGTTGAAGTTTCGGCTAACTTGCGTGGAATCGGGAACTTCGTGTCACGAACCGCCGGTTTTGGTGGTAAGCTGGGTAAGGCCCGGCTCAGGCGGTTTGATCCGCCTCGATTGCGAGCCGACCCCGGTTGCCCGCGGCGTGGGGCTGTTTGCGGGTGGGTCGGCGGAGTTGCGATCATGTCCGAGCGCACGACGCAAGAACTCGTGGGTGTCGAGGGTGAGGTGAAGTGGTTCGATTCCCGCAAGGGTTTCGGCTTCCTCGTTGGCCCCGAGGGGCAGGACGTGTTCGTGCACTATTCCGTGATCGATGGCTCTGGCTATCGATCTCTTCGTGATGGCACGACCGTTGAGTATGACGCCGAGAAGACCGACAAGGGCTGGAAGGCCACGCGTGTGGTGTGCCACACCCACGTCGAAGCGCCACCACAGCACGCGCCGCGGCGCGCCACGGACTCGTAGCGAAGCCTGAAGAGTGGGGGCGTTGATGCGCCCGTATGCTGTCGGCATGGCGCCCGAGCCGTTCGCCAGTTCGTTTGCCAACGCCGTCGCCGGATTTGGCGCGGGTTTGCTCGTTGCTGCCGCAGCCGGGTGGTGGGCAACGCGAGTGCTGACGAGGCGCGCGCGGCAGGCCGAGGGACGAGCGCGTGCTGCCGAGCATCTCGCCGAGATCGGCTCGATGACCGGCGGCCTGGCCCACGAGATCAAGAACCCGCTGTCGACCATCGCGATGAACACGCAGTTGCTCGCCGAGGCGATCGACGAGCTGGAGGGCGTCGATTCCCAGGAAGCCGGCCGGCTGGTTCGGCGCGCGGGCACGCTCAAGCGCGAGGTCGAGCGACTGGGCGACATCCTCAACGACTTCCTCGAGTTCGCCGGTGAGATGCGGCTCAGCCCGAGCCGCCACGACCTTAACCAAGTCGTCGAAGAGCTGGCCGACTTCTTCCTGCCCCAAGCCGAAAGCCAGGGCGTGCGCTTGCGCGTCGAGCTTGCAACCGAGCCGGCGTGGGTCGAGATCGATTCGACGCGACTCAAGCAGGCGATCCTCAACCTCATGATCAACGCCACCCAGGCGATGGCGTCCGCCGACGCGGAGATCGCTAAGGAACTGATGCTGCGTGTTCGGCCGTTGCCGCGTGAGGGGTCCATCGAGCTCCACGTGACGGACACTGGGCCGGGCATCACCGAGGAGACCGCCGAGCGGATCTTCCGCCCGTACTTCACGACAAAGGCGGGCGGCTCGGGTCTGGGGCTGCCCACGAGCCGTCGGATCATCCAAGCCAGCGGCGGCGAGCTGTCCTTCACGAGCGAGGCCGGGCGCGGCTCCGACTTCGTGATCGCTTTGCCATTAGGGCCATCCTGACTGCATCTAGGGGTCGGCCCGAGCCGAACGCCATGGGCAGCACAAGTGAGTCCGTACCCTTGAGTGGAGGTGGAAGATGAGTCGAAGCGCAGCGCACATGGCCTTGGTTGGCGGTCTGGCGACGGTTGGCACGGCCATGGCCCAGGATGCGACGTTCCGCGGGCTGGGGTACAGCGGCATCGGTGGCTCACTGGTGGGCAGCCGGGCGGACGCGGTGAGCCCGGACGGCTTCGCGTTCGTCGGCGGTGATGACACGGACTTTGGGACCCTCAACGCGTTCTGGGATGAGCGGTCGTTCTCGCCGGACCTGCTGCGCGACGCCGATGGCAGCTATGCGCCGGGCCGGGGTGTGGCCGTGAGCGAGCAGGGGCTGGTGACCGTCGGCTCGTGGAACACGCTTCGCGATGGTGCGCTCGAACGCCGCTCGATGGTGTGGCAGGCCGGCGGGCGAGGCTTGGAACTGGAGTCGCTGCCGAACGCGGTGCCGCTCTCGGGCTCGTTCACGTTCGTCGGCGACGTGAGCGGTGATGGGACGCTGGCCGTCGGCGTGGCGTTCGATGACCGGCGCACGCGTCAGCCCGTGACGTGGGACACGTCCACCGGGGCCATCGAAACGCTCGCGCTGCTCCCCGGCCGCAGCGGCGGCCAGGCGAATCGCATTAGCACCGATGGTCGCACCATCGTCGGCAGCCAGTTCGGCGGGGCCGATGGCGTCGATCCGATCGTGTTCTGGACCGATGGTGTGCCGCAGTCCGCCGACGCAACAGTTCCCGATGGGTTTGACCGCTTCGAGATCCTCGGCATCTCGCCCGACGCGTCGATCGTCACCGGCCAACTGATCCCGGTGGACTTCGATCCGTTCTCCAACCCCATTCGGCCGGCGGCCTGGAGCTCGCGTGATGGCATCGAGATCCTGGACACGCTCGGCGGAGGTATCCGCCTGATCGACGATGCCGTGCTCGATGCGTCTACGAACGGGAGGCTGAAGGTGGGCACCGTCGGCGCGTTCGCGGGCGGCTCTCCCTACTCGGCCGCCGTGTGGTTCGAGGACGGCTCGATCCGAGGCCTCCAGGAGTGGCTGACGAACGAATTCGGGCTCTTCGAGCCCAGCGAATGGCGTGGCTTGCTCGAGGCGACCTCGATCTCCGACGATGGCACCGTGCTGGTCGGGTACGGCATCAACCCCTTCGGCGTGAAGGAGGGGTTCGTCGTCACGCTGCCGAGCCCGAACTGTCTGATGGACTTCGACGTGGACGGCTCGCTGACGCTCTTCGACTTCCTGGCGTTCCAGAACCTGTTCGACGCGCGCGATCCGCGCGCGGACGTCGACGAGGACGGACGCTTCACCCTCTTCGATTTCTTAACGTTCCAGACGCTGTTTGATGCGGGCTGCTAGCCGGAATCGGTCTCAGCGTACTTCCTCGATCCGTGTACGAACCTCCCACAACTCTGGGAAGAACTGGTGGTCGATCATCTGCCTCAAGAAGGGCACGCCCGATGAGCCCCCGGTGCCGCGCTTCATGCCGATGATGCGGTGCACCGTGCGCAGGTGGCGGTAGCGCCACTGGCCGAACTGATCGTCGACATCGACGAGCTTCTCGGCCATCTCGTAGGCCTGCCAGTGCTGGTTCGGGTTCTCGTACACGGTCTTGAAGACCGCGATGACCCCGTCGTCCATCTCTCGCGGCTCGCTGAAGTCGCGCTCGACAGTGGCCAACGGCACGGGCAAGCCGGTGCGGTGCATGAAGGCGAGGAAGACGTCGTAGATGCTCGGTCCTTCGAGGGCCGCCTCGAGGACCTTGTGTGCCTCGGCGTCGTGGCTGTGGACGCCCAGCATGCGTCGATCCTTGTTACCCAGTAAGAACTCGACGAGGCGGTATTGGAAGCTCTGGAAGCCGCTGGCGTTGCCGAGCACGCCGCGGAATTGGGCGTACTCGGTGGGCGTGAGCGTGGCCAGCACGCTCCATTGGTTGAGCAGCTGCTGGAGGATGTGCTTGACGCGCGCCAGCACCTTGAAGCACGGCTCGAGGTCGTCACGCTGGACGGCATCGATCGCCGCTCGCAGCTCGTGCACCATCAGCTTCAGCCACAACTCGGTGGTCTGGTGCTGGATGATGAAGAGCATCTCATCGTGGTGCGCGGGCTGACTCAGCGGTTCCTGAGCGTTGAGCACCTTCTCGAGATGGAGATAGCCGCCGTAGGTCATACGGTCGGCAAGGTCGGTGTGGAGCGTCGATTCGAACTCGCGCTGGGACATGGTCAGGCCGTCTTAGCCGTTCCACTTGCGCAGGTCGGGGCCGACGTAGTTCGCACGCGGGCGGATGAGCCGGTTGTTGGCGTGCTGCTCCATGATGTGGGCTGCCCAGCCCGTGATGCGGGCGGCCACGAAGATGGGCGTGTACTGCGGCACGGGGATGCCCAGCGCGTAGTACGTCATGCCGCAGGGGAAGTCGACGTTGGGGTGGATGCTCTTCTCGTCGAGCATGATCTGCTGGACGATCTCGCCAAGGTCGAACCACTTGACGAACTCGGCCCCACGCTTCTCGGCCGCGGCGCGGCCCAAGCCGTGGAGGATCGGGGCGCGGTGGTCGCCGTTCTTGTAGACGCGGTGGCCGAAGCCCATGAGCTTGCGCTTCTCAGTGAAGGCCTTGTGCATCCACTGCTCGACGGCGGGCTTCTCGATCTTGCCGTCCAGGTCGGACATGATCTCGCGGAGCATGTCCATGGCGGCCTCGTTCGCGCCGCCGTGCAGCGGGCCCTTCAGGGCGGCGATCGCGCCGGTGACCGCGCCGTGCATGTCGCTAAGCGTGCCGGCGATGACGCGGCTGGTGAACGTGCTGGCGTTGTAGTCGTGCTCGGCGTAGAGCGTCAGCGAGACGTCGACGACCTTCTCGGCCTCGGCGTCGGGCCGCTGTCCGCTCATGAGGAACAGCATGTTGGCGGCGTGGCTGAGGTTGGCATCGCCGCCCGTGTCGGCCGCGACGATGTCCTTGCCGTCGATGACGTTCTGCATGTGGCCGATGATCGTGGGGATCTTGGCGGTCAGCCGCTTGGCCTTGCGGAGGTTGGCCTCGGCGGAGATGTCCTGGCTCTCGGCGTCGAGGTTGCCCAGCATGCTGACGGCCGTGCGGAGGATGTCCATCGGGACGGCCGAGCCCGAGGCGGCCATGGGCGCGACGGTCTTGAGGTAGTCGATGACGGCCGGCGGCAGCGCGCGGTTGGCGATGAGCTCGTCCTGGAAGAAACGGAGCTGCTCGGCGGTGGGCTTCTCGCCCTCGAGCAGCAGGTAGGCCGTCTCTTCGAAGCTGGCGTTGTCGGCCAGGTCGTGGATCTCGTAGCCGCGATAGATCAGGGCGTCCTGCTCGACGTTGCAGATATCGGTGTCGCCAGCGAAGATGACCTCGAGGCCGGCCTTGGGCGCGGGTGCAGCGGTGGTCATAGGGAGCCCTCCGATCGGGAAGTTTTTGGGTATCGGTGGCTCGGTGCCTCCGAAGACGGCAAGAAAGGGCGCGGTGGGATTCGAACCCACGAATTACGGATTTGCAATCCGTCCCATTAGTCCACTCTGGCACACGCCCATGGGTGCCGAAGCCAAGACGGCTCCGCGGAGAGCATTATTGCGCGTTCGATGCCTCAGGGCCTTGCGATGGGGTCTTTTGCCCGGCTTTTGCCGAGCTAGAACGCACGCTGCACGACGGCGTCGGCCATGGCGACCAGCATCCGCTTGGCTGGCGAATCCGGCACGGCGTCGAGCTGGCCGCGAGCGGTTCGCACGATCCGCTCGGAGACGAGCTGGGCATGGTCGATCGAACCGGTGGTGTCCAGACGGCGCCGGAGCTCGGCCGGAGCCTCGTTCTCGTCTTCCTGGGCGGCTCTCATTGCCAATGCCAGGCTCTGGGCCCGCTCGTGGGGCTCGCACTCGGCAAGGTGGTGGATGACCGGCAGCGTGAGCTTGCCCTTGCGCGCGTCGCGGCCCACGCTCTTGCCGACGACCTCTTCGCGGCCCGTGAGGTCGAGCAGGTCGTCGCGGACCTGGAACGCCGCACCGATCTGCCGGCCGAACGCTTCCAAGGCCGCGACAATCTCTGGGGAGCCGCCGCCGGCCTTGGCGCCGAGCTCGCACGAGGCGGCGATCAGCTCGGCGGTCTTGCGGTCGATGATCTCGAAGTAGGTGGCTTCGTCGAGCGACAGGTCGCTGCGGCGGTCGAGTTGCAGGAGCTCGCCGCTGCACACGACCATGCTGGCGCGCGCCACGCGGAGCGCGGTGGCCTGCTCGTCGAGTGTGGAGCACAGGTGGTACGCGCCGGCGATCAGGTAGTCACCCAGGATGACGGCGGTCTCGTTCCCGCTCATGGCGTTGACGGTCTGGCCTCGGCGGCGGGTGTCGGCCTCGTCGAGCACGTCGTCATGCACGAGGGTGGCCATGTGCACCATCTCGCAGACAGCGCCGATGACCTCGACGGTCGCGCCCTTGGGGCTTTGCAAGACCTCGGTGAGATCTCCGCTTGCCGCGCCCGCGGCCAGGGCGACAAGGGCCGGCCTGAGCATCTTGCCGCGGTACCGCTCCACGTGCTCGGTCAGGCGTTGCACGGCGAGGATGTCGCTCTCGAGCGCGGCGTCGAACCGGTCGGCCACGCGGGAGAGGTAGGACGCCAACTCGCCCTGGATGGGTTCGAGCGAGGCGTCCAGATTCAGCATTTCGCGCATGCGGGCTCCCCGTTGTTCCCCACGTCGCATTTTAGGCGTACAACCCGTGAATGCCGACCGGGATCGAGGAGGCTCGGGGTTTATGATCGCCCCATGAGCCTCAGCCCCGAACGCACATCCGAACTCTTGCTGCAAGCCCGCGACGCCGCGGCGCGTGGCGACTACGCCCAGGCCCACGCCATTGGCACGACCCTCCTCCAGAACCTCCCAAAGGATCCGCAGGTCAACCTGCTCATGGGCGAGGTGTGCCTAGCGACGGGCTTCCTGGACATGGCGATCGAGTACCGCAGGTTTGCGGTCGAGCACCTGCCGCCGGCGCCGTTGCTGGAGGTCCAACTCGCGCAGGCTTACGTGCACTCGGGCCGTCTCGGCGACGCGCTCGCGCACTACGCCAACGCGCTCAAGCTCGATGCGAGCTTCGCGCCCGCCATCGCCGGTCGGGCGGAGGTCTACGAGATGCAGGGCAACTTCAAGCGGGCGTGGAAGACGCTCGAGCCCGCGACGAAGGTCGCGCCGACCGATCCTTCGCTCGCCGCGGTCGGCGTGCGTGTGCTCATGGAGATGCGCCGTCTGGACGACGCGATCCGACTTGGCGAGGTGGTGATGGCGGCCAAGCTCCCCGATGAGCCGCAGCTGCGCAGCACGCTGCTCACCATGGCGCGGGCGTACGAGCGTGCGAAGCGGTACCAGGACGCTCTCGATGTCGCTGCACGCGGCAACGCCATGCTCGCGGTGCCGTTCAGCCACGAGCTCTACCGGGCTGAGACGGACACGCTCATCGAGACCTTGAGCACAGACTGGATGAAGGATGCGCCGCGTGCGACCGTCGATGGCTCGTGGGCGACATTCATCGTCGGCATGCCGCGCAGCGGCTCGACGCTGACCGAGCGCATCATCCACGCGCATCCCGATGCCTTCGGCGCAGACGAGGACTTCTCGCTCCAGCTGATCGCGGGCAGCGTGCAGGCGGAGTTCGGGCTTGCGAGCCAATGGCCTGAGAACGCGCGAGAGCTCACGCCCGAGCAGCTCGATCGTTCGGGGGAGAAGTACGAGCGTTCGATGCGCACGAAGTCAGCCGACGCCAAGCTCATCTCCAACAAGGACCTCGCGAACATGCGGCGGCTGGGCTTCGCCGACCGGATCCTGCCGGGTGCCAAGTTCATCCATACGAGGCGCCACGCCGCGGACAACTGCCTGTCGTGCTACTTCGAGCGCCTCCGTCCGGCGTCGATCCCATACGCCGGGAGCTTTGACGATCTGGCATTCGTCTATGCCGAGAATGAGCGGCTGTGGGCCCACTGGCAGGACGCGTGCCAGAACGACACGCTGACCGTGGACTATGAGGACCTGGTCAACGACCTGCCCGGCACCGCTCGGCGGATCATCGACTTCGTGGGCCTGTCGTGGGACGACCGCTGCCTGAAGCCCCACGAGGCGAACCGGGCGGATCGCACGCTGAGCGTCACGCAGGTCCGCCGGCCGATCTACACCGCGGCGAAGGGCCGGGCGGCCAAGTACGGCGATCTGCTCGAGCCGCTGCAGAGCGCCCTGAAACGCCACGGCGTGGACTCCAAAGGAACCGAAGCCAAAGGATGATTCTGCGGGGCGAGCCCGCGATCGGAGAGAGGAGAACAGCCGCTATGAAACCCCGTTTGCTCAGAGTCGCGTGCCTCGCGATGGCCACATCCGCCATGCTCTCCGCACCCGTGCTGGCGCAGGATGCTGAAACGACAGCGGATACCGACGCGCCGCGAGGCATGTTCGTTCTCGACGTCGGAACCTCGGGGTATCGGGGCTTCGACCGGCTGGTCATGGCTGACTACGTCAAGGCGGCTGGCGGTGATTCGGCAGCGCTCGAGCGGCTGCTCGGAGCGTGCGCCGAGGCCATCGAGGTCGACGCCGAGAACGCCGAGGCCCTGGCCTGGCGTGGTGCGGCTCGCATGTTCGAGGCCGGGGCCGCGTCGGATTCGGGCGACATGATGGCGGCGATGACCCACGTGAACAAGGCCCTCGCCGACCTGGCACGCGCGGGCAGCCTTGAGATGGACAACCCCGGTGTCCGGATCATCGCGGCGCAGACGCTCCTCGTGCTCGCGCAAAACCACCCTATCGAGCAGATGGCCAAGGGCTACGCCACGCAGGGCATCGAGCACGCGACGGCCGGGCTCGCGTCCCTGCACGGCAATTGGGGCGCACAACCGATTGCGCTCAAGGGGCGGTTGATGTCCGATGTTGCTGCCGCCCATGAACGGCTCGGCGAGCCGAACAAGGCCCGCGACTGGTACAACCGTGTGATCGGCGCCGTGCCCGGCTCGGTCTGGGCCCAGCAGGCGCAGGCGAAGATCGACGCGATGGACGCCGCCGCCGACCGCGAGGCTCGTTCGCTCTAGAAGCCGACCGCCTGCCCATCGGCGCGCAGGTCGCTCGCCGCGATGTAGCCGTCCTCGAGCCGGTATATGATCTGGCCGCGCCCGAACTGAGCGCTGCGCGATCCCCGGCGGCGGAGCGCGTGGCCCATCGCCTCGAGTTCGTCGTACACGCTCGCATCGGCCAGCGTCTCGAAGCCCGGCTCGATCATCACGCGGCCATTGCGCTCCACCTGCCAGCGCGGCGCGTCGAGCGCGGCTTGCGGGTTCTGCCCGTGGTCTCCCATGCGGACCACGACCTGCGCGTGCCCCTGCGGCTGCATGAACCCGCCCATGACGCCGAAGGCCATACCCGGCTTGCCCTCGTGCGTCACGAATCCGGGAATGATGGTGTGGTATGGCAGCTTGCCCGGGGCGATCTCATTCGCGTGGCCGGGCTCGAGCGAGAAGTTGCCGCCGCGGTTGTGCATCGCCACGCCGTAACCTGGAACGACCATGCCGGAGCCGAATCCCGTGTAGTTGCTCTGGATGAAGCTGACCATGTTGCCCTGGGCGTCGGCGGTGGTCAGCAGCACGGTGCCGCCGGCCTTGGGCTCGCCGTAGCTCGCGGTGCTCGCGGTGTCCGGATCGATGAGCTTGCTTCGCTCGTCCAGGTAGCCATCGCTGAGCAGGTCCTCGACTGACACGCGCATGTGCGCGGGATCGGCGATGTGCTGGTGGGCGTCGGCGAACGCCAGCTTCATCGCCTCGATCTGGAGGTGCATCCAACGCGCTGAGTCGACGTCCATGCCCGCGAGATCGAAGCGGCGCAGCATGCCCAGGGCCAGCAACGCCGTGATGCCCTGGCCGTTCGGTGGGATCTCGTGCAGACGCCAGCCCTTGTAGTCGATCGAGATGGGATCGACCCACTCGGCCTTGTGATCTCTCAGGTCGGCCAGCCGCAGCGCACCATCGAACTTGCGGCTCTCGGCATCGATCGCCTCGGCGATCTCGCCCTCGTAGAACGCACGCCCGTTCGTCGAGGCGATGAGCTCGAGCGTCTTTGCATGCCCCGTGCTGGCGTAGAGCGCGCCCGGCTGTGGCGCATCCCCGCCTGGTGCGAATGTCTGCTGCCAGCCCTCGAACCTGGGCTGCCCTCGATAGCGACGCGCCGACGCCGACCAGCCGCGCGCCACGCCGGGGCTGACCAAGTAGCCCTCGCGTGCGTAGCGGATCGCGGGCGCGAGCACGGTCTCGAGTGGCAGAGAGCCGAATCGCTCGATGGTCGCGACCCAGCCCGACACCGCGCCCGGTGTGGTCACCGCGCGCCAGTCGTACAGCGGCATGCTGTCGAGCCCGGCGTATGCCTCGCGGTCGAGCGCCTTGGGTGCGCGGCCCGAGGCGTTGAGGCCGTGCAATTTCGCGTTGCCGGCCTCATCTTTCATCCAGAGCAGCGCGAAGTTGTCGCCGCCGATGCCGTTGGCCGTGGGCTCGACCACCGTGAGTGCAGCCGCTGTCGCGACGGCCGCATCGGCCGCGTTGCCTCCGAGGCGGAGCATCTCCAAGCCTGCTTGTGCGGCAAGAGGCTGGCTCGTCGCCACGCAGTTGCGCGCGAGCACGGGCATGCGCTGGCTCGTGTACGGCAAGTCGTAGCCGAACGGTCCCTCGCCCCACGTGCGATCCTGTGGAAGCGTGTCGAGTTCTTCGACCACGGCGGGGTGGCTGGCTACCGAAGACGAAGGTGCTGCGCTCGTTCCCGATGCCGAAGATGCGACATATCCGCCTCCCGCCGCCGCCGCGAGGCCCATCGAGGTCGTCTTCATGAAGTCCCTCCGGGTGAGGCCGTCGTTCGGGTTTGTCCGTTGCTCGTGCTCGCGTGCCATAGCATCGAGCATAAGCCCGGCGTGCGCCCGAGGTCGTAGCCCGAGTGCGTGCCGGAGCGAGGGGGAAATCGCCATGGGGATTCACGCGGGTCTGATCGGTCTCTGTGCGCTCGGGATGGCGACATGCGTGTCGGCCGATCCGGTCACCGATGCTTTCTATCGCGAAGGTGCAACGCTCTCGAGCGCGACCCGTCAGCTCGGCGAAGCCGCTGCTGCACCCGATGCCGATGCACGCACGCGCTTCGGGTACGCACTGGCCACCTTCTTCCGCAGCGGCGAGCGCGCCACGCAACGGTTGTACGAGTATGGCGCAGGCCAGCCCATCCGCGGCGGGGGGCTCATGTTCATGCGAGGCCTGATGCAGATGGGCGCGAACCCGGAGCCCAAGCCGGTCTCGGCCGACGATGTGCGCAGCATCGTGGCTGATTGGCTTGATGACCTCCGCGAGGCCGACGTGCTGTTCGATGCGGTGCCGGAGGATGGCGATTGGAAGCTTCGGCTGGACATGGCCGAGATCCCCGTGGACTTCAACAACGACGGTGTGGCCTCGCCTCGTGAGGAACCCGCCCGGGCGTTCGCAATCGTGTTCCGTGACGGCGTCAATCTACCCGAGGCGCAACAGACGTTCGTGCTGGGCCTCGACGCGACCGACCTGCATTGGCTGAGGGCGTACAACGACGTGCTGATGGCGTGCGCCGAGATGCTGCTCGCATACGACAATCGCGAGCTGTTCCACCGCTGCGGCCACCTGTTCTTTACCAATCCGGTGACGCCATACGGCTTCCTCATGGAGAACCGCCCGTTCGATCCTATCGGCATGGAGATCGACATCTCAGACATCCTCGCGTTCGCGGGAAGCCTCGACTTCCCGCTCGCAGACGATGGTGTAGCTCGAATGGCGCGGGCGCGTGAGCACCTGCTGCGAGCGATCGCGCACAGCCGGGCGATGTGGGATAGCGCTCGGGCCGAGACCGACGACGATCGCGAGTGGCTGCCGGCGCCGGACCAGTCGCCCGCCATCGAGGGCGTTGAGATCACCGAGTTGCAGGTCCTGCTCTGGCTCGATCTCCTTGATGAGGCCGAGGCGTTGCTCGAGGGGCGCAAGCTGCTTCGGTTCTGGCGCGGCGACGGCTCGCAGGCGATCGACGTGCGCATGTTCTTCGAGCAACCGCGCGACTTCCACGTGCTGTATTGGGTGCAGGGCTCCGCTGCCGCGCCCTACCTCGTGCCCGTTGGCGATCGGCCCGTGACGCGCGACAACCTGTGGAGCGACATGGAAGAGACCTTCGGCGATGATCTCTTCCGATCGATCTTCTACATCAATTGAGTGCAGGCTGGTCGGCGTTTGGCGGACGCCGACGCTTCAGCGGCAGGCATCGATGCACCACGCGACCGCCGCGGCCACGGCGTAGAAGCCCAGGAAGAAGATCGCACCCTCGGCCCCGGTGTCGATCCTGGTGTAGCCGTGCGAGGCCCCGTACGAGTAGCCTTGGCTGCCGCCGTAGGAGCAGCCGCCCGCCATCGCGAGCGCGCCCGTTGCCATCAGCAGGACGCGTGTCCGGCAGCGATCCATGATCTTGGGCTTGTCTTGGTAAGGCATCGTCTATCCCCAATCAGTGGCGCTTCTCGGCTCACTCTTCGAGGAGCGTCAACCGCGGCTTGGTCGCGCAGCCACTCAGGCAATCAGCAGGAGCCGGCCGCCCAGAACAGCAGATACAGGGCCAGGAAGGGCAACAAGATCGGGTCGGTGTAGTGACCGTGGTGGTAGTGGCCGTAGTAGCCCGAGGAGCCGTGGTGGTACGAGTAGTGCCCGTGGCCGTAGCACCCGCTCGCCAGAGCTACTGGGGTTGCCGCGATGACCGCGATCGCCAGCCTCCGGCGGATGCTCTGCCGTCGCCCCAGATTCCGTGTCCTGTCGCCCATGCTCGTGCCTCCTGAGTCGCCGACAAGCGGCTTGCCCCGACAAAGGTGGAATCGAGGCGATCAAAAGCAAGTTAGTACTAACAATATAGACCAGTTCGCCAGTTTCATGCACGGGAAGTCGGCTGGCAGGACGAGTTTTACTGTTATAGGACTTACAGCGTCCCTGGTCGGCCGCCAGGTGTCGCTCGTCCTATACTCGTGGCCGATCGGGCGAGAACGCCCGGCCGATGGGGCGGTAGCTCAGTTGGTAGAGCGCATCGTTCGCAATGATGAGGTCGAGAGTTCGAATCTCTTCCGCTCCACTTCCCAATCTGAAAGCATGATCCAGGATCGACCACGCCGCGGACCGCTGCAGTGGGCACTTGCGCCTCATCGCGCCCTGGCCGCCGAGACGGGCCTGACGCGCAGGCAGGCTGGCAGGCTCTCGAGGCTCTCCCGGAGGCGGAGGAGGCCCTGGTTGTTGCTGGTCGTGCTGCTCCAGGTGGCTGTGATGATCGGGTGGGTCTCGATGATGTCCGTATTCGTGGGCATCTATGAAACGGTGACGGTCTTTGCGGCCGACGGGACGCTTGAGAGCGAGACGACGAGCGGGCCCTTCGGGATCACCGTGTACCCGCTGTTCTTCGGCGTTCTCTTGGGGCCGTTCCTGGCGCTGGTCCTTGGGGCCATCGCGGGGTTCACCGGCCACTTCCTGCTGATCGATCGCGAGGCCCGGCGGTGTGCCCGCACGCCGGCGTGCTTCAGCTGCGGATACGACCTCTCGGGCGTCGTGGGCACGCGATGCCCCGAGTGCGGCGCGCAGCAGCCGCACTTGGCGTAGCCCGAATTCGGGTCGCTCGCGGGTACGGCGGGCGTATCGTCCATCCATGATCGACACCGATTTCTTGCGGTCGAAGTTTGAAGCAGCACTGCCGTACGACGCCTATGTGGCGACCGGCAGTGAGGGCCACCAGCGGGCCTGGGCCGACTTCCGTGGGCGCGTCCACACGACGCCGAAGCACGCCGAGTTGTTCAAGGGGTTCACCCGCCGCATGCACATGCTCGTGGTGAGTGGCACGTGGTGCGGCGATTGCGTGCAACAGGTGCCCTTCCTGGATGCGATCGCCGGCCTGCGTCCGGACCTCATCGAACTGCGCGTCGTCGACCGTGATGCGCACATGGATCTCGCCGAGCGGCTGGTGATAAACGACGGTTTGCGTGTCCCGGTCGTGTTGTTCCTGAACGAAGAGCTGGAGTTCGTCTCAGTGTACGGGGACCGCACGCTGTCGCGATATCGTGCGATCGCGGAGCGCCAGCTCGGCGCGTCGTGCCCGCTGCCGGGCGCGCCGGTGCCCGAGGACGAGATCGAGGCGACGCTGCAGGATTGGGTCGACGAGACCGAGCGTGTGCAGCTGCTGTGCCGGCTGAGCACGAAGCTGCGTGCGAAGCACGGCGACTGACGGACGCACGGGGGCGTTTGGCGATGCTCGAGCTCATCCCACACCTGCGGTATATCTGGCGGACGGCGCTCGCCGACGTGCGCCACCGGTACGCCGGCGCTTCGGCGGGCGTGCTGTGGAACGTGCTGCAGCCGCTCTCGATGATCCTCATTTATTCGGTCGTGTTCGCCAGCATCATGGATCGGCCGAGCCGCGGCGATGCGCCGTACGCCGTGTACCTCTGCAGCGCGATGCTGCCGTGGCTCGCGTTCAGCGAGACGGTCAGCCGGGGCAGCATGGCGATCGTCGCGAACGCCCAGTACCTGCGCAAGCTGCCGATCCCCGAGAGCGCCTTCGTCGCGCAGGTCGTGGTGTCGAGTGCCATCGGCCTGGCCGTCAGCTATGCCATACTCGCGGTCGCGGCCCTGCCCTTTGGTTTCACGCCCAACGCGTACTGGCTGCTGGCGCCGGTTGCGTTCATCAGCCTGCTCATGCTGGGGTTCGGCGTTGCAGCGATTGGTGCGGCGATCGTCCCGTTCATCCGGGACGCAACGGAGCTCATCCGCATCGTGCTGACGATCGGTTTCTGGGCGTTCCCGATGGTGTACGTGGCCGACATCCTGCCCCACGCGCTCCAAGTCGCCCTGCCGTTCAACCCGACGTACCCGGCGCTGCAGGCCGGCCGGCAGATGATGCTGGAGGGCAGGATGCCCGACGCGTGGCTGCTGCCAACGGCGTTTGGGTGGGGAGTCCTGGCGTCGACGCTCGGGCTGCTGGCGCTCAAGGCCGTGCGGGCGGAGATACGCGACGTGATCTAGCCGCGGCTGTCAGTCCTGGATCAGCCTCAAGTCTGTCAGCAGGATCGAGACTGGGCGGCCCTTGCCGAGCTGCCACTTCCACATGTGCAATTGCAGGTGGTTGGCACCGGCCTGCACGTCCACGGGGATGGTCACGGCGTGGTCGGTCTTCGGTGCGGTGACCGGGATGGCCAATTCCTTGACGAGCTTGTTGTTCAGCACGACGCGGATGCGCTGTCCCTTCATGTTGTTCCGGCACGTAATGGAGAGCGTCGCCTTGCCCGCCTTGCCGGAATGCATGACGGCGGCCGCGGAGCCTCCCTTGAGCCAGCGGAATCGACCGAGGCCTTCGTCCGGTCGCGGGCCTTCCCAATGCTCGAAGCCGAAGCGGGGCTCGTACGCGGGGCTGGTCGGCCGCACGAGTTGGGCCTGCGACGGCACAGGCGCGGGACGCGTGTAATCGATCTTCCGGCTCAGACCGATCCGCTTGCCGGCGCCACTGGCCGCGAGCGCGGCGTGCAGGCGCTGGTAGCTGGTCCAGTGGCCCCATTCGTTTTCGGCGTGGATGCGCGCCCATTGGCCGAGATCGCGGCGGTACGCGCGGTCGCGGTACAGCGTGTCGATGGCCTTGGCGAGCGCTTTGGGCGAGACGTCGTCGGCAACAAGCCCCGTAACACCATGCGTGATGGCTTCGGGTACGCCACCGATCGGGAAGCCGATCGCGGGCGTGCCGCATGCGGCCGCCTCGATGAACACCTGGCCGAAGGCCTCGTCCGTGCTTGGCGCCACGAACACGTCGCACGCGGCGTAGAGCATCGCAAGCTTCTGCGGGTCTCGCATGTAGCCCATGGCGCGGATACCGGGGATGGGTGGCTCGGCGTTCTGGGGCACGAAACCCACGCCGACGACCGTGGCGTCGGGCAGGTTGAGCTGCTTCAGGGCCTTGGCGAGGTGCCCGATGCCCTTGCGTTCGTCGCTCAGAGAGCATGCCGACGCCATGACGATGAAGTCGTCCTGTGGCAACCCCAGGATGTCGCGGCAGGTGGCGCGATCGCGTGGTGCGAATGCACCGAGATCGATCCCGTATCGCACGGCGTGGACCGGCGGGCGGCCGCCGAGGTCGAACGGCGGGGCGCCGTCGGCCGGTTCGAGGTCGTCCATGGCTGCGAGGGCCCCACGCGTGCGCTCGGCCAGCCATTCGCTGTTGGTCAAGATGGTCAGGCGCTCGGAGCCGGTCATGAATCGGCGCTTGGACTCCCACGCTGGGCGGATCGCCTCGGGCTCCATGTCCGGATAGCCGGCGTCAAGGCTCGTTGGGCCGACGATGCCCGACAGGAAGTCTTCGTTGTCACCGAAGTAGGTCTCACGGCCGGTGAGCAGCCACGCGTCGTGCATGAAGAACACGGTCTCGTGCTTGGCGGCGATGGCGGTGAGCACATCGGGCGAGATGTCGGCGCCGTGCACGTTGCCGATGATGACCAGATCGGGCTTGATTGCGTCGAGCGCGGCGAGGACATCGGCGCTCGCGACCGCCGTGTTCTCGCGGACCGGCTCGGGATGGGTCGCGGCGAGCACGCGGACATCGTGCCCCGCGGCTGCAAAGGCTTCGGCGAGTCGGCGCTGCGCGATGCCCGCGCCGTACTCGAAGCCGACATCGTTGAAGAACGCGACGCGGAGGCGCCCCTTGACGACTTCCTTCTCACCGGGCTTGAAGGAGATGCCGTGCTTCTCGCAGTGATCGACAACCACCTTGGGCAGCTCGCCGCGGAAGCCCGACCCCTCGCCCTCGCTGGTCTTCTGATCCTCGTGCGTGCGGTACCAGCAGATGGGCCGGCCGATGCTGTGGACGTGCGCGCCAGCTTGCGCCATGCGCAACCAGAGCTCGTAGTCCATCGAGTAGTACCAATCGACGCGGACGTGGCCGCCGGCCTTGTCCCAGAGCTCACGCGTGAAGAAACAGTCGGGCTGCCACCAGAATTGGCCGGTGAGCCAACGGTTCTCCAGGTCGAGCATGTCCATGAGCGGCATTGGGCCGTCGGCGCAGCTGGTGATGCACTGGTGCACGAGCTTTCCCTCGCGGAAGATCTGTGCCACGCCGTTGATGAAGTCGGCGCCGCTGGTCTTGTACGCGATAGCCGCTGCGGCGAGCGCGCCGGGCGCGAGCATGTCATCGCTGTTTATCCACGTGAGCAGCTCGCCGGTGGCGCGCTCGAATCCCTTGTTGATGGCGTCGCTCTGGCCCTCGTCCTTCTCTGAGACGATGACGGCGAAGTGGTCGCGGTACTTGTCGATAATCTCCATCGTGTTGTCCGGCGAGTTGCCGTCCATCAGAATGTGCTCGAGGTTCGGGTAGTTCTGGTGGATCACCGAGAGGATGGTCTCCTCGATGAACTGGCCCTGGTTGTACGTGGGCGTGACCACGGTGATCTTGGGCCAGGGCGAGCCGTCGGGCATCGTCGGCGGCAGCGACCGTGAATCGGGTACGACCCAAGGCCAGCGGCTCAGGCCCGTAAGCTCACGATTCTCTTGCATGGGCACGAGCACGTCGCGGGCGCGCTGCACCGCCTCGATCAGCTCGCGGCGGGTCGCCGCACTGCCGAGCGTGTGGTGCGGAGCGACTGCCGGCGAGCGCATCGTGGCATTTGTCTCGGGCGTTGTGCCCTCTGTCAGCGCACGCCGCGTGAGGTCGCTCAGCCTGCCGAAGAGTTCGCCCTCCAAGCGGATCGGAAGCACACCGGAAGCCGAGCTGCGTCGCTCGACTAGTGTCGCTTCGGTACCGCTCCAGAGAATGCGCCAATCGTCGGACGCGGAAATGTTGCCGCCGACGACCAGCGCAACGGCGCCGTCTGGCATGTGCCAGGCGATCGCGGTGAGATCCGCAGCGGCACTCATCGCGTCATCGGCGTGCACGATCGCCACGCACGGCTTGACCGGGAGCGTGCGCATGAGCGCGCCGGCAGTCGACTCAACGACGACGCTACGGCGCAGGGTTTCGGCGATCGACTTCGCGGCTTGCGTATCGCCGACGGCCGCGAAGACCTGCCACTGCCGGTCGTCGCAAGCCTCACGCAGTGCCTCGATCATCATCTCGTCGAGAGACCCGGTCACCAGCGCGACGCCCTCGCTCGTGGAGAGTACGGCGGCGAGCGCGTCGCCCGGTGCTGTGTCCGCGCCCAGCGAAGCCGCGCTGGCCGCAATCTCGCGTGCGTGGTGCAGCATGTCCGTCGCGGTGGTACCGGTCGTCGTCATTCTCACTCCGTTTCGATCGCGGTGATACGTCTGTGTCGCGGTGTCGATCAGCCCTTGTTGGCCGGCTGGCTCGTCTGGTGGGTTCCGTGGCCGTTTCGGCTGGTTCCCAGTAGACGGTTGCGCTCGTCTTCTTCCCACGGAAGGACCACGGCCATGCGCATGCGCTGGCCGACCTGCCTCCAGCGGCTAGCCAGGAGGCGCCCGAGCTTGTATTCGAGGCCCTTGATGGTCTCGAGCCGCTGGTTGGCGAGCTTTTCCATCGCCTTGCGCTCTTGCAAGAGGCGCTCGGCTCGCAGCGTAAGGTCGCTCTTCTCGCCCTGCACGACGGCGGCGAGCTGACGGGCGGCCTTCAGATCGCGTTGCAAGGCCGGCAAGTCGACGTGGGCGTACTTTGCCCGCAGTTCGGCGGCATCGCCCTCGGCGGCGTCGCGTTCGGCCTGCAGTTGCGTGCCGCGCTCCTTCGCCTGTGCGAGGCGTTCCTGGGCCTGGTCGCGTTCGGCCTTGAAGCTCTGTGCCTTCGCGTTTGCCTCGGTCAAGAGCTCGCGGAGCTTGGAAACTTCCTCGACCAGCTTGGCGTTGCGCTCGTCGGTGTTCTCGACTTTCTGTACGGCTTGGGCGAGCTCGCGCTGGGCCTGCTGCAGCGCCTGGGTGTTCTGCGTGAGCTTCTGGGTGACCTCGCTCGCGCGACGCTTGGCCTCCTCGGCCTGATGGTTGGTCTGGCCGGAGCGTTGGATGGCCTGCTCGAGCCGGTCCAAGCGTTGCATCAGGGCGGTCTCGCTCATCGACTTCCTCCGGACCTCGTCTTTGTGTTCTTCCTTGGCGTCGGCAAGCTCGCGCTTGGCGATGGAGACCTCGACCCTGTACTGCCGCGCGGCCGTCGCCGCCTGTGAGGCGATGCCTACGAGTGTCGCCCGGCTCGGTTCCAGCTGGCGGACCTCGGAGCCACTGACCTCGCCGGCTTCCATGCGATCGATCTGGGCGACGATCTCGCCGAGGGGCACGTCCATGATGCAGTACGACCGATGCTGCTCGCAGCGCCAATCGCACGGGGAGCACGGCACGGCCAGCGTGACCGAGACGCTCGGGGCCACGAGAGGGCGGAAGCGCGGCCACGTTCCACCGCCGAACACGGCCAGTACCGGCCTGCCGAGCGCAGCGGCAACATGCATCGGCCCCGTGTCTCGTCCGATGAATCCGCGCGAGGCTTGGAGCAAACCCGCAAGCAGCAGCGTGTCGCCTTCGATCTCGCCGAACCAGTACCTCGGCTCGAGGCCTCTGGCTTCCAGGCCGTCGCCAATGGTCCGGGTGACGTCTTCCTCATCTCGACCGCCCAGCAGAAGCAGCGGGCGATCGTGCTCTTCCATGAGGTGGGCAAGCGACTCGACCCAGTGATCCGGACGCCAGTTGCGGATGGCCGTGCTCGAGCTATGGCCAACGCACGCCGCCGTGTAGCCGTCACGCTCCAGACCGAGCCCGGCTAGCACGGCCTCGGCCGAGTCGCGATGCTCGGGCCCGAGTTCCAGCACGGGATCGGGCAGGTGCAAGTCGTCGGCCAAAATCGTCCGCGCGAGGGCCTCACTCTTGCGCACCTCGTGCAGGTCGGCGTTCACACGCACGATCTCATCGAAGGGCACCGTGGGCTCGGTCAGGCGGCCGTTCCAGGGATCGATGAATCGCCCTCCGGCCTGGCCGATCTTGCGGACGTCGGGGAAAGCCGCGGCGAGCCGATCTTCCAGGACCGTCCACGTGTACGGCGCACCGACGATCACGTCGGGCTCGAAGGCGTGGACGGCCTCGATCACCGGGTCGAGTCGCTCGTCCTCGGGCTCGATCCGCCCGTTATAGACGCCGATGGGCAGCTCGATGATCCGGGCTCCCGGCGCGATGGTCCGGGCTAGTGGCTGGACCAGAGGCTGGACGACCAACGCGATCTCGTGGCCGGCATCGGCCATTGCGCGGAACAGCGGCTGGCGCAGCACCACGTCGCCGATCGTGTCCGGGTTGGTGATCAGGATTCGCATCGTGTCTCAAGGGCGGCTGGAGCCCAGGCAGTGGCGTTCCAGCCCGCTCTCGTGATCGTAGAACGCGGTGCCATCCCAGGCCGCCAAAGCGTCGGGCAATCTCAGTGGTTCTCGGCCAGCGTGGTCGCGCCGACCGGCCCAGCGAGGGCGTCCATGAACTCGCGGTGGTTCGCGCACCTGGGCACCTTGTTCTGGCCGCCCAGCCTGCCCCGGCTCTCCATCCACTCGTGGATCGCGCCGGGCTGCAGCGGGGTCACGATCGGCGGGGCCATGCCCAAGCTGTCGGTCCGCTTCACGCGGTAGTCGACCACCTCGCTCTGGAGCTTGGCATCGAAGGCCTCTCCGAAGCGGTCGAGCTGGCCTCCCGCGACGACCTCGACGGCGAGCTGCAGTCCGGCCGACACGCCATTTCCGGGGTACACGGGCGAGGCCGTGAACTCGCCGACCTCGACGCCGGTCTCGTGGGCGGCGTGGGCGACGGCGGTCTCGATGTTCTCGACGATGAGGTTCTCGCCGAAGGCGTTGATGAAGAGCTTGTGGCGGCCGACTATTCGCAGCCGGGCGGGCCCGCCGCCATTGACCGAGCTGCCGCCCCATCCTGGCCGGTCGGGCACGCTCTCGAACACCACGACGTCGCCGATGATGTACCGCCACAGGCCGGCGCAGGTGCTCATGCACACGACGTATCGCTGGCCGGGTTCGACCTCCTCGGCGCAAAACGCCGGCGCGTCGGGCGAGTCGATCTCGTCGAGGGGGATGAACTCGTAGTAGTTGCCGTGGTCGGCGTTGAGGCGCAGGCCCGGCTCCTTGAAGGTGTCCTGGACGGCGATGAAGCCTTCACTGGCAGGATAGAGCTCAAGCCGAACCGGTATGTCTCGCTCGCCGCCGGTAAACAAGCGGCGCACGGTGGGCTCGAATGGGTCGTAGCGCACGCCACCGTGCGTGAACAGCGTCAGGTGCGGCCAGACTTGGTCGATGCGGTCCTTGCCGGTCTTCTCCAGCACGCGCTGCATGAGCGCGACCGTCCAGCTGGGCATGCCGCTGATCATGCGGATGTCTTGGGTGCTGGTTAGCTCGGCCATCGCGTCGGTCTTCGTCGGCCAGTGGTCCATCAGCGCGATGTCCCGGCCCGGCGAGTAGATGGCGCTGAGCGGCCAGCGGATCTGCTGCGTGGCGATGCCCGAGAGGTCGCCGATGAGCATGCCGTTGTCTTGCCGCTCGAGCGCGCTCGAGCCGCCGAGGAACAGGGCACGTCCGCCGAAGAGCTTGGGGATTGAGACGCCCCAGTTGATGGCGTGCGAGAAGATGTCCAGCGACGCCTTGAAGTTTGACTTCATCATCGCGTCGGTGATGGGGATGCGTTTGTCGCCCGCCGTGGTGCCGCTGGTCTGGCAGAACTGCGAGACGAGCCCGGGCCAGAGCACGTTGGGCTCGGCGCCTTCGACCATCCGCTCCACATAGGGCAGGAACGCCACATAATCGCGCGCCGGCACGGCCTTGCGATACTCGATCGCGAGGTCGGCGTCGTCGGCCTTGAGCACCGTCGCGAAGCCGAAGTCCTTGCCGAAGGCGGTGTCCTTGGCCTGCTCCAGCAGGCTGCGAAGCTGGCTTCGCTGGATCTGGGCCGTGTTCGCCTTCCAGTACGCGTGGTCGCGCAGCTTCTTGGCTCGGGCGGCGACGCGTGCGTGCAGGCCGACGCCGATCAGCGAGGTCCATCGCGGGCCGCCGGTTTGCGTGAATCCGTCAGGCATGGCTCGTAGTTTGGTTGGAGTGGTGTCGACGGGCGCGGCCGCGCATCACTCGGCCCGCTCCGGGCCAAGCGAGTCCACGAACTCCGTCAGCTCTCTCGCGAACGGCTCTGGGTGCTCCATCATCGGCACGTGCCCACAGCGATCGAACCACACCAGCTTGCTCTTGGGCAGCATGCCCGCGAATTGCTGCGCGGCCTCGGGCGGGGTCACGATGTCCTGCTTGCCCCAGATGAGCAGCGTGGGCGCAAGGATGCCGCTCATGCGCGAGCCCAGGTGGTTCTTCCGGGCGCTGCGGCTGAGACGCACCATGGCTCGGGCGCCGCCGCGCTCGCTGAGCTGCTGGTGCGCACGCTCGATGTCGCTGCGGCGCATGTGCGTCGAGGGGTCGTAGAACAGCTCGCCGATCTTGCGCTCCAGCCATTCGCGGCTCGGCCGAAGCTGGATATCGCTGACCATCGACTTCTCGATGAGCCCGCTGCTGCCCGCGAGCACGAGGCCACGGACGAGATCCGGTCGCTGCAACGCAACACGGAGCGCGACATGCCCGCCGAAGCTGTTGCCGACGAGCACGACGGGGTGGTCGAAGCTCTGCTCGAGGAAGTCGATCGTCAGCGCGGTGACGCCATCGATCGAGCAGTCCTCGCCGCGGAGATCCAGCAGCGGCACCTGCAGCATGATGCAGCGGACGCTGGGCTCTGAGAGCCGGACGACTTCTTCCCAGTGCTCGTTAAGGCCCACAAGCCCGTGGAGGAAGACCACCGCGGCACCAGAGCCCACCTCTTCGACGGTCGCCGGCACCGGCCCGGCCCGACCGCGCAGGGTCAGGTCTCGCCCGCTGGTCAGCTGCGAGCCCGTGGCGTGCTGTCCGGTGGCGCCAGTCTGTGTCAACGCGTCGGATTCCTGTCCTTGGGTTCCATGGCGGCGTCGCTGGGGCCGCCCAAGATCCGGGCATCCCCGCGACGACCTACAGCCACCATACTACGCGCGGCTGGCCGCTAGTGCGTGCTCACCTGGGCCTGGGTGGCGGTGAGCGCGTCGGCTTTCTCCTCGACGATCATCCCGTCCACCATCCGAACAATTCGGTCGGCCCGGGCGGCGACCTTGGGGTCGTGGGTGACCATGAGCATGGCCCGCTTCGGCCCGTCGCCCTCACCGCGGACGACCGCTTCCATCGCTTCCAGGATGCCCTCGCCCGTGTGCTGGTCGAGGTTGCCGGTGGGCTCGTCGGCCAGCAGCAGCGGGGGGTCGGCGATGAGGGCCCGGGCGATGGCAACTCTCTGCCGCTCGCCGCCGCTGAGCTGGGCGGGCTTGTGGCGGAGGCGCTCGCCCAGGCCGAAGGCCGTCAGCAGCTCCTTCGCCCGCGACCGCCGCTCGGCGGGGACCTTCCGGCCCAGCACGCCCTGGGTCATCGCGCCCAGCAGCACGTTCCCCATGACGTCCAGCTCGGGAAGCAGGTGGTAGAACTGGAAGACGATGCCCACGTCACGCGAGCGGTACCGGTTGAGCCCGCCGGGGCCGAGTTTCCCAATGTCGCGGCCCTGGAACTTGATCGTGCCGTCCTGTGGCTTGTCCAAGCCGCCGATGAGGTGGAGCAGCGTGCTCTTGCCGCTACCCGAGGCACCGAGGATCGCGACCCACTCGCCTTCCTTGAGGGCAATCGACGCGCCACGCAGCACTGGCACCGGCACGCGGCCCAGCTTGTACGTCTTGTGGACGTCCTTGGCCTCGAGCAGCACGCTCATGCGCTCTCCAGCGCGCTGATGCAGCGATCGACGACCTCGGCGATCGGCACGACTTCGCCCTTGCCCTCGTCCTTGCGGCGCTTGAACTCGACGCCGCCGGCGTCCAGAGCCTTGTCGCCCAGTGTCAGTCGCACGGGGATGCCGATGAGGTCGGCGTCCTTGAACTTCGGGCCCGGGCGTTCCTTGCGGTCGTCGATGAGCACGTCGGCGCCCCTCGCGGCCAACTCCTGGGCCAGCGTGTTCGCCGTCTCGATCTGCCGCTCGTCGTCGTGCTTCATCAGGATGATCTGCACGTGGTAGGGCGCGACGGCCGCGGGCCAGATGATGCCGCCGGCGTCGTGGCTCATCTCGACGCACGCCGCCATCGTGCGGCTGACACCGATGCCGTAGCAGCCCATGGTCACCGTGCGCGGCTTCTGGTCCTCGGCCAGCACGGTAAAGCCCATCGCGTCGGAGTACTTCGTGCCCAGCTTGAAGATGTGGCCGACCTCGATGCCGCGCTGGGTCTGGAGCTTCGCACCCTCAGCCCGCGGTGACGGGTCGCCCTCCTCGGCGTTGCGAATGTCGGCGACCTTGGCCTTCTCCAGGTCGACGCCGAGATCACGCGACCAGTACCAGCCGGTCACGTGGTGGTCCATCTCGTCGGCGCCGGTGGCCCAGGCGTTCGCCTGCGCGGCGTCGGGGTCCACAACCAAGGTGGTGCCCGTCAGCCTGCCGATCATGCACGGGCTGACGTAGCCGATCGCCAGCCCGTCGGCCTTCGCCTTCTTCTCATCGGCGAGCCGCACGCCCGAGCCCACGGCGTCGCGGACCTTGGCCTCGTTCACCTCGTGGTCGCCGCGCACAACGGCCAGGACGTACTTGGTCTTGTCCGGATCCTTCAGCACGCGCTCGAAGACGATTGTCTTCAGCATGCCCGCCGCGTCCGTTCCCAGGTGCCCGGCAACAAGGTCGATCCCCGGCATGCCCGGCGTGTGGCGCTTAGTCAGCTCATCGCTCGCGTCGCCATCAAACGTCCACGCCCGCTCGCCGATCTCCGCCTTCTCCACGTTCGCCGCGTAGCCGCTTACCGGGCACACGAGGATCTTGTCCTCGCCGCTCTCGGCGTGCACCATGAACTCGTGGCTGGCCGAGCCGCCGATGGGCCCGCTCTCGGCCTCGACGGCGGTGAAGCTCAGCCCGCACCGCGTGAAGATGCGCGAGTACGCCTCGTAGAAGTCATCATAAATGGCGTCCAGCCCGCCCTCGCCCTTCTGAGCGAGATGGAACGAGTACGCGTCCTTCATCATGAACTCGCGGCAGCGGAGCAGGCCCGAGCGCGGCCGCGGCTCGTCGCGGTACTTGGTCTGGATCTGGTACAGGCTCAGCGGCAGCTGCTTGTAGCTGGTCACCGCGCCCTTCATCATCTCGACGATGGGCTCCTCGTGCGTGGGCGCGAGGGCGAGCCCCCGGCCGTGGCGGTCGGTCAGCGTGAAGAGGTCGTCGCCGTAGGCTTCATCTCGACCTGTTTGTTTCAGCAGGTCCATCGGCTCGAAGGCGGGGAAGAGCATCTCCATGGCCCCGATGCGCTCGTGCTCCTCGCGGATGATCCGCTGGATCTTGCGGAGGCTGCGCCAGGCCAGGGGCAGGTAGTCGTACACGCCCGCGGCCAGCTGGCGGATGAGCCCGGCCCGGACCATGAAGACGTGGCTGGGCGTCGTCGCGTCGGCGGGGGCCTCCCGGGTGGTGGGGATGAGGGTTTGGCTCCAGCGGTGGATGTCGCCGCGAGCGGAGGTGCTGAGGACGCCGGCTTCGCCGGTTGAGGAGGATGCGGAGGCTGTCGTGGTCATGGGAGGGGAGGGTATGCGACGGAGCATCCGCCAAGCCCGTCCGCGGGCGCCGGCGCATGCGGAGGCGCGGCCGCCCCGCGGCCCGGGCGGAGCCCGCCAAGAGAGCGGAGCGAGCGCCAAAGAACAACCTCATTGATCGAGCACGGGCGCAGTCGTCTTCGACTCCGCCCGTGCGTCGCAGCCCGGTTCGGCAAGCTCGCGCCGTCGTTACGGGCAGCCGGAGACGAACGCGTCCTGGAATGCCAGGAAGTCGAAAATGTTCAGCACGCCGTCGCCGTCGAAGTCGCTCCTGCACGGCACGGGAACGGCGATGACCGCGAGGTCGCTGGTCTCGCTCCCGAGGAAGTTGGTCACGACGACGTCGTAGCCCGCGACGTCCTCGACAGTGGCATCGATGGTCAGCGTCGGCGTGGTCGCCCCTGACACGCCCATGCCGTCGGCCAGCGGTACCCCGCTGCGCCGCCACTGATAGGAAAGCGCCGAGCCGGTCGCGCTGACGGTGAACTCGGCGATGCCGCCGCCGGTGGGCAGCAGCACGACGGGCGCAGGTTGCCTGATGATCGAGGGCGGCAAGATGCACCGGTTCAGCAGCACGCTGACAGTGTTGCTGTCGCTGTTCGCCACGGCTAGGTCAGCGTCGCCGTCGCCATCCAGGTCGCCCATCGCCACGGAGACGGGCTCGTCGCCCACGCCGTAGAGTGAGTCTTCGGCAAAGGTACCGTCGCCGTTGTTCAGCAGCACGCTGACGTTGTTGTTGTTCTGGTTCGTCACTTCGAGGTCTTCGTCGCCGTCGCCGTCCAGGTCACCGATCGCCACGGACTGGGGCCCACGGCCCGCGTCATAGAGCACCTGTGGCGCAAAGATCTCGCTGAGGTCGCAGTCCTGGGCCAGCAGCGGCAGGGGGAGCAGGGCGGGGACGGCCAGGGCGGCCACGGCATTGCGGTTGATGGGCATCCGGATTCTCCTTCTTCTCACGGAAGGATACCCGGAATCCCAATTAACCGTAACGCCGCCTTGTGTGCGAAGGTTGCGCGAAGCCGAACCGGTGCCCTACGGGCAGCCGCGGACGAACGCGTTCTGGTAGGCCAGGAAGTCGAATATGTTCAGCACGCCGTCGCCGTTGAAGTCTCCACGGCACCGGTCGATGACCGCCAACACCGCGTCGTCGCTGGTCACGACGCCGGCGACGCTGGATACCTCCACCCGGTACACGCCCTCGGTGCCCAGCCGGGGCGCCACGGAGAGGGTGTCGGTGTCGGTGCCGCTGAATCGCGGGCTGTCCGTGATCGCCTCGCCGTTGAAGAACCACTGGAACGTGTCGGCACGGTCGGCGACCACCAAGAGGTCCACCGGGTCCGCGCCGCGGTCGGCGACCAGGCAGCCGGGCTGGGAAGTGAGAAGCGGAAGGAACGGGGCGCAAACGATCAGACGAC
>CALCCF010000053.1 GCA_937899905.1 uncultured Phycisphaeraceae bacterium
CTTCGCGCCCTCCTGGGCGAGGCCGACGCCTTGGGCGTTCGCCATCGACGCCGCGGCAAAAAGGCCGGCAGCGTACGCCAAGGCGCGCGCAGCTCGGCTGCGAGTCCATTTCCGATCTGCCATCGTGAGAAACCTCCCCGGAAGGGTCCGGTGTCGGGTCTTGAGCCGCACCAAACAGCAAGTTGGGGCCCATCATCGGCCAAACAGGCAGGCCTGGCCGGAGCCCACGTCTACACACACACTATCTTTAGCGAGTCCCTGACACTGACGTTACGGTGGTGATGCCGCGACGCCCGACCAATGTACCACGGTTGGACCTGCGACGCAAACCAGATGCACCCGGTGCGACAGGGTTTGTGCCGAGAACGTGCTTATCGGTCTTGGTACTCGACGCGGGCTCTGGTGCTTACCCTGACGAGCATGGCCGAAAGCAATCTTGATCGACTTCGCAACCTCATGAAGGTGACCAGCCAGCCGGCGGTCACCATTGCCACAGCCGAAGAGGTGTACGCCCTGAATCTGGTTCGCGACGCCGCGGCGGATCAGGGCATGGCGTGCTTCCGCTGGACACTCACGGGCGGGCTCGGCGACGCAACCATCGAGGACGACGGCTCGGCCCAGGACACGGCGTCGCCCGAGAAGGCGCTCGCTTCCATCGCTCGCGATCGCCGGCCGGGAATCTACGCCCTGCTCGACCTGGGCCCGCACATCGGCGACGCGAAGGTCTCGCGCGCCCTGCGCGAGGCGATGTTCCGAGCCAATGAGCAGGCGCAGCTCATCGTGCTCATCGACCACGAGCGCATCGCCGCGCCGGCCATCCGCCAATACGCCGCCGAATTCGAGATCCACCCGCCGGATATCGAGGAGATCGAGCGCGTCGTGCGCTCGCAGCTGCGCTCCCACCACCGCCACACCCCCATCGAGGTCGATGTGAAGCGCAGCGAGTGGGAGGCGATGATCCGCAACCTGCGCGGGCTGACGCGCCGGCAGATCCGCAACATCGTGTCCGAGGTCGTGCGGGATGACCACCGCTTCGACAGCCATGACCTGCCAGAGATCATCGCGCGCAAGCGAGAGTACGTACGCGCCGACGGACTGCTCGAGTTCATCGACGCGCCGGCCTCGCTCGATGATATCGGCGGGCTGAAGACCCTTAAGAAGTGGCTCTCCAGCCGCCTGTTGACGACCGAAGCCGAGGCCGAGGAGCACGGGCTCGACTCGCCGCGTGGCGTGCTCATGCTCGGCGTCCAAGGAGCCGGCAAGAGCCTGTGCGCAAAGGCCATCAGCACCGCTTGGAAGCGTCCGCTGCTGCGGCTCGACCCTACCGCGCTGTACGACCGTTACGTCGGCGCGAGTGAGGACCGGCTGCGCACCGCCCTTCGCCAGGCCGAACTCATGGCTCCGATCATCCTCTGGATCGACGAGATCGAGAAGGGCTTCGCCTCGATGGGCAACACCAGCGGCGATGGCGGGCTCAGCCGCCGCATGTTCGGGAGCCTGCTCACGTGGATGCAGGAGCACCGCGAGCCCGTGTTCCTCGTCGCCACGGCCAATGACATCGAGAGCCTACCGCCCGAACTGATGCGTAAGGGCCGCTTCGATGAGATCTTCTTCGTCGACTTACCCGCCGAGGAAGCGCGCGACGCGATCCTCAAGATCCACCTCCGTAAGCGACAGCTGGACCCCAAGGACTTCGACCTGCCCGCCCTGATCGAGATCACCGATGGCTACAGCGGCGCCGAAATCGAGCAGGGCATCGTGTCGGCGCGACACGAAGCGTTCGCGAGTCGGGAGAAGGTCACCACGCAGCGGCTGATCGAGGTCTTCAAGGCCAGTCCGCCGCTGAGCGTGACGATGGCCGAAAAGGTAGCGGAACTGCGTCATTGGGCGCAGGACCGCTGCGTGATGGCCGATTAGTCACTCCGAAAACTAGCTGCCAACCTCGAGGTTGAACCACTGCTTCGGCCCGTCGCTCTCACGACCGGTGCGCCAGCTCTCCAACTCGCCATCGACGAAGCGGAAGAAGACGGGACGATCGTGGAACTTGCCGTAGCTGGAGCCCTCGAAGCGGTACAGCCGCTGATCGCGGACCTCGTACACGACGATGTCCTGTCCTTGTACCGTGCGCGAGCCGCGGAACACCGCCTCTGGGAAGGCCGTGGTGAACTCACCGACGGTCGTGCTCGGGCCCAAGCCGGCGAGTCGGGCGCGCTCGACCTCGGCGAAGTCGGGCAGCGTGCCGCCGTCACGGATCACGGTGGCCGACTCACGCTCGCTGCTGGTCAGGCGGATGCGCTCGGCGTCGTCCTTGCCGCCGCGATTGCCGATGGCCACCACGCAGCCCTGGGCGGTGAGCACGGCGGCGGTGAGGGCCATGACGGCGGCGATGCGGGTTCGAGAAGTGTTCGGACGCATACTGGTCTTCCTTTCCTTGGTTCAGGAATACGCGGACCAACTCTTATTGGAAGAGCGTTGGGTTAGTTTCAGCAAACTTCCAGATTTCTCGACATCAGCGCTCAGACGCGGAAGATGGCTCCCATCTTCTTGCCCAGCAGCGCGCTGGCGCCCACCAGCGTCACGGTGAGCAGCGCCATGCCCCAGACGCCCATGGCGCTGGCGATGTAGGGGCCGTCGCCCTGGCGGTTGCTGAAGGCGTAGATGGCGCGAGTAATCGGCCAGTCGTCCTGCTTCTGGGCCAGCAGCAGGCTGTCAGAGACCTCGAGCATCGAGAAGGCGAATACCAGCAGCGCGCCGGCGATGATGTTGGCCAAGATCAGCGGCAAGACCACGCTGCGAATCGCGCGCATGCGGGTGGCACCGAGATTCAGCGCGGCCTCTTCCATCTCGCCGCTGGTCTGCTCGAGGCCCGCGACGACCGACCGCACGATGTACGGCAGGCGGCGCACGGCATATGCGAGCACGAGCAGCGGGATCGGGTTCGGGTTCACGCCGACGACAGAGACGATGCCGTCGAGCGGCGCGCCCAGCTCGGCAACTCCGAGGTTCAGCGTGCCGCGAAAGGGCCAGGCGAGACTGACCGCGACGAATCCGAAGGCCATCACGAGCCCGGGCACCGCCAGTGGCAGCATGCACAGCGTGTCGAGCACGCTCCGACCGACCGCCTTGGTGCGCGCAATCAGATACCCCACCGTCACACCGATCGTCACGTTGAGCGAGACGGCCATCAGCGAATAGAACAGGCTGTTGGCGATCGAGCGAAAGGCGACATCGCTGCCCAGCGCGACGCCGAAGTGGGCCATGGTCAGGCTCTTGGGCAGCGCACTCTGGTACCACTGGCCGACGTTGCTCACGCTCATGAGGATCACGCCGATGTGCGGCGCGACCGCCAGGATCGTGACCACCAGGAACAGCAGCATTGCGCCCAAGCCTTTGACGCCCTTGAGCTGGGCCTCGCTGCCGGCCCGGGTCGCGCGCGTGCTCATGGCGTACCCGCGCCGGCCGAAGGCGAGCTTGCCCGCGGCATACGCGGCCAGCGAAGCGGCGAGCATGACAAAAGTCAGGGCGTAGGGCCTCGCCGAGCCCTCGACCTCGCTGAGGCCGTAGAAGATCTGCACCGCCGTGACGCGGTCGTAGTCGAACATAAGCGGCGTGCCAAGCTCGGTGAACGCCCAGATAAAGACGATCGTGCCGCCGGCGAACAGGCCCGGGCGGATCAGCGGCAGCGTGATCCGCGTGAAGCGACGCAACGGGCCCGCGCCCAGGTTCTCGGCGGCCTCGTTCATGGCAGGGTCGAGGTTGGCCAGCGCGGCCGTCGCGTTGAGGTAGAGGATGGGGTAGAGATGCAGCGCCTGCACGATGATGACGCCAAGTGCCTTGGCCTCGCCCATCACGTCCCACTCGGTGCCAAGAAGCGTGTTGAGCATGCCCTCACGACCGACGATCGCGCGGAAGCCGATCGCGCCCACGAACGGCGGCAGGATGAGCGGTACGAGGATCAGCGCGCTGAACGCACCCTTCAGCGGGAAGCGGTGTCTCGCGGCCAGCAGCGCGAGTGGTACGGCGATGAGAGCGCTGAGAACCGTTGTGCCCACGGCAATGCCGAATGCGTTGGTCAGGCCCTCGAGGGTGGACGGATCCCGGAACACGCGGAGCACGTGGACCAGCGTCCAGCCGCCGTCACCACCCGGGTCGGCCGCGAAGCCGCCGCGGATGGTCAGGATGATCGGGTAGATCAGCGAGAGGCACAGGAACGCGATGAGCAGGACGACCAGCGCCTGTTCGATCAGCCGGCGCAGGGTCATCGCGTGCATGGCTTAGGCCTCCCGGCTCGCGCCGGCCAGGGACGGGCCCAGTGTGAGCACGGTGGCGTTGCCGCGATCGAAGGAGGCGAGGTGGGCTCGTAGCGCGTCGAGCGTCACGGCGTCGATCTCGGCAACACGCTCCTCGAGCGATCGGCAGCGGCCGAGCTTTCGGTAGTCGTTCGCCATCGCGCCGGCACGTGCCGAAGTCGACTCGCCGCCGAAGACGATCCGGCTCTTGAGGCCCGCGACGGCTCGGTCGAACTCCTCTTGCGTCGGCGCGCCGGCGGGCGTCGCGAGGCGATCGAGCTCGGCCTGCAGCACGTCGAGCGACTCGTGGGCGCGGTCGGGCGTTGTGCCAACATACGAGGTAAGCCAGCCGCGCTCGCGTTCGGGCGTGTACCGGGCATGCACGGCGTAGCACAACCCGCGCTTCTCGCGCACCTCGGTGAACAAGCGGCCGGACATACCCCCGCTGAGCACCGCTGCGGCAACGCGCTCGCACGCGGCCCCGGGGGTTCCGTCGCGAGGGGCTTCGCGGATGACCATGACCTGGACCTGGGCGCTGTCGTCCTCGACATGGACGGTGCCGCGCTGCGCTTCGCCGGTGGCCTCGGGGATGCTCGCCGAGCCGCTCCATCCGGTGAGCGCAGCATTGAGGCATGCCTCGGCCAAGCCGGGATCAACATCACCGGCGAGGGAGATCGTGCTGCCTTCAGGGACGTACCGAGACTGATGGAAGGCCATCGCGTCGGTGTGGGTGCAGGCTTCGAGTCCCTCTCGCGAGCCGTAGGTCGAGCGATTCAGCGGCTCGGGCAGATGCCTCGCCATCGCCTCGACATCCGCTCGCTCTTCCGGATCGTCGGCCAGTGCCTCCAACTCCTGGATCGCAAGGCTTTGCGATGGCTCGAACGCGTCCTTCTCCAAGGCGGGCCGGACGATCATGTCGGCCAGCAGCGGGATAGCCCGATCGAAGTCTTGGCCGACAAAAGTCGCCCCGAGTTCAGCGAAACGAACTTCGATACCAAGGCTAAGACTGCGAAAAACTCCATTGAGAGCACCGCCAGCTCCCCTACCGCAGACACCGGCGGCGTCCAGGGCGTCGGCGTGCTCTCGGCTGGTCAGCCCGCCCGCCCCGCGCTGGAGCATTTCGGTCACGATGCCGCTGAGCCCAAGCTTGTCCGCGGGCTCGGCGGAGGCCCCGGCCGGCAGCGTCCAGGTCAGGGCCCCGCTCTTCACGCCGGCCATGGGCTCGACCAGCAAGACCGCTCCACACTCAAGTTCTCGGATCTCGATCGCCATGATTGAGCGCAGTTTAGCGGACGCTCGCCCGTGCGGGCGGACCGCCGCGCGACCGCGCCAGGCGGCGCGTCCCGACCGGTCGCGGGGGCAACGGCCGGATCCGCATCCTTTATAGAGCCTCCGTCGCCGATCTCGTGTGGGGAAGAGGTACGCGATGGCGAGCGGACGCTCAAACATGCGCCGGACGGTCGACGTGGTCGCCTTGGGCTTATGCCTGGTGGTATCCGTGCTGGTGACGATCCAATACACGCGATCGAGTTCGGCCAATAACGTGGTGACCGACACCGAGCTGGCGCTCTCGCGCTTCCACTCGGTGCTGCGGGTGCAGGCCACGACCAACGGCGTCGCGGTCAACGGCCGCGGCTGGCCGAACACGATCGACGGCGGTTGGTTTGGCGAAGATCCGCCACGCAACCACTTGCTGACCGGCGACCGGCCCTGGGTCGAACTCGCGCCGGCGGAGGACGCCGACCGCGACCATCCCGCGGACCCCGTCGCGTTCGACCTGGACGACCAGCGATCGGCGAGCTTCTGGTACAACCCATATCGGGGCGTGGTACGCGCAAGAGTTGCGCCCCAGATCAACGAAGAAGCCACCCTGGCGCTCTACAACCGGGTCAATGGCGTGTTTCTGACCACGCTGGCACCCGAAGGCGGCCTCTTTAGCGCAGAGCAGGAGCGCGACGACGCGCAGCGGTTGCGAGAGATGTCCGAGCGTGTGCGTCAGATGGCCGAGTCCACCGGCGTCGTACGCGCGCCCGACGAGGTCGTGTCGGTGCGCAGGATCGAAGCTGAGTCTGGCGCGACCGAAGAGCCCACGCAAGATCCGGAGCAGCCGCAGACGGATCCACCCTCGGTGGATGAGCCCGAGCAATCGCCCGATGAACCTCCCGGAGAAACGCCCGAAGAACCCGTTTCAGAGCCCCTAGGGCGCTTCTAAGCGGGTTTTGGGACCGATCTCGAGCGAGCGCTCGTCAGCGCGATGGCGATTCTTCGCGCAGGCCGAGCACGTCGGCCATCGTGAATGAGCCGGGCTCTTGATTGACGAGCCACGACGCCGCGCGCAGCGCGCCGCGTGCGAAGAGGTCCCTCGAATGGGCCTTGTGCACCAGTTCGATGGTCTCATCGGGACCATCGAAGCGAATCAGGTGTTCACCCACGATGCCGCCTGCGCGCACCGATGCAACGGCCCTTGAACCCAATGCCGAACCACTGTCCGCGGCGTTCTCGAGCTCGATCATGAACGCGCGCGCGGTGCCGGAAGGGGCGTCAACCTTGCCTTGGCGGTGCCATTCGACGATCGAAGGCGAAAATTTTTTCCCAAGCGCTCTCGAAATTTTCTGGACCATCTCGAGCAGCACAACACACCCGACGGCGGTGTTCGGCGCGACGAGCACGGGGACTGATTGGGCGAGTTCTTCGAGCGCGCGAAGGTGCGTGTCGTGCAGTCCGGTCGTGCCTGCGAGCAGTGCCGCCCTCCGCTGTCGTGCGAATTCGATAGACGCGTACAGCGCGTCGGAATGCGAAAAATCGACGAGTATTTCGCACTTTTTCGGCGCAAGATCGCGCAGGGTCGAGTGCGGGCGCGCGGTGTCGATGCGCGCGATAACCTCATAGCCGCCATCTTCGCGCGCGAGCGCGTCGATCCGCGAACCGACTGTTCCTGATGCGCCCACGAGGATGATGTTGGTTGGTTGTCGCATGGCTTTGGGCGGCCCTTTCGACACTTCGAGCGGCACAAAAAAAATGTGGACGAATCAGAAAGTTCTAGTAGACTACTCAAGCCGTGTAGGTAACAGATCCGATACACGCTGCGCGCGCCCTTTGTTCTCGGCAGTGTCCGGCTCGTGGAACGGCGCGTGCGGTAGTGAGACGAAGCCGGACACGAGAGCAGGAGTTTGCTCATGGCGAAAAAGACCACGAGGAAGAAGGCCACTCGAAAAAAGGCCACCCGCAAGGTAGCGAAGAAGGCCACGCGTAAGAAGGCGACTCGCAAGACCGCCGCTCGCAAGACCACTCGCAAGAAGGCGACCCGCAAGAAGGCCGCCAAGAAGGCAACGCGCGAGAACGCGACTCGCAAGAAGACCGCCAAGAAGGCTACGAAGAAGAAGGCAAAGAAGAGCACCAAGAA
>CALCCF010000054.1 GCA_937899905.1 uncultured Phycisphaeraceae bacterium
CCAGACACGTGTGCAACAACCAAGTCCAGACCCTAGCCGGGCTGCCAAGCAGCCCGGTCGTGCGTGTCGCTCGCCTCGGCGGGCTCTGCGTCGTCGCCGCAACCGGCCTGATCGCCGCAGGAGCCCTGCTCTCGAGGTGGCATACGACCGAAGCTCTGCTCGCCAGCCTCGCGCTCGCAATCCTGCCTGCGATGGCGCTTGGCGGCCTCGCCTTCCACCGCGTGAGCCGCACGCCGCAACGTCCGGCTCACTGACTCCCGACCTGCGCAAAAACAAGCCCCCGCACGATGCGGGGGCTTTGGCGTGGAAAGAGGAGGAACCAGTTCGAATCACCCGGCCCTGGAATGCCGGGGGGTGGGGCTCAGCTGGCGCCGGCAGTCTCGAGGGCCGGGGGCGCCGGCAGGTCGACGTCGGTGCCATTCACATGGTTGAAGTAGTTCGTGTAGAAGTTCAACCCAACGTTGGCGATGACCTCGACCACGTGCTCGTCCGTGTAGCCGGCGGCCTTGAAGGTGCTGATGTCACCCTCGTCGGCGAAGCCGTTCTTGTCCAGCAGCGACTTGGTGAACGTGGCTAGGGCGTTGAGCTTGGCGTCGCCCACCTGGCCTCGGCGGGCCTCCACGGTCTGGTCTTCGCTCAGCCCGGCGGCTTTGCCCATGTATGTGTGGGCGGCGAGGCAGTAGTCGCACGTGTTCTTCTCAGCGGTGACGAGTGCGATGATCTCCTGCTCAGCGCTGGTCAGGGCACCCTGGCCCAGGGCGCCGGCCATGCCGAGGTAGGCCTGCAGGGCGGCGGGCGAGTTGGCCATGCCCTTGAAGATGTTCAGGTGCTTGCCCTGCAGCGGGCCGTCGAAGATCTCCTTGGCCTTACCGGTGGCGGTGGCGGGGTCGATGGTGTTCAGGCGTGGCATGGTCGGTCTCCTTCGCTCTGTTGCGTGGGTGGGGGTTGTGTCCCGTGGGGTTTGTGCTTGCGTGTTCCGTCCACAGACCAACCTGAGAGGGCCGGGGCCTATTCATGTATCTGCATCTTTTTTTGGATCGGCCCGCCAACCCATGAAAAAACCGGCCCCAGGAGGGGCCGGCCAAAGGCTATGAAGCCGGTTCGATGCGTCCGCCTTAGGCGGCGCGGCGGCCCGAGCTGCGGCGGGTCGAGATCCGCAGGCTGCGGCCGGTCGAGCGGCTGCTGGTCCGGCGGGTCGAGCTGCTGCGAGTCGTGGGCTTACGCGAAGCCGTGGTGCGCTTGGCGGTCGTCCGCTTCGCGGTGCTGCGAGCGGTCGTCTTGCGCGCCGGGCTCTTGCGAGCGGTGGTGCGCTTGGCCGTGGTCCGCTTCGCCGCGGTGCGGGTACCGGTGGTGCGCTTCGCCGTCGTGCGACGGGTCGGGCTCTTGCGTGCCGTAGTGCGCTTGGCGGCGGTACGGGTGCCGGTGGTCTTGCGCTTGGCCGTGGTCCGCTTCGCGGTGGTGCGGCTAGCGGTCGTCTTGCGTGCCGGGCTCTTGCGAGCGGTGGTGCGCTTGGCGGTGGTGCGGCTGCCGGTCGTCTTGCGAGCGGTCGTGCGCTTCGCGGTGGTACGGGTGCCGGTGGTCTTCCGGGCCGTGGTACGCCGTTTGGTGGGGCTCTTGCTGGCGGTCCGCGAGGTCGAGCTCTTGCGCGAGCCCGAGGCCTTCGAGGTCGTGCGGGAACGACGCGACGGGGCCGTCCTGGCCGCGTGCGTGCGGCTCCTGGACGTGGTCGCACGGCGGCGAGTCGAGGTAGTTGTCCTTGGCATTCCTACATCTCCATGGAGGCCGCGATTCAGGGTGAGGCCCGGTTGGACCGAAATCGGTCCTGTCCTCCCGGGCGATACGGTTCGTGCGGCCTGGGTCCAGTTCGTCCGGTCGCCGTCAGTGGCGGATAACCCCGGAACGACCCGTCCATCGACCCATCAACACAGGTCCATGAGTGAAACCGACGAAGAAAATAGAATGACCCCTCGATCGCGCAAAATCCGCGCCAAGAAGGCACGCCTTGAGTAACTCGACCGCCACACAACCATCTTCAAGCCATTGGAGCCCGCAGAGCTGGCAGGCCATGCCGCGCGCGCAGTCCGTTGCGTACGACGACCCCGCCGCGCTCGAGCGCGCCACCTCGCGCCTCGCGAGCCTTCCGCCGCTGGTCACCTCGTGGGAGATCGAGAACCTCAAGGAATGCCTCGCGCAGGCCCAGGATGGCGAGCGCCTGATCATCCACGGCGGCGACTGCGCCGAGACGCTCGACGAGTGCAACCCCGCAGCCATCACCGCCACCCTGAAGATCCTGCTCCAGATGAGCCTCGTGCTCATCCACGGCTCACAGAAGCCCGTCGTCCGCATCGGCCGCCTCGCCGGCCAGTACGCCAAGCCACGATCGAAGCCCACCGAGACCCTGACTATCGACGGCACGCCCGTCGAACTGCCCAGCTACTTCGGTGATCTCGTCAACCGCGCCGACCCCACGCCCGAGGCCCGCCGGCCCGACCCGGACCTCATGCTCGCCGGCTACCACCACGCGGCCATGACGCTCAACTTCATCCGCTCGCTAGCGACCGGCGGCTTCGCCGACCTGCACCACGCCGAGCAATGGGACCTGCGATTCCTCACAAACGCGCAGCTCTCGGGCGATCTCCGCGAGCGGTACCAGCGCATGAGCCAAGAAGTGCGCAGCGCCATCCGCTTTGCAGAGCTCGTCGGTGCCGGCGCAATGCAGGAAGTCAGCCGCGTCGACTTCTTTTCTAGCCACGAGGGGCTCAACCTCGAGTACGAGAGCGCGCAGACTCGGCGTGTGCCCCGCCGCGATGGTTACTACTGCCTGACCACCCACCTGCCGTGGATCGGTGAGCGCACCCGCGCCCTCGACGGTGCCCACATCGAGTTCTTCCGAGGCATCGCCAACCCCGTGGGCGTCAAGATCGGCCCGACCATCGCGCCCGACGAGGCCGTCCAGCTCCTGCGCGTGCTCAACCCCAAGCGTGAGCCGGGCAAGATCGTGCTCATCACGCGGATGGGCGCGAGCAAGGTCGACGCGTTGCCGCCGATCCTGCGAGCCGTCCAGAAGTCGGGCGAGCCCGTCGTCTGGCTGTGCGATCCCATGCACGGCAACGGCCAGGTGACCGACGACGGCCGCAAGACGCGGCACTTCGACGCCATTGTCGCCGAGCTGCGCAGCACCATGGCCGCCCACCGCCAGACCGGCACCGTGCTCGGCGGCGTCCATATCGAGGTCACCGGCCAGGACGTCACCGAGGTCATCGGCGGCGCGTCGGGCGTCACCCAAGAGCGGCTGTCCGAGAACTACGCCACCGCCTGCGACCCACGCCTGAACTACGCCCAGGCGCTCGAGCTGGCGTTCATCCTGTCCGGCGCGCTCGGACGAACGGCCGGCGACCTTCCCGCGTAAAGTACACCATGCCCACGTACGACTACGAACTACTGGACACCGACGGCGAGCCCACGGGCGAGACCTTCGAGATCGTCCAGCTCATGGCCGACGAGCCGCTCACGAAGCACCCCGAGACCGGGCAGGCCTGCCGCCGCGCGATCTCCGCGCCCGCCATCGCCGGCAAGTGGAGCGACCTCAACAAGACCCAGATGAGCAACAAGCGCCTGGGCGAGCTGGGCTTCACCAAGTTCGAAAAGAAGGGCGACGGCTACTACGAGCGCACCGCGGGCAACGAGGGGCCGAAGACGATCAACGCCGATGACTTTTCTTAACTGACAAAAGCGTCGAGCCCATCGAGCCCCACCGGTTCCTTGGTGTAGAACCCTTCCCCCGCCTGCACACCAATCCTGCTCCCCAGATACGTCGACACCGCCTCGACCCAATCGACCACGCGTCGGTTCTTCTCGGGCAGCACGAACTGCGTGTGGTACGCTCGGATCGATTCGATCTTGCGATCCATGTACCCCGTCACATCGAGGATGAAGCTCGGGTTGGCCACCCAGCGCAGGTGAGTCGCGTAGTAGTAGAACAGCCACTTGGGGTAGATCGGCGCGCCCACCTCCATCCCCTCGGGCACGGGCATGTCCACGCCGGTGAGCTTCGCGTCGAAGCGTGCGTCCTCAACGATGCGCGTCACCGCGCGGTGGTCCGGGTGCGCATCCTCGAAGAATGGCGTGAACACGATGCTCGCCTGGTGCGCGCGGATCACCCCGGCGATGGCGTGCCGATTCTCGATCGTGTGCTCGACGTACCGGTTGGGCAGCCCGAGCAAGACGCGGCGCACGGGCTTGCCATTCGGGAACTTCGCCGGGTCGGGCGACAAGAACCGCAGCGCGTCGTCAGCCTCCTTCGCGCGCGTCACCGGATCGCCGTACGGAGTGGGCTCGCCGTTGGTCACGTCCAGCAGCAGCACGTCGTGCCCCTGCTCGGCCAGCTTCGCGATGCTGGCGCCCATGCCGAGTTCTTGATCGTCCGGATGCGGACCGACGACGAGGATGTTGGCCATGGCCCAGCGTAGACCGACCCGTGCCCGCCGGGTCCGATCGGTGTCAGCGCCTCTGCCCTACCGCGATGAGCCCGAACTTCACCGGCCGCTCGCCTTCGCCATCGAGCCTGGCCTGGATCGTGGTCATCTCGACGAGCGCGAGCAGCTCGGGCCGCTCCGCCGCGAAGAACCCGCCCGCGCCGAAGCGCCGACCCTGCTCATCCACGAAGCTCGTCAGTGGGACGACGAGCGTCTGCCCGACGGCGAGCCCATCGATTTCCATGCCGTAGCGACCGTTGAGCCAAAGCATGCCCGAGCCGAAGCTCCAACCGGTGGTGTTGGTCAGCCGTAGGTCGGTGCCTGAGCGGAAGGCGTGGATGTTCAGGGTCTGGCTGCGCTGCAAGGCCTCGGGATATCGCGGCCCGCTATCGAGCTCGCCCGTCGAGGCGCAGCCCGAAACCAACAAAGACAGACTCAGGACCGAGAACACGAAACACACTCGTCCAGGCATGGCCAATGGTGCCCCCGCCAACCCCCACCGTCCACCCGTGCCGCCCGGTGGGCCGCGACATCTACCCTTCATCGATGTCCTGCGAGACCGCCTCACGCAACGCGACCGCGCCCGAGCCCGGCGTCGCCCCCGGTGCCGAGTCGCTCGACGTACGCGCCATTGCCCGAGACATCGGGCAAGCGGGCCCGCACCCCGCGCTCGCCCGGGCGATCCCCGGCTTCGACGCCCCGTTCTTCCAGGCCGGGCTGGCGGGGTATTCCGACGCCGCGATGCGGCTCATCGCCCGCCGCCACGGCTGCCCGCTCTGCGTCACTGAAGCGCTGCTCGACCGCACCCTGCTCTCGGGCGGCCGCGGCTTCGCGAAGGCCGACCTGGGCGAGTTGCACGACAACGTGCCCGGCGGTGAGGACGACCACCCCCTCGTCGGCCAGATCATGGGCAGCGACCCCGGCGAGATGGCGGCCGCCGCGGTGAAGATGATCGAGCAGGGCAAGAGGAAGCCCAGGGAGTATCGGGAACTCGTAGAACAGAGCGATCAAGCGACGGAGCGACAGAGCGACGAAGGGTCTGTCGATCCGACCCCTTTGTCGCTTCGTCGCTCCGTCGCCCCGTCGCTCCAGACCTTCCAAGCCATCGACATCAACCTCGCCTGCCCCGTCAAGAAGGTCTCGCGCAAGGCGCGTGGCGGGCACTGGCTCGCCGAGCCCGATGGCGCGATCGACATCCTCAAGGCCGTGCGCGAGGCGTTGCCCGAAGCGATCCCCTGCACGCTGAAGATCCGCCGCAGCTACGACGACACGCCCGAGATGGCGCGCAACTTCATGCGCATCTTCGACGCCGCGTACGACCTGGGGTACGCGTGGGCCACCGTGCACGCGCGCACCGTGCAGCAGAAGTACGTCGGCCCCAGCCGATGGGACCTGCTTCGCGACATCATCCGTGAGCGGCCCGGCCGCGTCGTGCTCGGCTCGGGCGATATCTGGAACGTCTACGACATCTTCCGCATGATCGGCTACACCGGCGTCGCCGGCGTCAGCGTCGCCCGCGGCTGCATCGGCAACCCCTGGATCTTCCGTCAGGCCCGCGATCTGATGGCCGGCGAAGAACCGCGCTCACCCACCATCGCAGAGCAGCGCGAGGTGCTGGAAGAGCACTTCCAGCTCGCCCTCCGCGTCAACGGGCATCTGCGAGATCCGGAGCACCACACCGGCCGCACCATGCGCAAGTTCGCCATCCGCTTCGCGGCACACCATCCACAGGGAGATGAGGTTCGAAAGCGCTTCATTGCGGTGAAGGGGCTGGAGGATTGGCGAACGGTTCTCGATGCGTTCTACGAGCCCTCACCGGTGCGAGCGTGATCAACGCAACCTACAGCGAGAGTGTGTCGGGCGACATTGTCCAAGGCTGGCTGGAGGTCTTCCGCCGCCAGAAGGCCTTCGCCGAACACGCCTTCGACCAGCTCGATGACTCCGGTTTCTTCGCTTCACCCGGCGATGGACTCAACAGCGTGGCCGTCATCGCCCAGCACTTGGCCGGCAACCTCAAGAGCCGCTGGAGTGACTTCTTGTCGAGCGATGGCGAGAAGGACTGGCGCGACCGCGACGCCGAGTTCAATCCTCCCAAACCGAGTGCTGAGGGGCGCGCCGCGCTCATGCGAGAATGGGAGCAGGCATGGCGGTGTCTGTTCGAGGCGCTCGAGTCACTCTCGCCGGCCGACATCGACAAGGAAGTCACGATCCGCGGCGTCTCCCACGCGGTGCATGCCGCGGTCGCGCGGCAGCTGGACCACTACGGATTCCATATCGGACAGATCAACGTGATCGCGCGCATGCACGTCGGCTCGGACAAGTGGAAGTGGTTCACCATCGCACCGGGCGGCACCAAGGCGTTCAATGAGGCGATTCGCAAGCGGCGTTCGTAGTGGCTACGCCCGCTTCTCCCCCCCACCCGGATACGCGATGCGCCCGTGATAGATGCTGGCGACGGTCTTCGAGATCGAGTCCCCCACCGCCTCCAGCTCCTTGAGCGTGAGGTCGCAATCGTCGAACTGGCCGTCGGTGAGGCGCTTTTGCGCAAGGCGGCGTACCAGTTGATCGATGCGGCTGGGCGTCGGGTCCGCCATCGTGCGCGTCGCGCTCTCGATGGTGTCGGCCAGCATCAGGATCGCGCACTCCTTAGTCTTCGGCTTGGGCCCCGGGTAGCGGTACTCCATCTCGCTGGGCTCGCTCGCGTCGCCGCCGCCCTCAACGTCGCGGCCGTCGGCGTCCTTTTGCTGTTCGCGTGCGGCCTCGGCTTCGTCGGCGGCCTTCTGCTTGGCGCGGTGGTAGAAGTACTCCACGAGCGTCGTGCCGTGGTGGCCCTCGATGTACTGGTGCAGCGATCGCGGTAACCCGAACTCCCGCGCGAGCTCCAATCCGTCCTTCACGTGCCCCACAATCACCAGCAGACTCATCGCCGGGTTTAGCTTGTCGTGCTTGTTGGGACCGCCGGCCTGGTTCTCCACGAAGTACTCGGGCTTATTCATCTTGCCCACGTCGTGGTACAGCGCGCCGACGTAGGTCTGCAGCGCGTCGGCCCCGATCGCATCGGCCGCCGCCTCGGCGATCGACGCGACGTTCATCGAGTGGTTGTAGGTGCCCGGTGCTCGGCGCTGCAGCTCGCGCAGCAGAGGATGCTTCGGGTCGCGCAGCTCGATGAGCTTCATGCCCGTCGTGATGTCGAACGCCTTCTCGACGCTCGGCAGGATGAACAGCACAAGTCCGGCCGTTACCAGGCCGCCGCTTGCCGCGAAGCCGATGTCCCACGAGAGTTCAAGCAGCCCGCGCCCCGAGATCGGACGCCCCAGCAGCCCGCCTCCGAGGGTCGCCAGCGCGAGCGCGGCGGCCGTCAGCAATCCCGTGCGCACGAACGCGCGCCGATCGCGGATATCGCTGAGCTGCCATGCCGCGACGGCAGCGCCGCAAAGCGCAATTAATACGAACCACGCCGGCCGATCGAGCGCGACCGTCACTAAGACAGCATGCCCCGCCGCCATCGCCAGCGCAATGCGCGTGTCATACGCGATGACGAGCAGCATCGCCAGCAGCAGCGTCGGCGCCACGGCGAGCAGCATGGCCAGCCTCGGCTCCATCGCGGCCGGCCACACGGCGAGCGCGAAGCAGGCGACGAACAGGCCCGCGATGCCCATCATGCGTTCGGTGTTGCGTGCCACACGTGGGCAGAACCACGCGAGGTACATCGTCAAACCCAGCGTCATGAGCACGCACACCGCGATCGAACCAACAAGGCGCGAACCGAGCGAGAACACGCCCTGCCCGCGCGTGAGCGCTGCACGCTCGCTGCGTAGCAATGCGATCGTGTCGAGCTCCACCGGCTCACCACGCCGGACGATCACCTGGCCCTCCTGGATCTCCAGGAAAGCCTCGTCCACTTGGTCCACCACCTCGGCCTGGCGCGCGGCCGACCGAGTCTCGTCGAAGCGGTACGTCGGTTCGTCAACGTTGAGCAGCCTGCCGAGTACCAGCCGCGCCAGCACGGCGTTCTCGAACGACGAGGTCTGCACCACGCGCTGCGCAGCTTCCGCGCGTTCTTCTTCGCTGCCTGCGTTCACGAGGCTGGCGGCGTTCGTGTGGATGGGGTCCTCGGAGTCCTCGGTCAGCAGCCAGACCACGGCGGTCTCGCCCGCCTCGCTGCCGCCCAATTGGGCCGATCGCTGACGCTCGGTCTGCCAGATCGACGAATCCACCAACGGCCTGCGGAGCATCGCGCGTCGCAGCCGCACCATCGCCTCATCCCATCGCGGCTCCACGCCATCCTCGGTCGCGAGGCTACGAACGGCGTCGAGCTCTTCCTGATCGAGATCGAATCGCTCGCGCAATTCGGGCGCAACTTGGTCGAGCGTCTCGGCATCTCGCAGCGTGGCGGGAAGCTGCGCGAGCCCATCCACGGTACTGCGCAGCTCGGGTCGCTCGACGAACACGCGAGCCGCGCGGTCACGCGCCAGAACGCGGCGCTCGTCCGTACGCGCAGGGTCGGGCATGCTGAACGTCTCGCGCGCGACCACCGTTGTTTCGGCGAGCCGGCCGAGCGACACCATCGGCTGCGCGCTGGCCCACCACGTGAACGCGCTGAGCACGACAGCCGACACGGCGGCGATGATCGCCGCGTATCCCGTCTTTGGGTTCGTGAGCAACTGACGCAGCGATTCGCCGAGTGTGGCCTTCTCGCGGCGGACGCTCACACGCCGCGCGCCTGCGCTGCTTGACTTCTGCCACGGCCAACGCATTAGGCGTCTCCCTCAACGGGGGCGGGCTGATGTGCTCCCTTGCGGTCGCCGCCATAAGCCTCGATGATGCGCTGCACGAGCGCGTGGCGCACGACGTCCTCCTTGGTGAGGCTCGCGAAGGCCACACCACGCACACGCCGCAGCCGCCGCGCCGCGTCGATCAAGCCGCTGGCGGAAGGATCAGGCAGGTCGATCTGCGTGGGGTCGCCGGTGACGATCAGACGCGAGCCCTCGCCCATGCGCGTCAGGAACATCTGCATCTGCCCCACCGTCGTGTTCTGGGCCTCGTCGAGCAGAATGGCCGCCTGGTTCAGCGTGCGGCCGCGCATGAACGCCAGCGGGGCGATCTCGATGACGCCGCTCTCCATGAAGCGCTCCATCGTGCCCACGTCCATCATGTCATAAAGCGCGTCGAGCAGCGGCCGCAGATATGGGTGCACCTTCGCCTGCATGTCGCCGGGCAGGAAGCCCAGCCGCTCGCCCGCCTCGACTGCCGGACGCACCAGCACGAGCTTGCGCACGCGGTCGGTCCGCAAGAGATGCACGGCTGCGGCAACGGCCAGGTACGTCTTGCCAGTGCCAGCCGGGCCGATGCCAAAGACCAACTCGTTCGCGCGGATGCACTCGAGGTAGTGCTCCTGTCCCGGCGTGCGCGCGCGGATCTGCCGGCCGCCGGCGTACACGGCCAGCGGTCCCTCCCACGCGCTCCCATCGCTCGGCGGGACGCGGGCCGGACGCCCGGGCATCGAGGCCGCCGCAGCGGTCGTCGAGACATCGGGGTAGGCCGAGCCGTTCGGGCCACCATTCGGGCCCATAAGACCGCCCGAGGCCGCTTCGGCCAGCATTTGCAGAACATCCGGCGTCGACGCCTGTCCACCTCGCCTGAGTACCGCACGCAGGAAGCGTTCGGCCGCCCGCACGCCCTGCTCGGGCCCGCTGATGCGCACGACGCCGCCCTGGGGTGTCACCGACAGTCCTAACCCGTCGCGCAGCAGGCGTACATTCCGGTCGTGAACCCCCAGCACCCGAACCGGATCGGGGCCGATGGGAAATTCGATGGTGAGTTCCAAGAAGCCTTCTCCAGCCTTGCGGCCAACTCCCCCAAACATCGGCCTCAGCCGAGAGCGAATCCTATGGGAACCCATGGCCGGACAGCGATGAAGACCCAAACAAAATTCATACTACTGGCCTCCATCACGGTCACACTGCTCTCGGGCTGTGCGGGGCCCCATCGCCGGGTGATCGAGCCAGGCGAGCCCAGCCGCCTCACCGAGTTGCCGGGCGAGCGAGAGGATGTCATCAGATCCCTCCAGATCGCCCTGGAGGCCGCAGAGGCGGCTCAACTCGAGGGCGGCTGGGATGGCGACACCTACTACGCGACGTTCCTGGCCGTCGAAGATCGGCTGGGCTGGGTCCGGGCGACGGACCTGGGCGACGGCACCCTGGAGCTCCGGGCCTTCGTCCGACCACGGGGCGACCTGGCCGTTCAGGAGAAGTTGCTTCGGGCATGGGCCCGCCGGCTGGACCAACTCGACGGCGTCGAGTGGGCGCCACGTTAACACCGCGCTAAATCTGGTCAGGCCGCAGAGGGATCTTCATCCGCCCGATCAGGGTTCGCTCCGAGCGGCGGGATCGCTCCGGGAAGCTCAACGCGCATGGTCGTGCCGCGCTGCCACACGCTCTTGACCTTGATCGTGCCGCCGAGCGTGCGCACGGCGTGCTTGACGATGGCCAAGCCGAGCCCCGTCCCACGCGCGATCTTGCTGCCATCACGCGACTGGTCGACCTGGTAGAACCGCTCGAAGATGCGCTGCTGCATCGGCAGCGGGATGCCCTGGCCGTGGTCGATCACCTCGAACACGCACATGTGGTGGGTGTGTTCGTCGTCGCCTGCCTCGACCATCCCACGCACCAGCACCTCGTCCTTCTCGCTGCTGAACTTGATGGCGTTCTCGATCAGGTTGCGCAGCACGATGGTGATGAGGTTGCGATCGGTGCGCATGTCGTCCAGACGCGGATCGAGCTCGAATCTCAGCGAAACCCTCGAGCGTTCGCACATCGCCTCGAAGTTCTCGGCGAGCACGCGCGAGAGCTCGCCGGCCGGTACGAGCGCGAGCCGTACGGTGCCATCGAGCGCTTCGAGCTTGGACAGATCGAGCAGATCGCGAATCAGGTCTTCCAGCCTCGTCACGTTCTCGTCGAGCATCGAGAGCAAGCGCGTGCGCATGTGATCATCGCTCGCGGCCGGGCCCTGCAGCGTGTCCACGGCCCCACGCAATGCGGCGATCGGCGTGCGCAGCTCGTGCGACGCGTTGGCGGCGAAGTCCGTACGAACCTGCAACGCACGTGAAAGCTCGGTTACGTCACGCAGGACGAGGAGCACGCCGTTGCCGATGGGTCCTTCGCCAGAGCCTCGATCGCGCGGCGGCACCGGCACGGCCGAAACATCCGCGACGCGGTATCCGTTCTCGCCGGCGCGCGTCACGCGTCGTCGGCACAACTCACCGCGCGCCGCCCGAGCATGCATCGACAGCATCTCCGCGTTGGTGAACACCTCGTCGATGCGCCTGCCGAGCGCTTCCTCAGCGCTCATCTCGAGCCACGAGCGTGCGGAGTCGTTGACCAGAACCACCGATTGACTCGCATCGCAGACGAGAAGGGGCTCGTCGACGACTTCCATGAACGAGCTGAGCTCCGCGTACGAGTCTTCCAACGATCGCATGCGCACCCGCACGCCGTCGGTGAGGTCCGAAATCGAGCGCGACCATGCTTCAAGGGCCAACGCGATGTTGTTCTCATCCGTCGGTGGAGCGTTGGTTGGTCCGTCGATCTCGAGCGTCCGAAGCGCCGCGAGCGATTCCGAAAGTTGTGCGTCGACAAACCTCGCGGTATCGGCGTCGCGTGCGCGCAAGCCGAAGTACGTACACGCTTGTGCGGCAACGAGCAGTGGCACGATGAGCCATGCGGAAGCGCCCATCATGACGAGGACGATCGCCGCAGCACCGCTCGCCAGGGCCGCGACAAACCAGCGCGAGCCGCCCGACCCGCGCGAATTCCAAGGTTTCGGAGTCTGTCTATCCATGCACTACGCCGGCGCGAGTTCCTGCACCGCTCGATACCCCACGCCCCGAACCGTCTTGATGTGCTTGCCCCAGTCGCCCATCTTGCGCCGGATGCTGGTGATGTGCACGTCGATGGTCCGTTCGGTCACCGTCACGCCCGGCCCCATCGCATGGTTCATGAGCGCGCTGCGGCTGAGCACCTTGCCGTCGGCCTCGATCAGGGCGGAGAGCAAGCGGAATTCGGTGAGCGTGAACGGCGTGGCCTCGCCCTCGAGCGTTGCCTCGTGGGTCTCAAGGTCGAGCGCCACCCCGCCAAGGCGGAGCACGCGATCCCCATCGGTGGACGATCGGCCGCTGCGGCGAAACACCGCCTCAACGCGGGCCATCAATACCTTTATCGAGAACGGCTTGGTGACGTAGTCGTCCGCCCCGACGGTCAGCCCCACTACCTGGTCGACCTCGTCGGCCTTGGCGGTCAGCATGATGATGGGCACGTGGGCCACATTGGCGTCGGCTCGGATTTGCCGGGCGACCTCGGTGCCGGGCAGATCGGGCAGCATCAGGTCCAGCAGGACAAGGTCGGGCGTGAGCGCGCGGGCTTTTGATAGCCCATCCGGCCCGGTGTGCGCCACAGCCGTCCGATAACCGTTGCCCTTGAGGTTGTACTCGAGCAGTTCGGCCAGGTCTCGCTCGTCCTCGACGATCAGGACCAGCTTCTTGTCGCCTCGTTCCTCGCGTGCTGCGGCCATGTGCTCGCCCTCGGTCTCACGATCGCGGTGTCCCTGGCGGGCCTTCCCGTCGAACGATCGATGTGGCGGATTCTTGGGCACCATGGCCGACCTCCCGGAGCCTCACACACCGGACTTTAACATATCTTCGCATTCGAAACCAGATTGTGGTGTTCACGGACCCATCGCGCCGAAAAACGAAGCGGAGGCGTAGTTGGCGGCAGCTAAGTTGCCGGTCTACACTCTCTGCCTCGTTTCCGGTGGAACTCCGGGGCGAGGCCGGCGGGCCAGCGGCCGTTCAAAGCGGTCCCCGCTCGGCTCTCCAGGGCCGTCAGAGCAACGGGCGTTCAGCCCAAAGCACACCGACGGCCGATAAACGTCTGCTTCCGGCATCTTGGGGATGCCGGTCAGGCTGGGAAGGCGAGTCCAGGATGGACCGAACCCAGCCGTGTTTGGGGGCTCATGGGCGAGCCCGATGGGCCGATGGATGCGTGGGTGGAACCCGACCATCGGCAACAACGTGCGGCCGGCCAAGCACCGTGCGGCCGGGCACGCTGACAGAGTCGGGCGGTTGTGTTCCGCCCCATGACCTCGAGAAGATCTCGGAATGATCTCGAAGAAGGAGTCTCGTACGATGAGTCACACGAAGGCCACAGTGCTGCTCGCGGGTCTCGCCATGGGCCTTGGTGGCACCGCGATCGCTCAAACCTCCAGCCTTGACGAAGCACGCGCGTTTGCCGCGGAGACCCGCAGCGATGCCACCCGCGCCACCCTCAGCCAGGGTGCCGCAAACGAGCCGGAAATCTTCGGCCGCGTCCAGTTCCAGTACAACGTCACGATCCTCGACGACGCCGCCGGCAGCGATGAGGACTTCTCCAACGGCTTCCAGATCCGTCGTGCCCGCCTGGGCGCGAAGGGCGAAGTCGCCGGCATCGGCTACTACGTCCAGGGTGACTTCGGTCGCAGCGACGGCGTCTTCGACCTCAAGGACTTCTACCTGAAGATCCCCGTGCCTGGCATGGAGGACGAGGCCACCATCACCGCCGGTATCTTCAAGACCCCCTTCCTGTGGGAAGAGAACACCTCGTCGGGCCGCCAACTCGCGGTCGCTCGCTCGTTCACCAACGAGTACTTCGCCCAGGGCCGCTCGGAAGGCCTCATGCTGACCTACGCCGGCAACGAGGGCGACGATTACCGCGCCTCGGTCGCCTTCACCGACGGCTTCAACACCGCCGCCACCCAGTTCGACAGCATGAGCGAGGCCGACTGGAGCATCGGTGGTCGCTTCGACTACAAGTTCAGCGGCGGCTGGGATGACTTCAAGGACTTCACCGCGACCCAGGGCCAGGAGCAGGCGCTCCGCGTTGGTGGCGGCCTCAACTACTCGTCCGGCGGCGGCACCTACGCGGCCGGCGGCACCACCATGGACGTCGATACCCTCAGCGTCACCGCTGACGCCCAGTGGGAGCAGAACGGCATCGGCGTGTACGGTGCGTTCATCCTCACCGACTGGAGCTTCGGCACCGCCGCGGCGGGCACCGACGCCACCGACCTGGGCTTCATCATCCAGGGTTCGTACCGCTGGAGCGAGAACGACGAAGCCTTCGCCCGCTTCGACTACATCGTTTCGGACAACAACGATGACCTGCCGACCCTGACCTTCGGCTACAACCACTACGTCTTCGGCGATCACAACGCTAAGTTCACCGCCGACGTGTTCTTCACCTTCGAGACCGTCACCGCGACCGACCTTCCTGGCGGTCTCCCCGGCGACGGCCTCCTGCCCGACAACGGCGACCCGCAGGTCGGCCTCCGCACCCAGTTCCAGTTCAACTTCTGATCCGTCAGAACGAACCGGTCTGATCTGAATCTCAAGCGGGCGGCCCTCACGGGTCGCCCGCTTCTTTTGTGCGCGCAGCACGCAGCACGCACCACGCGCAGCACGCACCATGCCCACTCGGAGCTCACCTGGAACTCAGGATGCCCAAAGGGCTACATGCGGTCGAGCGTGGGCAGGCCGAGGACATCCAGCCCGTCCTCGAGCACGCGCGCGGTCAGTTCGCACAGACGCAGCCGGCTCGCGCGCGTGGCCTCGTCCTCGGCGCCAAGCACCTTGCATGACTGATAGAACGAGCTGAACCGTGTCGCGATCTCCAGCAACTGCTGGCACAAACGGTGCGGCTCGAGATGCTCGGCGACCGCACGCACAACCGAGGGATACCGCAGCAACGCCATCGCGAGCTGCTTCTCGGCCTCGTGCTCGACGCGCAGCTCGGCTTCGGCCCACTCCGCGTCAACACCACGCTGCTGCGCCTCGCGGAAGATGCTCTTGATGCGCACGAGAGCGTTAAGCAAGTACGGCCCGGTGTCGCCCTCAAACGCGAGGATGCGATCGAAATCGAACACGTAGTCGCGCACACGGTCCGTGGAGAGATCGGCGAACTTGAGCGCCGTCATCGCAACGGTCTCGGCGGTCTTCTCACGATCGGCATCGCTCACGTGATCGCTGCGGTCCGCGGCGGCCCGGGCACGGTCGTGCGCTTCGTCCAGTAGGTCCTGCAGCTTCACGCTCTCGCCCGACCGCGTCTTGAACGGCTTGTTATCTGTTCCGAGGATTGTGCCGAACGCCGCGTGCTCCAGACTCGCCTCGACACCGTCGGGCGTCGTCGCATACCCGGCCTTGTGTGCCGCGGCGAACACCTGGCGGAAGTGCAGCGCTTGTCGCACGTCCACGCAATAGATCACGCGGCTCGCGCCGAACTCCTGAACGCGGCGACGGATGGCCGCGATATCGGTCGTGGCGTAGAGGAACCCACCGTCGCCCTTACGCACGAGCGCTGGCGGATCCTTGCCCTCACCGCGTACGACCAGTGCGCCTCCGTCTTCCTCGGCTACGTTGCGCTTGATCAGATCCTCAACCATCGGCGCGAGTTCATCGCGGTAGCTCGACTCGCCCGCGCTCGCCTCGAGCGTGATGCGAGTGTGCATGCGTTGGCACGCGGCGATACACGCGCCCATCGTGATGTCGCTGATGCGCTGCCACAGCGCGACGGCCCACTCTTCACCGGCCTGCAACGCGATGAGCGTCGACTTGGCTTCGGCGAGTGCCTCATCCGCGTCGGCGACCTCGGCCTCCAACTCGGCGATCACCTTCGGACCAAGGTCCAACTTCTGCGCGATCTGCAGGCCGGTGCGCCCGGCTCCCGTGCGCTTCTTCATGGCCTTGTAGATTACGTCGAGATCGTCGAGCGAGAGCGTGTCCAGATCGAGCCGCCCGGCTTCGCGCTCTCGGTGCAGGTAGTCGACGACCATGGCGATCGGCAGCCCCCAGTCGCCCACATGGTTCTGGCGGATGACCTTGTGCCCCAGCCGCTCGAAGGTGCGTGCGATCGCATCGCCGATCACGATCGCTCGGATGTGCCCCACGTGCATCTGCTTGGCCAGGTTCACACCGCACAGGTCGACCACGATCGTCTGCGGCTCGGAGGCCGGCGGAAGCCCAAGATCGGGCCGCCCGAGTTCGCCCAGCAAACCGGCGAGCGCATCGCTCCGCAGCGTGATGTTGATGAACCCCGGCCCCGCGATCGACGTTGCATCCAGCGGCTGGGCGATGTCGCCGATGTCCACCGCCGCCACGATCGCTTCGGCGACGTCTCGTGGCTTTTGGCCCACCATCTTGCCCAGCGCCATCGCCGCGTTGCACTGGAAGTCGCCCATCGTGGCCTTCTTGCTCGGCGCGATGAGCGCGTCGGCCCGGCCTGCGGCATCGGGGAACGCGCGGGCGATGCCGGCCGTGAAACGCTCATTCAGGAGCGCGACGGGGTCGAGCTGGATGTCGGATTCGCTGGTGCTGGTGGTCATCGAGCCATCGTATGGCGTCAGCGATCCTGCGCCCACCGCTGGAGCTGAGCCCGTAGCGCGTCGGCGTACCGCAGCGTGGACGTCGACGCCATCAGCACGTCACTGTCTCGCAGCACGAGCACGCGGCCCGACTCGATCGCCGGTAGCGGCAATTCGGCCGTGGCTCCCAGCAGCTGCTGCCACGCCTCGTCCTTTTCGGGCGCGAACAGCACGATCACCTCGGGCGACAGCTCGAGCAGGTCCTCGGCGTCCAGTGGCATGTAGGGCCGCCCAGCGGCAATCGCGGCCGCCCCGCCCATCTTTACCAGCACCTCATGGTGTACCGAGCCCGGGCCGAGGGCGGCCGGTGCCGAGCCGGCGAGCAGCAGCAGCACCGTGCCGGCTTCGAACAACGATGGATCGCGTCGCAGCGCCGAATCAAACAGGCCGGCAGGATCCGGTCCCGCGTCCACGTGCGGCGACACCGTCGCATGCACGAGCGTCGCGAGCTCAGTGAGATGCTCCAGCGAGGTGAGCTCGAAGGGGATCAGCTCGAAGCCGGCGGACTTGGAGACCTCGATCAGGCCCTGTGGCGCCTTCGCCGCGCCGGTTTCCACGAACACGTGCGTCGCGCCAAGCATCGACAGCCGCTCAAGGTCGAACCCGGCCATATCGCCCACGACCGGCAACTCCGAGTCGAGAGCCACGTCGTAGCCCGAACGCCCCACAACCAACGACTCGGCTTTGAAGTCGCGCAGCATCACGCCCACGGCGGGGCTCGTCGTCGCGATGCGCACGCCCTCCTCTGGTGCGATTGGCTCACGCTCGCACGCGACCAGCGTGAGGCAAAACAGCAGCGACGAGACGCATGTGGGCCATCTCATGCCAGTGCTCCGACACCACTCCGAACGGCGGCGTCCAACTCTTGGAGAGAGGACCGGTCATGCAACGCGAACGGCCACGTGCGATCGAGCAGGCAGTCCTTATCGCGCAACCGCTCACGCTCGGCCGACGCGACATCGTCCAAGCCCTCGAGGCTATCAACTTCTTCACGCTGCGCGGCGTGTACGACTTCGCGCAGGCTCGCAAACAGCTCGCGCCGCGAATTCGAACGGCGAGGCGCACGTTGTAGTTCGGCGACGAGCTCGTCACGCGTGCGCTGGAGGTCGTCTCGGCCAAGCAGCCCCGGATGGTGCCGAGCATGATGAGCTTGCCACGCCGCACGCGCCGCCTTCGCCGGATCCGGCAGTGGTCCCTCGCGCAATGACAGACGCAGCGTCGCGGAGGCGATGACCCCGGGCGCGAGGTCCGAACGCCCCATCCACGTTGAGAGCCACTGCCGTGTGACCGCGTCGTACGCCTCGCCGCCGGTGCCCATCACCCACGCATCGCACAGCAGCGTGCGCGCGAAGCCGGACATCGCCAAGGCGCGCGGTGCGAATCGGCTCGGCAATTCTTCGCTCGCATGGACCGGCACTCGTGGCCGATCGGGCGTCAGCGCCCAGAATGGCAGCTCCCACTGCGGCCCCATGCCAAGTTCGCGCACGTGCGCTTCGGGAGCAGCTTGTGCAGCCGAGTTGTACGCGAGCACGCAGTCCTTCGCATCGCGCTGCATGCGTTCGGCCCACATGCCAAAGGCCGAGCCTCGGGCCATGCCGCTGCACGAGAGCACGTGATCGACCTGGATGCCGAGCGCGTCGCGCACGAGATCGAGCGCAGCGCCCGTGAACTGCATCGCCAGCGACGCCTCGCCCTGCCGCGCGACCAACGCTTCCCGGATTCGCGACAGGCCATCTCGCACACGCTCGTGCGGCCACTCCGTGCGCGCCACACGTGGCACAACTCCGGCCTCCATAGCCGTGCGCGAGCCTGTGGGCGTGCCCCGACGCACGAATGCGTTGGGGTCGATCAACCATTCGCGTCGCTTCAGCCGGCCTTCATGGGTCTCGGCCGGATACGCGAGCATCGTCGGTTCGTTGTCGTCCTGATCGGGCGTGAGCCACACGAGCGACGCGCCGCGATCCTTGGCAATCTGGTCGGCGGCGATCAGCTTCGCGAGGATGCCCGCGTGCCAGACCTCGGCCTGGTGCCCCACCATCACGATCGGGCGATCGATCGGTAGGCCGAGTTCCGCCCGCGCCGCGGCTTTCGCTGCGCCGGGCGCCGCAAGATCGATCCGCTCCGTATCGGCTTCTGCGCGGACGGTGATCTCGTCGAGCAGCGACGCCCGCGATGGCGCGCTCACGCCAGACATCGCCGAGACAGCGTGGTGGCCTGGTTCTCGAGCTCGCGCGCCAACACCGAGCGGTAGTGTGTGAGCCGATGGTCGTGGTCGTCCAGCGGCCCGCCGAACGAACGCGTCGCGTCGTTGTAGATCAGCCGCACCGGCAGCTCGCCGATACGCAGCCCCGCCGCAACCGCCTGCACCCAGAACTGCATCGGGAACGCGTAGCCGTCGACATCCAGCGTGAGCTTCTCGAGCGCCGATACGCGGTAGGCCTTGAAGCCGCAGAACGCGTCGGTGAGCGAAAGGCCGAGCCGGCTGTTCAACTCGCGTGTGATCAGCCCGTTGATCTGCCGACGTTCCTCTGGCGGCGCGTCGTTTTCGGGATGCGTGTTCAGGTATCGCGAGCCGCTGACCACGTCGAGTTCATCACTATCGATCGCCTTCAGGAAGTCCGGGATCGACGCGGGCTCATGCTGCTCGTCACAGTCCATCGTGATGATCCAGTCGAAGCGATCGACGGCGGCCCAGCGGAACGCATCCATAAGCGAGCGCCCATAACCACGGTTGTGGGCGTGGCGGATGACCTCGACGGGGAACTGCGCGAGCAATGACGGCGTCGCGTCTGATGATCCATCATCGATGACCAAGACATCGGGCACGTACTCAAGCACGCGGCCGAGCACGCGCTCGACGTACTTTGCTTCGTTGTACACCGGGATGGCCAGTAGGGTCCGAGCCATGCAAACTCCTGGTTCGGGATCGCGCCGCGTCAGGGCGCGGGGTAGTACGGGTCGGCCGACTGCTGCTCGCGCTCGGCCCGCGCGAGCGACGTGTAGGCCTCGAAGCCGAAGGGCATGTCCCGATCCTCGGCTCCGCTTCGTTGCGAACGGTTCACCCGCCCGGCTTGTTCGAGCTTCTTCATGAGTTCGGGCGTGAGCGCGTGGAATGCCCGGATCTCGTGCACGGGCACCGTGTACAGCTCGCCAGCCGGGGTCATCACCTGGAAGATGCTGCACTCCACCGCCTTGGACACGGTCCGGTCCGCGAGGTCGCCGTTGATGCCGCAGGCCAGCATCGGGTGCACCTCACCGATGGCGATGCGCTCCCCGCCATGGGTAAGGATCGCGATCCGACCGTCGAAGAGCTCCGGCTCGCTCGGCGGGGGCGTCACGGTGCTCACAAGCTGGCCGCCGCCGGGCAATTCCACGCCCGCTGGGCGGTCCTGACGGCGAAGACCCTCGGCCGACAGTGTGGTCAGGATCTCGCGGCACATGTCGTGCCAGAACGCCTGGCGAAGCTCGACGGCGTTTCGGGCGCTTGTCGCCCCGCCGAAGCCGCCGGCCATCGCCATCCCGCCGGGTCCGGGCATCCGTGTTGCGCCGTTCTCACTCATCGCAAGTCACCATAGCGAGCCGAGTTGGCTCATGCACACCCGACAATGTGGACGATCAGGGTGATCCCTGGGCCTGGGCCATGGCGTCCGCCCTGAGTCCCGCCAGGCTGCGACGCACATACTCGATCTCGCGGGCCCAGGCGCGAGCCGCCGTCTCCTCGACGCCCGGCAGGTCCGCCTGCACCGGCGCCCGCGTCCTCAGCACCTCGGGGTGCTCCGCCGCGATGGCCTCGAACGACTTCAGGGCCGACTCGCCGCGCTCGACGATGCGAAGGGTCTCCGCAGCCCGCTCGCGCACAGCCCGCTCGTACGCGGCTTCGCCCTTGTCGCGGTCGATTCGTTTCCGCAGCGTGTCTCCCGCCAGGGCTTCTTCGGCCCGGGCCTGCCGCAGCAGCCCATGCGCGCGATCGATGGTGTCTCGAAGCTCGCTCTCGACACGCACGCGGATCGGTCGCAAGCCCCGAGCAGCGTCTCCCATCGCCCGTCGCATGACGTTCCGGGCCGAGCGCTCGGTCCCATCGATGAGCCGCAGCGCTACAGCGACCCGCGCCGAGATCTCGCCCCGGGTGCCGCCGTCGGCTATCGGCTCGACCAGCGTCATCAGTCCCGCGTCCTGCCCCGGCTCGACCGGGCCCTCGACCAACTCGCACTCGCCATCGACCACCCAGCGGGCTCGCAGCGGGGCGGAAGGCCGGAGCAGTCCCTCGGCGATCCGCGTGCTCGCGCCGCGGCGCTCCAGAGCCACCCAGAGCGAGGAATACCGCTCGCGCGTCATCCGCCCCGAATCCAGCTCTTCGGGCATGAGCGCTGCTCCCGGCCCCGGACCCTCCCAGGCCACCGAGGCCCGCGGGTCCATCCAGGCCGCCTCGGCCCGCACCGCCAACTCGAACTGGGCCGGCCCCGTCGGCTTGCCGGCACTGCCGGTGAGCCACACCCACACGGGCCGATCCGCGTCGTCCATCGCGGCGCCAAGCGACCAGGCCAGATCATCGCGGACCCGCCCGGGCTCGAACTCAAGCAGAGCCCCGGAGAACCCTCGGCCGGCGAGGTCATCCAAGTGCCTGGCAAGTTCTCGGACCATAGCCGCCGAGTCGACATCTCCCAGCACCCGGATGTGCAGGATCTGGGTTGCCCTGTCGCGCTCCAGACCGAGGGACGAGCCCACGAGCAAAAACCCGACGGGTCCGAGAAGGAACAGCGCTAACCATTTTGCTCGTATCGAGTTAGGACAAAAGGCCCCGGCCATAACCCCTCCCCCCCTGCGCCACGCCTCCCCAGCGTAGCGGGAGGTCCGCAAAGCCGCGCCACGATTTTCGGGCCCTTTCGCGTTCGCCGTCCCCGCGAGCGCCCAAACGGGGGCCCGGCGCGAACCCAAGTGCGGTCTGGCACGGGACTTTGACAGAAGTCGCACCGACATCGGGTCGATGGTCTCACACGAACACGGTGCGGGAGGCACGGCAATGGACAACGGCAAGCGGGAGTTCGACGAGCTCCGGGACATCCTCC
>CALCCF010000055.1 GCA_937899905.1 uncultured Phycisphaeraceae bacterium
CGCGATGCCGGTGTCCTGGAGCACGGGCTCGAGGTGCACGCAGGCCTCGGTGTCGTCCGCCGGCACGCGGTGGAGCGCCCGGAAGCCCTCGTCGGCGGTGTGGGGCAGGATGGGGGCGAGCAAGCGGCAGAGGCCGTCGGCGATGCGGTGTACCACGGTCTGCGTGCGCCGCCGTCGCGCGTTGTCGGGCTTGTCGCAGTAGAGACGGTCCTTAATGGCCGCGAGGTAGATCGCGCTCATCGTGTCGTTGCAGAACGTGTACAGCGCGGCGTGTGCGACCCGGAACTCGTACCGCTCGTACGCCGCGAGCACCTCGCGCGACATCGCCTCGAATCGCTCGAGCGCCCAAGCGTCGATGCTGGTCGCCTCGATCGAGCCGAGATCGACGGCGTCACCGGGCTCGAAATCGCCGAGGTTGCCCAGCATAAAGCGGAGCGTGTTGCGCACCTTCCTATAAGCGTCACCCGCGATCGCGAAGAACTCGTCGTCAACCTTCGCGTCGTTCTCATAACTCAGGGACGCCACCCACCACCGCAGCACGTCGCTGCCGTACTTGGTGAACAGCGCCTCGATGGTGTCGCCGCGGCTCTTGCTGAGCTTCTGGCCGTCCTTGTCGACCATGAAGCCGTGCGTAACGACCGCCTTGTACGGCGGGCGGCCAACCGAGCCGAGCGCGCACGCGAGGCTCGACTGGAACCAGCCGCGGTGCTGGTCGGAGCCTTCGAGGTAGAGCTCAACAGGGAACACGCCCAGCCGGCGTCGCATCACGGCGTTCCACGTTGCGCCGCTCTCGAACCAGACGTCCAGGATGTCCTCGCCCTTGCGCAGCGAGGACATGTCGAGGCCTTTCAATTCATCGGGCAGGTCCGGATCGGTCGCCGGGTCCCAGCCGTCGAGCAGTTCCACCGGGCTCTTGGTGAACCACGCGTCCGAGCCGTGCTCGCCGAAGACCTCGGACATGTGGCGAACAAGGCCGGCGGTCAGAACGGCGTCGCCGTCGGCGGTATGGAACGCGGGGATGGGCAGGCCCCAGGCACGCTGGCGGCTGATGCACCAGTCGGGCCGGCTCTCGAGCATGCCGCGCAGGCGGTTGCGCGCCCACCCGGGATGGAAGTCCACGGTGTCGGGGTTGCTCGCGTCAACGGACCAGAGCGCGCGATCGCGCAGGCTCTTCGATTCGTCGCCATCGACACTAAACTCGCCGTCGATCGCAACGAACCACTGCTCCGTGCAGCGGAAGATGACCGGTGTCTTGCTACGCCAATCGTGCGGATAACTGTGCGTGAATCGGTTGGAGTGGAACAGGTGCCCGCTCTCGCGCAACCGCTCGGTGATGGCGTCGTTGGCCTTCCAGATGCTCTGGCCGCGCAGCCACTCGGGCGTGCTCTCGTCGTACGTGCCATTGCCGAGCACGGGGCAGTAGACCGGCAGACCCACGCGCTTGCCGGTGTCGTAGTCTTCGGCGCCATGGCCGGGCGCGGTATGTACGAGCCCGGTGCCGTCCTCGAGCGTGACATACTCGGCGTCGACGATGGCCCAGCACCCGCTGGTATCGGCGTCGGGCTCGCCGACGGGCGTTGGCGCGTACTCCAAGAAGGGGTGCTTGTACTGGAGGCCGACGAGCGACTTGCCCTTGGTCGTCGCCAAAACGTGGACGTCTTCGGCTCCACCCATCTTGGCGACCTGGTCGAGCAAGTCCTCGCAGCCCACCGTGAGATTGCCGTCGATGCGCGCGAGCGCGTACGTGAACTTGGCGCCCACCGCAACGGCGAGGTTCGCCGGCAGCGTCCAGGGCGTGGTGGTCCAGATCATGAAGCTGGGCGTCTGGCCGGGCCGCTCGGCGTCGGGGATGCCGAAGGCGTCGTAGACCTTTTCTTTGTCGGCGGCCTCGAAGTCGACGTAGACCGACGTGTCCTCGCGATCCATGTACTCGAGCTCGGCCTCGGCGAGCGCCGTCTCGTTGGCGATCGACCAGTGCACGGGCTTGAGCGCGCGGTAGACGAGCCCGCGGGCGCACAGGTCCGCGAGCACCTCGGTGACGGCCTTCTCGAACTCGGGCTGGATGGTCAGGTAGGGGTTCTCGTAGTCGGCCATCGTGAGCAGGCGGGCCATCTGGCCGCTCTGCAGGTCCACGTACTTGCGCGCGTAGGTCTCGCACTCGGCGCGCACGCGGGCGCGGCGCTCCCAGACGTCCAGGCCGTCGAGCTCCTTGATCTTCTTGCTCTTGACCAGCTCGCCCATGACCTTGTGCTCGATGGGCAAACCGTGGCAGTCCCAGCCTGGCACGAACGGGCAGTCCTTGCCGAGCATGCCCTGGCTGCGGACGACGAAGTCCTTGAGGCATTTGTTGGTCAGGTGGCCGAGATGGATCGAGCCGTTGGCGTAGGGCGGGCCGTCGTGGAAGGCGTAGTCGGGCGCGTCCTTGCGGCGGTCGCGCAGCTTCTCATAAAGGCCCAGCGTGTTCCATCGCTCGATGCTGGCCGGCTCGTTCTTCACCAGCCCAGCCCGCATTGGGAAGTCGGTCTTGGGCAGATTCAGCGTGGGGCGGTAGCGGTTCTTGTCGGGTTTTTGCTTCTTCGGCTCGGTTTGTTGCTGGGATTGCTCTTGAGCGGCGGGCTGGGCTGAGTCTGACATGGCTGACGCTCCGCGAAGGGATCGACTCTCCCGGGCAAGGCCGAGGGGGCCTGGCACGGGCTGTGGGGATCGGTGTTTGGATGCTCTCAGTATCGGCGCGCGGGTCGAGCGACCCGCCCGTTGGGACGGCGGCTCGGCGGGGGCCCCTCAACGGGGCAAGATAATTCGCGGCGCACGGTGCATCCCATGATGGTAGCGGCACTTGCGTGGCTTCGCCCGTTGTGGCCCGGCCCGAGATGGTCTGTCGATAGGTTGGATTGCGCTGCCCTGCCGCGCCGGGGCCGCTATGTTTCTGGCCGCGCCGAGACATTCCCGCATCTGATTGAATCGAGGCTCCTGGAACATCGATGGCCGCCGCCAGCCGCCCAACCCCTTCGGTCGAGTCCCTGAGCGATCTGGGGCGTTCCGAGGGGCTGCGCCGGGCCCGGTTGCTGCCAGCAGCGCTGCGAGCCATGGCGCTTGGTGAAGCCCTGCCCTGGCTCGACGGCGTGGACCGCCAGCGGGCGGCGGCGTGGCTCATCAGGCGAGCCGAGCGCGGCGAGGGGCTGGAGGGCCTGTCGGCCGTGGCATCGCGAGTGGGCAGCTTGGTCTTTGGCGGCCATGGCGTGCCCGCGGGGCAGGAGGCGGTGTTCCAGCTGGCCCGGCGATGGCACGCGGTGCCCGAGCCGATGCGCGAGCGAGCGCTGGACGCGGCGGGCTCCAGCCGGTGGATCCGGGCCATCGATCGCGCGATCGCGGACGACGACCCGCACGCCCGAGCCTCGGCAGCCGAGTTGGCCGGTCTCGTGGGTGCCCACCTTGGGTCGCTGGCGGCACTCGAGCGCGTCGGGCCGCTGCTGGGCGATGATGACCTCGGCGTGGTGCGGGCGGCCGAACGGGCGCTGGTGCGGGCGACCGGCCGGGCGGCCGAGCTCGAGAACGAGTTCGCCATAGAAGACGGTGAGGGCCTGTCGTCAGGCGACGTTGTGACGGTGGACGGCGTGGAGGCGGTCATCGCCGAAGCGGTGGCGACGTTTGACCAGCACCGACGATTCGGCGTGCTATTGGCTGCAGTGGCGCTGCTGGGTGAGCCGGCTTCGTCGGCCGGACGGCGCGGCATCGGGAGCCCGCTGGCGCTGTGGCTGGCGAGTAAGCCGACGGCCGCGCACGGCGCGCTGCGGACGGTGCTTCGCAAGGCAAGCCTGCCACTGGCGAGGCGGCGGGCATTCTCGTGGATCGTCATGGACGGGCTGAATCAGGCGGCAGCGGACCGCCTAAGCCGGGCGAATACACCGGCGGAGCACGAGATCATCCTCGAGCGAGCGTTCTTGGCGCGACGGCGGCTTCGGGCGAGCCGAGTCGCGGGATTGCAGGCGCGGCCCAAGATCCGCCAGAGCGCCGCAACGCTTGCGGCGGCCCAGGACTCCACGCCGCCGCTGGACTGGCCCGAGGCGTGCCCGGTGCCGAACGAGGCGACGATCGAGCGGCTCTCGACCGATGCTCGGGCGGGGCTGGCTGAGTGGCTCTCGGCGCTGCAGGTCGACCGAGTGACGCAGGCGCGCGTGCTGGCGCCTCGGCTGGGTGATGACGAGCCGCGGGTCAGGTACTCGCTCGCGCGCCACGCGCCACCGACGCTCATCGAGGACCTGGCGCACGATCCGCATCCTTCGATCGCTCGGTCGGCGGTGCTCTCGATGAGCCGGATCGGTGAGCCGATGGAAGCCACGCCGGCCGCGACCCAGGCCGTAGACGAGTGGATGCCGCCGCTCGCGCGGCACGCCGATCCGGTGGTGCGATCAATCGGCCGTACGGAGTTGGAACGCATGGGTCGGCGCGGGGCCGGACCACTGGCGGCGTGCGCGGCTCGAGTGGCGCTCAAGCGGACGGACCCACACGCGTCATGGATGATCGGCGCGATCGAAGAGGGCGATGCGGACGAACGGGTCCTGGCTATCACGCTCGCCAAGCGGTTGCTTCTGCCCACGCGGAACCAGGGCATCCGTGATGCGTTGCTGGCCGCGGTGATGGTCGCCGGTCCCGCCGGTGGCTTGGCTGAGGACGATCCGCGGCAGCGGGTGGCGGCGACGGCCGTGCGGGCGCTCTCCATCGCGCCGGGCCGCGACATTGGCAAGGCGATCGAGGCGGCGTGCGCGTATCCGTCGCCGCGTGTGCGCGCGAACGCAGTCGAAGCGCTCGAAGATCGGCGACGTCGCGGCATGATCGACACGCCCGCGGAACGATTCATTGAGTTGTCGAGCGACCAGCACCAGCGTGTGCGTGCCAACGCCGTGCGCGCGGGGCTGGTCGGTGTCGAGGGCAAGCCCAATCAGTCCACCCGGCGTGCGTGCGAATCGGCATTGCGTTCGATGCTTGGCGATGAGCGGGCCGCGCACCGCGTATCGGGGCTTTGGGTGGCGTCGCGTGTGCTCCGGCGCGGACCGGAGCTCTCGTTGGGCGGGCGTTGGACGGACCTTGCCGCGGTGATCGCAGACATGGCGCGGCATGATGCCGATGCCTCTGCACGCAGCCGGGCGACGGCGTGCCTTGGCAGCCTCGAGGCTGAGGCACGGCAACGATGGCAACGCGGCGCCAACGGCCGCGGCTCTGGCTCGAAGCGGGAGAAGGGGGCCGTGGCATGAGGTCTTTGATTGCGTTGGTTGCCGTGCTCTTGGTTGGCTGCATCGCGGCTGCCGCACTTGGGCAGCAAGAGCGGATCGAGATCGGGCCGATCGAGTTTGTGAATCCGGGTGCGCCCGAGGACTTGGGCGCGCCCATGGAACCGGCAGCCGAAGCACTGCCGTGGCACCAATCGCTTCCGGCACAGGCTCGGCTGGGCATCATCGCGGTGGCTATCGGCGTACCGATGGGGATCATCGTAATAGGTCGGTTCTGGCGCAGCCTTCCGGAAGTTGACCGCATTGCGATCTTGTTGTGCGCGGCGATTGGGCGCGGCCGTGGATTTCGCAAGCGCGTGGCGTCGCTGTCGCGAGCCTCGGGGCCTGGTGGCCGACCGATCACGCCGGTCGCGATGCTCCTGGCGCCCCGCGCGTTTGATGAAGCCCTGACCAACGCGACGCACGCCGAGCGCGCGTACGGCGTGCCGCTGCGCCACGCCGTGCACGGCTTCCGCAAGAACTAGGCGATTCGTGTCCAGCGGCACGCCACATGCCATCGACGATCCGGGCGCCATCATCGAACTGGAATCGTCGCTGCTCGAAGCCGATGTTCGCGCCAATTACGAGGCCCTAGAGCGGGTGCTCCATCCTGACTTTGTCGAGTTTGGGGCTTCGGGTCGTGCCTGGTCACGCGAGCGCACGCTGCTCGGCCTGAGCACAACCAGGGCCACCGAAGAGATCGGTATGTCCGAGTGCGATGTATGCGAGCTTGGTCGTGGTGTGGCCTTGCTGACATACCGGTCGGCCGAGCCGGCAAGCGGACGTACTGCCTTGCGGAGCTCGGTATGGGTGTGGCACGATGGTGCGTGGCGCATGCGATTCCACCAAGGCACACCGATCTCGTCGGAGGCAGCCGGCCGCTGATGCACAAGGACATTGCCATTGTTGGTGCGGGAGCGGCGGGCTTGATGACCGCGATCGCTGCCGGCCGCGTCGTCGAGTCCAGGGGTTCGGGGGCGCGCATCGTCTTGCTGGATGGCGCGAAGAAGGTGGGCGTGAAGATCCTCGTCGCTGGCGGCGGGAGATGCAACGTCACGCACCACGAGATCGACGAAAAGCAGTACGCGGGCACGTCTCGAAACACGATCCGCAAGGTGCTCCGTAGGTTTGGCGTGGCGGATACGGTCGCGTTCTTCGAGGAACTCGGCGTCACGCTCAAGCGAGAGCCCACGGGCAAGCTGTTCCCGACCACGGACAAGGCACAGACCGTCCTCGGCGCACTGCTCAGCGAGGCCGAGCGGCTTGGTATCGAGTTGGTGCACCCCTGGCGCGTGGGCTCAGTCGAGCGCGACGGTGAGGGATTCGTGCTCAGGCGGCAGGACGCCGAGGAGTCATTGCGAGCGGACCGGCTCGTGCTCTGCGTGGGTGGCAAGGCGCTGCCGCGCAGTGGATCCGACGGTGGCGGCTACACACTGGCGCGCACGCTGGGGCACAGCATCACCGACCATATCTTTCCGGCCCTTGTGCCGATGACGACGGGGCCAGAGTCGACTTGGATCACCGAGTTGAGCGGCGTGAGCTGTCGGGCGGGCGTCGAGGTTCGTGCGGGGACCGGCAAGCGGCTTGCGCGGTTCGAGAACGACCTGCTGTGCACGCACTTTGGTCTCAGTGGACCGGCACCGATGGACGCGTCGCGGTATCTGACCGCCGCGAGACTCGAAGAACCGGGCGCTTCGCTGCACGTTTCCTGGCTCATCGGCGAGGACTTTGAGGGTGTGGACGCAGCGCTGCAGGGGCTTGGGCAACGAACGCCACTTTCGTATCTGCGTGAAAACCTGCCCGAGCGTTTGGCGCGCGCGTTGTGCGAGCATGCCGGCATCGATCCGGCTACAGCGGGCTCGCAGCTTGGTCGCGACGCGCGACGCCGTCTCGCGCATGCGCTCGTTGGTACGCCGGTCGACATCGCCGGCGATCGCGGGTTCACTTATGCCGAGGTGACGGCCGGCGGCATTCCGCTGGGAGAGATCGATCCGGCGACGATGGCCAGCCGCGTGTGCGAGAATCTGTGGCTCGCGGGCGAGGTCTTGGATGTTGACGGCCGCATCGGGGGTTTCAACTTCCAGTGGGCATGGGCGAGCGGGTGGATCGCGGGGCAGAGCGTGGCGAGGCATGTCACAAGTGCACCGTAATCGAGCAATAGACGCAGGACGCTCGCGTTCTGCATCATGAAGCACGGGAGAAAGCATGAGGCTGCAATGCCCCGCCATCGAGGTCGTGTCTCGCTGACCACCGCAACCATCGTCGCCCTTATCGCCGGGCATGCGCTAGCCCATCCGGCGCATCCGGACCACGAGCATGAGCCTGGCTCGCCTGGGCAGGAGCATCGGCACCAAGCATCAGAGGCCGGCCTCCCGGTTCCGCAGGTCACGATCACCGTTGAGGGCGACTTTCGCGTCATCCGCTCGAACGGGCTGCCCGGGCACGACACCGGCGAGTTTCCCAACCGCGGCAATCCCAACGCGTTGCGTGCGCAGAACCATGAGTATCGCGTTCCGCTGAATCCGCAGATCGCCGAGGCTCCGACGGCCGCACGGCCCGAATTTGGCATCGGGGTCAACGGCGTGGTCTTCGATGCGGGGACGGGCGAGTTCTGGACCGCGAACCGCACACGCACGTTCGGTGGCGGGTCTGATTGGAATTACGAGGCCCTCGGCGGGGATGTGCCGCTGGGGCTCGACGACAACCACGCGCACGTGCAGCCGACGGGCAAGTACCACTACCACGGCGTGCCGACCGGGCTGCTCGACCGGCTCGGCGGCGAGGAAGGCGTCGAGCGCATGATCCTGGTGGGCTGGGCGTTCGACGGATTCCCGATCTATGGCCCGTATGGCTACAGCGATGCCAACGACGCGAGTTCGGAAGTGCGCATGCTCACCTCGAGCTATGCCGTGAAGGATGGCGAGCGGCCGGCGCCTCCCGAAGGACCGGGCGGCGCGTACGACGGCACGTTTGGACTCGACTATGAGTATCTCGAAGGCTCGGGCGATCTTGATGAGTGCAACGGCCGCTTTGGTGTGACGCCCGAGTTCCCTGAGGGCACGTACTACTACGTGATCACTGAGGACTTCCCGCAGATCCCACGCATGTGGCGCGGCACGCCGGACGAGAGCCTGCGTTCGCGTCGGGGCGGTGGACCGCGGCGCATTGACGGCGAGCGTGATCGACCGCGAGGCCCGCGCCGGCGTGGACGTGGCCCGCGTCCGGATAGCGACTGAGCACCATCTGGCCTACTTCTCGAACAGCTGCGATCGATCCGCGAACGCCTTGAATTCCAGGGCGTTTCCCGATGGGTCGCGGAAGAACATGGTCGCCTGCTCGCCGGGCTGGCCCTCGAAGCGGATGTAGGGCTCGATGACGAACTCGGTGCCCGCCGCACGCATCGTGTCGGCGAGCTTCTTCCAGGTGTCCATGTCGAGCACGACGCCGAAGTGTGGGACGGGCACGCCGTGGCCGTCGACGTGGTTCGTTGCGGTGTCGCCAGCCGAGTCGCCAGGAGACAGGTGGGCCACGATCTGGTGGCCGAAGAAGTCGAAGTCGATCCAGTGGTCGCTGCTGCGTCCCTCGGGGCAGCCGAGCAGCCCGCCGTAGAAGGCGCGGGCGGCTTGGAGGTCGTTGACGGGGAACGCGAGATGGAATGGATCGGGCATCACGCAGTCTACGAACCGGGAAGCTCTCCCGCGAACCTCCACGCTGGTGTGTAGTCGCGCTCGATTGGCTCGTCACGCAGGATGAGCCGCAGCATCTCGATGGGGATGCAGCCGTGACGCAGGATGGCATCGTGGAACTGGCGGTCGGTCATGTCGCCGTTGACGACCATCTCTTCGCGCATGGCGCGGATCTGGAGGCCGCCGAGCATGTAGGCCGCCTGGTAGAGCGGCGGGTAATCGCCGTTGACCGAGCGGCGGACCTCGGCGGTCGCGTTGCGGCGCATGTGCCCGACGTTCTCGACGAGGTAGTCGACCGCCTCGGCCGCGGTGATCTCGCCAAGATGGAACCGCAGGCTGAAGATGATGCGGGCGCAGCGGTGCATCCGCCAGAAGAGCATGCCGATGCGATCCTCGGGGCCGTTCGCAAAATCGAGGTCCCACAGGTGCATCTCCCAATAGAGCGCCCAGCCCTCGATCCAGAACGGCGTGTAGAACAGGTTGCGATGTGTGCGGTAGCGGTCGAGCATGAACCGCTGGAGGTGATGCCCGGGGATGAGCTCGTGATGCACGACGGCGCGGGAGAAGTGGCGGTTGTTGCCGCGCATGCTCGCGAGCTTGTCGTCGTGCTCCATGCCCGCGGTGGGATACGACACGATGATGGTCTCGCCGCCCAGGAAGTAGGGGCTGACCTTCTGGCGTTCGGGCGACATCATGGACATGCGCCACGTTTGCTTGGCAATCTCGGGCACGGTGATGAGGTCTCGAGCCTCGAGGAACTCGACGGCTTCGTGGGCCATCTCGGCGATCATCGAGGGCTGCTCGCCGGGCTCGACGTGCTGGTCACGCACGTGCTCGAGCGCGGCCTTCCAATCGTCGCCAAAGCCGATCTCGCGTGAGGCTTGGAGCATCTGCTCGAGGCACCACGCGTACTCGCGCTCGGCGATCTCGATCAGTTCCTCGGGCGAGTAGGCGATCATCTCGTGCTGCAGCATCCGAAGGAGGACATCGCGACCGACGGGATCACCGATGACCGGGTCCTCGCTCGCCGTGATGCCGGCGACGGTCTCGCGGAGCTTCTCGGAGTGCTTGCGCAGCGCTGTGGCGCATGCGTCGTAGGGCTTCTCGCACCACCACGAGAACATGGGGTCGTAGCCGCTGTAGAAGTTGTACCACCGGCGGAGCGACCACGCGAGGCGATCCAGCTTGATGGCCGCACGTCGGGCGAGCACGCGATCGCGTTCGGTGTCCGCCTTTGCGAGGGCTTCGGTCGCTTCAGCGATTCGGGGGGCGAGGTTGCTCAGCGTCTCGGCCGCGTCTCGTGGCTCGATGGGCTCCATCCGGCGATGGGCCGAGAGCATCGCAACGAGCGGCTTCGTGAACGGCGCGAGCGGCTCGATCTCCGCCAGCTGCGCAAGCTCGTACTCGGCTTGGTCCACCTCGAATCGCAGATGCTCACGGAGCAACAGGTAGTCGGCTCGGTTGTCGACGTCGAGCGTTTGAAAGTCGACGCTGTCAAGGCGATCGAGCCAGCCCTGGTTGAACGCCTCGGCGCGTTCCAGATCCTGGATCGACATCGGCGTGTCATGGAAGCGGCTGACGCTGCCAAGATCGGCCCGGTACCGCTCGATGAGGCCGGCCATGGGGGCGAGCGTGGGGTCAGGATCGGCGAGTGTCAACGCGGGAGCGAGCAACGCGAACAAGACGTACAACATGCCCGATGGTATCGGCTCGCTGGGCAATCGCTCATGCCGGGTGCGCTGCTCGGACACCATGCAAAAAGAGCACCGGCACTCTTCACCGATGCTCTTCACGAATCGGGGTGACAGGATTCGAACCTGCGACCTTTTGACCCCCAGTCAAACGCGCTAACCAAGCTGCGCCACACCCCGTGTTGTCGCCATCGCTGGAGTGGGGCCGCGTGCGGCTCCGCTGCCAAGCGTGGCCTCGATGATATGCCGGTCGTGGCCCGCAGGCAGACCCAGAGGCGGCAACGAAAGCGGGCCCCTCCGTCGATCGGAGGGGCCCGCGGCGTGGGTAGAGGTAGATCGAGCCGTCTGTGAGGATGGGACGCTAGGGGCTAAGCCGCCGGCAGAGAACACGGTATGGAAGGGCAGGA